>NZ_BAAAII010000002.1:0-489449 GCF_039525985.1 Tsukamurella strandjordii | reverse complement strand
CGCGGGGCGCGAGGTCCTTGATGGTGGGAGCGTAGCGCTCCATGAACCGCTCACCGTCGACGTTGCGGAGGATGCCGCCCTCGCCGCGGACGCCCTCGGTGATGAGGATGCCCAGGCCCGCGAGGCCCGTCGGATGGAACTGGTGGAACTCCATGTCCTCCAGGGGCAGGCCCTTGCGGAAGACGATGCCCATGCCGTCACCGGTGAGGGTGTGGGCGTTGGAGGTGGTCTTGTACATGCGGCCCGAGCCGCCGGTGGCGAAGATGATCGCCTTGGCGTGGAAGACGTGCAGCTCGCCGGTGGCCAGCTCGTAGGCCACGGCGCCGGTGGCGACGGGACCGTCCTCGGTCTCGGTGAGCGCGATGTCGAGCACGTAGAACTCGTTGAAGAACTCCACGTCGTGCTTGACGCAGTTCTGGTACAGCGTCTGCAGGATCATGTGGCCGGTGCGGTCCGCGGCGTAACAGGCGCGGCGCACGGGCGCCTTGCCGTGATCGCGGGTGTGACCGCCGAAGCGGCGCTGGTCGATCTTGCCCTCGGGGGTGCGGTTGAAGGGCAGGCCCATCTTCTCCAGATCGAGCACCGCGTCGATGGCCTCCTTGGCCATGATCTCCGCGGCGTCCTGGTCGACGATGTAGTCGCCGCCCTTGACCGTGTCGAAGGTGTGCCACTCCCAGTTGTCTTCCTCGACGTTCGCCAGGGAGGCGCACATGCCGCCCTGGGCGGCACCGGTGTGGGAGCGAGTGGGGTAGAGCTTGGTGAGCACCGCGGTGCGGGCGCGAGGGCCGGCCTCGATGGCCGCGCGCATACCGGCGCCGCCGGCGCCGATGATCACCACGTCGTAACGATGTTCCTGCATGATGCGGGTGAGTCCTTCCTGGCGCTACTGCGCGGTGGGCACGGAGGCCGGTTCGAACGTGAGCAGCGCGTACGAGCCGAGGCCGACCACGAGGATCATCGACAGGACGAGCAGTGCCTTGAGCCAGAACCGAGTGCGGTCCTTGCGGGCGTAGTCATCGATGATCACGCGCAGGCCGTTGCCGCCGTGCAGCTGCGCGAGCCACAGCATGGTGATGTCCCAGATCTGCCAGAACGGGCTGGCCCAGCGCTGGGCGACGAAGGCGGCGTTGATGCGGTGCACGCCCTCGCTGTCGAGCGCCAGCATGATGAAGACGTGGCCGAACACCAGCACCAGCAGCGCGATGCCCGAGAAGCGCATGAACAGCCACGCGTACTTCTCGAAGTTGCCGCCGGTGGGACGGTGCGGGGAGCGGGGGTTGTCGAGCGAAGCCGGGCGGTCGTACTGCTTGAGCAGCGTCTTCGCGAGCTTGGGCTCGTTCGCGGTGGTCATGTATCGGCCCCCTAGTTCGTGAACATGATGTAGAGGAGACGGGCCGCCATGCCGGCGCCGGTGATCAGGAAGACCACCCACACCGCGATCGACATGGCCTTCTGGTACTGCACGCCCTTGCTCCAGAAGTCCACCAGGATCACGCGGACGCCGTTGAGGGCGTGGAACAGGATGGCCATGACGAGGCCGATCTCGAGCAGACCGATGAGCGGCGTCTTGTACGTCTTGATGACGGCGTCGTAGGCCTCGGGATCGATGCGGATGACCGCCGTGTCGAGGACGTGGACGAACAGGAAGAAGAAGATGGTGACGCCGCTGATGCGGTGCAGCACCCAGTTCAACATTCCCGGGTCGCCCTTGTAGAGGGAGACGCGGCGCGGCTCCTTCGCCGCCACCACCTCAGTAGTACTGCTCATCGAGCCCTGCCTTCGACATCATCGTTGATGGACGCGGCGGGAATCGGCACCTCGGGCAGCTCGTCAGCCCGGACGGCGCCTCAATCCCGACGTGTACCTGAACCCACGCCTTGACCTTAAACCCACGGGAATGTGGAATCGAAACCACGGTCCCGATCCGTTGGGGCCGAATAGAATTAGTTAGGTTTGCCTGACATAAATTGATTCATCGTCAACAGTGTTTCGGAAGGGTGTGGTCCACGGTGCCGGAGATCGACTGGGAGACGTTGCGGCGCACCGCCGTCGAAGCCATGGGACGGGCCTACGCACCCTATTCCCACTATCCCGTGGGGGCCGCGGCTATCACCACCGACGGCCGGCTGGTGTCGGGTTGCAATGTGGAGAATGTCTCATACGGGCTCGGACTCTGCGCGGAGTGCGGACTCGTGAGTGCGCTTCACAATTCCGGCGGCGGCCGACTGCTCGCCTTCAGCTGTACCAACGCCAACGGCGACATCCTCATGCCGTGCGGCCGGTGCCGGCAACTGCTCTACGAACACGGCGGGGGAGAGCTTCTCGTCGATCACCGCTCCGGCCCCGTGCCGCTGAGCCGCCTGCTGCCCGATGCCTTCGGGCCCGACGATCTGGAAGAGGTCAACCGATGAGTTCCGATTCGACCGAGGTGTTCGACGCGGTATCCGTGATCGCCGCGAAGCGCGACGGGAAGGCCCTCACGGACGGCCAGATCGACTGGATCATCGATCGGTTCACCACCGGCGAGGTGGCGGACTACCAGATGTCGGCGCTCGCGATGGCGATCTTCCTCAACGGCATGGACCGCCGCGAGATCGCGCGCTGGACCGCGGCCATGATCGCCAGCGGTGAGCGCATGGACTTCTCCGGCCTGCGCCGCGACGGCGCGCCGCTGGCCACCACCGACAAGCACTCCACCGGCGGCGTGGGCGACAAGATCACCCTCCCGCTCACCCCGCTCGTCGCCTCCTACGGCGTCGCCGTTCCCCAGCTCTCCGGCCGCGGGCTCGGCCACACCGGCGGCACCCTCGACAAGCTGGAGGCCATCCCCGGCTGGCGCGCCGACCTCACCAACGAGCAGATGTTCGACCAGTTGGAGAAGGTGGGCGGCGTGATCTGCGCGGCCGGCTCCGGACTCGCGCCCGCCGATAAGAAGCTCTACGCACTGCGCGATGTGACCTCCACCGTGGAAGCCATCCCGCTGATCGCCAGCTCGATCATGAGCAAGAAGATCGCCGAGGGCACCGCGTCGCTGGTGCTCGATGTGAAGGTGGGCAAGGGTGCCTTCATGAAGACCCGCGAGCAGGCGCGCGAGCTCGCCGAGACCATGGTCGCGCTCGGCCACGACTCCGGCGTGGACACCGTCGCGCTGCTCACCGACATGTCCACCCCGCTCGGCCGCAGCGCCGGCAACGGCCTCGAGGTGGCCGAGTCGCTCGAGGTGCTGGCCGGGGGCGGACCGTCGGACGTGGTGGAGCTGACGCTGGCGCTCGCGAAGGAGATGCTCGCCCTCGCGGGCGTCGACGCCGACCCCGCCGAGCACCTCGCCAACGGGAAGGCCATGGACAGCTGGCGGGCGATGATCGCTGCGCAGGGCGGTGATCCCGATGCGCCGCTGCCCGTCGCGAAGCACACCCGCACCGTGGCCGCGCCGGCCTCCGGCGTGCTCACCGAGCTCGACGCGATGGGCGTCGGCATCGCGGCCTGGCGGCTCGGCGCCGGCCGGGAGCGGCAGGGCGAGCCCGTGCAGGCCGGGGCCGGCGTCACCTGGCATGCGAGCGTCGGCGACACCGTCACCGAGGGCGAGCCCCTGTTCACCCTGCACACCGACACCCCGGAGAAGTTCGACGGTGCGGTCGCCGCGCTCGACGGGGCCGCCGTCATCGGCGGGACCGCGAGCCCGCGGGGTTCGCTCGTGCTCGACCGGGTGACCGTCTAGGGATTCATGACGCGGACGGGCGTGCCCGCCAGGAAGGCGCGCACGTCCTCCGCGGCATCGCCGTAGAAGACCCGGTACTGCTGCTCGGTGACGTAGCCGATGTGCCCGGTGAGCACCGAATTCGGCAGCTCGCGCAGCGGATCGCCGGCGGGCAGGGGCTCGGCGTCGAAGACGTCCAGTGCGAGCCGGATGTCGCCGCGGCGGGCCGCTGCCGCCGCGGCGGCCGTGTCGAGCACGCCCGCCCGGGAGGTGTTGACCAGCAGCGCTCCCGGCCGCATCCGCGCGATGTCCTCGGCACCGACGATGCCGCGCGATCGCTCGGAGAGCACGTAGTGGATCGAGAGCACGTCGGCGCGCGCGAACAGCTCCTGCTTGCTCACCGCGGTCGCACCGGCCTCCGCGGCGCGCGCCGGGTCCAAGTTCGACGACCAGGCCAGCACCTCCATGCCGAAGGCCGCGCCCACCCGGGCCACACGCCGCCCGAGGTTGCCCAGCCCGACCAGGCCGAGCACCGCACCGTCGAGCTCGGTGCCGACGGTGCTCTGCCACCGTCCGGCCCGGATGTTGCCGTCCTCCTCCGGTACGTGCCGCAGCGCGGCGAGGATCAGCGCCCAGGTGTGCTCGGCCGCGGCGGCGGGACGGTACCCGGTGTGGCACACGGTGATCCCCGCCTCGGAGGCCGCTGCGAGATCGATCGCGGCGTTGCGCCGCCCGGTGGAGACCAGGAGCCTCAGATCGGGCAGCGCGCGCAGCACCTCCGCCGGGAACCGGGTGCGCTCGCGCATCGCCACCACCGCGCCGAACCCGGCGAGCTGTGCCGGCACATCGGTGAGCGGTTCGGTGAAGACGGTGACGTCGAGCCCGGAGAAATCGCCGTACCGCAGGGCCACGCCCTGGAAATCGTCGAGGATCGCGATGCGCATGTCCGTCACGCTAGCCGCCCGAGGGTAGTGCTGACACCACCCCGGATCGGGGCCCGCGCTCCCGTGTGCGGGGCTCGACGCCGCCCTAACGTCTCGGGCATGATCGAAACCGCCATGACCCCCACCGGCCCGTACCCGCCCGAAACACCCCGGCGTTCCGCGCTGTTCGCGCCGCTGCGGACCCCGAGTGAACTGCTGGGCTCGTCGGCCTCGTGGCGCGGGCTGGCGTACCTGATCTGCTCGCTGGCCATCGGCTGGGTGCTCTTCCTCCTGTACGTGGTGATCGTGCTGCTGCCGCTCGCACCGGTGTGGTCGTACTACACCGCGAAGCTGGAGCGATGGCGCGTGACGCTGATGCAGGCGGCGCCGATCGCCGACCCGCACCCGCCGCTCGACGGTTCGGTCACCGCGCGCGCCGGACACCGGCTCGGCGAGGCCGCGACCTGGCGCGAGGTGGTCTACGGGCTCATCCTGGCCGCCTTCGGACCGCTGATCTCGCTCGGCGTGATGGTCTACGGCGCCCTCGTCGGCGGATTGATCCTGGCGCCCTGGCTCGCGGAGACCGAGCAGTACAACGTCTTCGGTTGGACCATCGACAACCAGCTCAGCGCCCTCGCCCTGTGCGCGGTGGGGATCGCGCTCGGCGCCGTCGGCGTGTACGTCGCCTACGCGGTATCGGCCGTGAACGTGGCCCTCGCGCAGGCGCTGTTGAGCCCGCGCGAGGAGGAGCTGCGGCGGCTCGTCGCGCGGCTGCAGGCCTCGCGGGGCGTACTGGTGAACTCCTTCGAGGGGGAGCGGCGCCGCATCGAGCGCGACCTGCACGACGGCCCCCAGCAGGACCTCGTGAGCCTGTCGATGCAGCTGGGGATGCTGCAGCAGTCCGTGGAGGACGAGGCCGTGCGCGGCGAGGTGGCCCAGGCCCAGGCCCGCCTGGAACGCGCGATGGCCGGCCTGCGCGACACCGTCCGCGGCGTGCACCCGCAGGTGCTCGACGATGCCGGGGTCGAGGCCGCCTGCGCCGAGCTGGGTGGCCCGCTGCGCGTGGAGGTCATCGCCGGTGAGGGCTGGCCGCAGGGCCGGCGCCTGCCCACCGAGGTCGAGCGCGCCATGTACTACACGGCCAGTGAGGCCGTCACGAACGCGATCAAGCACGGCGGCGCGACCGCGGTGCGTATCGTCTTCACCGGTGAACCGCCCGCGATGACGGTGACCGACGACGGCTCCGGCGGCGCGGATGTGGCCGCGGGCACCGGGCTCGCAGGGCTGGTGGAGCGCGCCGAGTCGATGGGCGCCACCCTCACCGTCCTGAGCCCCGTGGGCGGCCCCACCACGCTGCACTGGTCCCTGCCCTGATCCGCTGCCGCTAGCCTGCAGGGCATGCGCATCGTGGTGGCCGAGGATTCCGTGCTGCTGGCCGAGGGGCTGCAACGCATCATCGAGCGGGCCGGTCACGAGGTGATCGGCCTGCTCGGCGACGCCGATGCGCTCCGGGCGGTGGACACCGGCACCGTCGACCTGGTGGTGACGGACGTGCGGATGCCGCCCGGCCACGGCGACGACGGCCTGCGCGCCGCACTGGAGCTGCGCTCCGCCCGCACCGAGCTTCCGGTGCTGGTGCTCTCGCAGTACGTGGCCGCCGCGTACGCCCGCCGCCTGCTGGACACCGGTGGCGCCGTGGGGTACCTGCTCAAGGAGCGAGTGGGCCGGGTCGGCGACTTCGTGCGCGCGCTGGACACCGTGGCCGCGGGTGGCGTGGTGGTCGATCCCGAGGTGGTGCAGAAGATGTTCACCACCACCGTGCTCGACCGCCTCACTCCGCGCGAGGGCGAGGTGCTCGGCCTGATGGCCGAGGGGCGCAGCAACGCCGAGATCGGCGCCGCCCTCGTGGTGTCCGATGCTGCGGTGGCCAAACACGTGGCGAACATCTTCGCCAAGCTCGACCTGCCCCCGGAGGAGGGGAACCGGCGGGTCCGGGCCATCCTCACCTACCTCGCGGAGCGCTAGCCGGGTAGCGTTGCGGCATGGCTAATCCGGTCGGACCCACCCCCATCGATCTGTCCTCCCTGCGCCGCGCGCCCAAGGTGCTGCTGCACGACCACCTGGACGGCGGGCTGCGGCCGCGCACCGTCCTGGAGCTGGCCGAGGAGACGGGCTACCAGAACCTCCCGGCGAGCACCGAACCCGAGCTGGCCACCTGGTTCCGTGAGGCGGCCGACTCCGGCTCGCTGGTGAAGTACCTCGAGACCTTCGAGCACACCGTCGGCGTGATGCAGACGCCGGAGGCGCTCGCCCGCGTGGCCCGCGAATGCGCGGAGGACCTCGCCGAGGACGGTGTGGTCTACGCCGAGGTGCGGTTCGCGCCCGAACAGCACACCGAGCGCGGCCTCTCCCTCGACGAGGTGATGGAGGCGGTGCTGTCCGGCTTCGCGCAGGGCGAGGCCGCCGCCCGCGAGGCCGGCCGGCCCATCGTGGTGCGCTGCCTGGTGACCGCGATGCGGCACGCCGCCCGCTCCCGGGAGATCGCCGAGCTCACCGTGCGCTGGCGCGACCGCGGCGCCGTGGGCTTCGACATCGCCGGTGCCGAGGCGGGCTTCCCGCCCAGCCGGCACCTCGACGCCTTCGAGTACATGCGGGATCACTCGGCGCCGTTCACCATTCACGCCGGTGAGGCCTTCGGTCTGCCGTCGATCCACGAGGCGTTGGCCTTCTGCGGCTGCGACCGGCTGGGACACGGCGTGCGGATCGTGGACGACATCACGCTCCCCGCGGGCGTCGGCCCCGATTCCAAGGACTTCTCCGGCGCCGAACTGGGCCTGGTGGCCGCGCGGGTGCGCGACGCCCGCATCCCGCTGGAGCTGTGCCCCAGCTCCAACGTGCAGACGGCGGCCGTCGCCTCGCTCGAACAGCATCCGTTCAACCTGCTGGCGCAGTTGCGATTCCGGGTGACCGTGAACACCGACAACCGGCTGATGAGCGACACCTCGATGAGCCGCGAGATGCTCAAGCTGGTGCAGACCTTCGGCTACGGCTGGTCGGACCTGCAGCGGTTCACCATCAACGCGATGAAGTCGGCCTTCCTGCCCTTCGACGAGCGGTTGGCCATCATCGACGATGTGATCAAGCCCGGCTACGCCGTGCTGATCGGCTAGCCGCTACTTCTTGGTGAGGCGGTCCTCGAGATCGTGCTCGAGGGCCCGCCACGCCTCCGCCTCGTTGTCGAACGGGCCCGACGGGGCCAGGCGCCGCGGCTGCGGATCCAGCGCGTAGGAGACGAAGAATCCGAGCGGGGTGGTGGGGCGCAGCGCGTCCCGCACCGAATCGTCGTCCGCGAAGTCGGCGGAATCGAGCAGCAGCTCGACCGCGAGGTCCAGCTGGTCGCGGTCGATGCGCCGCGGACCGTCGGCGATGTCCTCGCCGATGCCGGGCAGCACGTAGACGTTCTCGTCGAGCACGTCCACCTCCAGCGAACCGTCGGTGGCGGCCACCTGCACCTCGTCGAAGGTCGACACGGCCGACAGGTCGCTGTCCGCATCGTCCGCGAGGTAGCGGGCGAGCGCACCGGGAGAGTCGAAGACGTAGATCTTGCCCTTGCGGCCCAAGAAGATCGGGCTGTCGTCGAGGTAGCAGCGCAGCGTGTAGTACTCGCCGTCCGAGGTGATGATCTTGATCGGGTCGATCCCCACCTGGCCCCAGAACGAGTCGTCCTCCTCGAACTCCTCGTCGTCCTCGTCCTCGCCGTCGGCTTCGGCCTCGTCGGCCTCCGCCTCGTCGTCGAGATCGGTGTCCAGCTCGTCGTCGAGGGTGTCGAGGTCGTCGTCCTCGAGCTCGGCGTTGTCGGCGGCGAGGGCGGCGGCCTTCTCGGCGGCCACGGCCAGCTCCTGCTCCGCGGTATCGGTCGCCGAGGCGGCGACCTTCGGGGCGCTCACCACGGTCTCGATGGCATCGACCACGTCGTCCCACTTGCGGCTGATGATCTGGCCCACCTTGTGCCACATCTCAGCGCCCTCGCGGCCCTCGAAGTTGCGGGTGCCGATCCGGACGGTGCCCAGCACGGGGTTGCCGTTGAAGAACTTGGTGACATCGATCAGCTCGCACACCTCGCCGATGAGGCCCACGATCTCCAGGGTGTCCTCGAGCTCCGCGATCACCTCGGGAGTCGGCTCCTCGGCGGCCAGCTCGGGCACCGAGATCAGGTCGAAGCTGCGGTCCTCGCGGGGGAGGAAGGCCTCCGCGGGAAGCGTGGTGAGGGCCTCCCACGCCGGGTGATCATCGAGGTCGTTGGCCGCGCCGCTGCGGGCGAAGGCCACCAGCTCGGCCACGGAGGAGAAGCCGTACAGATCCTCGTCGAGACCGAGGAAGGCCTCCCATTCGTCCTCGCCGTCCCGCCAGCGGGGAGCCCACAGGGTGTACACCGGGCCGTCGGTGAGGCCGAGTTCGATCGGGACGATGTCAGACGCCATGGCGCCCACACTAGTGCACCGCACCGTCAGCCGGTGGGCCGCCAGAAGCCATGGAATCCCTGGCCGATGTTGTCGGTGCGGATCGAGGAGAGCTGCACCGGGTCTCCCGCCTCCACCATCATGCCGTTGCCCACCACCATGGCGACGTGGCCGTCCCACACCGCCAGATCTCCCGGCTGCAGATTCGATGCGCTGACCTGGGAGCCCACCACCTGGTCCACCGCGATCCGCGGCAGTTCGAGGCCCGCCTGCCGGTAGGCCCACTGGGTGAGGCCGCTGCAGTCCAATCCGACGCCCGGGGCGGTCCCGCCCCACGCATACGGGACTCCGATCTGCGTGAGCGCCGCCTGGACCGCCGCGGCGGCCTTCGCGTTCGGTGCCTTCACCACCGAGCCGTCGGGCAGCCGGATCGACACCCCGCCCTTCGCGTCGGTGGTGGTGGCGCTCCCCTTCGTGCTCTTCGCGCTGGTCGCCTGCGCCTTCGACCCGCTCGTGCCCCGGCCGGAGCCGCCCGACGATCCCGTGAGCGCGGCCGGCAGCGTGCTCAACCCGCCGCCCCCGGACGAACCGCCACCGCCGGTGCTCGCGCCGCCGCCGGGCGAGGCGGTGGCGGCAGGGGCGGTCCCGGTGGCCGAGGCCGGCGTGGTGGCCGCACCACCACCGTCGACGGTGCCGGGTGCGGTGGGCGTGCTGGATGCGAGTTCGTTGACCTTGCCGGTCTCGCCGTCGAGCTCGCCGCGCACCCGCTTGAGCACGTCGAGCGCCTGCTGCAGATGATCGGCGGCCAGCGTGAGCACGGCGATGAGCCCGGTGGGATTCGCCAGCGACGGATTCGCCGCCTCGGCCTGCTGGACGAAGGAGTCGAGGATCCGCTGGAGATCGGCCTGGCCGGTGCGCACCTTCTCGGCGGCCACCGTGACCGACTCCTTGAGCGCCCCGGTGTGCTGCGACAGGTCACCGGCCGAGATGCCCCCGGTGCCGATGGTGCGCTGCGCGGCGCCGGCGTCCACGCCCGTCCACGCCTGTCCCACCGAGACGTTCGTGGTGCGGGTCTGAGCGCTGATGCGGTCCAGCTCCGTCTGGATCGCCGTGATCGCCGCATCGACCCCGGCGGTGGTCAGATCACCCGTGCCGAAGGCGTCGAGGAGGGAACGCAGGGGCGCCGCGAGCGCCTGCACGATCCCGTTCACACCGCGTCGCCGATCACGCCGAGCAGCGATGCGGTCCCGCCGGCCTCGGTGGCCGCCGCCGAGGCCACCGTCTGCGCCGCACCCGCCGCGGCGGAGGCGTAGAACGCGGCCAACCGCGCCAACTCGGTATCGGTGGCCGCGACCGCGCCCAGCAGGCCGGCCAGGTAATCGCCGCCCACCACGCCGAACACCGGGGTGAGTGCGGCCCCCGTCGCCGCGCCCGCGCCAGTCACCGCGGTCACCGCCGTGGCGAGCGAGCCCAGCGCGCCGCCGGCGCTCACCACCGACGGCAGATCCATCTGGAATTCCTCCATGCCCGTACCCCCTCATCAATTGGACGGTCCAGATGCCCGCGGGGTTCCCGATACGCTTGCCCCATGCAGATCACCGTGGTCGACCACCCCCTGGCCGCCGTCCGGCTCACCGCCCTCCGCGCGGTCTCCACCGACAACGCGTCGTTCCGGGCCGCCCTCAAGGAACTCACGCAGATGCTGGTCTACGAGGCCATGCGCGATGCGGCCGTGGTCGCCGAGCCCGTGACCACCCCGCTGGAGGTGACCGACGGTGCGCGGCTCGCCGCACCCCCGCTGCTGGTACCGGTGCTGCGCGCCGGGCTCGGCATGGTGGACCAGGCGCACGCGATGCTGCCGGAATCGCAGGTGGGCTTCGTCGGGATGGGGCGCAACGAGGAGACGCACGTCCCCGAGCCCTACTTCCAGTCGCTGCCCGCCGACCTGGCCGGGCGCCCGGTGTTCGTGCTCGACCCGATGCTCGCCACCGGCGGCTCGATGGTGGAGACGCTGGGACTGCTCGCGCAGCGCGGCGCCACCGATGTGACCGCGGTGTGCGTGGTCGCGGCGCCCGAGGGCGTGCAGGCGCTCGCCGATTGCGGCCACCCGGTGCGGCTGGTGACGGCCGCCGTGGACCGCGGGCTCAACGAGAACGCGTACATCGTGCCGGGTCTCGGCGATGCGGGCGATCGCCAGTTCGGCCCCCGCTGGACCTGATGTCTCAGCCGGCCCAGAATCCGGTGGCCGGCTCGGTGAATTCGCCCGTGGCGGTGGAGATCACCAGCCCTTGCGGGGTGATGTTGATGGTGGCGTCCGGTGCGCGTGCCACCCAGCCGGGCCCGGCGGGCAGCACACCGTCGATGCGGGTGCCCACGCCGGTGTCGGAGCGCCAGCCCGCGTAGTACAGCGCATCGCCGCGGGCGCACACCACCGCCTGCGAGGTGGCGGTGAGCACGATCATCCGGGCGGGATCGGCATCCGCGCACCGGGCCGGTGTGCCGATGAATCCCTGCCGGTCGGTGCCCGGGACCGTGGGTGCGGGCGGCTCGGGGGTCGGCACGGCCGGGCTCGTCGACGCGGTCGACGGTGCCGCCTGCACGGCGGAGGACGACGACGGTGCCGCGGTCGGCGCGCTGTCCTCCCGACCGTTGACGAAGGCCGTCGCACCCGCGGCGGCGGCCACCACGATCAGCACGCCGACCACCACGGCCACCGCGATCACCCGGGTGCGGCCGGAGTCGGAACCGCGCGGCCCGCTCACGCGAGCTCCGCCCAGCCGCGCACGGTCTCCGTGACGGCGGACAGCCGCGCCCGCGCACCGTCGACCGCGGCATCGACCCGGTCGTCCGACACCGGCTCGACCACTTCCAGGTAGAACTTGGCCTTCGGCTCGGTTCCCGAGGGCCGCACGGTGACTCGCACCCCGTCGCCGCGGAAGACCAGGGCGTCGGTGGCCGGACGGGCCTGCTGCAGGTCCTCGCAGACGACCGGGGTTCCGGCCACCTCGGTGGGGGGATCGGCGCGCAGCCGGGCCATGATCGCGGCGATCCGCGAGACGTCCTCCACGCGCAGCGAGTACTGGCTGGTGAGGTACACGCCGTGCCGGCGGTACAGATCGTGCAGGGCGTCGAGCAGCCCGCGGCCGGCCGCCTTGAGCGACGCCGCGTAGGAGGCGGCGACCACGGCCGCCGAGATGCCGTCCTTATCGCGCACCGCGGCCGGGTCCACGCACAGGCCCAACGCTTCCTCGTACGCGAAGACCAGACCGGACCCGGCGCGAACCAGGTTCTTGAAGCCCGTCAGGGTGCGGGCGTACCGCGCTCCGTGGCTCTCCGCGATCGCGCCGAGCAGTTCGGAACTCACGATGGTCGTGGCCACCAGCGCATCCGACGGTGCGCCGGGCAGCGGCGAGGCGAGCAGGTGATCGCCGAGCAGCGAACCGGATTCATCGCCGGTGAGCATCCGCCAGCCGTCGGGGCCGCGCACGCCGAGGGCGCACCGGTCGGCGTCCGGGTCGAGCGCGACCGCGAGGTCGGCCTCCACCCGTTCCGCCAGCGCCAGCAGCAGGTCGGCCGCGCCCGGCTCCTCGGGATTGGGGAAGGTGACCGTGGGGAACTCGCCGTCCGGGACGAACTGCTCCTCGACCACGTGCACATCGTCGAAACCGCTGCGCCGCAGCGCCTCCACCGCGACCGCGCCGCCCACCCCGTGCATCGGCGTGAGTGCGATCCGCAGCGGCGCCGCCGGTGCGCCGGTGAGCGAGGCGACCCGGTCCAGGTACGCGGCGATCACCTCGGTGGCGCGCGGATCCTGCGGCACCGCAGCGCGTTCGATCGAGGATGCGCCGGGCGCACCGTCGATCAGCTTCTCGATCTCCGCATCCGCGGGTGCCACCAGCTGGGCGCCGCCGTCGAGGTACACCTTGTAGCCGTTGTCGGCGGGCGGATTGTGCGAGGCCGTGATCTGCACGCCCGCGACGGCGCCGAGCGCCTTGGTGGCGAACGAGACCCACGGCGTGGGACCGGGTTCGGGCAGCGCGACCACGGCGAAGCCCTGCGCCGCGAGCACCTCGGTGGCCGCCGCGAAGAAGGCCTCACTGCCGCGCCGGGCGTCCCGGCCCACCACCACGGTGCCGCCGCCCAGGCACTTGCCCTTGAGCCATTCGCCGAGTGCCCAGGTGGTCCGGGTGACCACCGCGACGTTCATCCCCGATGGTCCGCCGCGCACCGGCCCGCGCAGCCCGGCGGTGCCGAAGGTGAGCGGCGCGGCGAAGCGCTCCGCGAGCTCCTCGGCGCCGAGCGCCTCCAGCTCGGCACGGGTCTGCGGATCGGGGTCGGCGGCGATCCAGGCCAGTGCCTGCGGCGTGCTCACCTACATCGCCTCGATCACGTCGGCGAGCAGGCCACCCATGCGTGCCGCCGCCTCGCGGCCCGCCTCCAGTACTTCCTCGTGGTTGAGCGGTTCGCCCGTGATCCCCGCCGCCAGGTTGGTCACCAGCGAGATGCCCAGCACGGCCGCATCGGCCGCGCGGGCGGCGATCGTCTCGTGCACCGTCGACATCCCCACCAGATCGGCGCCCAGCGTGCGCAGCATCCGGATCTCGGCGGGCGTCTCGTAGTGCGGGCCGGGCAGACCCGCGTACACGCCCTCCTTCAGCGTCGGATCGACCGTGCGCGTCAACGCCCGCAGCGCGGGGGAGTAGGCGTCCACCAGGTTCACGAACTCCGCGCCGACGAGCGGCGAGCGGGCGGTGAGGTTCAGGTGGTCCTCGATGAGCACGGGCTCGCCGACGAACATGCCCTCGCGCAGACCGCCCGCGGCGTTGGTGAGGATCACCGTGGTCGCTCCGGCCGCGCAGGCCGTGCGCACCGGGTGCACCACGCGGGACAGGTCGTGGCCCTCGTAGGCGTGGGTGCGGCCCAGCAGCACCAGCACTCGCTTACCGCCCACGGCCAGCGCGATCGCGGTGCCCTTGTGACCGGCGGCGCTGGGCGGTGCGAAGTGGGGGAGATCCGCCATCGGGACGGACCCGATCGCGGTGCCGCGCGCCGTCAACGCCTCCGCCGCGGGCGCCCAGCCGGAGCCGAGCACCACCGCCACATCGAAGGGTTCACCGCCCGTGGCGGCGGTGAGCGCCGCGGCCGCTTCGCGGGCCGCAGCGGAGGGATCGTCGATGCCGGAGTCGCGTGCCGAGTGCAGTTGCGCCATGGCCCCAGATGCTAGCGGCTATCGTGATGTCCATGCCTTACGTCACGCGGACCGACGACGTCTTCACTCTGTTCCTGGGCGATGAGGGCGTCGAGCTCTCGGAGACCAACCCGGAGAACCGCTTCTCCCCGGACTGGGTCGATGCGGTGCACGCCCGCCTCGACGAGATCGAGGCGCAGGCGGCCGGGTCGCCGGCCGCGCTGGTCGTCACCGCCACCGGCAAGTTCTTCTCCAACGGTCTCGACGTGATGTACATCCTGGCCAACGTGGGTGAGCTCCCCGCCTACCTGGACCGGGTGCACACCGTGTTCAGCCGACTGCTCACCTTCCCGATGACCACCGTGGCCGCGGTGAACGGCCACGCCTTCGGTGCCGGCGCGATGCTCGCCCTCTCCTGCGATTTCACCGTGATGCGCGAGGATCGCGGATTCTTCTGTCTCCCCGAGGTGAGTCTCAAGATGGGCTTCACGGTGGGCATGGCCACGCTGCTCCGTTCGCGACTGCCGTACCAGACCGCCGTCGAGGCGATGACCACCGGACGGCGCTACGGCGGCGGCGACGCGGTGGCCGCGGGCATCGCCCAGGCGACCGCCTCGGAGGCCGAACTGCTGCATTCCGCGACGGCGCGCGCCGCCGCGAACGCCGCGGCCGACGGCCCCACGCTGAACAAGATCAAGAACGATCTGCATGCGCCGCTGATCGCCGATCTCGCGGTGCCCACGACCGAAGTCAAGTTCGGCTGACGGTGCCGGTGCCCGTCACCTCCACCCTCGCCCGCCTGACCGAGACGGTCGACGCCGCAGCGCCCGAACTGGTGGCGCTCAGCCATGCCGTCCACGCGCGGCCCGAGCTGGCCTTCGAGGAGCACTACGCCTCGGGACTGGTCGCGGATGCGCTCGCCGGGCACGGCTTCGCGGTGACCCGCGGCATCGCCGATCTCGAGACCGCCTTCGTCGCGCGCAGCGGCTCGGGGCCGCTCCGGGTGGCGGTGTTCGCCGAGTACGACGCCCTCCCCGGCATCGGTCATGCGTGCGGGCACAACATCATCGCCGCCGCGGGCGTCGGCGCGGGCCTCGCGCTCGCCTCCGTCGCCGACGAGCTCGGGCTCACCGTGGAGGTGTACGGGACTCCGGCGGAGGAGTCCGGCGCCGGCAAGGTACTCATGCTGCGGCGCGGCGCCTTCGACGGTGTCGCCTGCGCGGGGATGGTGCATCCCGCCCCCTTCGACGTGGTGCGCACGCGCACCCTGGCGCTCGCCGACCTCGCGATCGCCTTCACCGGACGCGAGGCGCACGCCTCCGCGGCCCCCTGGGCGGGACGCAATGCGGGCGACGCCGCGACCGTGGCCCAGGTGGCGCTGGGGCTCCTGCGCCAGCACCTGGAACCGGGCCAGCAACTGCACGGCTTCGTCAGCGAAGGCGGTACCGCGCCGAACGTGGTGCCCGCCGCGACCGAACTCCTGTACTACCTGCGCGCGGAGACCGCGGAATCCCTGGAGCGGCTGGCCGCGCGGGCGGACGACTGCTTCGCGGCGGGGGCGCTGGCCACCGGCTGCACCCACGAGGTCCGCGAGGTCTCGCCGAGCTACTCCGAGCTCCGCAGCGACGACGCCCTGGCCGACGCGTACCGTGCCGCGGCCATCGCGATCGGTCGCGATCCGGTGGCGCCCGAGTACGAGCGGGCGGTGCCCCTGGGGAGTACCGACATGGGCAATGTGAGCCACGCTGTACCGTCGATCCATCCGCTGATCGGCCTGGAGACCGACGGTGCCGTGACCCACCAGCCCGAATTCACGGCCGCCGCCGCGAGTCCCTCGGCCGACCGGGCCGTGCGCGACGGTGCGCTCGCCCTGGCCGCCGCCTTCGCCGCGGTCGCGGAGGACGAGACGGAGCGCGCACGGCTGCAGGACGGGGCCGAGCGCCGGGGAAGGAACGGCGGACAGTGAGCGGCACGACGGGCGCATCGGCCCGGGTCGACGAGTGGTTGCAGCGCAAGAGCGACTGGCTGCGGGACTTCCGCCGCGATCTGCACGCGCACCCCGAGCTGTCCTGGCGCGAGCAGCGCACCACGAAGGTCGTCTTCGAAGCACTCACGGCCGCGGGCCTGCACCCGCGCAAGCTCTCCACCACCGGGCTGGTGTGCGACCTCGGTCCCAGCACCGGCGAGCGGGTGGCGCTGCGCGCCGATATGGACGCGCTGCCCATCCACGAGGCCACCGGCCTGGACTTCCAGTCGGGCAATCCCGGTGTCTCGCACGCGTGCGGGCACGATGCGCACACCACGATCCTGCTGGGTACCGCGCTCGCGCTGGCCGAGGCCGATGCCGCCGGCGAGCTGGCGGTGGGGGTTCGGCTGATCTTCCAGCCCGCCGAGGAGGTCATGCCCGGCGGTGCGCTGTCCGCCGTCCGCGACGGCGTGATGGACGGTGTCTCGCGGATCTACGCGCTGCACTGCGACCCGCGGATCGAGGTGGGGAGGATCGGCGTGCGGTCGGGTGCCATCACCTCCGCCGCCGATCACGTCGAGGTGATCCTGCACTCACCGGGCGGTCACACGTCGCGTCCGCACCTGACCTCGGACCTCATCTACGGGATGGGCACCGTGATCACCGGGCTGCCGGGCGTGCTTTCGCGCCGGGTGGACCCGCGATCGGGCACGATCATGGTGTGGGGAGCGGCGAACGGTGGCTCCGCGCCCAACGCGATCCCGCAGATCGGTGCCCTGCACGGCACCGTGCGCACCGGGGAGCATCACATCTGGGCCACGCTGGAGCCGCTGGTCCGCGACATCATCGACGGGCTGCTCTCGCCGCTGCGGATCAAGTACGAGGTCAACTACACCCGCGGCGTGCCGCCGGTGATCAACGAGGAACGGGCCACTGCGATCCTGTCGGCGGCGGCGCTCGCCGTCTCGCCCGACGGCGTGACCGACACCCCGCAGTCCGGCGGCGGCGAGGACTTCTCCTGGTACCTGGAGGAGTCTCCCGGCGCCATGGCCCGGCTCGGCGTGTGGTCGGGCGAGGGACGCCAATACGACCTGCACCAGCCGGATTTCGTGCTCGACGAGCGCGCGCTGGAGATGGGTGTGAAGGTGCTCACCAACGTGGTCTTCGGCTCGGCGGAATAGCCGTCCGCGGAGTTCCGGGCGCGGCTTCGGAGCGCCCGGGGTGAGGGGCGTTCGTCCCCCGCGCGGCGCCGATCCGCGGTGAATTCACTCCGACCCTCATCGGAAGCACATCGTGCGGTGGGGGAGGCGAGGTTCCGTGGGGGAGGCCGTCGTCCCCCACGCGGCGATCATCGGCGGGTGACGAGGGCGTCCCCGATCGCGGTGCGCCGGTACAGGACCCGGCGGCCGTAGCGAGCACTGTCCACGATCCCGTTGGCGCTGAGCACCTTCAGGCTCTGCGAGATCGCCGACGGTGACACCCCCAGAACGCGAGCCAACTCACTGACCGCCGATGGTTCCTCCAGTGCCACCAGCAGGTCCGCCTTCGCCGCACCGATCAGCTTGCGCAGCGCGTCGGCGGCGACGGGCGGTGCGGATTCGGTGAGCGTCGCCGACCCGCGGGCCGGGTAGCCGATGTGCAGCGGTGCGGTCCGCGGATCGTGGGCGACCACCACTGCGCCGACGAAGACGCTGGGGATCAGGGTGAGACCTCGACCGTCGGAGGAGAACTCGCCCGATCCGTTCGAGCAGGCCAGATCCACACGGAGTTCTCCGGTGCGGCTCCATGCGACGTGCGGGGTCAGCGATTCGAAGAGTCGGGCCGGACCGCCCGCAGCGAGTTCGCGACCGCGGTAGGTGACATCGGCCTCGAGTATGCGCTCCAGGGTGGGCCAGATCGGCGCGATCGCAGCGCGGTAGTAGCAGTCGAGCGCATCGGCGATGGCGGCGGCGGGGTCCCTGTGCGTCAGTAGGGCTTCCAGCGCGGGTGACGGCGTGGTGGTCAGCTCCGCGAGCGCGGCGCGGGCGACCTCCGGTTCGGTCTGCGCGATCAAGCGCACATGCTCGTCGAAGGAGGGCCGCGGGTCGGACGTGGGTATCGGCGTGAGGAAATCGGGGATCTGCTTGCCGGACGGCGACACCAGCGCATCGATGGTGGCGTGGTCGAACCGGGCGCGCTGGGCGAGTGACTCCTCCCGCCACCGCGCGAGGTGCGGTGCCCGCGGATATGCCGTGCGGAGGTGGAACAGGCTGAGCGCGGTCTCGTTCAACGGGGACAGCACGAATCGGGCGTCGGCCAGATCGCCGACGTCCAGCACGTAGGTCAACATGTAGGCGCCACCTAAATCGTTGGAACCTTCGCCGCGGTTCGCGTGTACTCGGGATATGAGCGGATATCGAGAACACTGGAACCTGACATCGGATCCACCGGTAGCAGCAGTCTATGCCCGGCTGGCGGATCTGCACGACGAAGCGACGACACGGCACCGCGAGGATCGTCTGCGGCCCGGGTTGCGGCTCACCGTCGCCGGCGCGCTGCGGCGCCTGGCGGCGGCCATCGAGCCGGCCCCGTCGGCGAAGGCCTGCGGCCCCGAGACCGCCTGACCTCGGTCGCACGCGCGATCACAAGCGTCCGGCAATCGTGCCTTAGGCGCGCCCGCATAGCTTTCGGGCATGCCAGCAGCACCCTCCGCCATCAGGATCGAGCTCGACCGAGTGCTGGGCGCCGTGCCGATGGTGGTGGTCGACGGCATGATGCAAACCGCGAACCTGAACTGGCTGGTGGTTCCCGTCACGCCCGGGGTGCATCGCGTGGCCGTGACCGAGACCTATCCCACCACGCAGGGCTGGGTGAACCTGGACGTGCCAGTGGCACCCGGGCAGATGGCCACGGTCTACTACACGAGCCCGCACATGGGCATGGGGTACGGGCGGATCGGCCTGGTGCCGCAGTCGCGTCCCGGCGCGGGCACAGCCACGGTGGTCTGGAGCCTGGCCGCGATCCCCGCTGTGATGCTCCTCGCGGTCATCGCCATCGCGCTGTGGATCGTCCTGGCCTGACTCGTCGGCCGACGCGCCCGCCGACCTCCGGAGCTGACTGACGTCAGGCCTCCGGCGGACCGTCGGCGGCGGCGCCGGGACCGGGACCCACGTTGCGCGACTCACGGGTGCGGATGTCCAGGACGTACTCCTGCGGGGCGCCGGCGATGTACGCGGCGTCGGCCATCACGCCGAGGTACCGGGCCGAGGGCAGGCCGCCCTCGAAGGCGTCCACCACGTACAGCCAGGCGAGGGTGGAGCCGCCGTCGGTGAGTTCCACCCGCACCTTGAGTTTGACGTGAATGCCCAGCTCGGAGCCCTCCCAGCGGTCGAGGGAGACCTCGTCGTCGGTGGTCACGTCGTAGAGCACCACGAAGACCTTGGCGTCCGGATCGGACGGGTCCTCGGTGACGGTGGCGAGCGCGCCCTCCCAGCCGATGTCCTCGCCGGAGAAGGTCAGGCGCCAGCCGTGGATCCACCCCGTGCCGTACATCGGCGAGTGCGGGGCGCGCTCGGCCATCTGGTCGGGGTGCATGTTGGAGCCGTAGGCGGCGTAGATCGGCACAGGTCAGACTTTAGCGCGCCCGCCCGGGTGGGCGGTCGGGTGCGATGGTGCCCGCACGCGTCGCGGCGGCGGACGATAGCGTTGGACCCATGACGAACATCGTGATCATCGGCGGCGGTCCGGCCGGGTACGAGGCGGCGCTCGTGGCGGTGGCGCACGGCGGCGACGTGACCGTGATCGAGGCCGACGGCATCGGCGGCGCGTGCGTGCTCTACGACTGCGTGCCGTCGAAGACGTTCATCGCCTCGACGGGCATCCGCACCGAGACCCGGCGCGCGGTGGACTTGGGCATCGAGCTGCACTTCGAGCGCGTCGAGATCGACGTCGAGCGGATCAACAGCCGCGTCAAGGACCTGGCCGCCGCGCAGTCGGCCGACATCCGCGCCCGGCTCGCGGGGGAGGGCGTGCGGATGATCCGCGGCCGCGCCTCGTTCGCGCCCAGCAGCCCGGGCATGGCGCAGCACGTGGTGAACGTGGTGACCCCGTCCGGCGGGGAGCAGACGCTGGAGGCCGATGTGGTGCTCGTCGCCACCGGCGCGTCGCCCCGCGTGCTGGAGTCCGCACAGCCCGACGGTGAGCGCATCGTCACCTGGCGTCAGCTCTACGACCTGGAGGAGCTGCCCAGCCACCTGGTGGTGGTGGGCTCCGGTGTGACCGGTGCCGAATTCGTGCACGCCTACACCGAGCTGGGCATCAAGGTGACCCTGGTGAGTTCGCGCGACCGCGTGCTGCCGCACGAGGACGAGGACGCGGCGCTGGTGCTGGAGGACGCGCTGGTCGATCGCGGTGTCTCGCTGGTCAAGCGCGCCTACGCCGACAAGGTGGAGCGCACGGAGGACGGCGTGATCGTGCGGCTCACCGACGGGCGCACCGTGGAGGGCTCGCACTGCCTGATGACCGTGGGATCGATCCCGAACACCGAGGGCATCGGCCTCGAGGACGTGGGCATCGAGCTGAACAAGGGCGGCTACATCCCCGTGGACCGCGTCTCGCGCACCAAGGTGCCGGGCATCTACGCCGCCGGCGACTGCACCGGCGTGCTGCCGCTGGCCTCGGTGGCCGCGATGCAGGGCCGCGTCGCGATGTACCACGCGCTCGGCGAGGGCGTCTCGCCCGTCAAGCTCAAGACCGTGAGCTCGGCCATCTTCACCCGCCCCGAGATCGCGACGGTGGGCGTCTCGCAGGCCGCCATCGACGAGGGCACGTACCAGGCCCGCACCGTGATGCTGCCGCTCGCGACCAACCCGCGCGCGAAGATGTCCGGCCTCAAGCGCGGTTTCGTGAAGGTCTTCTGCCGTCCCAACACCGGCATGGTGATCGGTGGCGTGGTGGTGGCGCCGAACGCCTCCGAGCTGATCCTGCCGCTCACGCTGGCGGTGCAGAACGGACTCTCGGTCGACGATGTGGCGCAGACCTTCTCGGTGTACCCGTCGCTCGCGGGTTCGGTCACCGAGGCCGCGCGTCAGTTGATGCGTCAGGACGATCTGGCGTAGCCGCCCGTGCCGGACACCGCGCTCGACGCGTTCACCCGCGCCCGCCCGCGGCTGTTCGGCATCGCCTACCGCATCCTCGGCTCCGCACCGGATGCCGAGGACGTGGTGCAGGACGCGTGGCTGCGCTGGGCGGGCGGCGACCGCACCGGCGTCCGCGATCCCGAGGCCTTCCTCGTGGTGACCGCGACGCGGCTCGCGCTCAATCTCGCCCAGTCGGCGCATGCGCGGCGCGAGGCCTATGTGGGCCCCTGGTTCCCCACCCCCGTGGACACGGAGTCCGATCCGCAGCTCGGGGCCGAGCGCCGCGCTGCGCTGGAACTGGCGGTGCTGCACGTGCTGCAGCGGCTCGGTCCGGCAGAGCGCGCGGCGTACGTGCTGCGGGAGGCCTTCGACTACCCGTACGATCGGATCGCCGAGATCCTGCAGATGCGCGAGCCCGCGGTGCGGCAGGCGGTGAGCCGCGCTCGCAAGCGGGTCGACGGTGAGCGGCGCACTACCGCCTCGCGCGACCGGCTGCGCACGCTGCTGGACGCCTTCCTGGCCGCCGCGCACGCGGGCGATGTCGCCGGCCTCGAAGCGGTACTGGCCGCGGACGTGGTGAGCGAGACCGACGGCGGCGGTGTGCGCCGGGCCGCGCGCCGCACGGTGGTGGGCGGCAACGACGTGGCCCGGTTCGTCGCGGGATTCTCCACCCGGTTCTGGCCGGACGCACAGGTGCGGATCGTGGAGGCCAACGGCCAGCCCGCGGCGCTGTTCCTGCACGACGGGCGGCCCTCCGCGCTGCTCTGCGTGAGTGCCGACGACAGCGGGATCTCGCAGCTCATGTGGGTCATGAACCCGGAGAAGCTCACTGATTTCGGCTGAGCTGTCACAGACCGCGGCGCCGTCCGGTCCTTGATGCAGAGCCCGCGGACGTCGGGCCGGCACAGAAGGAGAAGCGAGATGGCGAAGTTCGTGGTGATCGGCGGTACCGGACTCATCGGTTCCCAGGTGGTACGCGTGCTGCGGGGCGACGGACACGAGGTGATCGTGGGCGCGCCGAGCACGGGGATCAACGCCGTGACGGGGGAGGGGCTCGCGGGCGCGCTCGACGGTGCCGATGTGGTGATCGACGTGGCCAATTCCCCGTCGTTCGAGGACGACGCCGTGCTGGAGTTCTTCACCGCATCCACCGGCAACCTGTTGGCCGCGGAGAAGGCGGCGGGAGTACGGCACCACGTCGCGCTCTCGGTGGTGGGCACCGATCGGCTCGCGGAGAGCGGGTACTTCCGCGGAAAGATCAAGCAGGAGGAGTTGATCCGTGACGGTGGTGTGCCCTACTCGATCGTGCGGGCCACCCAGTTCTTCGAGTTCGTACCGGGCATCGCCGCCGCGTCGACCGTCGACGGTGTGATCCGCCTGCCGGGCGCGGGCATCGCGCCGATCGCCTCCGCGGATGTGGCGGCCGCGGTGGCCTCCGCCGCCACGGCCGCGCCGCTGGGCCGCTTCGCCGAGGTGGCCGGGCCCGACACCTTCGCCCTCGACGAGCTGGTGCGGCGCGCTCTTGCGGCGAACGGCGATGAGCGCGAGGTGGTCCGCGATCCGCAGGCCACCTACTTCGGCGCGCACCTGGACGACGGCACCCTGCTCCCCGGTCCCGACGCGGCCATCGCGGGCACCAGGTTCTTCGGCTAGCTTACTGCGTGTCTCATTAGTTGGGATATATTTCTCGCAATCTGAACTCTGGTCTGTCAGAGTTCTCTCATGGCGACACACGGAAAACTGGGGTCGGCGGCCGTGCGCAATGTGCGCGGGTCGGCGATCCGTGACCTACTCGCGATCACCGACCGGCCGGGGGTGATCTCGCTCGCAGGTGGCCTGCCCGCACCCGAATTGCTTCCCACGGAGCGGATCGCCGCGGCCGCGGCGCGGGCGCTGGCGGCACCGTCGAGCCTGCAGTACGGATTGACGACGGGCGCACCCGCGCTCCGCGAGGTGGTGCACGCCCGCGAATCGGCGGCGATCGGGCGCGATGCCGGCTCGGTGGTGATCACGCACGGCTCGCAGCAGGCGCTCTCGCTGTTGGCGCAGGTGCTGCTCGATCCCGGCGACACGGTGGTCGTGGAGGACCCGGGGTACACCGGGGCGTTGCAGGTGTTCGCCACCGTGCGAGCGAACATCGAGGCGGTGCCGATGGACGGCGACGGCATGTGCGTCGACGCGCTGCGGCCCATCCTCGAACGCGGCGGTGTGCGGGTGGTGCACACGGTCTCGAACTTCCACAACCCCGGCGGCGCATCCCTTTCCGGCGAGCGGCGTATCGAACTGGCGAGGCTCGCCGACGAATTCGGGTTCTGGATCATTGAGGACGATCCGTACGGCCGTCTGCGGTTCCGGGGTGACGAGGTGGCGCCGGTTGCCGCGCACACCGACCGGGTGATCCGGCTCTCGAGCGCATCGAAGATCATCGCGCCGGCGTTGCGCGTGGGGTGGATGCACGGCGATCCGGCGGTCCTGGCACTCGTCGAACGGATCAAGCAGGGTGCGGACCTGTGCGGGTCGAGCCTGACGCATGCGATCGCCGCCGATGTCCTCGCGGACGAGCCGTGGCTCGACGCCCACGTCGCGCGGATCCGCTCCGTCTACGGCGAGCGCGCGCAGGCCCTGCACGCAGCGCTGACCGAGCGGTTCGGCGACCGGCTCACGCTGACCGAACCCGCTGGGGGCATGTTCCTCTGGGGCGAGTTCGGCGACGGCACCGACACCGCTGCGGCGCTCCCCGCCGCGGCCGACGCCGGGGTCGCGTACGTCCCGGGTGCCGCGTTCGCCGTGGTGGGAGGGCATTCGACGGCCCTGCGGTTCTGCTTCACCACGGCCGAGCCGGAGGTGCTGTTCGAGGCCGTGAAGCGTCTTGCGACCGTTCTCTGACACTTCTGCCGCACAAATTCAAACAATCTTCATCGTTCCAGTGTTTGAGCCTGTTAGATTCCGTGGACTCATTGCTGCGACTGAAGGGGACTATCGGCCATGAACCTGGCGATGGACGCTCCGCTCCGACTGAACGTCGGATTCCTCGATTACTGGTTGATCGCGATCTACTTCGTGTTCGTGCTGGGAATCGGCTACCTGGCCCGGCGGCAGGTGGCATCGAGTCTCGACTTCTTCCTGTCCGGTCGGCGGCTCCCCGCATGGGTCACCGGCATCGCCTTCGTGTCCGCGAACCTCGGCGCCGTCGAGATCATGGGCATGTCGGCGACCGGCGCCCAGATCGGCATGTCGACCTTCCACTACTACTGGATCGGCGCCGTGCCGGCCATGGTCTTCCTCGGCCTGGTGATGATGCCGTTCTACTACGGCTCGAAGGTCCGCAGCGTCCCCGAGTTCATGCGTAAGCGGTTCGGAACCGGTGCGCACCTGGTGAACTCGATCAGCTTCGCCGTGGCGCAGGTGCTCATCGCCGGCGTCAACCTCTTCCTGCTCGGCACCGTGATCAATGTGGTCCTCGGCTGGCCGCAGTGGGTTTCGCTGCTCGTCGCGGCCGCGGTGGTGCTCACGTACACCGTGCTCGGTGGTCTCTCGGCCGCGATCTACAACGAGGTGCTGCAGTTCTTCGTGATCCTCGCCGCGCTCGTCCCGCTCACGGTGATCGGCCTGATCAAGGTGGGTGGCTGGAGCGGCCTGCGCGAGAAGGTGATCGAGACCCGCACCGATAAGGGCGTCACCGCCACCGTCTCCGAACAGTTGCACACCTGGCCGGGCCAGGCGCTCAGTGGATTCGAATCCCCGGTGTGGTCCGTGGTCGGCATCGTCTTCGGTCTCGGCTTCGTGCTCTCCTTCGGCTACTGGACCACCAACTTCGTCGAGGTCCAGCGGGCCATGGCATCCGATTCGATGTCGGCCGCCCGCCGCACTCCGATCATCGGCGCCATCCCGAAGATGTTCATCCCCTTCGTCGTGGTGGTTCCGGGCATGATCTGCGCCGCCGCGATCGGCGACATGATGAATCTCAAGAACAACGGTGCGGCCGAAGGGGTCACGTACAACGACGCGATGTTGCTCATGATGCGCGACATCCTGCCCAACGGCCTGCTCGGCGTCGCGGTCGCCGGCCTCATCGCCTCGTTCATGGCGGGCATGGCGGCCAACGTCTCCGCCTTCAACACCGTCTTCAGCTTCGACCTCTGGCAGCAGTACGTGGTCAAGGACCGGGAGGATTCGTACTACATCAAGGTGGGACAGGTCGCCACGGTGATCGCCGTGCTGCTCGCCGTCGGCACCGCGACCATCGCCGCCGGGTACTCCAACCTCATGGACTACCTCCAGACCCTGTTCGGCTTCTTCAACGCCCCGCTGTTCGCGACCTTCCTGCTCGGCATGTTCTGGAAGCGGATGACACCCACCGCGGGCTGGGTGGGCCTGGTGGCCGGCACGCTGGCGGCCATCACGGTGTTCATCCTGCAGAAGACCGGGGTGATCGACCTCCCCGGCCAGGGCATGGCCTTCGTCGCCGCCTCCGCGGCGTTCGTGGTGGACATCCTGATCTCGGTGGTGGTCTCGTACTTCACCATGCCCAAGCCCGAGGCCGAGCTCAACGGCTACGTGTACTCGCTCACCGATAAGGCGATCCTGCGCGGTGCCGAGGAGTCCGATGCGGTCGCTCCGTGGTACGCGCGTGCCGTTCCGCTGGGCATCGCCGTCCTCGCCACCACCCTGGTGCTGGGCATCATCTTCCGCTGATGAGCCACAATGACTTCGACGACAGGAGCACACCGATGACCGATTCCTCCGGTACTCCCAAACAGGGACTGCTGACCCGACTGTTCGACATCCGCAACGTGATCGCAGCCCTCCTCGGCCTCTACGGGATCGGCCTGCTGATCGCAGGACTGCTTCCGAGCGTCGCCGAGGCGGGCGCCGGCCAGGCACAGCGCGGCCAGAATCCCATCGACATGGCCGCCGGTAGCTCGGCGAACCTGTGGGTGGGGGCGGGGATGCTGTTCTTCGCCGCGGTGTTCGCGACCTGGGCGGCGCTCAAGCCCCCGCGCGACGACTCCGCGCAGGGCTAGCCCCGAGTGCTCGCAGCGGAGCGACGACGACACATCCTCGCCGCGGCGATCGCGCACGGCGCCGTGCGGGTGAACGACCTCGCCGAGGACCTGGGCGTGTCCGAGATGACCATTCGCCGCGACCTCGACCGGTTGGAGGAGGGCGGCGAGCTCACGAAGGTGCACGGCGGAGCGGTCCGCACCGCCGGCGCCCCGTCCGGACGGGGCCTGGAGCCGACGTCCGCGCTCAAGGCCGAACGCGCCACCGTCGAGAAGCGGGCCATCGCGAATGCCGCCTCGGCACTGATCGAGGACGGGATGACGGTGGCCCTCGGTGCGGGAACGACCACGCTGGAGCTCGCCCGGCTGCTCCGCGGGCGGGCCATCGCCGTGGTCACCAACTCGATCTCGCACTTCCACGTGCTCACCGATCCCGCCCCGGACCTCGTTGCCGGGGGCGCCGTGCAACTGACCGGCGGCCAACGCACACCGTCGGATGCCCTGGTGGGCCCGGTGGCCAACGCCATGCTCGAACGCGTGCGCTGCGATATCGGCTTCCTCGGATGCCACGGCATCGACCCAACCGCCGGATTCACCACCCCGAACATCGGCGAGGCGGAGACCGACCGGCGCCTGATCGGGGCATCACGGATCACCGTGATGCTGGCCGACCACACCAAATTCGGTGAGATCGGCGCGCACCTGTTCGCGGAGTTCTCCGCGGTCGACCAACTCATCACCGACGGCGGTCTCGGACCAGCCGCGCGCGAGGCGCTGTCCGGCGTCGTCGCACTCACCGTCGCCGAAGGAGGCGTGTAATGACCCGATCGCTGCCGGACCCGACCGCGGGGCATCTGGCGGACGGCCGGGAGATCCTGCTGTTCGAATTGCCCGACGCTCCGCGGCCGGTGCTCGGAACCGATCGACGGGCCCTCGCGCCGCGGCCGGACGGCCCCGTCACCACCGTGCGCCGCGATCCGCAGACCGGCGATCGCGTGATCGTGGCGCCGGCCCGCCAGGACCGCACGTACAAGCCACCCAAGAACATGTGCCCGCTGTGCCCGGACCCCGAGGGCCGCTCCAGTGAGCTCCCGGTCCAGGACTACCGCGTCGCCTCGTTCGAGAATCGATTCCCCTCACTGTCCGGCGCGGTCGCGACCGCCGTCGATCACCCGGGCGGGAGCCTGCGCGTGGAGGATCCGGGCGTCGGGCGCTGCGAGGTGGTGTGTTTCACCAGCGCGCACGACGGCGCGTTCGCCCGGCTCACCGAGGAGCACGCCCGCCTGGTGGTGGACGTGTGGGCCCACCGGACCACGCAGCTGCTGGAGCGCGACGACGTGGCGGAGGTGTTCTGCTTCGAGAACCGCGGCGAGGAGATCGGTGTCACCCTGCCGCATCCGCACGGTCAGATCTACGCCTTCCCGTACCGCACGCCGCGCACCGAGGCCATGCTGCGCGAGGCGGCAGCGCACCGTTCCCGCTCCGGCACAGATCTGTTCGAGGACATCCTGGCCGCCGAGATCGCCGACGACGAGCGGATCCTGGTGCGCACCGAACACGCCACCGCCTTCGTGCCCTTCGCGGCGCGCTGGCCGGTGGAGGTGCACGTGTACCCGAATCGCCACGTGCACAACCTCGCCGAGCTGACGGCCGCGGAGGCCGACGATCTGGCCCGGGTGTACCTCACGGTTCTCCGCGCCTTCGACGCGCTGTACGGTTCGCCGTTGCCCTACATCGCCGGGTGGCACCAGTTCCGGTCCGGCTCCGACGAGGGCTGCCTGCACGCCGAACTCTTCTCGATCCGGCGCAGCGCCGACAAACTGAAGTACCTCGCCGGTGCGGAGTCCGGACGGGACGCCTTCGTGACCGATAAGACTCCGGAGACGATCGCGCAGGAGCTGCGGCAGGTGATCGAATGACGGTGCGCGCGTATGCCCCCGGCCGCATCAACCTGATCGGCGAACACACCGACTACAACGACGGCTACGCGATGCCGATCGCGCTGCAGGTGGGAACCTCCGCGGTGTTCGAGCCGGACGGTGGAACCCGGCTCACGGTGAGCTCCGACGGTGAGAGCGGCACGGTCGTCATCCCCCTCGACACCGCGCCGGGCGATGTCGAGGGCTGGGCCGCGTACGTCGCGGGATGCATCTGGGCGCTGAGGGATCACGGCATCACGCCGCCGGGCGGACGGATGCACCTGACCTCGCAGGTCCCGGTGGGCGCCGGCCTGTCCTCCTCTGCGGCACTGGAATGCGCGGTGCTCGGCGCCCTGATCGAGGCCGGTGGCACGCCCGCTCCCGACCGGACCACCGTCGCCCGCATCGCGCAGCGCGCGGAGAACCACTACGTGGGTGCCCCCACGGGACTACTCGACCAGATGAGCAGCCTGTACGGCCGCGAGAACGAGGCGATGCTGCTCGACTTCCGATCGCTCGAAGTCGGCCGCATCCCGCTGGAGTTGGAGCACGACGTGCTGCTGGCGATCGATTCCCGTGCGCCGCATCAGCACGCGGGCGGCGAGTACGGCAAGCGCCGCGCGGCGTGCGAGCGCGCCGCCGCCGAACTCGGCGTCGCCTCGCTGCGCGATGCCGCCGACGATGCGTGGGAGCGGCTCTCCGACGACGAGACCCGGCGCCGTGCGCGCCACATCCTCACCGAGAACCGCCGGGTGCTCGACGGCGCCGCCGCGCTACGGAGCCGGGATCACGCCGCCTTCGGTGTGCTCATGACCGCCTCGCACGCCTCGATGCGCGACGACTTCGAGATCACCGTTCCCGCGATCGATCTCATCGCGGCGACGGCCGAGGAACTCGGAGCGTACGGGGCCAGGATGACCGGTGGCGGCTTCGGCGGCACGGTGATCGCGCTCGCCCCGCGCGCCGCCGCCGACCGAATCGCGGCTGAACTGCCCGGGTCCGTCGAGGCCGCCGGGCACCCGCGCCCGGAGGTCACCGTCATCCGCCCGGGCGAGGGCGCCCACGGGATTAGGGAAGTCCTGTCTCCTTGATCACGATCGGCTCCGATTCGGAATCTGGATAGGCTGCCAGTCTCAGCCCGTCCCAGACGCCCACGGTGTGCACTGAGACTTGATCACCGGACGGTCCGGTACAGGTGAACGGGAAGTCCCTCTTCGTGACCACCTGCGTGAACATCAGCGCCCATTGACTCGTCGCCGCATAACCTTCCGGGTGCAGGCCCCGACGGTTCGCGATGTCGATGCCATCGTAGGTGGCGGTGAAACGTGTTTTCGCTCCGCGTGATTCCGGCGGGATCACCACGCTCATCGCTGCTTCACCGTTCCCATCGATGACGGGCGAAGCATCAATGGTCACATCCTTGGTGTACGTGACGGTCGAGACGGTCAGTGACTGCGGCGAAGCGAGGAGCCCGCCTCGATCGCGTCCGGTGTCCCGTCCGGGTCCCGTGCGGCGGCAGCGCTGACCGGCGGGGGCGCCGATCGTATTCAGGCTAGCGACGAACTCGTCGGCAGCCAGATCGGTCAGCGTCGACACGTCCGACACCGTGCTGATCCGAGGCGGGGTTCGCGGCGCTGCTTCGGGGGTGTCGCACGCGCTGAGCGGATAGCACGCGGCAGCTACCACCACGCCGATCATCACCCGTTGCATGAGGTTATTCAACGCCGCAAATAGATGACGGTCAACGGTGCGATCAAGCCCAGTTGAGGGTGCGCTCCACCGCGCGGTTCCAGTCCGAGTACAGGCGGGCGCGTTCGTCCTCCGGCATCTGAGGGAGCCAGCGGGCGTCCTCGGCCCAGTTGGTGCGGATCTCCTCCAGCGTCCACACGCCGGTGGCGTAACCCGCGGCGTAGGCGGCACCGAGCGCGGTGGTCTCGATGATCCGGGGGCGGATCACCGGGACCCCGAGCACATCGGCCTGGAACTGCATCAGGGTGTCGTTGACCACCATGCCGCCGTCCACCCGCAGCTCGGTGAGGGGGATGCCGCTGTCAGCGTTCATCGCCTCGATCACCTCGCGCGACTGATAGGCGGTGGCCTCCAAGGCCGCCCGTGCGATGTGCCGCTTATCCGAGAACCGGGTCAGACCCACGATCACGCCGCGCGCGTCGGGGCGCCAGCGCGGTGCGAACAGGCCCGAGAACGCGGGCACCACGTACACGCCGCCGTTGTCGGGGACGCCGGTGGCGAGGTCCTCGATCTCGGGCGCCGTCTTGATGATGCCGAGATTGTCGCGAAGCCATTGCACCAGTGAGCCGCTCACCGCGACGGAACCCTCGAGGGCGTACACGGTGGCCTCGTCACCCAGCTTGTAGCAGACCGTGGTGAGCAGCCCGTGCTCGCTGAAGACGGGCCGTTCGCCGGTGTTGATCAGCAGGAAGTTGCCAGTGCCGTAGGTGTTCTTGGCGGCGCCCTCGTCCAGCGCGGCCTGTCCGAACATCGCGGCCTGCTGATCGCCGAGGATGCCGGCGATCGGGACGCCGCCGAAGACGCCCCGCTCGCGCACCTCGCCGTAGACCTCGGCGCTGGAACGGATCTCGGGCAGCATCGACATCGGGATGCCCATCGCCGCACAGGTCGCCGGGTCCCACGCGCCCTCCGCGAGGTTCATCAGCATGGTGCGCGAGGCGTTGGTGATGTCCGTGATGTGCATCGGGCGGCCGGGGCCCGAGCTGTCGGCGTCGTCGGTGGTCAGGTTCCACACCAGCCACGAGTCAATGGTGCCGGCGCAGAGTTCGCCGCGCTCGGCACGCTCGCGGGCGCCCGGCACGTTGTCGAGGATCCAGGCGATCTTCGGGCCCGAGAAGTACGAGGCGAGCGGCAGGCCGCAGGAGGGCTTGAACCGGTCGCGGTCGGGCGTCTCCAACCCGACGGAGGCCAGTTCCTCGCACATAGCCTCGGTGCGGGTGTCCTGCCAGACGATCGCGTTGTGGATCGGTTCGCCGGTGGCGCGATCCCACACCACGACCGTCTCACGTTGGTTGGTGATGCCGACCGCCGCGATATCGGCGGCGGTGAGGTCGGCGGTCGCGAGCGCCTGCGCGCACACCTGGCGCGTATTCACCCATATCTGCGTGGCGTCGTGTTCCACCCAGCCGTTACGTGGGAAGATCTGATCGTGCTCCCGTTGCTCGGCGGCCACGATGGTGCCACCACGATCGAAGATGATGCACCTGGTGGAACTGGTGCCCTGATCGATCGCGGCGACGAATTGCGGGTCACGATGTGAAACTGCCACGAACGAATACTGACATGGTGATGCCCGATGAATGCTGCCAACCCTGAAACCGTCACAACTCCGGGTGCTCTCGGAGGGCTGTCCTCGGCCGCGACGCTGCTGTCGCCGGCCTACCGGGCACAGGCCTGGGAGAAGCTGGGGACCGACGAGTTCGACGTGGTGGTGATCGGCGGCGGCATCGTCGGAGTCGGTGCGGCCCTCGACGCCGCCACCCGCGGCCTCAAGGTGGCCCTGGTGGAGGCCCGCGACTTCGCGTCGGGCACCAGCTCGCGCAGCTCCAAGATGTTCCACGGCGGCCTGCGCTACCTGGAGCAGCTGGAATTCGGCCTGGTCCGCGAGGCCCTGCACGAGCGCGAGCTCTCGCTCTCGACACTGGCGCCGCACCTGGTCAAGCCGCTGCCCTTCCTGTTCCCGCTCACCAAGCGCGTCTACGAGCGGCCGTACATGGCCGCGGGCATGTTCCTCTACGACACGATGGGCGGCGCGAAGTCGGTGCCCGCGCAGAAGCACCTCACCCGGTCCGGCGCGCTGCGCCTGTCCCCGGGGCTCAAGCGGGACGCCCTCGTGGGCGGCATCCGGTACTACGACACCGTGGTCGACGACGCCCGGCACACCATGACGGTGGCCCGCACCGCCGCGAACTACGGCGCCGTGGTGCGCACGTCCACCCAGGTGGTCGACTTCCTGCGCGAGGCGGACCGGGTCTCGGGCGTAGTAGTCCGTGACAGCGAGACCGGCGAGACCACCGAGGTCCGCTCCACCGTGGTGATCAACGCGACCGGCGTGTGGACCGACGAACTGCAGGCGCTCTCGCACCAGAAGGGACGCTTCCGGGTGCGCGCATCGAAGGGCGTGCACATCCTGGTGCCGCGCGACCGGATCGTCAGCGATGTGGCACTCATCCTGCGCACCGAGAAGAGCGTGCTGTTCGTGATCCCGTGGGGCATCCACTGGATCATCGGCACCACCGACACCGACTGGAACCTCGATCTCGCGCACCCCGCCGCGACGGCGACCGATATCGACTACATCCTCGATCACGTCAACAAGGTGCTCATCACCGAGCTGACCCGGGACGACATCACCGGCGTGTACGCCGGGCTCCGGCCACTGCTGGCGGGCGAGTCCGACGAGACCAGCAAGCTGTCCCGCGAGCACGCCGTGGCCGCGATCGCGCCCGGACTGGTGACCATCGCCGGCGGCAAGTACACCACCTACCGGGTGATGGCCGCCGATGCCGTGGACGCGGCCGAGGCCTACCTGCCGCACAAGGTGGCACCTTCGTGCACCGAGAAGGTGCCGCTCGCCGGGGCCGACGGCTACTTCGCGCTGAGCAACCAGACCACCTCGATCGCGGCGGAACACGATGTGCACCCGCACCGGGTGACGCACCTGCTCAACCGGTACGGCTCGCTCATCGGCGATGTGCTCGCGCTGGCGGACAGCGATCCGGGCCTGCTGGAGCCCCTCGCCGGTGCGCCGCAGTACCTGCGCGTGGAGGCCGTGTACGCCGCGCTGGCCGAGGGCGCGCTGCACCTGGAGGACGTGCTGGCCCGCCGCACCCGGATCTCGATCGAGTACCCGGATCGCGGGCTCGAAGCGATGTCCGAGGTGGCCGAGCTGATCGCGCCCGTGCTGGGGTGGTCGGACGCCGACGTGGCCCGCGAGCTCGACACCTACCGCGCCCGCGTGGACGCCGAGGTGCGCTCGCAGGAGATGCCGGACGACGGCAGCGCCGATGCACTGCGTGCCGCGGCCCCCGAGGCCCGCGCGGAGATCCTGGAGCCGGTTCCCGTACCGGGACAGGACGCCAAGGCGATCTCGTAGTCTCCGGGCCTCGGTAGCCTGCTGGCATGTCTGCTCCGCCGCCGTTCAGCCCCACGATCATGCTGCTCACCCTGGGGCGCACGTGGGACGCGGAGTACGCGGAGGCGCTCAAGCCCTTGGGGCTCACGACCCGGAAGTACGGTCTGCTGGGGCACATCCGGGCAGTGCCCGACATCTCCTTCAGTGAGCTGGCGCGGCGCTCGCGGATCACGGTGCAGAGCGTGCACACCGCCGTCGCGGGATTCGTGGCGGCCGGTCTGGTGGGGGACGGCACGGCGCAGGCGGGGTCGGCCTCCACCCTGCGGATCACCGCCGCCGGTGACGATCTGCTCAACCGCGCCGCGACCGAGGTCGCGCGCCTCGACGCCGATTTCGCCGATCGGTACCCCGAACTGACCGCGGCCTTCCGGGCCGAGATGGCCCGGGCGTGGGAAGCCGCCCGCTGACCTTCAGTTAAACTGAAGGTATGGAATCGCTGCTGTTGTCCGTCCACATCGTGGCCGGGATCCTCTTCGTCGGCCCCGTCGCGGTCGCGGCGAGCCTGTTCCCCCGCTTCGCCCCGGTCCCGGCGGCGGCCGGCGCACCGTCGCCCGACGGTGACGAGCGCACCGCCCGGCTGCTGCACCGGATCACCCGCGGCTACGGCCTCGCCGCGCTCGTGGTGCCGGTACTCGGCCTGGTGCTGGCCGTGGTGCAAGGCCGCGCCACCGACGTCTGGGTGATCGTGGCGATGGCGCTCACCGCGGTCGCCGGGGCGCTGCTCGCCCTGCAGATCGCGCCCTTGCAGGCGGAGGTGCTCGAGTCCGGCGCCGATCACCTGCGGCGCCTGGGGATGCTCACCGGGCTGTTCAACGTGCTCTGGGTGATCGTGGTTGTGCTCATGGTGGTGCGTCCCGGAGCCGTCGCGTGAGCGCCCCGATCCGCGCGCTCGGCGCCCTCTCCGCGCTCGAGACCGTCAGCGTGGCGATCCTTCTGGTCAATCTCGTCACCGTCCACGATCCGGGCATCACGCGGGTGCTCGGTCCCGCACACGGCGCCCTGTACCTCGCCGTCGCGGTGACCGCCGCGTTCGCCCGCGGCCTCAGTCCCGTCACCCGGATATGCGCCTTCCTGCCGGTGTTGAGCGGACCGCTCACCGTCGTCAACCTGCGCCGAGAGCGCGCCCGCGCCCGCTGAGCCCCCTCATCCGTTCGGCCGAGGCGGACGGGAAGGGACCGGCCGTTCGCGGGATTCGGCGGGCGGCGATCCCGGTCATCGTGGAGGCATGAGATATCGCTTCCTCGACAGCCTGCGCGGCTTCGCCCTGCTGGGCATCCTCCTGGTGAACATCGTCGACCTGGTCGGCACCGCACAGGATGCGGCGGGACGGTCGGCGCTGGACCTGCTGGTCCAATCGCGGTTCGTCCCGATCTTCACCCTGCTGTTCGGCGCATCGCTCTACCTGATCGCCGACGGTGCGCGGCGCCGTGGCACGGCGGGCTGGGTTCCGCTGGTGTGGCGGATGGTGGGGCTCGGGGTGATCGGCGTCCTGCACTCCCTGGTCTACGACGGCGACATCCTGCGCATCTACGCGGCGATCGGACTCTTCGTGATTCCGCTGGTGGTGTGGCTGTCGCCGCGCTGGGTGCTGCTGATCGGCGTGGCGCTCACCATCGCCTCCTTCACGCTGGGAGCGGGAGCGACCGACTCCACGCCGGGGCTGATGCTGGTGGGCGCCGGCGCCGCCGGCATCGGCGTGCCCGCGCGGCTGGAGCGCTCGCCGAGGGCGGGGCTGTGGCTGGCCGGAGTGGGGCTCCTCGCCGCCGTGCCGCTGCTGCTGGCCTACTCGTCGATCGGCGGCGACCCGCGGTACTCCGTGGAAGGGACGCGAGCGGGAGTCGCGGCGGCGATCGTCTACATCGGCGTCCTCGCGATCGCCTGGCACTGGCGACCGGCCCGGGCGGCACTGCGCGCCGTCTTCGAACCCCTCGGCCGGATGTCGTTGACCAACTACGTGACCGCCTCGGTCGTCGTGGTCGTGCTGAAGGCCGTGGGCGTGCTGGGGCCGCAGACCCCACTGGCGACGGTGCTGGCGGTCGCGGTCGCGATCATCGCGGCGCAGTCGGTGGGGAGCCGGGTGTGGCTGTCCGGGCTGCGCTACGGTCCACTGGAATGGGTGCTGCGCGCGGTCACCTGGCGGTCGGTGCCGCCACTGCGTCGCGAGCGGCCCGCTGGGCGCGACTTCGACAGGGGTGGAAGCCGGATGACGACGTGGTCATGACGCGAGCGAACCGGATCGTGGTGATCGGGCTGCTCATCCTGGGATGGGCCGTCGGCACGCTGCTCTCGATCGCCTCGACGTCGTCGGACCTGGGACTGCTCGTGAACGGCGTGGGGTCGGTGGGTGCCCTCATCACGGTGATGGCTCTCCTGCGCCGGGCGCCCGCCGCCGCGGCCTGGAGCGGGATCGTGATCGCGGCGGCCGCGTTCGTCGCGGGCGCGGTGGTGGCGCCGGACCCGATCTGGCCGGCGGGGGTGTGCTGGGCGTTCGTGATCGCCGCGGGGCTCGCCGCGGCGCAGGCCGACACCGCGGCCGACGGTGCGCTCGAGGCCGTCGCGGCCCTGCTCGCCGTGCTCCCCGTGGTGCCGGTCGCGCTGCAGGACACGGGCATGTGGCTGATCGCCGTCCTCGCCGCCGGTGCGGTGTACGTGTCGATCATGTTCGGGCACAAGCACAGAACAGCGGAGCGACGACTCGAGCAGACCCGATCGGAGGTTCAGATGACGGAGCGAACGGCGATGGCGCGCGAACTGCACGACGTGATCGCCCACGAGGTGACGGGCATCGTGGTGCTCGCCCAGGCCGGGATCGCCGCGGGCGCGGACGCCGACGGCACGCTGGCCCGCATCGAGCGCAGCGGTTCGCGCGCCCTGGCCGACATCCGAGCCATGGTCGGCACCCTGCGCGAACCGGGCGAGGCGCCGCCGCCGCTGGCCCCGTCCGCCTCCGGATCGGAGCTCTCGGCCTCGCTCGGCGAACTGGCCCAGACCGGCGTGGACGTCACCGTCGATCCGGCGGTGGACACCGACGACGTGCCCGACCTGGTGCGTCTGGTGGCGCACCGGGTGGTCGCGGAGGGACTCACCAACGCCCGCAGGCACGCACCCGGCAGCACCGTGCGGGTCACCGTCGGGCGGGTCGACGGTGACCTGCGGGTGGACGTGGTCGACGACGGTGCCTCCGCCGACGCTCCGCCCGGCCCCGGACCGGGCGGTGGCACCGGACTGATCGGCCTGGCCGAGCGGGCGGCCACCGTCGGGGGCACGGTGACCTCCGGCCCCGATGGACCCGAGGGCGCCGGCTGGCGCCTCACCGCACACCTGCCGATCGATGGAGGTTCCTGATATGCCGATCACGGTGGTGCTCGCCGACGATCAGGAGATGGTGCGGATGGGGTTCGCGATGATCCTGGGGGCCGCTCCCGACATCGAGGTGGTCGGTCAGGCCGCCGACGGTGCCGAGGCGATCTCGGTGATCGCGCAGACCCGGCCGGACGTGGCCCTGCTCGACATCCGGATGCCCCGGCTGGACGGTATCGAGGTGTGCCGCCGGGTGACCGAGGCCGGCACCCGGGCGGTGATGGTGACGACCTTCGGCGAGCCGGACTACGTCGACGATGCGCTGGCCGCAGGGGCGTCGGGCTTCCTGCTCAAGGACGCGGGGCCGGAACTGCTGGTGGCGGCCGTCCGCGCCGCCGCCGAGGGCGATGCCTTGATCAGCCCCGAACTCACCGTGGATCTCCTGGCCCGGAACCGAGGAGCGGGCTCCCGGGGCGCGGCCGCGGACGCGATCGCCGGACTCACCCCGCGCGAACGCGAGGTGGCCTCCTGCGTGGCCCGCGGACGCACCAACGCCGAGATCGCCGACGAACTGGTGATCAGCCTGGGCACGGTGAAGACCCACCTCAGTGCCATCGGGCAGCGGCTCGGCGCCCGCAATCGGGTGGAGATCGCCGCGGCCATGTGGGCCGCGGGCGCGATGGACTGAGTTAGCGCGCCGCGGTGGTGGTGGTCGCCGGTGCCGCCGAGCTGGTGGCCGTCGGGGCCGCGCTGGTGGCGGGCAGGGTGCTCACCGACGGAGCGGCACTCGCCGACGGGGCCGTCGAGGCGCCGGAACCGGTGAGCACGAAGGTCCAGGTGCGGTTGTTCGCCGCATCGGTCAGCACCAGCTCGGAGCCGGAGCGCGACCACTGCCGCAGGCCGGTGAGCGCCTCGCGGATGGCGGTCTGAGTGCCCTTCGGATCGGGGCAGTACTTCTGGGTGCTCGCGACGCCGGCGCCGAAGTCCACCTTGTCGGCGGCGTTGGTCAGCGCGGTCGCGGTGCCCGAGAAGGCGTTGCAGGAGTCGTTGCCCGAGATGTTCGAGCCCTGCACGCGGAACCATGCGACGGGGTCGCTCTTGAAGCGCCACTGCGAGCCGACGATCGAGCCGGGCTTGGCGGGGGCCTTCGCGGTGGTGGGGGCGGCCGAGCCCGACTTCGACGGTGTCGCGGGGTCGGCTCCGGCGTAGCCGGCGCACCCGGCGGTCAGCAGTGCGGCGCCCGCGACGAGCGGGGCGATGAGGGAGGCGGTCTTGCGCGTCATGCGCACAAGTATGCCGCCTCCCTCGTCACAATGGAAACTTCAGTAACACCTCAGTTGGTCTTTTCGCCCGCCGGTTCCATGTCGAGCGTGGTGCGCAGCGGCCGGTTCGGCAGCAGCGCCACCGCGATCAGGGTGACCACCGCACAGGCGGCGGCGACCAGGAAGATGCGGCCCGTCGCATCGCCGTACGAGGCGCGGATGATCTCCTGGATCGGGCCGGGGAGCGCCGTCAGGTCGAGCTGCGCGCCGCTGCCCGAGCCGCCCGCCGGAGCGTGGATGCCCAGCTTGGCCAGGCCGCTCTGGGTGAGATCGGAGACCCGCGAGGTCAGCACGGCGCCCAGGGCGGAGACGCCGATCGCGCCGCCGAAGGTACGGAAGAAGGCCACCGAGCTCGACGCCGAGCCGATGTTCTGCACGCTCACCGTGTTCTGCACGGCCAGCACCAGGTTCTGCATGAGCGAGCCGACACCGAGGCCGACGATCGCGATGTACAGCATCACGGTGCTCAGCGGGGTCTCGTGGTCGATGGTGCCCAGCAGGGTGAAGCCGATGACCATGATCACCGCGCCGCCCACGACGAAGGGCTTCCACTTGCCGGTGCGGGTGATGAGCTGGCCCGAGGCCACCGACGAGACCAGCATGCCCAGCACCATCGGGATGGTGAGCACGCCCGCCATCGTGGGGGAGTAGCCGCGCGAGGTCTGGAAGTACAGGCCCAGGAAGGACGTGGCGCCGAACATGCCGACACCCACCGCGATCGAGGCGATGATCGCGAGCGCGGTGGTGCGCTCGGTGATGATGTGCAGCGGAATGATCGGATCCTTGGCCCGCGATTCGACGTACACGGTGAGGCCCAGCAGTAGGAAGCCCGCGATCAGGTAGGCGGCCGAGGTGCTGGAGATCCATTCGTAGTTCTTGCCGGCGAACGAGACCCAGATCAGCAGAACCGAGACGCCCGCGGTGAGCAGGGTGGCGCCGAGCCAGTCGATCGAGACGTCGTTCTTGCGCTGGGTGGGCAGGTGCAGGGTGCGCTGGATGAGGATCAGCGCGCCGACGGCCAGCGGGACGCTCACGTAGAAGCACCAGCGCCAGCCGATGTGGTCGGTGATGACGCCGCCCAGGATGGGTCCGCCGGACATCGAGACGGCCATGACGGCGCCCATGTAACCGGAGTACCGGCCGCGCTCACGCGGCGGGATGATGCTGCCGATGATGGCCACGACCAGGGCGGTGAGGCCGCCCATGCCGATGCCCTGGATCACGCGGGCGCCGAGGAGCACCTCGACGTTGGGCGAGGCGCCGGCGATCACCGAGCCCGCCACGAAGATGACGATCGCGGCCTGGACCAGGACCTTCTTGTTGAACAGGTCGGCCAGCTTGCCCCAGATCGGGGTGGACGCGGCGTTGGCAAGCAGCGCGGTGGTGATGACCCAGGAGAACGCGGTCTGCGAGGCGTGCAGGTCGGCGATGATCCGCGGGAGTGCCGTGGACACGATGGTGGTGCTCAGCAGCGCGGTGAACAGTGCGGCGAGCAGCCCGGCCATGACCTCGAGGATCTCTCGGTGGGTCATGGGGGCGGACGATGACTGATGTGGGGGTGCCTCCACGGTGTCCGACATCGCTACCTTCTTCCTTCAAGTTTCTAAGCAATAACGTGCAGGGTGCAACTGTAACGTTCGCGAAGATATTCCTCAAAGGAAATGACTGTGACTCGGGTCGCAGTAGTGAAACGTGTTCTAGATTGGTGCGTATGGCCTTCGTCATCGATCACACCCGCGAGATCGCCGCCCCCGCCGCCCTGGTGTGGCAGGCGCTCACCGACTTCGACAGCTACGGCGAATGGAACCCCTTCGCCGTCTCGGCCCGCTGCGATCTGCGGCCCGGCGGCGTGATCTCGATGCGGGTCGCCCTGTTCCCCGGCCGGGTGATGACGCAGAACGAGATCGTGGTCTCCGTCCAGGAGGGCCGCGGCTTCTCGTACCGGATGAAACCGGCCCCCGCGGGGCTGCTGCGCAGTATCCGGGACCAGCGCATCGACGATCTCGGGGACGGCCGCTCGCGGTACACGTCCCACTTCCAGCTCGACGGTCCGCTCTCGCCCGTGGTGGGAGCCCTTCTCGGGCCGAGCCTGCGGCGCGGCTTCGACGGCAACGTCGACGGGCTCGTGGGCCGGGCGGAGCAGCTCGCCCGCTGATCCGGACCGCTACTTCGCGCGCACCCGCCGGTTGAAGCGCGCGGTGGCGCGGGCCACGATCTCACCCGCGGGATCGGTCACGCGGACCACGAAGATGTCCTCCTTCGGCAGCCGCTCGGCCACCGATGCATCCGCGTGCAGCGTGTCGCCCAGGCGCGTGGGGCGCAGGTAGTCGATGTGGATGGAGCTGGCCACACCGGTGTGCTCGTCGTCGTTCGCCGCCGCGGCCACCGCGGTGCCCACCACGGCGAAGACGAAGGCTCCGTGCGTGGTCTCGTGCGGATTGAGGTGATCCTCCGTGACCGTGACGGTGGCCTCCGCGCGGCCGCCGCCGTGGCCGGTCACCTCGATCCCGAGATGCTGGGCGTACCGGTCGACGGGAGGCTGCGCGCTGCTCATGCCTCCATCCTCCCCGACGCGGATCAGCGCACGCGCAGCCCCTTCGGCGTCTTCGCGAATCCGGCGGCCGCCAGCGCGGCGGCCAGGGGCGAGGTGAGGGCCGGCGCACCGTCGACCTTCTCGATGGTGAGGCCGCCCAGCCGCGGCGCCGCCTCCGCGAGCGCTGCGAAGGCCGCCTCGGGAGCGTCGGTGAAGGTGAGCAGCGTGCGCCCACCCCGCTCGACGAAGGCGGCCAGCGCACCGTCGGCCAGCACCACGACGGCTCCGGGCTTACGGCCGGGCCGCGCCCCCGGGCCCTCGCCGGACGACGGGCGTTCGGGCCACGGCAGGGCGGCGCCGAACGGATTGGCCGGATCGGTGGCCGCGAGGACCAGCGGCGGCGCGGGCTCGCCGCGATCCTCCGCCTGCTGCAGCGCTGCCGCCGCCTCGCGCAGCGCGTCGACGGTGCCGTTGCGCGCGAACTGGGCCGCCCCGAGCCGCTCGATGAAGTAGCCGCGCCGCGCCTTCCCGGATTCCTCGAACGCGGCCAGGGTGCGGTACACCCGGGCGAAGCCGCCCTCCACGTGCTCGGCCATCACGGACCCCCGGGTGACCACGCCGTACCGCTCCAGGAGCTGCTCGGCGATGGTGTGCGAGCGGGCCGTCGGATCGTCGGCCTCCGGCGGTGCGGGCGGCAGCGACCACCGGCCCGCGACCATCGGCGGCGACTGCTCCACCGGCATCCGGAACCGCGCCCGCGGCGGACGGCGGGGGGAGCGGTGCGCGGTGGCGCGACGGCCGCCCGCGAGCCGGGCCCGCACCGGCGCGAAGGTGTCGCCGGAGAGGCGGCCCGCCCACACCAGGTCCCACAGCGCGTCCGGGGTGGCGCCGGTGAGCTGCCGGTACAGGTAGGCGCCGCCGCCGCGCACCGCGTCCTCGATCGCCTCGTGCGCGGCGGTGAGGTCGAGCTCGTCCGGCGGCGGGACGGTGAGCGGTGCGAGATCGGCGGGATGGAAGGCGATCCAGCCGTCCTGGGCGCCGATCGCGCCGTGGCCGGTCCACACCACCTCGCCGGAGGTGGTCAGCTCGTCGAGCATCGCGGGCGAGTAATCCCGCACCCGCTGCGGCAGGATCAGCGATTCCCACGCCGACGCCGGGATCGGAACGCCCGCGAGTTGATCGATCACGGTGGCCACGCCGTCGATCCCGCGCAGGGGCGACCGGAGGTGGTGCCAGTCGGCCAGGAACTCGCTGTAGGCGCGCTCGGGCACCGGCTCCACATCGTGTCGCAGCCGCGCCAGGCTGCGCTGCCGGATGCGCCGGAGCACCTCGGCATCGCAGAACTGCGGCGCATCAGCGGCATCCGGATCGTCGATCGCGATGAAACGACCCTCCACCACGCGGCGCGCCCGCACGAGATCGGTGAGGGTGCGGTGCACCACCGCGACACCGAGCCCGTACCGCCGGGCCACCTGCGCCGCCGTGAACGGACCGTGGCGGCGGGCGTACCGCGCGATGAGATCGCCGATCGGATCGGGAACCGCCTCGGTGAAGACCTGCGCGATACCGGGCTGCAGCGGTACGCCGAGGCCGTCGCGCAGACGGGCCGCATCCTCCACGGCGGCCACCCACTCGTCGCCGTACGCGAATGCCCTTCCCGCGTCGATCAGTTCGTCGACGGCGTGCCGGGCGTCGACCCCCTCGGACCGGTCGGCGATCTCGGTGCGCGTGAGCGGCCCGAGCTCGCGGATCAGATCGGCCACCTGCTCCAGGGTGCGAGCGCGGTACCCGGATGCGGTGCGCTGCAACTGCGCAGCCACCTCGGCCAGGATGTCGGCGTCCAGCAGCTCGGTGAGCTCGACCCGGCCCAGCAACTGGGACAGCACCGCCGGATCGAGGCTCAACACCGCCGCCCGGCGCTCGGCGAGCGGCGCATCGCCCTCGTACATGAACGCACCCACGTAGCTGAACAGCAGCGATGCGGCGAAGGGAGAGGGGGAGGCGGTCTCCACCTCGGCGATCCGCAGCGATCGTGATTCGAGCGAGCGGTGCACCGCGACGAGCTCGGGCACGTCGTACACGTCCTGCAGGCACTCGCGCACGGCCTCCAGCACGATGGGGAACTGCGGGTAGCCGCGCGCCACCTCCAGCAATTGGCTGGCCCGCTGCCGCTGCTGCCACAGGGGTGAACGCTTGCCCGGATCGCGGCGCGGCAACAGCAGGGCGCGGGCGGCGCACTCGCGGAACCGGGAGGCGAACAGCGCGCTGGATCCCACGGCCTCGGTGACCAGGCCATCGATCTCGTCGGGGTCGAACCGGAAGAGTTCGGCGCCGGGCGGCGCATCGTCGGTATCGGGCAGCCGCACCACGATCCCGTCGTCCGTGGCGGTGACGGCGCCGCTGAGCCCGAGCCGCTCGTTCAGCCGGGCGCCGACCGCCAGTGCCCAGGGCGCGTGCACCCGCATGCCGAGCGGGGAGTGCAGCGCCACCCGCCAGTCGCCGAGCTCGTCGCGGAAGCGTTCGACCACCAGCGTGCGATCGGTGGGCAGGACCCCGGTGGCCTCCTGCTGCTCGTCGAGCAGTGCCACCAGGTTGTCGGTGGCCCACTCGCCGAGGCCCACGGCACCCGCCCGCGCCGCCCGTTCCGGCCCGGAGAGCGCGGTGAACTCGCGCGTGAATCTGCCGATGGCGCGGCCGAGTTCGGCCGGACGGCCCACGGTGTCGCCCACCCAGAAGGGCAGCCGGCCGGGCTGGCCGAAGGCGGGGGAGACCAGCACGCGGTCGTGGGTGATCTCCTCGATCCGCCAGCTCGTGGCGCCCAGCGCGAAGACATCGCCCACCCGGGACTCGTACACCATCTCCTCGTCGAGTTCGCCCACGCGGGAAGCGCGTTCGCCCACCATGAAGACGCCGAACAGGCCGCGATCGGGGATGGCGCCGCCGGAGGTGACGGCGAGCCGACCGGCGCCGGGGCGGCCGGTGAGCGTTCCGGCATCCCGGTCCCACACCAGCCGCGGGCGCAGCTCGCCGAAGTCCTCCGACGGGTACCGCCCGGAGAGCAGATCGAGCACCGCCTCGTACGCCGAATCCGGCAGCGCGGCATAGGGATGGGCGCCCCGCACCAGGGCCAGCCACTCGTGCACGTCGAGCACGTCCATCGTGGCCGCCGCCACCGTCTGCTGGGCCAGCACGTCGAGCGGATTGCGCGGCACGGTGAGCTTCTCGATGGCGCCCTCGCGCATGCGCTGCACGGTGACGGTGCTGTGCAGCAGGTCGGTGCGGTGTTTGGGGAAGAAGACGCCGCGGCTGGGCTCGCCCACCTGGTGGCCGGCGCGGCCCACCCGCTGCAGGCCGGCGGCCACCGAGGGCGGCGCCTCCACCTGGATCACCAGATCGACCGCGCCCATGTCGATCCCGAGTTCCAGGCTGGACGTGGCCACCACGCAGCGCAGCCGCCCCGATTTCAGATCGTCCTCGATGATCGCGCGCTGTTCCTTGCTCACCGAACCGTGGTGGGCCCGCGCCAGCACCGCCTCGGCCCCGTGCGTCTGCCCGCTCGCGAGGACCTGGGCGGGGGCTCCGCCGGCGACGGCGGGATTGGGGCCACCGGCGCTCACTCCCGCGGCCAGTTCGTTGATCCGCGCCGTGAGCCGCTCCGCGAGCCGCCGCGAGTTGGCGAAGACGATGGTGGAGCGGTGCCGGTCGATGAGGTCGACGATCGCCGATTCCACGTGCGGCCACAGCGACCCCTGCTGCACGGGCTCTTCACCGTCGCCCGCGATCACGTCCAGCTCCGTCATGTCCGGGACCGGCACGGTGACGGTGAGCTCGAACTCCTTCTCCGACGGCGGGCGCACCACGGTGGCCGGGCGCGGACCGCCGAGGAAGGCGGCCACCTCCTGGGCCGGTTCCACCGTGGCGGACAGGCCGATGCGCTGTGCGGGCCGCTCCAGCAGGGCGTCGAGCCGCTCCAGGGAGAGCGCGAGGTGCGTACCGCGTTTGGTGCCCGCGACGGCGTGCACCTCGTCGACGATCACGGTGTGCACGCCCGCGAGGGTCTCCCGGGCCTGCGAGGTGAGCATGAGGAACAGTGACTCCGGCGTGGTGATCAGCACGTCCGGGGGAGTGCGCACCAGCTGCCGCCGCTGCTGGGCGGGGGTATCGCCGGACCGGACCCCCACCGTGATCCCGGGCGCCGGCTCGCCCCGCCGCTCGCGGACCCGGGCGATCCCGGTGAGCGGTGCGCGCAGGTTGCGCTCGACATCGACGGCGAGGGCCTTGAGCGGGGAGATGTACAGCACGGACGTGCCGGCCGGGCGGTCCGACGGTGCCGTATCGGCCAGCCGGTCCAGCGCCCAGAGGAAGGCGGAGAGCGTTTTGCCCGATCCGGTGGGCGCGACGACGAGGGTGTTGCGGCCCTTCGCGATGGACGCCCAGGCCTCGGCCTGCGCCGCGGTGGGGGCGGCGAAGGATTCGGTGAACCACTCGGCGGTGGCGGGCGTGAACGCCCGGAGGACGTCCGGCATGGATCCATCATGGCGCAGACGTCCGACAGATGAAGTTGTCCCCGTTTGTCCCGGATCGGCACTGGTTCGGCCGCAAGCCACGATGCTGTGCCGCAACTGGTGATTGAATCGCAAACGACAGAGTCCGAACGGGTCGACCCGTACTACGGGCGGCCCTCGTGAAGGTGGTGGAGATGGGCGAGCCCAAGGTCGAGTGTCCGGCCGGCGAGATCAGCGGTGCAGTGGTGGGAGGTGTCGCGCGGTACCTCGGGATCCCGTACGCGAAGCCTCCGGTGGGTGAGCGCCGGTTCGCCCTGCCCGAGCCCGTGGATCGGCTGCCGGGCGTCTTCGAGGCCACCGCGTTCGGGCCCACGCCGCCCGCGTCGATGGAGCTGCCCGCGCCGTACACCTATCCGGTGATCGAGGGCGACGACTGGCTCACGCTCAACGTGTGGACCCCGCCGGACGCGCAGCCCGGCGCGAACCTTCCCGTGTACGTGTGGTTCTACGGCGGCTCGTTCGCGATGGGCAGCACGGCGCAGTCCCTGTTCGACGGCACCACCTTCGCGCGGGACGGCGTGGTGTACGTCTCGGCCAACTACCGCGTGGGCCTGGAGGGCTTCACCCATCTGCCCGACGCACCGGACAATCGCGGCCTGCACGATCAGATCGCGGCACTGCAGTGGGTGCAGGCCAACATCGAGTCCTTCGGCGGCGATCCCAAGCACGTCACGATCGGTGGCGAGTCCGCGGGCTCGATGAGCGTGTCCACCCTGGCCACCACGAAGTACGCGGGAAGCCTGTTCCATCAGGTGATCTGCGAATCGGGTATCGGTGTGGCGGCGCCCGTGGAAACCGCCAAGCAGGCGGCCGAGCCGCTCAAGCCCGCCCTGGGCCTGCACCTGACCGCGGCGGCGCTGCGCGATAAGGACCCGCGTGAGCAGGCGGCGGCGGTGGCGAAGGTGATGCGCAAGCTGAGCCCGCACAACGTCCTGACCCTGTTCCCGCCGGTGGTCGACAACGATCTGGTGCCGGTCAATCCCGTGAGCCGGCTCAACCGCGGGCCGGTGCCGGTGCGCATGCTGATCGGCAACAACCAGAAGGAGTCCGACTTCTGGCGCGTCTTCGGCGAGTTCGTCCCGGGGGAGCACACCCTCAAGACGCTCGATGTGCTGCTGCGGCCGCTCGGGGTCACCGAGCCCGTGGTCACCGCCTACAAGAAGGTGTACGGGGGCACGCTCACGGCGGGCGAGATCTTCCTCGAGCTGTTGTCCGACGGTGCCTTCGGCGGACCCACGTACGCGGCGCAGACCGGCCAGGCCGAGAACTGCTACGCCTACTACTTCACCTGGCCGTCGAGCATCCACACCAAGACGCCGATGCACACGCTCGACCTGGGCTTCGCCTTCGACAACATCGCCGATCCCGGTTTCACGATGTACGCGGGCGATGGCGCGCCGCAGGCGTTGGCCGACGACATCCACGGCCGGTGGCTGCAGTTCATCAAGACCGGTGTCCCCGGTGACGACTGGAAGCCCTTCGGGTCGGAGGACGATGTGCACGTCTTCGGCCCGCCGGCGGCCCGCAACACCGAGGCGCTCAAGGCGTGGTCGTACTGATCGCCTGAGCGTCACCCGGATCGAACCGGCCCGAGGGCGTGTCGGTGGTGCGCGTCACCGCCGACACGCCCTCTCTTATTGTTGCCTGTGTGACTCATGTGATTCATGATGAATGTGAGGTTGAAACTAAGGAGTAGGCATGACTACGCACGCCACGCATCTCAGCCAGCGCCGCACCGCCCTGCGGGTCGCCGTCGCTGCCGCCGCCCTCGCCGTGGGGATCAGCGGCACCGTGACCGCCGTCGCCAAGGCGGATCAGCAGGTGGGCCGCTTCCTGGTGAAGGGCCAGATCGAGGTCTCCTACTTCGCGACCGGCGGCTGGGCCCGCTGGGGTGTGCCCCTGATCGCCGAGTCGAACGCCGCCCGCGGCGGCAAGTTCCAGACCTTCAAGGAGAACACCTCCTTCTACTGGCACCCGAGCGTCGACGGCGGCAATGCTCACCAGATCGGCGGCGCCATCCGCGCCAAGTGGGGCGAGAACCGCTGGGAGAACGGCCCGCTCGGCTACCCGATCACCGACGAGATCCAGGCACGCGGCCCGTTCAACAGCGTGAGCGGCGCCATGAACGCCTTCCAGGGCGGCGTCATCTACTGGTCGCCGACGAGCGGCACCTGGCCGGTGTGGGGCGAGATCCTGGTGAAGTGGAGCGCCGACAAGCGCGAGTCCGGCAAGTACGGCTACCCCACGGGGCCGGAGATCCGCACGGGCAACAGCTTCTCGCAGACCTTCCAGCGCGGTGTGATCACCTGGCCGTGACGCCGTCCGGCTCCACCCGGCGGGCGTGCCAGCCCGCGGCGGCCACGAAACCGATGAGCAGGGCGAGCATGATGCCCGCCGCCAGCACGAGCGGGACCTTCGTGAGCACCACGACCACGGCGAGCACCGCGGTGATGCTCAGGCCCACGTAGACGATCACGCGCTCGGTGCCGTCGATGCCGCCGGTGAGGTACACGAACAGCGTGAGACCGACGAGGTAGAGCAGCGGGCCACCCACGATCGCCGTCCCGGTGGCGAGCCGGGTGGCCTCACCGGGGTGCGCCATCATCAGTTCGGTGCCCACCGCCGTCACCAGGATCGCGCCCACGATCAGCGCGTGCGAGTAGGCGTAGCCGTGCAGGCCCATCCGGGTCATCTCGGACGAGCCGCGCATCCGGTCCAGCGCCTGCGCGGAGTGCCGGGCGAAGTACAGCCACCACAGCGCGCCGCAGGTCACGAAGCCGATCACGAGGGTGCCGAGCGTGCCCCATCCGGGCTCCAGATCGGCGTAGGTGCGTCCGGCGGAGAGCACCGCCTCGCCCAGCGCGACGATCACGATCAGCCGGCACCGTTCGGCCAGGTGCCCCGGTGCCACGGGCCAGGATTCGAGCGGTACCGCGCCGCGGCCGGGAAGCCGGAACCGGAAGATCGGCCCCGCCAGTTCGATCGCGATCGCGCCGCCCCACAGGGCCAGGCGGGCACCGTCGTGCTGGAAGGCCCCCGCGATCCACAGCGCTCCGGCGACGATCGACCAGACCGCCAGGCTGTGGAAGTACCTGCCCTCGGGCCGGTTCCGCAGCGCCACCACCATGTAGGCGGGCCGCAGCACCTGCATCGCCGTGATGGCGATGGCGAACTCCAGCCCGCGGGATTCGAAGGCCTCGGGGATCGCCGACGCCATGATCAGCGTGAGCAGCATGAGCGTGAGGAACAGGCCGCGTACCGGGAGCGCCCGCGGATTGTGCCAGACCGCGGTCCAGGTGGTGTAGTTCCACGCCCACCAGGCGGCGGCGAACATCACCGTGGCCTGCAGCGCGCCGATCCCGGTGAGGTTCTCCACCAGGAACTTGGCGAGCTGGATGGCGACGAAGACGTACACCAGGTCGTAGAACAGCTCCGTGGAGCTGACCTCGGGATCGTCCTTCTCGCGCCGCAGTGATCCCGTCACCGCCGCCAGGTGTTTGCTGCCCACTCAGCCGATCTTAGGGGTGGCACGGTCGATCAGCGTGCCGATGTCCAGGCCCCGCGGCAGGGTGCCGAAGACGCCGCCCCAGTCCGCGGCGAGGCGGGTCGCGCAGAAGGCGTCGGCGGCGGCCTGTTCGCCGCGGGTCACCAGCAGGGCGCCCTGGATCGCCAGCGCCGCGGCCTCCACCACGCGTCGCGCTCGGAATTCGAGCTGATCGACGTCGGAGAGTTCCGCCTTGAGCCGGGCCACCGCCGCGTCGAGCCGCGCGTCCGCGCCCGCCGCACCGTCGAGGAAGCCGAACAGCGCGGCCACGCTGGCGGGCTGGCGCGCAGCAGCCCGCAGCACGTCGAGCGCGGCCACGTTGCCCGAGCCCTCCCAGATCGAGAGCAGTGGCGCCTCGCGGTAGAGCCGCGGCATGCCCGACTCCTCCACGTAGCCGTTGCCGCCGAAGCACTCGATGGCCTCGGCCGCGTGGATCGGCCCGCGCTTGCACACGTGGAACTTGCTGACGGCCAGGGCGATCCGCCGCAGATCGGCGGCCGACGAGCCGTCGGGCATGGTGGCACCCGCCTGGGCGAGGTCGGTGAGCTCGGCCAGCCACATCGAGACGGCGGTGGCGGCCTCGGCCTCGGTGGCCAAGTCGGCCAGCACGTTCCGCATGAGCGGCTGGTCGATCAGTGCCGCCCCGAAGGCCTGACGGTGCGCGGCGTGGTGCGCCGCCTGCTGGGTGCCGATCCGCATGAGGGCCGCCGATCCGATGGTGCAGTCGAGGCGGGTCATGTTCACCATCTCCACGATGGTGCGCACGCCCGCACCCTCCTCGCCCACGAGATGGCCCACGGCACCGTCGTATTCGATCTCCGAGCTGGCGTTGCTGTGATTGCCCAGCTTGTCCTTGAGGCGCTGCAGGTGGAACCGGTTGCGCGTGCCGTCGGGCAGGATGCGGGGCACGAGAACGCAACTCAGGCCGCCCGGCGCCTGTGCGAGGGTGAGGAACATGTCCGACATCGGGGCGGAGGTGAACCACTTGTGGCCGGTCAGCAGGTACGTGCCGTCGGGCTGCGGGACCGCCCGGGTGGTGCCCGAGCGCACGTCCGAGCCGCCCTGCTTCTCGGTCATCGACATGCCGGCGGTGAGGCCGGGCTTGGTGGAGGGCACGCGCAGCACCGGATCGTAGATGCGAGTGCTGAGCAGCGGCTCGTACTGCGCGGCGAGCTCGGGGGCGTGCCGGAGGGCGGGAACGGCGGCGTAGGTCATCGAGATCGGGCAGGTGTGTCCCGCGTCCACCGCGGTCCACACGGAGAACTTCGCGGCACGCGTGAGATGGGCGTGCGGCGAGTCGGACGCCCACGGCGCGGCGTGCAGGCCCTGATCGATCGCGGCACTCATCAGCTGGTGATAGGCGGGATCGTACGTCACCTCGTCGACCCGGTTGCCGAACCGATCGTGCGTCTTCAGAACGGGCGGATGGGCATTGGCCAGCTCGCCCCAGTCGATCGCCTCGGCGCTGCCCGCGCGCCGCCCGGTCGCGTGGATCTCCTCCAGCGAATCAGTGGCTCCGGCGGACCGCACCGCATCCAGCAGCGGCGGGTACTGCGCGGCGTCGTAATCGACGAGTGGGGTGGCCTGATTGAAGACGTCGTGGGTGGCGGGCATGGGAATCATCTCCTGGAGCGGTTATTCGGGGGTGGCGCCGACGGCGCGAAGACAGAAGGCGATCGCCTCGTCGATGGTGTTCTCGGGCGGCTCCGCGGCGGCGCCGGGGGACAGGGGGCGCACCAGGGTCTCGGCGATGGCGCCGACGATCGCGGCGCCGGTGACGCGCGCGTCCTGGGCGGGGAAGTGGCCGGAGGCGACCCCGGCCGAGATCCGCTCGGCGGCCAGCGCGGCGTGCCCGTCCCGGTAGCTGCGGCGCAGCTCCTCGATGACGGTGCCGGCCGGTTCCAGCAGCAGGGCCCAGGCCAGGACGGGGGCGCGCAGCGCGCGCGTCCCGAAGCCGTGGACCTGGGCGATCACGGCCTCGCGCGGATCGGTGGGCTCTCGCAGATCAGCTGCGGTGCGCTGCAGTTCGCGTTCGGCGAAGACGGCGAAGACCTCGGCGTGCACACCGTCGATGCCGTCGAAGTGGCTGTACACCGAGCCCACGCCCACGCCGGCGGCCTGTGCGATGGCGCCCACCTTGGCATGGCCGAAGCCGCCCTCGGCCACCAGGCGGCAGGCCGCATCCACGATGTCGGCGCGGCGCTGCGCGAGCCGCGAGGCCACGCGCTCCGTCTGCCGGTAGGCCATCGATCCTCCAAGTTTCGAATTCGGATTCAGAGTATCGCGTGGCCCGGGTCACACACAAGAGTTCGGGCGAAGTGGTGGTGGTGCCGTGGTCGCACGCGGTGTTCGACTCGTGTTCATCGGCGTGCTCGTGGCTGTTCCCGCCGGAGTGCCGTCCCGGTCTTAGCGTGCCGGTATGAGTATTTCCCTACACTCTCGCGCTGTACACAGGCTCGCGGCGACCGCGCTCGTGGTAGCCGGTGCCACGATGTTCACGCCCGCCGCGGCTCATGCCGAGCTGCCGAGTTACGCCACCTGGCGGGCCGACGTGAAGGCCGCGATGTCGGGCGGGACTGCGTGGCTCGATCAGCGCAAGGCCCAGGGAGGAGAGCGGCTGGCGATCGTCCTCGACATTGACAACACTGCCCTGCAGACCGACTATCGGCCCGGTACAGCCACCCCCGAGGTGCTCGAGTTCGCCCGACACGCCAAGGACATCGGCTTCTCGGTGCTGTTCGCGTCGTACCGCACCAGCGCCGACAGTGCGACCTCCGCCGTCACCGCCGTCGGTTACCCGGTGGATGCGATGTGCCCGCGTACGCCTCGGGAGGCCCGGCATGCCACCGACAGTAAGCAGGCGTGCCGCCAGAAGTACGTGAGCGAGGGGTACACGATCACCGCGAACGTGGGCAATCGGCCGGGGGATTTCACCGGCGGCAACTACGAGAAGGCGTTCAAGCTTCCGGACTACAACGAGACATTGCAGTAGGCGCGTCGGCCACCCGGGCGAAGGCGCCGTGCCGGTATCACCGCGCGCCGGCCCGGAGGTAGTGACCGGTCTGCTGGTCACGACCGTAGCCCGGGACGAATTCGCCGAGCCGGAACACCACGCGGCCACCGATCGCAGTGGCGACCACCGTCGCGTCGTTGCGGTTGACCATGCGCGAGAGACCGTCGAAGAACGGTGCGGCCGCCTCGTTGTAGGCGTCCACGGCATCGTCGAGCTTCGCCGGATCGATGATCACGAAATCGGCTCGGTCCCCCTCGCGCAGGTGGCCGGCATCGAGGCCGAACCAGCCGGCGAGCTCGCCGGTGAGGCGGTGCACGGCGCGCCCCAGCGGCAGTACCGTGGCACCCCGCTGTTCCGCGTCGCGCATCCGCTTGAGGAAGCGCAGCGGGAAGTTGTAGAAGGCCATGTTGCGCAGGTGCGCACCGGCATCGGAGAAGCCGAGCTGGAAGTTCGGGTCCTTCGCCATCTCGTCGAGCACCGCGGGGCGGTGATTGCCCACGGTGGTGGTCCACCGGACGTTCTTCTCGCCGTTCTCCACGAGCACGTCCAGGAAGGCGTCCAACGGGGCGATGCCGCGCTCGTCGGCGATCTGTGCGAAGTTCTTGCCGATCAGCGACGTATCCGGACAGTCCACGATGACCGCATCGCGGAAGTCCTTGTGCCACAGGCCGGGCTTGTGCTTCTTGAGCGCGAACTCGCGGCGGAACCGGCGCCGGTACTCGGTATCGGCCATCAGCTCGTTGCGGTCGAGTTGATCGCGGATGTGCAACGCCGCGGTGCCCGCGCCGAACTCCTCGAAGACCGGCAGATCGATGCCGTCGGAGTACAGGGTGAAGGGGAGCGGCAGATGCTGGAACTTGATCTTCGAGCGGAAGATCCGGTTGCCGAGCGCCGCGCCCAGGCTGAGCACGCGGTGGGCGCCCTTGGCGGACTTGGAATCCGCCGCGACCAGCAGGCTGACCGGCACGGTCCGGCGGCGGGAGAACAGCCGGTTACCGGAGGCCAGGAAGAACATCACCACGGTGAGCGGGTTGTTGATGTTCGGTGCGCTCTGCAGGATGCGGCCTCGCTCGCGCAGCACGTTGATCAGGCGCCAGCGCTCGTGCCACCAGGCATAGGTCGAGGGCAGGGCGCGGGAGCGGTAGCGGTCACCGTCGAGCTTGTCGATCGGCGCGTCCATCCCGGACATGCCGAGCATCCCGGCGTCGAGCGCCCGGTCGAGCATCTGCGCCATCCGGTCCAGTTCGGCGCGGCTGGGCAGCGACCTGTTCTCGGTGGCGCGACCCAGGCCCATGACGGCGGTCCGCAGGTCCGAATGTCCCACGAAGGAGGCGATGTTCGGGCCCAGAGGCAGGGAATCGAGGCGCTTGATGTAGCCCTCGGGATCGGTCCAATCGCGGAAGTCCTCGAGCGCGGCGATCACGTGCTTGCGCGGCACGGCCTCCACGCGGCTGAACAGATCGGCCGCGTCCTCGGAGGTGGCGTACACCGTGGACATCGAGCAGCAGCCGAGCACCACGGTGGTCACGCCGTGCCGGACCGATTCGTCGAGGCCGGGGTTGAGCAGTATCTCGGCGTCGTAGTGGGTGTGGATGTCCACGAAGCCCGGCATCACCCACCTGCCGGCGGCGTCGATCACCTCGGGGCATCCGGCCTCGTCGAGCGGTTCGGCGGAGACCGTGGCCACCCGGCCGTCCCGGATGCCGAGGTGCGCGCGCCGGGGCTCGGCGCCCGTGCCGTCGAACCAGAGCCCGTCACGGACGATGAGGTCGAAGCTCATGAGGCCCCCTTGTCGCCGATACGATTAGCAGTGTAATCGATCGGCGGGGTGCGCGTCGGGCCTCGGGATCGGCGCCGAGGCCCGACGGCGCTGCTAACCCAGGTTGCGCGCGGTGGCGGCGGTCAGCTCGTCGAGCACGCCCTGCAGCTCGGCCTGGCGGCGATCCAGCGGCGCGAAGTTGCCCTCGCCGTCGAAATCGGTGAACAGGCCCAGGCTCACCTGCGAGCGGGCATCGACCATGGAGAAGTTGGCGGTGATCTGGCGCCAGTGCTCCACCGCACGCACGCCGCCGTCGGCGCCGTAGGCCACGAAGGCCACGGTCTTGCCGGCCCACTCGGGTCCGATGGAGTCGAAGGCGTTCTTGAAGGCGCCGGGCACCGAGTGGTTGTACTCGGGGGTGACGAAGATGAAACCGTCCTGCGCGTCGACGGCCTGGCCCCAAGCGGTCACGGCCGCGTTGTCGTACTGACGGTTCGCGGCACCCGGCACGGTGGCGGAGGTGAGCAGCGGGACGTCGTACTCCTTGAGGTCGAGGACGGTGACCTCGACGCCCTCGCGCGCGCCGGCTGCGGCAGCGACCCACTGCCCGATCTGCTCGGCCTTGCGTCCGTCGCGGATGGAGCCCTCGATGACACCGATCTTCATGGGAAGTCCTTTCGTGTGCTCAGCCCGGCCGGTCCGGGCGACTCCACCACGGTAGCGTAACGGACCGCGGTCCGCTAGGCGAGGTTCCGGCAAACCCGATTGCCGAGTCGGCACAATGGGGGCATGACCGAAGCGACCGATCCGGTACTGGCCCAGGTGGGTCCGCGATTGCGCGCCATCCGCCAGGAGCGCGATATCACCCTCACCGCCGTCGCCGAGGCCACCGGGATCTCGGTGAGCACCCTCTCCCGGCTGGAGGGCGGCTCCCGCAAGCCCACCCTGGAACTGTTGCTCCCGCTCGCGCGGACCTACGGACTGCCGCTCGACGAGCTCGTCGACGCCCCCGAGACCGGCGATCCGCGCGTGCGGCTCAAGCCCGTCCGGCACGGCGACCGCACCATCGTCCCGCTCACCCGCCGGGCCGGCGGACTGCGCACGTTCAAAGAGGTGATCCGGCCGCAGCCGGGCACGCGGACCCACACCCAGGTCTCACATCCGGGCTATCACTGGGTGTACGTGCTCGACGGGAACCTGCGCCTGATCCTCGGCGAGAAGGACATGATCATCAAGCCCGGCGAGGTGATCGAATTCGACACCCGGCTACCGCACTGGTTCGGCAGCGCCGACGACAAACCCGTTGAGTACCTGGGCATCTACGGGCCGCAGGGCGAACGTGCCCATCACGTCTAGGGGGAATGACGGCGCGCTTGCAGCCGTTCGTCCGAGATAACCGTGTCTCGGTCGCAGTTTCGTCTCAGCACTGCCGAGCCGGTCATGTTCGGGCACAATCAGATCAAGGAGCCCGCGACTGCAACATTGCAGCGCGTCCAACCGGTTCAGCCGACCGGGCGGAGCGGGTGACTGGCCGTGCGCCCAGCGCTGTGCGCGACGGAATCACTACCGATGTCGATGTTCCCGGGACCACGGAAGTGCGCGTCAGCGATCGCGCTCCCCGCGCTCGAGCGTTCGTGCTCGCGCGTTCATGCCCGCGCGTTCATGCCCGCGCGAGGGACTTCATCCCGGAACCACCTGCAAGGAGGCCCCATGACGCTCTCGCGACGCAGCCTGTTCCCCGCCGCCCTCACTGTCACCGCCGCCTCGGCATTCGCAGCGACCAACCCCGGCGCCGTCTTCGCAGCTCCCTCGCCACCGCGGGTTCGCGACGCATCGGCACTGTCGGGTGCAGATCGTGCGTACCACGAAGGTTTCATGCGCCAGGCGGTCGCCGAAGGCCGGAAGAACGCCAGCTATCCCTTCGGCGCGGTCATCGTCGATCGACGCACCGATGCGGTGGTGGCGCGCGGGGCCAACTCGTCGAAGACGAACCCCATCCTGCACGGCGAAATAGTCGCGATCAACGACTACGCCGATCGAGGGCTGAGCGCGTGGGCCGACACGACCCTGTACACCACGGGAGAGCCCTGCTCCATGTGTATGAGCGCCATGGCGTGGTGCGGCATTCGGACCATCGTGTGGGCCACCTCGATCGCAGGCATCCGAGCGGCAGGCATCTCGCAGATCGACCTGGACGCGGTCGATGTCGCGAGTCGATCCGCCGAACTCAATCCGCGTGGTTTCGATCTCATCTCGGGAGTCCTCCGAGAGGAGACGGATGTCATGTTCCTCCAACGGAAACGGTGAATCGAGCACCGACGCCGCCCCGAACGGGCCGCGAGTCGCTCAGTCGCTGCTGAGGCCGGTGGCCTTGCGGAGGTGACTGACGCCGGGGAGCTTGTTGACGCCCTTCTGGACGTCGGTGAGCTTGTTCGTGACCTCGACCAAGGGCGGGAGCACCGCGTCGAGGGTGTTCAGCGCGGGATCGGCCACCGCGGTCATCCGCTCGACCCGGTCGATCACGTTGTTCGCGCGCTCGATCATGTCGGCCATCGCGAGCATCATCTTCGGCAGCTCGGAGATCAGCTCGATGGTGTCGGGCGGGACGGTGCTGAGCTTGCCCACGCTGTTGACCGTGCGGCCGGTGTTGTCCATCGCGCGGGTGGCCGCGGAGCGCACCGAATCCACCAGACCGGTCATCGAGTCCGAGATGGACGGGGGAACCTTCTCGGGTTCCTTCTTCTTCGCCATGCACAGATCATCGCGCGGCGCGGGGCCGGGCGGGGCGATTTCGCTAGAGCGAGGCGCCGAATCGCGTCACCGCATCGCGCGCGGTGCGCAGGCCCTCGGAATCGGGACCGTCGACGGTGACCTCGCCCGACGGCTGCAGCGTGACCTCGCCGATCGAATCACCGGTGGTGTTCACGCGGACGGCCCAGGCGTAGGCCTCATCGGCCAGCCAGGCGTCGGGGCGCAGTTCCGTGAGGTACCACGCCCCGACGTTGAGGCCTATCGGATCCACGATCCGGTTCTTCCAGCTACTCCGCGGACTTCAGCTCGAGGAGCACGGTGCCCTGCGTGACGGCGGTGCCCGGCTCGACCGACAGGCCGGTCACGACACCGTCCTTGTGCGCGGCCACCGGGTTCTCCATCTTCATGGCCTCCAGGACCACGACCAGCTCGCCGGCCTTGACCTCCTGGCCCTCCTCGACGGCCACCTTGACGACCGTGCCCTGCATCGGAGCGGTCACCGAGTCACCGGTCGCGGCCACGCCGGCGCTCCGGTCACGGGTGCGCGGCTTCGGCTTGCGGCGGATCACCCCGGCGCCACCGGCGTTGCCGCCGCCGCCCAGCGACAGCTCGCCCGGGAGCGAGACCTCGACGCGGCGGCCGTCGACCACCACGACCACGTTCTGGCGGGGGAGCGAGTCGTCCTCCTCGATGGCCTGGCCACCGGCGTAGGGCTCGATCGGGTTCTCCCAATCGGTCTCGATCCACTTGGTGTAGATGTCGAACTTCTCGCCGTCGCCGATGAAGGCGGGGTTGGAGACGATGTGGCGGTGGAACGGGATGACCGTCGCGAGGCCCTCGACCTCGAACTCGGCCAGCGCGCGCCGCGAGCGCTCGAGCGCCTCCTGGCGGGTCGCGCCGGTCACGATGAGCTTGGCCAGCATCGAGTCGAACTGGCCGCCGATCACATCGCCCTGATCCACGCCGGAGTCGACGCGCACGCCGGGGCCGGTGGGCTCGCGGTACACGGTGATGGGGCCGGGGGCGGGCAGGAAGCCGCGACCGGCGTCCTCGCCGTTGATCCGGAACTCGAAGCTGTGACCGCGCGGAGTGGGATCCTCCGTGATCGTCAGCTCCTTGCCCTCGGCGATGCGGAACTGCTGGCGCACCAGGTCGATACCCGCGGTCTCCTCGGTGACCGGGTGCTCCACCTGCAGGCGCGTGTTCACCTCGAGGAAGCTGACCAGGCCATCGGCGGCCACGAGGAACTCCACGGTGCCGGCACCGTAGTAGCCCGCCTCGCGGCAGATGTCCTTGGCGGACTGGTGGATGCGGGCGCGCTGCTCGTCGGTGAGGAAGGGTGCGGGCGCCTCCTCGACCAGCTTCTGGAAGCGGCGCTGCAGCGAGCAGTCGCGGGTGCCCGCGACCACCACGTTGCCGTGCTGATCGGCGATGACCTGCGCCTCGACGTGGCGGGCCTTGTCCAGGTAGCGCTCCACGAAGCACTCGCCGCGACCGAAGGCCGCCACGGCCTCACGGGTGGCCGACTCGAACAGCTCGGGGATCTCCTCGATGGTGTACGCGACCTTCATGCCGCGGCCACCGCCGCCGAACGCCGCCTTGATGGCGACGGGCACGCCGTACTCCTTGGCGAAGGCGACGACCTCGTCGGCGTCCTTGACCGGGTCCTTGGTACCGGGGGCCATCGGCGCGTTGGCGCGCTCGGCGATGTGCCGCGCGGTCACCTTGTCGCCCAGGTCACGGATCGACGACGGCGACGGGCCGATCCAGGTGAGGCCCGCGTCGATCACGGCCTGCGCGAAGTCGGCGTTCTCCGACAGGAAGCCGTAGCCGGGGTGGATCGCATCGGCACCGGACTTCGCGGCGGCGTCCAGGATCTTGTCGAAGACCAGGTACGACTCGGCGGAGGTCTGGCCGCCCAGCGCGAAGGCCTCGTCGGCCAGGCGCACGAACTTGGCGTCGGCGTCGGGCTCGGCGTAGACGGCGACGCTGGTCAGGCCGGCATCTCGCGCGGCCCGGATCACGCGAACCGCGATCTCGCCGCGGTTGGCGATGAGCACCTTCTCGATCTTCTTATCGGCGTGCGCTGCCACTCAATCTCCTCGTTCCAGGCTGCGCGAGGGTGCGCGCGCAGCCGTCTGTGTACACCCGTTGTCGGGCCAGGCTCCAGACGGAGTCTATGCCTCACCCGCTGTGGCGCACGCGACAGTCCCCCGCGAATGGGTTACCCGCGAGTAACCGTTGCGTCGCCGATCTCGGTCAACATCGACCGTAGCGCGCCGAGGTACAGCGTCATGCTGCGGCGCGCGGTGTCGAAGCCCGGGAACCGCGCCGCCACGTGCAGTCCGGTGGGCGTGCGCAGCATCCACAGATAGACGTCCTCCAGCGAGTAATCGCGCGAGCGGAGCGCACCCGCGCCACCCGCGTCGTTGACCGCCGAACCGGGCGCCGAGCGGGTGTCCATGAACGAGACCACGAACCGCGGCGGGGGCGCGGAGCCCAGCACCTCGCCGATCCGCAGGTAGGGCAGGGTGCTGCCCACCTTCGAGTGCCGCCACTGCTCCTGCGAGCGCTGCGCCAACTCGCCGAAGGTGCGGGTCCCCGTGGTGTCCAGCCGGAAGGGGGCGATGCCCACGAACCAGCCGAGCGCCGCGATCCACTGCTCCGCGTCGCGGGTGTGCCGGGTGACCGCGCACCGGAACACCGGGCCGAAGCCCAGATCGGTGTTGATCTTCGCCATGCACGCGAGCACGCCGGTCACCAGCGTGGCGCCCGCCTCGGAACACACGCGGGTGAAGTTGTTGGCCCGCTCGTCGTCGAGCAGATGGAAGTTCAGGGCGTTCTGCGGCATCCGCGGCACCCCGTCGGGGTCGAGGCTGAGCGCGGCGAGCGTCTCGTCCGCCAGCACCTTGGCGCTCGGCGGCAGCAGCGGCATGGGGAACGGCTCGGGCTGGAAGGAGGTCTCGGTGAGGTACTCCTCCCACATCACCGCCGCCGGATGATCGGCGGTGGCACGGTCGGCGGACTGCCGGTCGGTATCGGAGTAGTTCACGTAGCTGCCGGCGGGGATCAGCCGCGGCTCGTCGCCGTGCACCGCCTCGCGGTACAGCTCGCGCAGCTCGTACGGGCTCAGGATCAGCGAGTAGCCGTCCAGCAGCGAATGATCGGCGGCGAAGAACAGCGTGAACGAGTCCTCCCGCGCCACTGTCGAGAACATGTACGCGGGCCAGGTGAGCGGCGCCGTGGCCCTATCGAACTCACCCAGCAACTGCTCGGCCAGGGGCTCGGTACTGCTGTAGGTGCCCACCGTCTGGACCTTGAGGTCCACGGTGTCCGGCAGCGCGCTGCGCCGCCGCGGAACGCCGTCCTCCAGGAAGACGTGGGTGCGCAGCACCTCGTGCCGATCGATCCAGGCCCGCAGCGCGGTGCGCAGACCGGGGATGGACAGCGGCTCGTCGAACTCGATCCCCAGGCCCAGCCAGGACTCGCGACCGCCGTCGATGTGCCGGCGCTGCAGGATCGACAGCGCGCCGCGCAGGTGCGCCTCGTGCACGTGCGAGGTGGCGCGCGGGTCGTCGCGCCACCGGGAGGCCGGGCCGGTGGTGGGGATCCAGTTGCGCAATTCGCCGGGGCGAAGCGGATACGTGGCCAGCTCGGTGAACTGCATGGCGGCTCGCTACGCCGCGAGGCGACGCTTGATCCGGGACAGCATGGCCGACATACCGCGCAGCCGTAGCGGACTGACCACGGAGTCCAACCCCAGCGCGTGGTGGAAATCGTCGGGGACGGCGGCGATGGCCGCCGCCGACTGGCCGTCCAGACCCTGCGCCAGGATCGACGCGAAACCGCGGGTGGTGGGCGCCTCCGGCGGCGCGCTGAAGTACAGCCGCACCGCGCCCGGATCGGACGCGTCGACGTCCAGGAACAGCGGCGATTGGCACTCGGGCACCGGCTCCATGGCCGCCGCGGTCAGGTGCTCCGGCAGGTCGGGCAGCTCGCGGGAGAACTCGAGCAGCAGTTCCAGCCGGTCCTGCTCGCCGAGACCGGCGAAGTCGTCGACGATCTCCGCGAGCGGCGCGGGCAGGCTGCTCACGCGCTCGGGACGGGGCCCGGCTCTTCGCCGCGCGCGATCGGCGCACGCACGGTGTTGCCCCACTCCGTCCAGGAGCCGTCGTAGTTCTTCACATCCGCGAAGCCCAGCAGATGCGTGAGGACGAACCAGGTGTGGCTCGACCGCTCGCCGATCCGGCAGTAGGCCGTGACGGGCGCCTGCGGATCGAGATCCGCGTAGACCTCGGTCAGTTCGGCGTGCGGCAGGAACCGGCCGTCCGACCGCGCGGCCTTGGCCCACGGGATCGACACCGCGGTCGGGATGTGCCCGCCGCGCAGGGCGCCCTCCTCCGGGTAATCGGGCATGTGGGTGCGCTCGCCGGTGTACTCCTGCGGCGAGCGCACATCGACCAGGGCGCGGGTACCGAGATCGGCGCGCACCTCGTCGGCGAAGGCGCGGATCGCGGCGTCGTCGCGCTCGACCACGGGGTAGTCGCTGCGCGGATAGTCCGGGCGGTCCAGCGAGACATCGCGGCCGTCGCTGATCCACAGATCACGGCCACCGTCGAGCAAGCGCACGTCCGGATGGCCGAACAGGGTGAACACCCACAGCGCGTAGGCGGCCCACCAGTTCGACTTGTCGCCGTAGATCACCACGGTGTCGTCGCGGCTGATGCCCTTGGCGCGCATCAGTTCCGCGAACGCCGCGCCGTCGATGTAGTCGCGCGTGACGGCGTCGTTGAGGTGCAGGTGCCAGTCCACCTTCTGCGCGGTCGGGATGTGCCCGATGTCGTAGAGCAGCACGTCCTCATCGGACTCGATCACCTTCAGGCCCGGCACACCGAGGTGCCCGCTCAGCCAATCGGCGGTGACGAGGCGTTCGGGGTGCGCGTAGTCCTGCAGCTCGGGGCTGGGATCGGTCTCGATGGCCACGCGGCAAGCCTAGCGGTCGCGCGGGACCGGTGTCGGCTCAGACGGGGGAGCGGTGCACCAGTTTCGCCACCGCATCGTCGACGACCCCGGGCAGATCCTCGGCCGCCGCCAGGTTGGTCGCGGCGAACACGGACATCTCGTCGTCGGTTCCGGTCCAGCCCACGTACAAGTACGGCGGCCGCGGTCCCGTCTCCCGCCCCGGCAGATCGGACCAGGCCAGGCGGAACCAGGCGCGATCCGCGGGCGTGCCGTCCGGCGAGCGCACGGGGGCGGGCAGCGCCCCCACCCCGGCGCACGTGGTCACCGGACGTGCGGGGTCCGGTGGCGCGTCGATCAGTGCGGCGAGCGTGCGGCGCGGCAGCAGCGTGATCAGCGGGCCGAAGACGTCGAACCGGCCTCCGTCCCCGAGCCCGGCCAGCAACCGCTTCACGGTGCCGCGCAGCGCGGCGATGCCCTCGGGGCCCGCGGCGGGGTCCACGGTGAGCTCGGCGTCGACGATCGCGTTGCCCCGCAGGTCCCCGTCGGTGCGCCGGTTCACGGACAGGCCGAGGACGGCGGCGCCGTCGGCGGGTTGCACCCAGCCGAGCGTCGAGGCGATCGCCGCGGTGACCCCGAACAGCAGGGTGGTCTCGGTGCCGCCCAGCGCCTCGGCCCGCTCGGTGAGCAGGGCGCGGTCCAGGTGGGCGACCGTCCACCGATCGGGCCCGACGGGGTGCGGTTTCGCGGTGCCCGTGGGCGCCAGCCGTCCCTTCGCCAGCCGGGACGCGGCCGCGGCGGCCCGGATCGCGGCCGGGATCTGCCGGGCGGTCAGGGCGGCATCGCGGGGGATGGACCGCCACAGCGGCGGAGCCTCCCGCGGGTAGGGGAGCTCGCGGGCGGCGCCCAGTGCGGCCTCGGCGGCGGCGGTGGCGGCGCCGACACCGTCGGCGAGGACGTGCGAGACCACCAGCGTCACAGCGGATCCGCCGTCGGTGAGCGGGAGGACTCCGAGGTGCCAGCCGGGGCCGGACCACGGGTCGATGGGTACCGCGGCGCGCCGGTCCACCCAGGCGTCGATCTCCTCCCGCGGACGGGGCTGCGCGGCCACGGAGATCTGCGCCGCCGCGGTGCTGGCCACCCAGCGGTCCCGCCCGAAGGGCAGGGGCGATGCCGTCACGCGGCGGCCCAGCAGGCCGCGGGTGAGGGACCGGCGGAACTCCTCCAGTCCTTCGAGGTTCACGCCGTGGTCGTACACCCAGACGATCTGGATCAGGGAATTGCGGCCGGTGGCGCGGGTTCCCGCTGCAGCGCCCTGATCGACGAAGGCGAGCAGATCGGCGGAATCGTCGGTCATGCGGCGGCTCCGACGGGTGCGGTGAGTGCGGCCTCGATGCGGGTGCGGATGCGCTGCACCGCCTCCGGGCTCAGGGTGCCCGGGGCGTAGCGCAGCTCGATCGAGAGGCGGCCACCGAAGGTGAGGGCGTGGTAGTGCAATCCGACGAGCGGGGCGAGCGCCTCGGGCGGCGCGCTGTGTACGAGCGCACGCACCCGGTCGATATCGACCTCGGAGCTGGTGTGGAAGTCGAGCACCGTGACCTCCTCGGGTGCGGCGGGCGCGGGGATCGCGCCGATGTTGCTCAGCCGCACGGGCGCCCCGCCCGTCACCTGCACGCCGGCCGCGCCGGTGAGGGCGGCGACCACGGTGCCGTCGGCGAGATCGGACTTGAGCCGGTCCAGCACGATCCGGCCGATGTCCTCCGGGGCGGCATCTCCGCGCACCGCGACCGGTGCGGTCGAGGAGCCGGCGAAGTTGGTGACCGCGGCGGCCTCGACGGGCGGATCGCAGCGCCCGCGCAGGTCCACCGGGCTGAAGACGGCCATGCTCACGGCCTCGTCGGTGGGACGGTCGAGTTCGGCGCGTTCGGCGGTCACGATGAGTCCGGCGAGCAGGCCGTGCACGCTGACCCCGGCCGCCTTGGCGCGCTGCCGCACCGCAGCGGTGGCGGCCTCGTCGATCCGGATCCGCTCGAACCCGAAGGTCCCGTCGTCCACCGCCGCGGGGGTGGGCACGACGCCGGCCGACTCGACGGCGACAGCGGTGAACTGCCCGGGTGTGCCCGAGGCGCCCAACCGGTCCGCGAGATCGAGGGGGCCCGCCGGAAGATCGGTCACCGGGCCCGCGTACGCGGCGGGATCGGTGTACAGCTGCCACAGGCGCAGATTCAGGAACAGCGCGTGCGCACCGTCGGCCACGGCGTGGTTCACCCCGAGGGTCACCCGGTGCAGGTCGCCGTCGGAGACCAGTTGCACGGCGGCGAGCGCCTCGTCGGGCTGCACGCCGAGCGCCACATCACCCGCGGCGAACGGGCGCTGTTCGACGATCACCGGGGCGCTCGCCTCGTCGAGCGGTACATCGGGTGTCACGAGGTCGAAACCGAAGGCCGTGGCCTCGATCCGGCCGGTCAGCTCGGGGTACTCGCGGCGCAGGGCCGCGTACGCCGCGGCCAGCCGATCGGCGTCGATCGGCCCGCGGGCGATGAAGCTGCCGCTGGAGGTGGTGTTGGTGACGACGTACGGCACCTCCAGCGGAGTCAGTGCACGACGGGACATCTCACACCTCCATGGCTTCCAGCGGCAGCGCCGCCGGGGCGGCGAAATCGACGGTGGCGGGGGCGGAGATGGTGTCCACCAGCCGGCCCGTCACATCGACCCCGTCGTCCTCGGCGATGGACTCGATGATCAGCGCGGCCCGGCGGGCGGGGATGTCGCCCAGGTCGATCAGCGACGAGGTGCGCTGTGCGCGCCGCCGGGTCGCGGGATCGAGCAGCTTGTCGAAGGCCGCGTGCAGGCGCTCCGGGGTCATGCTGCGCATCGGCAGGCACGCGCCGACGCCCAGATCGGTGACCCGCGCGCCCCAGAAGGGCTGATCGGCGAGCACCGGGCAGATCAGCGTGGGCAGTCCCGCGCGCAGCGACGCCGCGGTGGTGCCGGCGCCGCCGTGATGCACGGCGGCGGCGCAGTGCGGCAACACCTCCGAGTGAACGACCTCGTCGACCACCCGGATGTGATCGCCGAGATCGGCGCCCTGGAGATCGCTCCACCCGGCCACGATGAGTCCGCGGCGGCCGCGTTCCTTGCACACCTGCGCGAAGATGCGGGCCTTCTCATCGGGGTCGGCGATGCGCATGCTGCCGAAGCCCCAGTAGATCGGCGCGTCGCCCTCCTTGATCCAGCGCATCAGGTCGGCGTCGGTGCGGGTCTGCTTGCCCTCGCGCAACCACGCGTCCGACGGGACCTCCAGGAAGCCGAGCATCGGCCGGGTGCGGCTGAACTCGGGCACCAGATCGGGCGTGAGGGCGGGATCGTAGAGCTGCAGGTCGACGATCTCGTTCGCGTCCCGGTTCTTCGCTCGACGCGACCGGTACGGCGCCTCGCCGATCGACATGCGGTGGAAGTTCACCGCGTGCCGCACGTGCGTCCAGGTGAAGGAATCGCCCAGGGCCCAGGTGGCGCGCTTGACCATCCGCGGCGACCGCGAGAGCACATCGCTGGTGAGACCGGCGGGCGTGTACTGGGTCATCGGGTACACGCTGTTGGTGGTGCCCGGGAAGAACCGGTAGCTGATGATCGAGGCGCCGGTGCGGCGGGTGACGGGCAGCGCGAAATCCACGGCGTCCGAGTGGGTGAGCACCACATCGGCGTCCCGGCACACGGTCTCGATCTCGTGCGAGATGGTGGCGATGTTGCGCACCAGGAAGCGGCCGTAGGCACGCATCCGCTCCACCGGCCGATGGATCACCTCGCGGTAGTCGTCGTCGTAGTCGGGCACGATCTCGTTGAGCCGGTGCCCTTCCAGGCCCGCGGAGCGGATCAGCTTCACCAGCGGATCGCCCATGGCGGCGATCGTCACATCGTGTCCGCGATTCTTCAGGGCAAGCCCGATCGCGATCGTCGGCTGGACATCGCCTCGGCTGCCCATGGCGAGGATGCACACCTTCATGATCGGTTCGTCCTTTCGACGTTCTTCGGTGACGGGGTCAGGGGACGGTCGGGGGTTGCCAGCGCAGCCCGGACGGGGCGGAGCAGCAACAGGGTGATCGGCGCGATCGGCACGGCCACCAGCAGGGGGATCAGCTGACAGGCGACCACCGCGTAGTCGATCGGCAGGGCCAGCGCCGCGGTGACCGAGGCGCCGGTGCTGACGGCCACGGCCACCAGCCACAGCGGATCGATGGCGGAGACGGCCCGGACAGTGGTGGGGGACACCCGCACCCGGCGGTTCCAGGCCTGGGCGCGCTCGGCGTCGCCGCGGACGGTGAGCCGCATGATCAGGGTGGCCACCGCGCGGCGGCGCAGCACCAGACCGGCGACGATCGCCACGAACATCAGCCCGCCGATGCTGGTCTCCACCAGCAGGATCACCCGCGGGCTGCCGGAGACGGCGGCGGCGATGATCGAGCACGTGAGCAGCGAGAGGGTGAAGATCTCCAGCGGATCGGTGGCGCGACGGCGGAAGGTGCGCACCAGGATCCGGGTGGCGACCAGCGCGGTGCCGGTGACGAGGGCCACCAGCTGGCCTGCGCCCACCAGGTAGCGGAGTGTGAAGTACACGCCGAGCTGGATGGCGACATCCACCAGCAGCGCCACGGGCGGGGCCGGCGGCGATTCGGTGTCGGCGAGGGGCACGCTCATGCGGCCGTCCCGAGTTCCAGTAGCGCGAGCGCGCCGGCCTCGATGCGGCGCAGGATCCGGGTCCGGGCCTCGTCGCCGAGAGTGCCGGGCAGCACCCGCATCTCGATCGAGAGCCGGTCGCCGAAGGTGGAGATCAGGTACGACGAGCCGATCGGGACCGGCGCGGCACCGTCGCCCTGCCAGGTGGCGGCGTGCTCGCGGATGCCTGCCGCGCTGCGCACGATCTGCGAGTGGAAGTCGAGCACCTCCAGGGCGGCGGGCACGGGGAGGGCGGGGAACTCGCCGAGGTTGCTGATCAGCACCGGCGGGCCGTGGCGGCGGGTGGCCAGGTCGGGCATCGGGCTCACGGCGGTGCGCAGCACGGTGCCGTCACGGACGTCCGAGCGGATGGTGTCCGCCACGATGCGGGCGATCGCCTCCACCGCATCGTCGCGCACGGCCACGTAGGAGAACCCGCACAGGGCGGTCACCGAGCGCAGCGGGATGGGCGGCTCGATGCGGCCGCGGAAATCGACCGGCGTGAGCAGGGCCAGGGCCGAATCGTCCTCGGATTCAGCCAGTTCCGCACGGGCGATGAGACCGCTCACCAGGGCGTGGGTGGAGAAGCCGTGGGCCCGCGCGGCGGCGGCGAGGGCGGCGGTGGCGGCGGCGTCGAACCGCACGCGGTGCGCATCGTCGGCGTCCGGAGCGTCGGGAGCCTCGTCCGCCGGGGCCGGGACCGCGCCGTGCCAGCGGGTGCCCGCGAGGCGCTCCTCGTAGTCGAGCTCGCCGGGCATGTGACCGCGCGCCGCCATCACCAGATGCGGCTCGGCCGGGAAATCGCGGGCGGGCCGCACGATCGGCGTCGCCCCGCTGGCGAACGCCGTGTACAGCTCGAACAGCCGCACCGAGATCGCGACGATGCCGGAACCGTCGGTGGCGGCGTGGCTGGCCCACAGGGTGAGCCGGTACCGCTCGCCGAGGCCGGTCAGGGTGAGCGCCGACAGCTGTTCACTGCCGACGAACCACGGCGGCGTCTGGTCGTAGCCGGACCACGGGGCGGAGACGTCCTGGAATCCGATGGCGGCGGCCACGGCCGCATCGCCCGGCGCGAAATGCGGCTTACCGCCGAGGGTCACGATCCGCGCCGACAGCACGGGGTACTCCTCCAGAAGCGCGCCGTACGCGGCGCGCAGCGCGGTGGTGTCCACGGCGCCCCGCAGCTCGAACGAGGTGCCGATCACCTCGCGGGAGGTGGGCCGCACGAAGGAGGCCTCCGAGAAGGTGAGTGCGCGGTAGGTCTGCATGACGTCTCCTGGGTTCGATCCGGTCAGGCCGCGGGGGCGAGGCGGGCGGCGGCGTGGACGAGGGCGGCGATCCGGTCGGCGACGGCGGACCGCGCGGCGGGGGAGGCGGTGCCGCCCAGCGTGATCGCCTCGATGCCCAGGCGGCCCTGGAAGGTGGAGGCCTGGAAGATCGTGGCCGAGGGCGATGGTCGCCGCTGCCCGGCGTGGCCGTGCAGTCCGGCGGAATCCATCGACATGAGCGGGCGTAGGTGCTCGGCCTCCACGGTGTCGGGAAGGTCCAGGGCGAGGGCGCCGAGGTTGCTGAGCACCACGGGCGGCTCCGCGGGTCCGGGGGGAGCGGGTGCGGCGAGCACGGCCAGGCTGCGTCCCGCGGCGACATCGGCGCGCACGGTGTCGGCGATCGCGGCGCCCACGGCGATCGGATCGGCGAGGGCGGTCAGCTCGGGCGCGGCGAAGGACGCCCCGACGAAGTTGGTGACCGCGGTGGCCGCTAGCGCCGGCTGGATCCGGCGTCGCATATCGGCCAGGGTCATCGCGCCGATCCGGATCGACTCCGCCGGATCGGCGTCGAGGAATCCGACCCGCTCGGCGCACAGCAGCACACCGGAGAGCAGTGCATTCATGCCCACGCCGCTGGCCGCGGCCGCGAAACCGGCGGTCACGTCCTCGGAGAAGCGGAGCGAGGCCACCTCGGGCAGGCGCGGCGCGGCCGGCGCACCGTCGGCGTCCAGCGTGGGAGCCGCGCCGTACCAGCGGATGCCGTCGAGCCGCTCGCGTCCGGTATCGGCGACGGTGGCGACCTCACGCAGGACCTCCTGCGCCGAGGACGGGAATTCCTGCGGGCGGGCCGCATCGAGGCCGCCGGTGCGCACCAGGGCGGTGTAGTGCGCGAACAGTTGCGAGAACAGGGTGAACAGGTAGGTGCCGTCGCCCAGCGCGTGGTTGATCGCGAGCGAGACCCGGTGCCGGTCGCCCGCGGTCACCACGTGCAGTCGGCCCAGGGCCACCCCCGGGTCGACCAGCGGCGGCACCGCGATCTCCGGGAGGGTGTCCACCCGGTCCACCGTGAGCGCCGCGCCGGTCGCCTCCGCGGGCACGACGAAGGCGAAGTCCTCGCCGTCGGCGACCACGGCGGCGTCCAGGGCGGGGTGAGTGCCGCGCAGCGCGGTGAGCGCATCGCTGAGGGCGGCCAGATCCAGATCGCCGCGCAGCGTGAGCTCGAAGGCGACCGTGGTCGGGTACGGGCCCACGAAACCGCGCTCGGAGAGTGCGAGCGGGCGAAGCGTTGCGTTCATGCGCGGTTCCTACCTGTGGGCGGTTACCTGGTTCGCCATGAACGCTAAAGGCCTGTCCATTCCCTTCGCGAGCCGAAGGAGTGGTGTCGATCGTCACTGTGTTGCACCCTTGACCGGGGTTGCGTTAACCGGCGCGCGTGCTGGGTTCGGTGAAACTTCGCTGACTGAACGGTGTTTTGTTACTCGCGAGTTGCCATGGGTTCCGAGCTGGGGAAACGTTCCGCTTCCGTGGAGTTAACGCAATGCTTACGCGCAGAACACGCCGAGAATGTGACGTCGGACACCCGCAGCTCAGGTTGTGCGCGGCGATCCCGCCCACAGCGAGACCACATCGACGCCGAGATCGCAGAGCAGGCTTCGCATCAATGGCAATGAAATGCCGATCACCGAACTCGGGTCGCCGTCGATCCCGTCGATGAACCAGCCGCCGAGGCCGTCCAGAGTGAAGGCGCCCGCCACCTCCAGGGGCTCGCCGGTCGCGACGTAGGCGTCGATCTCGGCGTCCGACGGTGCGCCGAAGCGCAGCACCGTATCGCCCGTCCCGACGGCCTCGTGGGCGAGCGCACCGTCGACCAGCAGTAGCGCGCAGTGCCCGGTGAGCAACCGCCCGGAGCGGCCCCGCATCGCGTGCCAGCGCTCCCGTGCGACCGCGGGCGTGTGCGGCTTACCGACCAGGGCGCCGTCGATGGAGAGCATCGAATCGCAGCCGATCACCACCGAGGTGCGCCCGCGCTGCGAGGGCTCGCCGACGAGACGGGCGGCCACGTCGTGCGCCTTGGCGCGGGCCAGCGCGGTGACCGCATCCTCGTGCGGCACAGTGCTTCCGAGGTCGGCGAGGATCGCGTCCTCGTCGACCTGCGAGACGATCACCGCGGGCTCGACCCCGGCGGCGCGGAGCACACCGAGCCGCGCCGGCGAAGCCGACGCGAGGACCAGCCCGACCGGGCCGGTTACGAGCCCTTGGTCCAAAAGACGGGGGTCTGGCTGGTGAAGGCGTTGGGCCCGTTGAAGTACTGCGGGCGCATCCGTTCCTTGTTGTTGCCCCACAGGGAGTTCAGCGGAGCCCCGGCCTGCGGCGCAGAGCTCGACGCGGCGGCGAGCACCGTGACGATCGCGGCGACATCGGCGGCCGAGGGGTTGCCCTTCTCGAACCGGATCGCGGCGCGCAGCTTCTCCGCCTCGGCCTCGGGAACCTTGGTGGCCTCCACCGGCTTCTCGGCGGCGCTCACAGCGGGATGTTCCCGTGCTTCTTGGGCAGCGTGATGGCCACCTTGCGCTCGAGCATGTTGAGCGCCGTGACGATCTGGCCGCGCGTCTGCGAGGGCGGGATCACCGCGTCCACGTAGCCGCGCTCGGCGGCGACGTACGGGTTCACCAGGGTGTCCTCGTACTCCTCCTGGAGCTTCAGACGCAGGGCCTCGACGTCCTCACCCTTCTCGGCCGCCTCCGCGAGCTCCTTGCGGTACACGAAGCCGACGGCGCCCGAGGCACCCATCACGGCGAACTGGGCGGTGGGCCACGCCAGGTTGATATCGGCGCCCATGTCCTTGCTGCCCATCACGCAGTACGCGCCGCCGTAGGCCTTGCGGGTGACCACGGTGATCTTCGGAACGGTGGCCTCGCCGTAGGCGTACAGCAGCTTCGCGCCGCGGCGGATGATGCCGTCGTACTCCTGGCCGGTGCCGGGCAGGAAGCCGGGCACGTCGACCAGGGTGATGATCGGGATGTTGAAGGCATCGCAGAAGCGCACGAAGCGCGCGGCCTTCTCCGAGGCGTCGATGTCCAGGCAGCCGGCCAGCTGGGTGGGCTGGTTGGCCACGATGCCCACGCTGCGGCCGTCGATGCGGCCGAAGCCGTTGATGATGTTCATCGCGCGCTGCGGCTGGATCTCGAGGAACTCGTCGTCGTCGAGCAGGCGACGGATCACCTCGTGCATGTCGTAGGGCTGGTTCGGCGAATCCGGGATCAGCGAATCCAGTTCGCGGTCCTCGTCGTTCACCGACTCCTCGATCGACCCGGTGAGCGGATCGGTGGGCACGAAGCGCGGCGCCTCGGTGCGGTTGTTCGAGGGCAGGTAGGTCATCAGCTCGCGGACGTAATCGAGCGCGTCCTGCTCGCCGGACGCCACGTAGTGCGCGGTGCCCGACTTGCTCATGTGGGTCTGGGCGCCGCCCAGCTCCTCCTTGGTGACCTCCTCGCCGGTCACGGACTTGATCACGTCCGGGCCGGTGATGAACATCTGGCTCTCGTGGTCGACCATGACCACGAAGTCGGTGAGCGCGGGGGAGTACACGTGGCCGCCGGCGGCCGCGCCCATGATCACCGAGATCTGCGGGATGACGCCCGAGGCCTGGGTGTTGCGGAAGAAGATCTTCGAGTACAGCGCGAGGGAGACCACGCCCTCCTGGATGCGGGCACCGGCACCGTCGATGATGCCGACCAGCGGGCGGCCGGTCTTGGTGGCCAGGTCCATGACCTTGACGATCTTGTCGCCGTAGACCTCGCCGAGCGAGCCGCCGAAGACGGTGGAGTCCTGGCTGAAGACGCACACCTCGCGGCCGTCGATGGTGCCGTAGCCGGCCACCACGCCGTCGCCGACCGGACGCTTGGCGCCCATGCCGAAGTTGGTGGAGCGGTGCTGCGCCAACTTGTCGAGCTCGACGAAGGAGCCCTCGTCGAGCAGCGCCAGGACGCGCTCGCGGGCCGTGAGCCGGCCCTTCTCGTGCACGCGGTCGATCGCGGCCTGACCCATGGGGGCCAGGGCCTGCGCATCGCGCTTACGGAAGTCGGCCAGCTTGCCAGCGGTGGTGTGGATGCTGGGCTCGGCGCCAGCGGCGTCGCTGCCGCCGGCTGCGCCGTCGGTGGTGGAGGCACTCGTCATACCCCCGACTCTAACCAATAGAGTCGGTGTCGAACTGCAGGGTCGCCCCAGTGGCCGACACACGTGATCCTGCCCGGGTGAAGGAGAGGGCCCCGATGATCCCCGATCAGGCGGCGATCGCCGCGGCCGTGCGCGGCACGCGCTGGTACGACGTGGCCGTGGTGCCCAGCACGGGTTCGACCAACGCCGACCTGGCCGACGGGGTGCGCGCGGGCGACGAGCCCGGGCGCGTGCTCATCGCCGACGTCCAGACCGCCGGCCGCGGCCGGCACCTGCGCCCGTGGTCGGCGCCCGCCGGCACCCAGCTCTCCATCTCCGTCACGGTGGCCGTGCTCGCCGCGGCCGCCCCGCGCGCGGGCTGGCTGTCGCTGGTGACCGGGGTCGCCGCCGTCCGCGCGGTGCGCGAGGTGACGGGGCTGCAGGCCGGGCTGAAGTGGCCCAACGACGTGCTGCTGACTCCTGAACCGGGCAGGCGCGGCGGGAAGACCGCCGGCATCCTCTCCGAGCTCGCGACCGATCCGCACGGCGGGCTCGTCGCCGTGATCGGCACCGGACTCAACACCACGCTCGCCGCCGCCGATGTACCGGTCGAGACCGCCACGTCGCTCGAACTGGCCGGTGCGGTCGACCCGGACCGCACCGCGCTCGCCGTCGCCTATCTGCGCCACCTGGACGCGGGGCTTACCACGTGGGCCGGTGATCCCGCCGCCGCGCGCACCGACTACTTGGACGTGTGCGTCACCGTCGGGCAGCGGGTGACCGTCTCGCTCCCGGGTGACGAGGTGCTCACCGGCACCGCCGTCGACGTGGACGTGGAGGGCCGGATCGTGGTGGCCGACGACGCCGGGCAGCGGCACGTGCTCTCGGCCGGCGATGTGACGCATCTGCGGCCCGCCCGGACCGACACCTAGGCTGCGCGCATGGGCTTCCCGGACAAGGTGCTCGTCGACGACGAGCAGGTGCTGCTGCACACCCGTCCGCACGCCAAGCGGATGATCACGCCGGTGCTGGTGCTGTTCCTGGCCTCCGCGCTCGCCGGCGTCGCCGGCGGCCTGGTGACCCGGTCGAACGTCTCCGGCCAGACCGCGGGCTGGTTGACGCTGGCCATCGTGGCGGTGTGGGCGGCCGTCGTGGGGTGGTGGACGGTGCGCCCCTGGGCCGTGCGCCGGGCCACCCACCTGGTGGTGACGGACCTGCGGATCATGTTCCGCGCGGGCCTCCTGCGCCGTCGCGGCATCGACATCCCGTTGCGGCGCATCAATTCCGTGCAGTACCACCAGCGGCTGGTCGACCGGATGCTGCGCTCGGGCGTGCTCACCGTGGAGTCCGCGGGCGACGATCCGCTCGACTTCCCCGACGTTCCGCGGATCGCCGCGGCGCACGCCCTGCTGGTGGATGCGCTCGACGATGCCGCCGATCAGGGCTCCGCCGAATACGACCGCCGCGGCGAACGGTGGCGGGCGGAGTAACCTGGGCGGTCATGACCACACGGGTTCTGCTGGCCGAGGACGATGAGGCGATCGCGTCGCCGCTGGCGCGCGCGCTCACCCGCGAGGGATACGACGTGACCGTGGCCGCGACCGGCACCGATGCCTTGCGTCGCGCCCTCGACGAGGAGTTCGCACTCCTCATCCTCGACCTCGGGCTGCCCGAGGTCGATGGGCTGGAGGTGTGCCGCGAGGTGCGCGCCGCGCGCCCCGAGGTGGCGGTGCTCATGCTGACCGCCCGCACCGACGAGATGGACTTCGTGGTGGGTCTGGATGCCGGCGCCGACGATTACGTGGGCAAGCCCTTCCGGATGTTCGAGCTGATGGCCCGCACCCGCGCCCTGCTGCGGCGCAGCGCCCCCGTCGCCGATGCGGTCGATGTGCTCGACGCCGGCGGTATCCGGCTCGACGCCAAGGCCCGGCGGGTCACCGTCGACGGGGCCGATGTGTCCCTGGCCAACAAGGAGTTCGAGCTGCTGCGGTTCCTCATGGAGCACGCGGGCGAGCTGCTCTCCCGGGAGGCGATCCTCGCCGATGTGTGGGGCGATTCCGACCTGCGCGGGTCGAAGACCCTGGACATGCACATCTCCTGGTTGCGCCGGAAGATCGGCGACGACACCGGGCCCCACGGTCCGCGGCGCATCGTCACCGTGCGCGGTGTGGGTTTCCGCTTCGACGCGGAGTAGTGCGACCGGAGTAGTTCAGCAGCTCAGCGGGGTTCCGGTTCCCGCGGGGGAGCGGCGGGCGGCTCGTCGGGATCGACGGTCGGCAGGAAGATCGCGAAGGTGGTGGGGCGGCGGCTCTGCAGTTGCAGGCGGCCACCGTCGCCCTCGATGAAGGCGCGGGCCAGTGCCAGTCCCACCCCGGTCCCGTCGCCGCCGGAAACGCCGCGACGGAAGATGCGCTGCGCGTCGGCGTCCGCGATGGCCGAGCCCTCGTCGGCCACCGTCACCAGCACCGTGTGCGCCCCGGCCGTGCCGAGAGTGACCGTGGCCGTGCCGGTGCCGTGTTCGAGCGCGTTGTCGATGAGCACTGCCGCGGCCTCGCGCAGCCGGGCCGCCGTGGCCCACGCGATCAGCGGACCGTCGGCGCGGTCGGCCAGCTCCAGCCGGCGCCCGGCGAGCGCGAAGGACGGTGCCAGATCCGCGACGAGCGGTTCCAGCTCGTCCCGGACGTCGACCTCGGTGCGCGGATGCGAGACCGAACGCGAGGCCTCGACCATCTCGGTGACGGAGGCGGTGAGCCGATCGACCTGATCGAGCGCGGCCTGGGCCTCGGTGACCACATCGGGGTCGGCGTGCAGGGTCAGCTCGTCGAGCCGGATGTGCACCGCGGTGAGCCGGCTGCGCAGTTGGTGCGAGACCTCACCCACGATCTGCCGCTCGCGTTGCAGCCGGTCGGCGATCTCCACGGTGGCGGCGTCCAGCACGTCGAGCACCCGGTCGAGTTCCTCCACGCCGTGCCTGCGCGGATCGGGCCGGAAATCGCCCCGGGCGAGGCGCTGGGCGCGGTCGGCGACCTCCTGGACCGGGTCGGCGATGCGGCTGGCGGTGATCGCGGCCACCACGAAGCCGGCCGTGAGGGCGAGCGCGATCACGACCGCCTCGATGGTGAGTGCCTGGTACTGCTGGGACCGGACCTGCGACATGGGCTTCTCGATGCGGAGCGTGCCGGCCTCGCCGAGGTTCAGGCTTTCGACCATGGGGTCCGCGACCCGATCGCCGATCGCGAATTCGAGGGGTTCGCCGTCGGCGTCGCTGTAGCTGAGCACGAGCCGGCCGCCCTCGGGAACCAGCAGCCGGAGTCGGTCTGCGGGTGGCGCTCCGACGCGACCGGACTGTTCCTGCGCGAGCACGTCCGAGGAAGCGCGCTGGACGCGGTGCTGGAGGTCGGTGCGGGCGGAGTCACCCAGCCACAGCCAGGTGGAGACCATGAGCGGCACGCCCAGGAACAGGACCGTGACTGCCACCACGGCGATGGTGGAGCGGAGGATGCGCAGGCGCACGGGGATTCCAGCCGGCGGGGCCGGCTGCTACCGCTCTGCGGCGGCGTCCCGCTCGGCGTCCTGCGGGTCCGCCGGGATGGACTCCTGCTCGGGGGCGTTGCTCATGTCCTCGGGGAAGGCCCAGCGGCGCAGGGCCCAGAACCGGAAGGCCATCTGCAGCAGGTTGCCCACGATGTAGTTGAGCACGAAGTCGAGCACGATCAACGTGGTCTTGGAATCGGTGGCGCGCAGGTTGAAGACGTTGTTCGCGATGAAGATGGGGGCGGCCATGATGAGCACGCCGATGCCCGAGATCACGAAGAACAGCAGCGCCTCGTGGTGCCGCTCGCGGCCGCCACGGTTCTTGAAGCTCCACTCGCGATTGAGGATGTAGGAGAGGATCACGGCGCAGACGCCGGAGAAGATCTTCGCGACGGTGGGCTTCTCGTCCAGCACGGTGAAGACGAGGGCGTAGTAGATCGCGAGGTCGAAAACGCACGTGGTGGCACCGACGATCGCGAACTTGATCAGCTCGTGATGCTGCATGACAAGTCCGCGCAGGGGTGCCGGGGTGCGATCCATGATCGACTCGATGAAAGCCACGACGGCCAGTCTAGCGGAACTACTGAGCATACCTTTGGGAGTGTGACCAGGTCGTGAAGGGGGCGGTCCAGCGCGGCGCGCGCCCGGCGGCCTGCGATTATGGACCCATGGTTGGTGCACGCAGGCCCGTGGTGGCGATGGTGGGCGGCGGACAGCTCGCCCGGATGACGCATCAGGCGGCCGTGGCGCTGGGCCAGAGCCTGCGGGTTCTCGCCGCTTCGCCCGACGAGCCCGCGCCCCAGGTGGCCCCCGATGTGGTGCTCGGCGATCACGATGTGCTCGACGACCTGCGCCGCGTCGCCACCGGCGCGCACGTGCTCACCTTCGACCACGAGGGCGTTCCCACCGAGCACCTGCTGGCGCTGCAAGCCGAAGGCGTCACCGTGAACCCGCCGCCGCAGGCGCTGCTGTACGCGCAGGACAAGCTGGCCATGCGCCGCCGTCTCGCCGAGCTGGGTGCCCCGGTGCCGGGCTACGCGGAGATCGAGTCGGTCGACGATGTGCGCGACTTTTGGGAGCGGTTCCCCGGTGCCGTGGTGCTCAAGGCCGTGCGCGGCGGGTACGACGGGCGGGGCGTGTGGCTGCCGGACACGCTCGATGAGGCGCTCGCCGTGGCTGCCGCGCAGTTGGAGGCCGGGGTTTCGCTGCTGGCGGAGCAGCGGGTGGAGCTGGCGCGGGAGCTGTCGGCGATGGTCGCGCGGTCGCCCTTCGGGCAGGGCGCGGCCTGGCCCGTGGTGGAGACGGTGCAGCGCAACGGGCAGTGCGCCGTGGTGCTGGCCCCGGCGCCGAACCTGTCCGACGAGGACGCCGCCTTCGCCGAATCGCTCGCGCTGCGGTTGGCGAACGAGCTGGGCGTGGTGGGTGTGATGGCCGTGGAGCTGTTCCAGACACCGTCGGGCGAGCTGTTGGTGAACGAGCTGGCGATGCGGCCGCACAACTCCGGCCATTGGTCGATGAACGGCTGCGTCACCAGCCAGTTCGAGCAGCACCTGCGGGCCGTGCTCGATTACCCGCTGGGCGGCACCGCCGCGACCGCGCCGCTCACGGTGATGGCGAACGTGCTGGGGGCCTCGGTGAATCCCGAGATGAGTGTGGACGAGCGGCTGCATCACCTCATGGCGCGGATGCCCGAGGCGCACGTGCACATGTACGGCAAGGAATTCCGGCCCGACCGCAAGGTGGGGCACATCAACATCGTCGGCGGGTGGGGCGGTGACCGGAACGATCCCGATTACGTGGCGGAGCTGCGGGAGCGGGCGGAACGCGCGGCGCACTGGATGGCGACCGCGGAGTGGACCGATGGATGGAGTGTGCATGGCTGAGACTGCTGGCGCCCGATCGGCCGGCCCCAGGGTCGGGCTGATCATGGGCAGCGATTCGGACTGGCCCGTGATGGAGGTCGCCGCCGAGGCGCTCGCCGAGTTCGGTGTGCGGTTCGAGGTGGGCGTCGTTTCCGCGCATCGCACGCCGCAGCGGATGCTCGATTACGCCCAGGCCGCCGCCGGCCGGGGGATCGAGGTGATCATCGCCGGTGCCGGCGGTGCCGCGCATCTGCCCGGCATGGTCGCCTCCGCGACGCCGCTGCCGGTGATCGGCGTGCCCGTGCCGCTGAAGTACCTCGACGGCATGGACTCGCTGCTGTCGATCGTCCAGATGCCCGCCGGGATTCCGGTGGCGACGGTGTCCGTGGGTGGCGCCCGCAACGCCGGGCTGTTGGCAGTGCGGATCCTGGGTGCCGCCGATCCCTCGTTGCAGCAGCGGATGGTCGCCTTCCAGGACGGTCTGGAGAAGATGGTGCTGGAGAAGGACGCCGCCCTTCGGAAGAAGCTCCTGGAGGACTGAACGCGACTAGCCTGAGTCCGTGACCGGACAGGTGCGCGTACACAATTTCTCGATCTCGCTCGACGGCTTCGGCGCGGGCGAGGGCCAGACCCAGGAGGCTCCGTTCGGCCACGCCGGCGGATCGTTATTGAACTGGTTCTTCGGCACCCGGATGGGCGCCGCGATCCACGGCCTCGAACCCGCCGCTCTCGGTGTGGATGATGCCTTCGCCTCCGCCTGGGGCGATGGAATCGGCGCCGAGATCATGGGCCGCAACAAGTTCGGCCCCCAGCGCGGACCGTGGGAGGGCGAGTCGTGGCGCGGCTGGTGGGGCGAGGAGACGCCCTTCAAGACGCCCGTCTTCGTGCTCACCCATTATCCGCGGCCGTCCATCGAGATGGGCGACGGCACCGTCTTCCACTTCATCGACGCCACGCCCGCCGAGGCGTTGGCGCAGGCCCGTGAGGCCGCCGACGGATTGGATGTGCGGATCGGCGGGGGAGTGGCGACGGTACGCGAGTTCCTCGCCGCCGACCTCATCGATCACATGCACCTGGTGGAGGTGCCGATCGTGCTGGGCCGGGGCGAGCGGCTGTGGGACGGACTCGAGGGCGTGCAGGAGCGGTTCACCGTGGAGTCGGTGGCGAGCCCGATGAGCGGTGTGGTGCACCGCAGCTTCAGTCGGCTACCGCGCTGACCCTCGGCCGATCGTTCTCAATCGTCACGCGGAAGGGTGCCTGCTCGGTGAAGTGCGCGGGCAGGAGGAGCAGGTCTTCCACTGCGCACCGGCGGAGCAGGGCATCACGGGTGGTGCGCGCCGCGTGCGGGTCCGCATCGCCGCCCTGAACGAGGTCGGGGTGGAGCAGCTGGATGGGGTGATGGATCGCATCGCCGGAGATGATGGCGCCGCCCTGTGGGCTGGTGATCTCGACGGCGAGGTGTCCGTGGGTGTGGCCGGGCATCGCGAGCACGACCACCTCGGTGCCGTCGTGTGCGGCGATCGCCTCGCCGTCGGTCACGGCGCGCCAGTGGCCCTCGCGGAGCACCGGACCGACGCTGTCGAGATAGGTGCGGGCGAGATCGGCCTCCACGCCGTCGAGGTTGCTGGTGGCCGCGAGCCCGGCGAGGGCGTCGGGCTCGGACTGCGCGAACAGGTAGGTGGCGTACGGGAAGGTCGGAACCCACTGCCCGTCCTGCAGGCGTGTGTTCCAGCCGCAGTGATCGGGGTGCAGGTGGGTGCTGATCACGATGTCGACCTCGTCCGGGGTGACGCCCACTGCGGCGAGACGATCGAGGAAGTCGGTGTCGAACATGTGGTGCGGCAGCAGATTCGGCCGCTGCTTGTGGTTCCCGTTGCCGGTATCGGCGATGATCACCGTGTCGCCGAGGCGGATGACGTAGGTGTGGATCGCGAGCAGCAGATCGCCGTTGTCCGGATCGATGGAGCCGTCGCCGAGCTCCTCCTGCGCCTGCGCCGCCACCCCGTCCGGGATCGCCGGGAACAGGGCGGCCGGTGGAAACGCCCACCGCTCCAGCTCCGTCACCTGATCCACCCGCGCACTACCGACCGAGATCGTGAACGTCATGCACGCATTGTCGGCCGCAGATCTACCGGGCGCAGCGCAACTCCCCGTCAGGCCGCGGGGCGGAGGCCGCCGGGCGACGACGATCGCCACGCGTCCTCGGCATCGTGTTCGGCGAGAAGCGCTTCGAGCAGGGGCGGACCGTGCGGACCGTCGAGCAGGGCGTCGATATCGGCGTAGGCCGACCCGATGCGGTCCTGGTACTGGACCCGCAGATCCTCCGCGCGCCAGGCCCGCCGCATCTCTTCCCGGCGGCGTTGCCAGCGCTCCAGCGCCTCCCGATACAGCTCCGCGGCGTGGTGGGAGTGATTGACGCGGTGGCCACCCGAGGCGTCCGCCCGGCGGCGCCAGCCGATGCGGCCAGCGAACTCGCCGGTGGGCACCACGATGGTCTCCATCCCGGTCGGCGTCGGAGTGACCTTGCCGTGGTGGGCATCGCAGGCCAGGGTCAGACCGGTGATGTCGGTACGCCCGCCGCCCGCCCACTCCGTCACGTGATGCACCTGGGTGCGGGTAGCGGGCGCATCACACCCGGGGGCGGAGCAGCCCTTCTCGCTGCCGTACAACGCGATCCGCTGATCCGTGCTGGCGAGCCGCTTCTCCCGGCCGAGGAACAGCGGCCGCTCCGCGAGATCCAACAGCAGGAAGTAGCGCGGGTTCGTACCGGCCATGCGCACCGCGTCGGCGATCGGGAGCCGGCCGCCGGTCGCGGTGGTGGCGATCCCGGTCTCCGACTCCAACTGATCGATCCCCATGGTGATGATCGGGACGCACGGCACGCCACGGTGCTGCCCGAGTGCTCCCGACCCGACGGCGATCCGCAGCGCCGCCACGAGCGCGTCGTGATTGCGCTGGGCCGCGGACCGTCGATCCCGTTCCGCTGCATCGGCGAGCGCCTCGGCCGAGGCACCCTCACCCGGGCACTCCGGATCGTCGGGATTGTTCACGCCCGGCCGGGCGAGCTTGTCGAGCACCGCATCGAGCAGAGCCCGCCCCTCGGCCGACAGGCTGCCGCCGAACTCGGACATCAGATTCGCGTCCTGCCGGCCGATCTCCAGTCCGCGCGAGCGGCGCGCCTTCTCCGGATTAGGCTCGGCGCCATCGGGATCGAGCAGTTCGACGGCCCGCCTCCCGATCTTCGCGACCTCCTCCGGCGTGACCTCCCGCGCCGCGGTGACGAGGATGTCCTCCAAGACCTCCGGCTCGGAAAGACTCGGCGGGCAGTGGCGGAAGACCTGCTCGACGGCCAGGGCGTGCCGTTCGCTGATCGCGCCCTCACGCTGCGCGGCCGCCGCCACCGCGAATCGCGGCGCAGCCACCCCGGACGGGAGGTGCTCGACCGCCCGGTTCCTCGCGCCGTGAACACGGTCTCGCGCTTCGGTTCCGGCGAGCCGCAGCTGATCGGTCAGCAATTCCTTCATCCCGGTGTAGCCGAGGCTGCCGGGCAGGCCCTGCTCGTGCGCGACCTGCGTGAGCGCGTGCTGTGCGGCCGGTACCTTCCGGGCGGCGGCCTCCAACCGGCGCAGCCCGCCGAGCACCTCGGGTGACGACAGCAGAACCGGATCGGCATCGGCCAGGGCATCGGCGGCGTGTTCGAAAGCGGCGAGCGCGGCGAGGTATCCCTCCGACGTGCGGATTGTCGCGTTCATCGCCGCCTCCCTTCTTCTTCGATTGTACCGAAAGATTCGAGACAGCAACACTATTCGAACACAGTTTCTACAGTGCCGGATGGGGCGTATGGAGGCCGACGGGTGCGGCCGTGACGACGGCGGAGTCGCGCAGGCAGAGACGCGCGACCGCGGCGAACCGTTCGCCCCATTCCGGCAAACGGGCCGCCGCGGCCGCGGACGTCGATGCAGCGGACGAACCCGGCCCCGCAGGGGTGCGGCAGGGCCGACCCATGTCTTTCGGGTGGGTAACGTCCGTCCGGTCAGCACGCTACAGCAAGTTGCGAGAGAGATCTACCCAGGTCCCCGGCGTGGGCTCCACGATCGACAACACCGGCAGTCTGTAGACTCGCTACACGCATCCGGTGAGAAGCCACGAGGGGAGGGCCGGCATGAGCGAGACACCGTCGTCATCGAGACCGCTCTCGGAGCGGCTGAGGTTCCTCTTCGAATACGTCTACCCGCGCGGCCGCGAACCCTTCACCCCCACCGAGGTGGTGGACGCGATCCGTCGCGAGGGCGGCTCCATGACCACCGGTCATCTCAGCCAGCTGATGTCCGGTAAGCGATCGAACCCCGGGCTCGGCGTGCTCCTGGAGCTCGCCGGGTTCTTCCACGTTCCCCTGGACTACTTCGCGGACGACGAACTCAGCGAAGAGATCCGGTCCGACATCATCGCCGGTGCCGCGGTGCGCGATTCCGGGAACCCCGGCATCGCCGCCCGCCGCTACGACCCGTACCGCCGCTACGCGGAATGGACCACCGGCTCCTAGCGCATCACAGGATCGGCAGTGCCGCCGCGGCCGAGACCAGACCGCAGACGAAGCCGACCAGCACCTGCATCGGCGTGTGGGCGCCCAGCTTCACCCGCGACCAGCCGATCAGCGCCACCCACGCGAACAGCAGGAGCCACAGCCAGGATCCATCGGCGAGCGCCAGGAAGGCGACGATGCTGGTCGCGACCGCCACGTGCAGGCTCACCTTCCACTTCAACGCCGCCGTGATCACGCCGGTCACCACCAGCGTGACCACGCCGACCACGGTGAACGCGACCACCACCGTGGGCGCCCCGACCGCGACCTCCACGACCACGCCGACGATCTGAATCAGCAGGATCAGCAACAGGATCAGCGGGCGCTGCGACCGATCGGAGACATGGTGATCGCCACCGCCCCGCACCTTCATCGCCGCGAAGATCAGTGCCATCGGCAGGATCGCCGTGAGCAGCACCAGCACGACGCCCCAGACGACCGACCGGGCGAGTACGCCGACGGCGATGCTGCCCAGGATGTTCGATACCCACGGCGCACCGATCTCCGTGATCACCTTCGCGAACCGCACCGATGAATCCGGCTGCGCCACCGCATCGTCCGTCACTGCACACTCCATTCGTCGGCGATGCTCTCCACCCAGTCCAGCGCGTCGGTCCCCTCCGGTGCCGCGAGCGCGTCGATCGACATCGCCTCGGAGCCGGAGGCCGCCAGCCACGCGGCCACCTCACCCGGGGTGCGGCGCGGGCCGGCCGCCGGGATCCCGCGCAAGCGCCCCTCCATGTACAGCGCGTCCAGCACCTCCACCGAGCGGTCCTCGACCTGCTCGATCCGGGTGGCGCGCCTCCACGAATCCCGCTGCACACCCGGCCACAGCGCCACGAGGTAGTCGTGCAGCCCGCGGATCCGCCGCCGCGCGCCGGTGGCCCGGATCCAGTCGTACACCGTCGAATAGATCACGCCACTCAGCAGCCCCAGCGCACCCACGTAGGCCAGGATCGGGGTGATGTCGTAGACCACCTGCGCATCGCCGTGCAGGTACGGCGCCGCCAGCGCGTAGCCGCCGCGCAGGGCCGCGTACACGGTGCTCACCCCGGCGCCGACGCAGAGGAGGATCACGCCGTAGTCGCGCGGCGAGCGCACCATCTTGAGCAGCGGGACGAACACCAGGAAGATCGCGAAAGCCGCGAGGAACGGATAGATCTCGGACACCGCGTATGACAGGCCGTACGGGCCACCCTGCCGCACCGCGACCCGCTCGAAGACGGCATCGTCGAGCACCGGAAGCCGCGGCCGCGCGGCGAAGAAGAGCGCCGTCGCCCCGAGGAAGCCGGCGGTGGCGAGGCCGACGTGGATCGCGATCCACCGCCGCGACTGCCCGACGAACGCCGGAACCGCCGCCGAGGCCACGATCGCGGCACCCATCGCGGCGGCACCGTCGGAGGCGAACTTCATCGGCACCGTGCCGTTGCCGATCACCCCGTGCAGGGCCGCCTCGACCGCGGGGATGTTCAGGGTCACGTGCGCGGCGAAGCCCCAATACAGGATCGCCTGGCCCAGCACGACCGGGGAGTACCGCCCCGTGGACAGTCGCCAGAACCGTTGCGCCCCCACCGCCCACAGGACGGTGGCGAAAACCATCGAGAACATGACCTACCTCAGGAAATCGCTCAGCAGAATGGCGGACCGCGGGTCGGCGACGCGCTGCGTCCGCCGCAGCCTGCTCAGCAGGCGCCGGGCGAACATCTCCGCCGCCGCCTCCTCGGCCACCGCGCCCTGGTCGGACTCCCGGCACAGCATGAAGTTCACGACCTCGGCCGAGGGCCGGTCGCTCCCCAGCAATTCGGTCAGGTCCGACCCGCCGCGGTGGCCGAGCAGTACGTGGCCCAGCTCGTGCGCGATCGTGTGCGCCTGCGAGGGCAGCCCCGGCGGGACCACGATCACGTCGTCGTCCGCCTTCGCCAGCCACCAGCCGAAGACCCCGGCGGGGAGGTCCTCGTCGAACTCTATGGAGAGCGGGCGCTCCCGCATCCGGGCCGCGGCAGCGACCAGCCCGGGCAGGGTGCGCGCCTCATCGGCGCTGCTCACCGCGAGCAGCCCGTTGAGAGCGGCGTCAACGTCGCTGGGGGAGCAGCCCCGTGCTCCGCGTCGCCCTCGGCTTCCGGCCATCACTAGCCCTTCCGTGAATGTCAGATAGCGATCGTAGCTAACGAATAGCGGAATCGCGTCCTCACCATCGCGACGAATCGGGCATCGGACCGCACATTGTTCCCGGGAACAACGGAAAGGCGCTTCTCTAGTTACGGGCGACTAACTGACCCCCGCACCGGCCCGGATAGAATGATCAGCGGAAACGACCCGTACTTGCTGATGGAGGCCGTCAATGGCAGGCAATCCCGACTTCGATCTGTTCCAGCTCCCCGAAGAGCACGAGGAGCTGCGCACGGCGATCCGGGCGCTGGCGGAGCGCGATATCGCGCCGCACGCCAAGGACGTCGACGAGAAGGAGCGCTTCCCGCAGGAGGCCCTCGACGCCCTCGTCGCCAGCGGTTTCAACGCCATCCACGTGCCCGAGGAGTACGGCGGCCAGGGCGCCGATTCCGTGGCCACCTGCATCGTGATCGAAGAGGTCGCCCGCGTCTGCGGCAGCTCCTCGCTGATCCCCGCCGTGAACAAGCTGGGCACCATGGGCCTGATCCTCAACGGCTCCGAGGAGCTCAAGCAGCAGGTGCTGCCCTCGCTCGCCAACGGTGAGGCCATGGCCTCCTACGCCCTCTCCGAGCGCGAGGCCGGCTCCGACGCCGCGTCGATGCGCACCCGCGCCCGCAAGGACGGCGAGGACTGGGTCCTCAACGGCTCCAAGTGCTGGATCACCAACGGCGGCAAGTCCACCTGGTACACCGTGATGGCCGTGACCGACCCCGAGAAGGGCGCCAACGGCATCAGCTCCTTCATCGTCAACAAGGACGACCCCGGCTTCTCCGTGACCGGTTACGAGCACAAGCTGGGCATCAAGGGCAGCCCCACCGCCGAGCTGGCCTTCGAGGAGTGCCGCATCCCCGGCGACCGGATCATCGGCGCCGAGGGCACCGGCTTCAAGACCGCGCTGCAGACCCTCGACCACACCCGCCCCACCATCGGCGCGCAGGCCGTGGGCATCGCGCAGGGCGCGCTCGACGTGGCGATCGACTACATCAAGGATCGCAAGCAGTTCGGCAAGTCGATCTCCGAGTTCCAGGGCATCCAGTTCATGGTGGCCGATATGGCGATGCGCCTCGAGGCCGCCCGCCTCATGGTGTACACCGCCGCCGCCCGCGCCGAGCGCGGCGAGAAGAACCTGGGCTTCATCAGCTCCGCGTCGAAGTGCTTCGCCTCCGATGTCGCGATGGACGTGACCACCGACGCCGTGCAGCTGCTCGGCGGCGCTGGCTACACCCGTGACTTCCCGGTGGAGCGCATGATGCGCGACGCGAAGATCACCCAGATCTACGAGGGCACCAACCAGGTGCAGCGCCTCGTGATGAGCCGCCAGCTGCTCCGCTGAAAGATCAGGAAATCTCATCACATAAATACATTGCAATTACATAACGAGTCGTGCCGGGGGTCCGGCGCGTCCGTAATGTCGCATGTATGACGTTCAGCAAAGCCACTCTTGGTGATCTCAAGACCGCGGCCGCGGTGACGGCCACGGTGCTGGCGCTCGGCGGCACGCTGGTCGCCTGCGGCAACGAGACGAAGAAGGAATCGGCACCGTCGACGTCCAGCGCCGCCGCCAGTCCGGCGGCGGCGGGCGTGACCGGTGCTCCGGTGACGGCGACGGTGACCGCGGCACCCCAGGCCCCGGCCTCGGGGCCGACGATGCTCTCGGACCTGCGGACCGGCCGCAGCGACGATGCCGATCGTCTCGTCCTGCAATTCACCACGGCGGTGCCCAAGTACACCGTGGTCCGGCAGTCCGGTCCCATCCAGGACTGCGGATCCGGGGCCACCGTGGGCGATGTCGGCGAGTACCTCGTGGTGAAGGTCGAGCCGATCGCGCTGTTCGACGACAACGGCAATCCGGCCTACAAGGGCCCGAACAGCATCCCGGGACCCGGCGGTGGCGCGATCGACCGCGCGACGATCTCGTGCGCCTTCGAGGGGCAGCTGCAAGTCGCCGTGAAGCTCGCGGACGGCAAGGGCGCCAAGACCTCCAAGGACTTCACGCTCACCGGTCCGAGTCGGATCGTGCTGGACGTCAAGGGCTAGCGGCCCGGCGCCTCACGTGCCCGCCGCAGGGCGGCCGCGCACCGCTCACGCGAGCCGCGCGGTCGCCTTCTCCACGGAGAACTTCTCCATCAGCTTGTCCGCGTCCGGATTCGACACGTGGATCACCGACGCCGGCGCCGCGAACGGGGCCAGCAGGCCCGCGTAGACATCGTCGACGGTGCGCCACTCCCGCGTCGAGAGCACCCGGTCGCCCTTCGCGTACCCGGCCGAGGCGGCGAGCGCGGTGGAGCGGGCCAGCACGATCTCCACCGGATCGCCGTCGAAGACAGCGATGTCCGATCCCACCGGCCCCGGAATGAAAGCGTCGCCGTGCCCCCGGACCTCGGTGGTGTAATCGTCGATACCGGGCGGCAATTCGCGCACCGGCTGGCCGAAGGCGTCCAGTCCCACGGCGAGGATCTCGTCACCGTCGGCGTCGTCGATCAGGTCGGGGGAGACGAAGGTGACCGACCCGGACTCGCCGAACCGCACCTCGCACCCGGCCCACCACGCGCCGAACAGGATGCCCGCGGTCTGCCAGTGCGCGGGCAGCAGCACGCCCACCGGATCGCCCGGCCTCAGGCCGTACTGATCGCGCAACAGGTTGCCGCACTTGGCCGCCCAATTGCCCAGCGTGATCGCCGACAGGCCCATCCGGGCGCCGGAGGCATCGTCGTACCAGGTGAACCGCGGCGTCGACGGATCGGCCTGAACGATCGGCACCAACAGCTGATCGGTCACCGTCAGTCCACGCACGGCACGCCCCCGTCCTGCGATGCGGTGTACCCCGGCCGGTTCAGCAGCGAACTCACGCGCGCCGCCTCGCTCGGGTCCATCGCCTCCGTCATCCCCGGCGGGATCGACGTGGTGGTCGAGGCGCCCTCGTTATCGCTCGACGAACCGGGGCCCTTGTAGCCGTCCTTGAGCAACACCTTCACGTGCCCGGACTGCACCGACGAGTTCGCCACCACCGGCAGGCCGCCGAGCAGGGCCGCGACGGCCTTCGCCGACTGGTCGTTCGCGGACGAGGCCAGTACCGCGCTCTTGCCACTGGTCGAGGAGTCCGACGAGCTGGCGTTGCCCGTGGTGCCCTGCTGGAACTTCTCGCCCGTGAGGAAGGTCGAGACGCTGCTGGCCAGGCCGGGCGTCGAGCCGGCGTTCACCACATCGACGGTGGTGGCCGAGCGGTTCACCGACGGCACCGCGGGCGCGCTGCTGCTGGGCTTGGCGGGGGTCGAAGAACCGGGCTTATCGCCGAGCAGCGAGCGCACGTACGCCTGCACCTGCTTGGGATCGACCACCACCACGGACTGCTGGCCGTCGTCGCTCCAGCCGTCGTCGCGCACCACGGGCACGGTCGCGAACTTCACGCTGCCCGCCGAGAGGTTCGCGAGCTCCTTGGCGAAGTTCATCACGTCCCAGTTCGCATCGAGCGTGACCGAGGTGGTCACCGCGCTCTGCAGCTGGTTCACCTTGCTCGGGTTGGTGAGCGTGCCCGCCGAGAGGATCTTGTTCGCCAGCGAGGCCATGAACACCTGCTGCCGGGTGATCCGGTCCAGATCTCCGCGCGGCAGGCCGTGCCGCTGCCGCACGAAGCTCAGCGCCTGCGGGCCCTTGAGAGTCTGCTTCCCGGCGCGGAACCGGGCACCGGAGAAGGAATCGTTCACCGGCCGCTTGAGGCACACCTCCACGCCGCCCACCGCATCGGTGAGCCGGGAGAAGCCGACCAGGCCGATCTCGGCGTAGTTGTCCACCGAGACGCCGGTGAGGTTCGCGACCGTCTCCTGGAGCGCCTTGCGGCCCTCCTCGTTGCCGGCCTGCACCGCCTCCTTCTCGGGCTTCCCCTCCGCGATCAGCTTGTCGCGGGTCACGTTCGCGGCGCCCGCGAAGGCCGAGTTGATCTTGCCCTTACCCTGATCCGGAATCGCGACGTAGGCGTCGCGGGGGATCGAGATGGCCGTGGCCGACTTCCCGTTGTTCGGGATGCGGATCAGGATGATGGTGTCGGTGTTGAGCGTGCCGTCGTCGACGCCCGCGTTCAGCCGCGCCAGCTCCTGCTGGGTGAGCGGATTGCCCTTGGCGTCGGTGCGGGAATCGGTGCCCACGAGCAGGATGTCGGTCGCGCCGTCGGGCTGCTTGTTCGACAGCCCCCCGGTCCGGGCGATATCGCCGCCGAGCTGGTAGAACTGCGTCCACGCGACACCGGTCGTGACCAGCACGACAGCGGCCAGCAACGCGATGGTCGTCTTACCGGTCCGCGTGATCCGGGCACGCGTCTGATCCGACAGATCGGCCGCACCGGGCACCCGTGACCGGGTGCCGGACTCGCCGGTCGAGGCCGCGCCCTCGTTCTCCGCGCGCACGCTGCGCCGGGGCGGCTTACCGCTGCCACGGGAATGCCGGGCTCCGCGGGGACCAGGGCTGTCGCTCACCAACTCTCCTTCTCGCACACGACGGTCGACACACCAGTATCGCAGGGCTCGGCCCCGCCACACCGTGGGTCACATTCCCATAACGGTACCGACCCGCCGCGCGATCCTGCCGCAGCGCGCCGTCGCGTAGCCTTGTGCGACGTGAACGTGGTGATCACCGGAGCCGCCGGTCAACTCGGATCCGCCCTGGTGGCGGCCGCTGCCGCCCGCGGCATCACCGTGCGTGCGCTGACCCGCACCCAACTCGATGTGACCTCGTCACATCAGGTCGGCGCCCTCGACCTCGACGCCGACACCGTGCTGATCAACTGCGTGGCCCACACCGCCGTCGACGCCGCCGAATCCGAACCCGAGGCCGCGGCGGCCCTCAACACCGACGTCCCCGCCCGCCTGGCCCGACGGTGCGCGGAGACCGGCGCCCGGCTCGTCCACGTCTCCACCGACTACGTCTTCGGACCCGCACCGACCCCGCCGCGCCCGTGGGAGCCCACCGACCCGACCGGCCCCGTCGGCGTCTACGGCCGCACCAAACTGGCCGGCGAGCAGGCCGCCCGCGAAGCCGACCCGCGCACCGTGGTGGTGCGCACCGCCTGGGTGTACACCGGCCGCACCCCGGACGGGGCCTGGGCCCGCGACTTCGTCGGCACCATGGGCCGCCTCGCCGACGACGGCGTGGACCCGAAGGTGGTCGCCGACCAGACCGGCTCGCCCACCTACGCCCCCGACCTCGCCGCGGGACTGCTCGACCTCGCCACCCTGCTCGCCGCCGCACCCGGCCGGCCCGGCACCGTCCTGCACGCCGCCGGGGGCGGGGCCGCCACCTGGTTCGACGTGGCCCGGGGCGCCTTCGCCCGCACCGGTGCCGACCCCGACCGGGTGGCGCCCTGCACCACCGACGAGTTCCCGCGCCCCGCGCCCCGCCCCGCGTACTCGGTGCTCTCGCCCGCCTCCTGGACCGCTGCGGGCCTGGCGCCCCTGCCCGACTGGCGCGACGCGCTGGACCGGGCGCTCGGGGCGGTCGCAAACCCCGACCCGGTAGCCTGACCGCGTGCCCGGTACCGACGACTCGACCCCCGCGCGTGACATCACCCTCGCCGTGGTCACCGTGACCTACTCGCCGGGCGAGCATCTCGAAAACTTCCTGAACAGCATCGACGGCGCCTTCTCGGGGGCCACGCCCCGCGTGATCATGGCCGACAACGGCTCGACCGACGGCTCCCCGGAGGCCGCCGCACAGGCCCACGACGAGGCGGAGCTGCTGCGCACCGGCGCCAACCTCGGCTACGGCGGCGCCATCAACTACGCCGTCGCCCGGGTCCAGGACGACCCCGACTTCCTGCTCATCAGCAACCCCGACGTGGTCTTCGGGCCCGGCTCGATCGACGAACTGATCGCCGCGGCCGGACGGCACCCCGACGCGGGCTCCCTCGGGCCGCTGATCCACGACCCCGACGGCACCGTGTACCCGTCCGCCCGCAGCGTGCCGAACATGGTCTCCGGCATCGGCCACGCCCTGCTCGGCACCGTGTGGAAGTCGAATCCGTGGACCCGCGCCTACCAGCAGGCGCAGGCCGAGATCACCGAGCGCGAGGCCGGCTGGCTGTCGGGCTCCTGCCTGCTGGTGCGTCCCGCCGCCTTCGAATCCATCGGCGGCTTCGACGATCGCTACTTCATGTACATGGAGGACGTGGACTTCGGCGATCGCCTCGCGCGGGCCGGGTGGCGCAACGTGTACGTCCCGTCGGCAGAGATCGTGCACGCCAAGGGACACGCGGCGGGGAAGGTGCCCGAGCTGATGCTCCCGGCGCACCACGAATCCGCCTACCGGTTCTTCGCCGACCGCCACCCCGGTCGGGCGGCCGCACCGCTGCGTGCGGCGATGAAAGTGGGCCTCGCCGTGCGCTCGAAGATCAGCGTGCTCGCGGCGGTCCGCGCGCGTGGAACGGACAAGGGGGAGTAGATGACCGAACCGGTGCAAGACCTCAGCGACGTCGAGGCGGTGATCCTGGTCGGCGGCAAGGGAACCCGGCTCCGGCCGCTCACCCTGTCGGCGCCCAAGCCGATGCTGCCCACCGCGGGCAAGCCCTTCCTGACCCACCTGCTCTCCCGGATCCGCGACGCCGGCATCCGGCGCGTGGTGTTGGGCACCTCCTTCAAGGCGGAGGTCTTCGAGGAGTACTTCGGCGACGGATCCGAACTGGGACTGGAACTGTCGTACGTGGTGGAGACCGAACCGCTGGGCACCGGCGGCGGCATCCGCAACGTGCTGCCCGCGCTGCGCGCCGACAACGTGCTCGTGTTCAACGGTGATGTGCTGGGCGGCAGCGATATCCGCGCCGTGGTGCAGACCCACCGGGACAAGAACGCCGACGTTACCATGCACCTGGTGCGGGTGCCCGACCCCCGTGCCTTCGGCTGCGTGCCCACCGACGCCGACGGTCGCGTGACCGCCTTCCTGGAGAAGACGCAGGATCCGCCCACCGATCAGATCAACGCCGGCTGCTACGTCTTCAAGCGCTCGGTGATCGAGGAGATCCCCACGGGCCGACCGGTCTCCGTGGAACGCGAGGTCTTCCCCGCCCTGCTCAACGAAGGCCGCAAGCTGTACGGCCACGTGGACTACGGGTACTGGCGCGATATGGGCACGCCCGAGGACTTCGTGGCCGGCAGCTCCGATCTGGTGCGCGGCATCGCCCCGTCGGCCGCCCTCGACGGCGCCCGCGGCGAATCGCTCGTGCACCCCGGCGCCTCGGTGGCGCCCGGCGCCCTGCTGATCGGCGGCACCGTGGTGGGCCGCGGCGCCGAGATCGGCGCGGGAGCCCGGCTCGACGGTGCCGTCATCTTCGACGGTGTGCGGGTGGAAGCCGGGGCCATCGTGGAACGCTCGATCGTCGGCTTCGGCGCCCACATCGGCCCGCGGGCCCGCGTCCGCGACGCGGTGATCGGCGACGGCGCATCCATCGGGGCACGCTGCGAGCTGCTCGACGGGGTGCGGATCTGGCCCGGTGTCGAGCTGCCCGACGGCGGAGTGCGATTCTCGACCGATGTCTGAGCACCAGCGGGCCGATGTCTGAGTACCAGCGGTACGTCGCGATCGGTGACTCCTTCACCGAGGGAGTCGGCGATCCCGATCCGACCGGCACCCACGAGTACCGCGGCTGGTCGGACCGCGTCGCCGAGGTCATGGCCGCGCGCGACCCCGGATTCGGCTACGCCAACCTCGCGATCCGCGGCAAGAAGATGGACCAGATCGTCGACGAGCAGCTCGACGCCGCGCTCGCGCTGCAGCCCGATCTCGTGACCGTCTACGCCGGTGCGAACGACCTGATCCGCCCCTCCGTGGACGTCGACGCCGTCGTGCAGACCTACGACGCCCTGATCGCGCGCCTGATCGACGCCGGTGCCACCGTGCTGATGTGGACCGCCGCCGACAGCCACGGCAGCGGCATCTTCGGCGCGCTCCGCGGCCGCTTCGCCGTCTACAACGAGCTGGTGCGCGAGATCGCCGACCGCCGGGGCGCGCTGCTGCTCGACTACTGGCGCATGAAGGAGTACCGCGACCTGCGGATGTGGGAGTTCGACCGCATCCACATGTCCGAACCCGGCCACCTGCGGATGGCGATCGAGGTGCTCGACGTGCTCGGCGTGCCGCACACCCTCCAGGTGCCCGACCTCGGTCCGGTCCCCGAGATCAGCGCCGCCGAGGACCGCGAGATCAAGCGCAAGTGGCGCCGCGAATTCGCCTACCCGTGGGTGGTCCGCCGCGTGCGCGGAATCTCCACCGGCGACGGCCTGCCCCCGAAGTACCCCACGCTCATGCGGCCCGTCGGTGTGGAGCAGGAACGCTCCGCGCCGTAGCGGTCGCGCGGGTGGTTCATACTGTCGGCCATGCTTTCCGCCCCTGCACCGCGTCGATCGCTGCGCCGTGAAGTGCGGTCAGAAACGCTCGATCACCGTCGTCCTCCTGGTTGGACGGAACCGACATGCCGAACAACGTCACGACGTGCTCGGCGTCGAGCCAAGCCGCATACCCATAGCCGCCGGTGACCAGCATGGTGCCGCCTTTCCCGGAGAACGTGACGAGCCTCTGCAGGTGCCCGCCGGGCGGGTTCGGGATCTCATCTCCGGTACAGATTCCCGCCAGCTGGGGGTGGCGCACGACCATCATCGGTGTGGTGGACGGTGTCTCGGTCGATGGGGACGGAGCGGCAAGTTCGCGTGCTGCCGACGGCAGAGTCAGCGCGGACACGATGACGCGGAACACGCCTACGCGGAGCACTATGGAGTCCACCGCGGCGCCGATGACGTCGCCCAGTCCTGCGATGGCGGCCACGCGTTTGGTCTGCGCGGAAGAGTAGTCGAGCTCGGACTCGCCGATCACCGCGATCGCTTCAGAGATCTGTTGTGCAGTGATCACTGCGGGCGGCGCGAGCACCGCGTCGAGGCCGCCGGGCAGGGTGCTGGCCCATCTGCGGAATGCCGCCGGATCGAAGACCGCGATCGGTCCTCCGGGTATCCGCTCTCTGGCGGCTAAGCGGCCGAAGACACACGCCAGTGCGGCGGTAATTTGCATTTGGGCGTCGGTGGGCAAGTGCGGTTCGTCGGCCACCGGCGGCGATGGCGGATAGATGCCGAAGATCCGGCGGATCATCTCGTCCTCGATGACATCGAACACCGGTCGTTCGACCACCCACAGTCCACTTTCCCAGGAGTAGTCCCAGACGTCTTCCGCACGATCCAGGTCGAGCATGAGTCCGCCGTACTGGTAGTTAGGGAAGACGACGAGGAGGCGGCTATCGTCCGGCCATGCCGCGCGGTCGAACTCCTCAAGCTCGGTACCGTCGCTGCTATTCAGTCGTCCTGCGATACCCCCGTTGCCATCCATGTTGTCCACGCCGTCGGCGTCACTGAACCGGTGCATCCCGGCAATCGATGTCAGTCCGTGGCCGAGTGTGCGGCCCCAGTCAGTCATGAAGCCATCGTGGAGGTCTGTATACAGGCGTCGAACGCGATCCGGGATTTCGTGCCAGCGTGCCGTCGACTGTGGCCAGTGACCGGATTCCCAACTTCCGATCCGTGACTCTGCGTCCGTGTCCGCGACCGGCTGGCCCCCGAAGACGAAGTCGAACCGGACTCCACTATTGCTGTAGTCGGGAAGAAAATCTGTTGTCCGGGCGAAGGCGTACACGAGGACAACCTCCGGGGTCGGAACGCGCCCCGTGATGAGGGCCGGAAAGACATCTACGCAGTGATCGGCTAACACCTGTCGGACGTGGCTAAACGAGTCGGGGAATGTTCGGAGCCACATTTGTACTGCTCGCGATACGGATTCGGAACCTGATACTGCCGCGATGTCGGCCCATATCTCGGGGGTTGGATAGTCCGACCTTGCGAGGTGTTGCGTGCCGATGGGCTCGATCGCGAGGTCACCGAATGATCCCTGAAGCTCGGAGAGGATCTCTTCGCGATCGTAGGTCGGGTGAGGTTCCGGCATGGCGGTGAGCGTAGGTCACGCGCACATACGGAGGCGATCACCGACCGGGACCGGCCTATCTCGATGACTACCGCGCGGAGGGCTGCCTGCAGCTCGGGGTGGGCTACTCGTCGTCGGGGACGAAGGCCTTGGCCGCGGCCACCAGGCCGCCGGCCAGGGGGAGCACCACCGGTAGCAGCGACTCGTCGGCCGCGATGAGCTGCGTGGCCTCGCGGGCGGCGATCGCCTCGTCGTCGACCGCGTTCGGATCCGGCACGCGGTAGCCCGCATCGCCCAGGTTCACCACGAGCACCCCGCCGGGACGCAGCAGACGCACTGCGTCGGCCACGTAGCGCGGATGGTCGACGGGCTCACCGTCGATGAAGATGAGGTCGTAGGCGGCGTCCGCGAGCCGCGGCAGCACGTCCAGCGCGTGACCGTTGATGAGCCGGGTGCGATTCGGCGCCACCCCGGCCTGCTGGAAGCCGATCTTCGCGGCGGCCTGGAACTCCGGCTCGGTCTCGATGGTGGTGAGCACCGAATCGGGGCGCATGCCCGACAGCAGCCACAGGCCGCTGATCCCCGCGCCCGTCCCCACCTCGACCACGGACTTCGCACCGCCGGCCGCGGCCAGCACCGACAGCAGGGCCCCCACCGAGGGCGCCACGGCGTCGACCCCCAGGTCGGCGGCCCGCTCGCGGGCGGATGCCATCGCCTCGTCCTCCACGATGGCATTCTCGGCGTAGGTCACCAGGGCGGATGTGGCGGCGGCGTTCGAGTCGTTGGACACGGGAAAAGCCTAACCGGTCGCCCGCCGGTAACCGGGCCGTGACTCGATCGTTAGCGACCGCGAAGGATGCACAGGCAACACTCAGGGAGGAATCAGCACTCCCACACTCCGCCAGGGAAAGGTATCGGTCAGTGAAGAACACCCGTCGCCGGGTTCGAGAAGGAACAAAACGGGCGGGCGGTCGGTTCTTCTGTAGGACCCCAGCCGAGCGGCCGGGGCACGAGGAGGAGAGCAATGGCCCTGGCCCGAAAGGCCGGACCCCAGCAAGAGCCTGAGCAGACGGCTCGGTACGCGACGTTCGACGATGAGCGCGCGGCCGATACGACGGGCACCGCCGCCTTCGACGCGACGGGTGACCGCTCGGTCATGCCGTCGTGGGACGAACTGGTCCGGGAGCACGCCGACCGTGTGTACCGGCTTGCCTACCGCCTCTCCGGCAACGCGCAGGACGCCGAGGACCTCACGCAGGAAACCTTCATCCGCGTCTTCCGCAGCCTCCAGAGCTACGAGCCCGGCACCTTCGAGGGCTGGCTGCACCGCATCACCACGAACCTGTTCCTCGACATGGTCCGCCGCCGCAACCGCATCCGCATGGAAGCGCTGCCCGAGGACTACGAGCGGGTTCCGTCCGACGATCCGGACCCCGGCCAGATCTACGCCGACGCCAACCTGAACCCGCAGCTGCAGACCGCGCTCGACGCGCTCTCGCCCGAGTTCCGTGCCGCCGTCGTGCTCGCCGACATCGAGGGCCTGTCCTACGAAGAGGTCGCGGCCACGCTCGGCGTCAAGCTGGGCACCGTGCGCTCGCGCATCCACCGCGGCCGCAAGTCGATCCGCGAGGCCCTCGAGAATCAGGGCCTGACCAGCAGCGCCTCGCTGTCGTACTGACGCGCGCCGAGCACGTCACACCAGGGAACCGTGGCTCCGGTCCGTTCGTTGTCCGTACAGTGGCAGGTACCCTGAGAACAGGGTCACGATTCCAGCGATACGGATAGAGGGGAGGCGCGATGGAGCACCTCAGCGGCAGCTTCAAACGGGCCTTCGCCCGTCGCCCCGGCGAGTTCTCGTCCACCGAGCACCTCGCCTTCGAGGCCGTGGTGGCCTTCGTCGACGGTGAGCTGCGGATGAACGCTCACCTGCGCGCCGGCACCCACATCGCCCAGTGCCCCATGTGCGCGGCCGAGGTCGACGCGCAGCGCCAGGTGCGCAACACGCTCCGCGAGTCCGGCGAGATCAGCGTGCCGAACCGGCTGCTCGGCCAGCTCGCGCAGATCCCCACCGAATGTTGCGGAGACCAGGCCGGTCCCGCCCCGTTCGAGGGATTTCCCACGTTCAACCCCGAGTCCTCGCGACGCGACGAGCGCAACAAGCGCGGTCGGCGGCGGAACGCTCGGTAGATTCGAGCCGTGACGTCCGACCCGAGCGACCAGTCTCAGCCCGCGAGCGATGCGGCGCGCCCGCGGCTCGAGCCGCGCCCCACGCACCGTCCCTCCGTCTCCGAGGGCGAACAGGTGGTCTTCGGCCGGCCCGACGGGCTGTCCGGCTCGTTCGAGCCCCGCTCCGCCCGGAACGGCGACGGTGCGCGGCCCCAGCCGCGCGCGGCGGCCCCGGACCCCGTGCTGACCGAGGCCTTCTCCCGGCCCCCGGGCAGCGTCGACACCCTGCAGCGCGATCCCTACGCGGCCTCGCTCGACCCGGAGAAGCCGGAGGAGCCCGCGGACCCCTGGCGCGATACCGACAGCCCCGCCGCCCTGGGTGATCCGGGACTCGACGCGCCGCCCAAGCCCGAACCGAAGCCCGATCCGGGCAAACTCGGCGTGAGCGATGTGCTGTTCGGCCGCCGGATCGACAACCGCGCGCTCATCGTCCTCGGATCGATCGCCCTCATCATCGGCCTCGTCGGCGGACTGCTGGGCGGCGTCATCGGCCGGGTCACCGGCACCACCGTGCAGCAGCTGACCGATAAGCGCGTCGCGCTGCCCGTCGACGATGCGAAGGTGCCCGACGACGGGGCCTACGCCGCCCTCGCCGGCTCGGTCGCCGCCAGCGTGGTGACCCTCGAGATCTTCACCAAGACCGACGGATCGCAGGGCTCGGGTTCGGTGATCGACGCCGGCGGCGGCTACATCATGACCAACAACCACGTGATCGACCTGGCGCAGCAGAACAAGGACGCGAAGATCGAGGTGGTCTTCTCCAGCGGTCAGCGGGTGCCGGCGAAGCTCGTCGGCGCCGATCCCGCGACCGATATCGCCGTGGTCAAGGTGGCCGTCGACGGCCTGAAGCAGATCACCATCGGCGATTCCGACAAGCTGGTCCCCGGGCAGCCCGTGATGGCCGTCGGCTCGCCGCGCGGCCTGCGGCAGTCGGTGACTACCGGCGTCGTCTCCGCCATCCACCGTCCCGTGCTGGCACCGCCGCTCGGGCCGAACCCGCCCGCCGTCTTCGACAGCGTGCAGACCGATGCGTCGATCAACCCCGGTAACTCCGGTGGCCCGCTCATCGACCTGCAGGGCCGGCAGATCGGCATGAACACCATCATCCGGTCGGCGTCCGGCGGCTCGGAGGGCCTCGGTTTCGCCATCGCCTCCAACGTCTTCCAGCCCATCGCGCAGGCACTGATCCGCGGCGACAAGATCGTGCACGCGGAGATCGGCATCAACGGCCGCGAGGTGCGCAACGAGACCGCGCAGGGCGTCCAGGTGGAGAACGTGAAGAAGGGCGCCGCCGCCGAGAAGGCGGGCATCCGCGAGGGCGACGTGATCACCAAGGTCGGCGACAAGGAGATCGACGATTCCGCCGCGCTCGCCGTGGAGATCCGCGCCGTGGGTGTGGGCAAGGAGACCACGGTGACGGTGGTGCGCGACGGCCGCCAGGTGCCGATCAAGGTGACGCCGACCGCGGCCTGACGCCGGACCCGGCTACCATGGCAGGGTGTTCTCGAATCTCGGTATGGGGGAGATCCTCATGCTGGTCGTGGTGGGCCTGGTGATCCTGGGTCCCGAGCGACTGCCGGGTGCCGTGAACTGGTTCTTCACCGCGCTGCGCCAGGTGCGCGAGTACGCGACCGGCGCCACGCAGCAGCTCAAAGACGATATGGGTTCCGATTTCGATTCCCTGCGCGAGCCGCTGCAGCAGATCCAGAACCTGCGCGGGATGACGCCCACCGCCATCGTCACCAAGCACCTGCTGGACGGCGACGACACCGTGATCCGGCAGATGGGTGATCAGGTGCGGTCCACCGCCGATTCGCTCAACGTCTCCAAGATCATCAACGGCACGGAGCAGGCGCCCGCCGCCGCGGTCGACGCCGCGCCCCTCGAGGTGCCGCCCGGTCCGATGCCGACGATGCCCCGCATCCACGAGCCCCTCACCCCCGGCGAACGCCCACCCTTCGATCCGGACGCCACGTAGCCCTGCTGCCGCTGCCGGTGGTGCGATCCGCGGCCGGTAGTCGGCAGCGGTTGCAGCTCCCGGAGGGGGCTGTCCCTGTGGATAACGCCGATCCTGTGGATGGACGGCCGCCGAGCACCCTGTCCGGAGCCCGACATCGAGTTCACTGGGTGCATGGGGCGGATCTGGACGCGGCAGCAACTCAAGCTGATGGGATGGAGCGACGCCCGGATCGCTCGCGAGACCGGCGCGGGCATCCGGCGCCTGGCGCACGGCGTCTACGGACCGAACACCGACGCCCCGGCATGGGAGCTGTACCGCGAGCGCATCCTGGCCGCCGCCACAACCTGCGGCGCCGTCGTCAGTCATCAGAGCGCCGCCGCCCTCCACGGCATCCCGGTGCTGCATCCGGATCGCAGCCTCGTCCACTTCACGGTCGACCGCATGAGCGGTGGCGGGAGACGACGCGGTCTGCACATCCACCCCCGGCCGTTGCCCGCGGATCAGGTGACCGTGGTCGACGGTGTCCGCGTGACCACGCGATGCCGGACGGCGATCGACGTCGCCATGTCGGGCGATGTGGACCGCGGTGTGTGCGCGATCGACGCCGTGCGGTTGATCCGGCGCTATCCGAGCCCGATCGACCCACCGCCCGTCGAGCTCGCGGATCTGACGCAGTGCCTCGCCCTGCTCAGCGGGCGGACCGGGGCGTTCGTGGCGCGCAGGGCAGTGGAACTCTCCGTCGACCGCAGTGAATCGGCGGGCGAATCGTGGTCCAGGATGCAGATCCTGGCCGCGGGTCTGCCGATGCCGCGACTTCAGGTGCCGCGCACGATCGAGGGTGAAACCTACGTCGCGGACTTCGATTGGGGACCGATGACCGGCGAATTCGACGGCCGCGGCAAATACGGGGCCGATCCGGCCGAAGTCGACAGCGCGCTCGCCGACGAGAAGCGGCGCCATGCCGCATTCGCTGCCTCGGGCGTTGAGGTGGTGCGCTGGCAGTGGCGGGAACTCGCGGCGCCGAACCGGCTGCGGGACATCCTCACCCCCGCACTGGTGCGGAACGGCCTCCTCGCCGTCGCGTGAGCTATCCCCTCCGGTAGTGCGATCCGCTGCCCGCTACCGGCCGCGGATCGGACTACCGGCCGCGGATCGGACAACCGGAAGGCTAGACGGGAAGCCGCATACCGAGGCTGTGCGGTGCCGTCTCGACGAAGCCGAGCTTGCGGTACAGCGGGCGACCGGGACCGTCGGCCATCAGCGTGATGTACGGATCCGCGGGCGCGTGGGTGCGGATCTCAGCGATCAGCCACTCCAGGATGGCCCGCCCGATCCCGCGGCCCTGATACGTGGGCAGCGTGGCCATATCGGCGATGTGGAAGTACCAGCCGCCGTCGCCCAGCACCCGGCCCATGCCGACCACCGCACCGTCGGACAGCACGTGGCACCAGCGCCAACTGTTCGCGAGCGCACCCGCGGCCTGCTCCTCCGATTTCGGCGACAGCCCCGAATCCGCCCGCAGCCGAACGTAGTCGGCGAGCGGTGGCGGACCGACGACGAGCTCGAAGCTCACAGGTGACGCGTGGTGTCGATCCCCAGGCTCATGCCCGCGAGCCCGCGTTTGCGTACGGCCAGCTTGTCGGCGATGGCGCGCAGCGCCGTACCGGTGGGGGATTCGGGATCGGACAGCACCACCGGGGTACCCGCGTCGCCCGCCTCGCGCAGTTGCGGATCGAGCGGGATCTGGCCCAGCAGTGGCACATCGGCGCCCACGGCGCGGGTGAGCCGGGCGGCCACCTGCTCGCCGCCGCCGGAACCGAAGACGTCCAGCACCGTCCCGTCGGGCAGGGTGAGACCGGCCATGTTCTCGATCACGCCGGCCACCCGCTGACGGGTCTGCAGCGCGATGGCACCGGCCCGCTCCGCGACCTCGGCCGCCGCCGTCTGCGGCGTGGTGACCACCAGGATCTCCGCGCCCGGGATCAGCTGCGCGATCGAGATCGCCACATCGCCGGTGCCGGGCGGCAGGTCGAGCAGGAGCACATCGAGATCGCCCCAGAAGACATCGGCCAGGAACTGCTGCAACGCGCGGTGCAGCATCGGGCCGCGCCACACCACGGGGGTGTTCCCACTGGTGAACATGGCCACCGAGATCACCTTCACGCCGTGCGCCTGCGGCGGCATGATCATCGAATCCACCTGGGTGGGCCGCGCCTCGGTGCCCATCATCCGCGGCACCGAGTGGCCGTAGATATCGGCGTCCAGCACACCCACCGAGAGGCCGCGCGCCGCCAGCGCCGCGGCCAGGTTCACGGTCACGGAGCTCTTGCCCACGCCGCCCTTGCCCGACGCCACCGCGTACACGCGGGTCAGCGACCCGGGCTGGGCGAAGGGGATCACCGGCTCGGCCTTATCGCCGCGCACCGTTTTGCGCAGCTCCGCGCGCTGCTCGTCGTTCATCACGTCCAGCTCGACGCGCACCTCGCCCGCGCCGGGGACGTCCGCGACGGCGGTCCGCACGCGGTCCACGATCTGGCTGCGCATGGGGCACGCCGACGTGGTCAGGTACACCTCGACATCGACCGACGAGTCGGGTTGCACCGCGACCGACTTCACCATCCCCAGATCGGTGATCGGCTTCCCGATCTCGGGGTCGTTCACGGTGGCCAGGGCCGACCGGATCGCGTCTTCCGTTACCGCAGTCATAGCCCCTCCATCGTATCCGGGCAGGGAAATCGGCCGAGCGCGGCCGCACCGGGACCGAGGGCCGGCCGGCTGGACGCGGCCGGCCGGATGCCCGACGGTGGGCCGCAGGGCAGGCAGCGCCTGCAGTGACTTCTTAGGAAGGGCCCGCGATCGCGTCGGCCAGCAGCTCCGGGGCATCGTCGACCCCGTGTACCCGCCACGGCGACACCCAGCCCGCCGCGGCCAGCCCGGAGTACACCGCGCCCGTGCGGACCTGCAGGTCGGCGTCCCGCTCGTAGGCGTCGCGGGTGCGCGAGGCATCGGCCGCCTCCCGGGAACGGGCCCGCTCGGCGGCCACCGCCACCGGCACGTCCAGGTACACCTGCAGATCGGGCACCGGCAGGCCGAACCGCTCGAACTCCAACTCGCGCACCCAGGCCGCGGCGGCACCGTCGGCCGACTCGCCCAGGCGGGCCGCGCTGTACGCCGCCGACGATGCGGCGTACCGGTCCAGCAGCACCACGTCGTGCGCGCCGAGCAGGCCGCGGATCTCATCCGCCGCGTCGCGCCGGTCCAGCGCGAACAGCAGGCCCATGCCGTACACCGACGCCGTGGCGTCGCCGTGCCCGCCGCGCAGCGCCTCGGCCGCGAGATCGGCGTGGATCGAGCGCCCGTACCGCGGGAAGGCCAGCGCCCCCACGGTGAGACCACGGCCGGTGAGCCGCTCCGTGACCGCCCGGGTGAGGGTGTTCTTGCCCGCCCCGTCGAGCCCCTCGATCGCCACCAGAGTTCCCATAGGCGGCAATGCTAGGTGTCGTAGCGGCGCGAACATTGTCCGCGGTGACAATATGGACAGTATGAAACCCCGCATCCTGGTGATCGACGACGATCCGGCGCTGGCGGAGATGCTCACCATCGTGCTGCGCAACGAGGGCTTCGACTCGATGGTGGTGGGCGACGGCACGCAGGCCCTCGGCGCGGCCCGCGAGTTCCGCCCCGATCTCGTGCTGCTCGACCTCATGCTGCCCGGCATGAACGGCATCGACGTGGCGCGCGTGCTGCGCGCCGACTCCAACGTGCCGATCGTGATGCTCACCGCCAAGGCCGACACCGTGGACGTGGTGCTGGGCCTCGAGTCCGGCGCCGACGACTACGTGATCAAACCCTTCAAGCCCAAGGAGCTCGTGGCCCGCGTGCGCGCCCGGCTGCGCCGCACCGCCGACGAGCCCAGCGATCTGCTCTCGATCGGCAACGTGATCATCGACGTCCCGGCGCACAAGGTGACCCGCGACGGCGAGGTCGTGCCGCTCACCCCCACCGAGTTCGACCTGCTGGTGACCATGGCCCGCAAACCGCGTCAGGTGTTCACCCGCGACGTGCTGCTCGAACAGGTGTGGGGCTACCGGCACCCGGCCGACACCCGGCTGGTCAACGTCCACATCCAGCGTCTGCGCGCGAAGATCGAGAAGGACCCGGAGAACCCGGAGATCGTGCTCACGCTGAGGGGAGTCGGCTACAAGGCCGGCCCGGCGTGAGGCGCATCGTGAGCGCCGCATGGTGAAGCGTCCCCGCCTGCAGGACCTGCGCGACCTGCCGCGCGACCCCCGTGAACTGCTCACGGGGGTCGCCCGGTTCGCCGGACAGTCCCTCACCTATGCCGGCCGGGTGTGGCGCCGGTCCCTGCAGTGGCGCGTGGTGACCTCCACGCTGGCACTGAGCCTCGCGGTGCTGCTGCTGCTGGGCTTCGTGCTCACCTCGCAGCTCGCCACTCAGCTGGTCCAGGCCAAACTCTCCGCCGGTGAGGAGGAGACGGCGCGGGTCAAGCAGGTGGTCGAGGTCACGCTGAGCCGCAGCGAGGCCCGCCCCGAGGGGGTCGAGACCACGCTGCGGCAGGTACGCGCGAACCTCGTGACCCAGGGCTCCGACGTGGCTCCGTCGGCGGCCCGGTCGGGCAGCTACGACCCGGTGCTGATCGTGCCGCACGGCGCCGGCCGGGCGCCCACCGTGGTGGGCGCCGAGAGCGAGGTCCCGCAGTCGCTGCAGACCTTCGTGCGCAGCGGGCAGACCGCTTATCAGCACGCGACGGTCACCGACAGCACGGGCCGCTACGGCAAGGTGCTGGTGATCGGCACCCCCGTGCAGTCGTCCGTGCAGGGACTGGAGCTGTACCTGGTGTTCCCGCTGACTCAGGAGGAGGACACGCTCAACCTGATGCAGCGCACGCTGGTCACCGGCGCCGCGGTGCTGCTGGTGCTGCTGGCGGCAGTGAGCCTGCTGGTGGCCCGGCAGGTGGTGCTGCCCGTGCGCTCGGCCGCACGGATCGCGGTGCGGTTCGCCGAGGGTCGGCTCAAGGAACGGATGCCGGTGCGCGGCGAGGACGACATCGCGCGGCTGGCGATGAGCTTCAACGACATGGCCGAATCGCTGTCCAAGCAGATCAATCAGCTGGAGGAGTTCGGCAATCTGCAACGCCAGTTCACCTCCGACGTCTCGCACGAACTGCGGACCCCGCTGACCACCGTGCGGATGGCCGCCGACATGATCGCCGACTCCGCCGACGAACTCGATCCGGGCCTGCGGCGCACCACCGAGCTGATGGTCACCGAACTGGACCGGTTCGAGCTGCTGCTGGCCGAGCTGCTGGAGATCTCCCGGCACGACGCGGGCGTGGCCGAACTGCACTCGGAGAAGATCGACATCGATGTGCCGATCAACGCCGCCGTCAGCACCGTGCGCCACCTCGCCGACGAGTCCGGCACCGAGCTCATCGTGGACCTGCCCGACGATCCGGTGATCGTCGACGCCGACGCCCGCCGGGTGGAACGCGTGCTGCGCAACCTGCTCGCGAACGCCATCGACCACAGCGAAGGGAAGCCGGTGATCCTCACCATGCGCGCCGACGACGACGCCGTCGCCGTGACGGTGCGCGACTACGGCGTGGGGCTGCGGCCGGGTGAGGAGAAACTGGTCTTCAACCGGTTCTGGCGCTCGGACCCGTCGCGCGTGCGGCGCTCCGGCGGCACCGGACTGGGCCTGGCCATCAGCATCGAGGACGCCCGGCTGCACAGCGGCCGGCTGGAGGCGTGGGGCGAGCCCGGCAACGGCGCCTGCTTCCGCCTCACCCTGCCCCGCGAGCGCGGCCACCGGATTCTGGTGAGTCCGCTCCCGCTCAAGCCCACCTTCCGCAAGCCCGCGACGGAGGGGGACGACGATGCGTGAGTCCCGGTGCGCGCGACTGCTGATCGCGCTGCTCGCCGCATCGCTGGCGCTGGCGGGATGCGCCACCATCCCCGGCGATTCCCGGCCCAGTGTGATCGGCGACCTCGGCGGCAAACAGTCGGTCGATCGGAACATCACCCCGCAGAAGGACGCCCCGCCGGAGACGATCGTGCGCGACTTCCTCAAGGCGAACGCGATGGCGGACAACAACTACGCCGCCTCGCGCAAGTTCCTGGTGGCGGCGGGCGCGACCACCTGGCAGGTGCCGCAGCGCGCCGTGGTGGTCAAGAACATCGACGTGCTGCCCACCGAGCGCTCCTCCGATCTCATCAAGGCGACCATCCGCGCGCAGGCCACCGGATTCTTCGGCGCCGACGGCACTTTCGAGCCGACCAGCCAGTCGATCACCCAGAACCTGCAACTGGTGCAGGTCGAGGGGCAGTGGCGCATCCAGGGCCTCAGCGATGTGGGCGCCACCCCGATGCTGGTGATCGACACCCAGCAGTTCCGCGCCGTGTACAGCCGGTACGTGCTCTACTTCCCGGACCCCACCGGCCGCACCCTGGTGCCGGATGCGCGATGGCTCGCCAGCCCCCGCGCGAAACTCCCCGCCGATCTGTTGATGCTGCTGGTGCGCGGCCCGCGGTCGAGCCTGGTGGGTGCCGTCTTCAATCCCTTCGGCAGCACCGCGTCGGTCCGCGGATCGGTGACCGATGCGCAGGGCGCCGAACGAGACCCCGGGGTCGGATACGCGGGTGTCCGCGTCGATTTCACGGGCCTGCCGCGGATGGACCCCGATGTGGGACGCCTGCTCGCCGGGCAGGTGGTGTGGACGCTGGCCGGCGCCGAGGTGCAGGGACCGTACGTGATCACCGTGGACGGCACGCCGCTCGACGATAAGCACGTCTCGGGCTGGAACCCGAACGACGTGGCCTCCAGCAGCCCGAACGCCTCGTCCGATCTGGCGGTCGGCCTGCACGGCGTGCTCGACGGCCGGTTCGTCAAGGTGTCCGGCGCGGCCGTCACCCCGGTGGCCGGGCCCTTCGGCGTGAGCAATTCGATCCGGTCCGTGGGCCTGTCGGCCTCGGGCCGGCAGGTGGCGGCCGTCCTCGATTCGGGTCCGCGCGGCGGCCCCGGCACGGCACTGTCCATCGGCCCGTACGGCGGCGTGCCCACCCAGGTGCTCACCGCGGGCTCGATGACCCGCCCGTCCTGGATGCCCGACGACGCCACGGTGTGGACGGTGCTCGACGGCACCCGGGTGGTGCGGCTGCGGCAGGACCAGACCACCGGCGAGGTCACGCCGACCGATGTGGATTCGGCGGAGGTCGCCGCCGCGGCGCCCGGTCCGATCACCGAACTGCGGCTCTCCCGTGACGGGGTCCGGGTCGCGCTGATCGCGGGCGGCAAGGTGCTGGTGGGCGTGATCCTCACCAAACCCGACGGGCAGCCCACCATCTCCCGGTTGCAGCCGGTGGAGACCGACCGTGACCTGGCTCCGGCCTCGGTGGACTGGCAGACCGGCGACACCTTCGTGGTGGGCCGCAACACCACGGAATCGCCCGTGCTGACGGTGCGCTACGACGCGGGTGACGTCATCGCGCTGCCCAGCCGCAACCTCTCGCCCCCGGTCACGATGGTCGCGGCCTCGCTGAACACGATCTACGCGACCGATTCGTCCGGGGTGTGGAGCATCGCCATCGGCGCGGACAGCGGCGCGCAATACTGGAGCCAGGTGGATCGCCTGGCGGGGGGCCGGGCGAACCCGGTGATGCCGGGCTAGCGCGCCACCGCCGGCGATCGGGGGAGCCGATGCGGATCGCACGTCAGCTGGTGGGCGCCGTCGACGATCTGGTCGACCTGGCGATCCCGCGCACCTGCGGCGGCTGCGGCGCGCCCGCGGTGCGCTGGTGCGGCCGCTGCGAGGCGGCGCTGCACGACGTTCCCGCGCGCATCCGCAGCACCGTCGACGTCGGGGTGCCCGTGTGGACGCTGGGCCGGTACGACGGTCCGCGGCGCCGCGCCGTCCTGCAGCTCAAGGAGCGGGGCCGCGGCGATCTGGCGGTCCCGCTGGGCCGCGCGCTGGCGCACGGCCTGCTGCGGCTGCGGGCGTGGCACGAACTCGACGATCCGGTGGTGCTGGTGCCCGCGCCCACCACCCGGTGGGCCGCGCGGCGCCGCGGCGGCGATGTGGTGACGGCGATGTGCCGGGCCGCGGCGGAGGCGGCCGGGCCGGTGTCCCGGGTGCGCGTCGCCCCGGTCCTGCGATCGGCGGGGCGGCCCGATTCCGTGGGGCTGAACGCCGCCGCCCGGGCGGACACGGTGGCCGGCACCGTCCGCGTGCTCGGGCCCCCGCCCGACGGTGCGCTCGTGCTGATCGACGACGTGGTGACCACCGGCGCCACCCTCGCCGAGTCGGTCGCGGCCCTGGCGCGGCGCGGTGTGCGGGTCTCGGCGGCGCTCACGATCGCGGCGGCGTGAGGGTACGCGAACCCGGCGCGTGACGACACGGTGAACTCAAGGTGCGCAAACGGTGGCGGGCGAGCGGCGGCCGGGCTATCTTCGGGTACTACCAGCGGGCTCGTGAAACGGTGCCCGACCGGTTCCACGGATCGGAGGTGATGCGACACCCTCCTGGCGCCCGGCAATCCGCCCGGCGCAGAAGATCTGAGCCCGAAGACGCGCGCGCAGCAAAGACGGCGGACTGGTGATCCGGCCGGAGTGCACCCGTCGGGGCCCACACGAAAGGCATCTTCTATGACCCTTCTGTCCTCTCGCGATACCAACCGCACCGGTGCCAGCACCGTCGAGGTGGATCCGTTCCGCGAACCCGGCCACGTGGCCGACGAGCGCGACAAGGAGTACCTGACGCCCAACGCCCCCCTGACCATCGACGGTCGGAACGTGGAAGTGCCCGAACACTTCCGCGTCTACATAGGCGACAAGCTGGCGCGGCTCGAACGATTCCGGTCCACCATCACCCTCTTCGAAGTGGCACTGCTCCACGAACCCAATCCGCGGCAGTCCAAGTCGTGCCAGAAGCTCGAGCTCACGGTGCGCGGCAAGGGAGGCGTCGCACACGCGGAGGCGTCCGCGGACAACTTCTACGCCGCGTTCGAACTGGCCCTGTCGAAGGTGCAGTCCCGCATCCGCAAGGCCTCGGACCGCAAGAAGGTGCACTACGGCAACCGCACGCCGGTCTCCGTCTCCGAGGCCACCGCACCGTCGGCCCTGCCGGACGCCTCCGACGCGACGGACGACGATCCGTACGCGGCGCTCGTCGAGGATCACCTGCCCGGTCAGGTGGTGCGCGTCAAGGACCATCCGGGCACGCCGATGACGGTCGATGATGCGCTCTACCAGATGGAGTTGGTCGGTCACGACTTCTTCCTGTTCTTCGACAAGGAGACCGAGAAGCCAACCGTGGTGTACCGACGGAAGGCTTTCGACTACGGCCTCCTCCGCCTGACCTGACGTTTCGCCTACGATGGATCCCGGTCGCCGTGACGGCGGCCGGGATCTTCCGCTTGCGGGATCTTCCGCGTACGAGATTGAGGTTGCTCAGTGGTTCTCTCCAAGGTGCTGCGATTCGGCGAAGGCCGGATGGTCAAGCGGCTCGACGGTCTGGCCTCCTACGTGGAGAGCCTGAACGACGAGTACGAGGCGCTCTCCGACGAGAAACTCCAGGCCAAGACCGCCGAATTCAAGAAGCGACTCGACGACGGCGAGACCCTCGACGACATCCTCCCCGAGGCCTTCGCGACCGCCCGTGAGGCGTCCTGGCGCGTGCTCGGGCAGAAGCCGTACCACGTGCAGATCATGGGTGCGGGCGCCCTGCACCAGGGCGACATCGCCGAGATGAAGACCGGTGAGGGCAAGACCCTGACCTCCGTGATGGCCGCGTACCTCAACGCGCTGTCCGGCAAGGGCGTGCACCTGGTGACCACGAACGACTACCTCGCCAAGCGCGACGCCGACTGGATGGGCCGCGTGCACCGCTTCCTCGGCCTCGAGGTGGACTGCATCCTGGCCGGCCAGGACCCGGACCGCCGCCGCCAGGCCTACGCCGCCGACATCACCTACGGCACCAACAACGAGTTCGGCTTCGACTACCTGCGCGACAACATGGCGCACAGCACCGAGGAACTGGTGCAGCGCGGCCACAACTACGCCATCGTCGACGAGGTCGACTCGATCCTCATCGACGAGGCCCGCACCCCGCTGATCATTTCGGGCCCCGCGGACGGCTCCAGCAAGTGGTACACCGAGTTCGCCCGGATCGTGCCGCAGATGGACAAGGACGTCCACTACGAGGTGGACATCCGGAAGAAGACGATCGGCGTGAACGAGGCCGGCGTCGAGCTGGTCGAGGATCAGCTGGGCATCGACAACCTCTACGATTCGGCCAACTCGCTGCTGGTGAGCTACCTCAACAACGCGATCAAGGCCAAGGAGCTCTACGAGCGCGACAAGGACTACATTGTCCGCTCCGGTGAGGTGCTCATCGTCGACGAGTTCACCGGCCGCGTGCTCGCGGGCCGCCGCTTCAACGAGGGCATGCACCAGGCCCTGGAGGCGAAGGAGAACGTCGAGATCCAGGCCGAGAACCAGACGCTGGCCACCATCACGCTGCAGAACTACTTCCGGCTCTACGACAAGCTCTCGGGCATGACCGGCACCGCCGAGACCGAGGCCGCCGAGCTGCACCAGATCTACAAGCTGGGCGTCATCCCGATCCCCACGAACAAGCCGATGATCCGCAAGGACCAGACCGACCTCATCTACAAGACCGAGGAGGCGAAGTTCGCGGCGATCGTCGAGGACATCACCGAGCGGCACGAGGCGGGCCAGCCGGTGCTGATCGGTACCACCTCGGTGGAGCGGTCGGAGTACCTGTCGCGGCAGCTGGAGAAGCGGAAGATCCCGCACACGGTGCTCAACGCGAAGTTCCACGAGCAGGAGGCGGCGATCATCGCCAAGGCGGGCACGCCCGGCGCGGTCACGGTGGCCACCAACATGGCCGGCCGCGGTACCGACGTGGTGCTCGGCGGCAACCCCGACATCATCGCCGACCTGCAGCTGCGCGAGCGCGGTCTCGACCCGGTCACCACGCCGGAGGAGTACGAGGCGGCGTGGGACGAGACCATCGAGCAGGTCAAGAAGGAGTCCAAGGCCTACGCCGAGGACGTGCGCGAAGCCGGCGGCCTGTACGTGCTGGGCACCGAGCGGCACGAGTCGCGGCGCATCGACAACCAGCTGCGCGGCCGCTCCGGCCGCCAGGGCGATCCGGGCGAGTCCCGCTTCTACCTCTCGCTGGGCGACGAGCTGATGCGGCGCTTCAACGGCGCGCAGATCGAGGCGTGGATGAACCGCGTCAACCTGCCCGACGACGTGCCGATCGACAACAAGTTCGTCTCCCGCGCCATCCGCAGCGCGCAGACGCAGGTCGAGCAGCAGAACTTCGAGATCCGTAAGAACGTGCTCAAGTACGACGACGTGCAGAACGAGCAGCGCAAGGTGATCTACGACGAGCGCCGCAAGATCCTCGCGGGCGCCGACCTGTTCGACCAGATCAACCACATGACCGACGACGTGGTCTCGGCCTACGTGGACGGCGCCACCGCCACCGGCTACGTGGAGGACTGGGACCTCGACGAGCTGTGGGAGGCGCTGCGCACGCTGTACCCGATCGAGCTCGACTGGAAGAAGGTCGTCGGCGAGGACGAGAACGGCGACCGCGACGAGATCACCCGCGAGGAGCTCAAGACGGTGCTCCTCGACGACATCCACGACGCCTACGACAAGCATCAGGAGCGGATCGAGACGGCGGCCGGCGAGGGCACCATGCGCCAGGTCGAGCGGTCGGTCCTGCTGTCGGTGCTGGACCAGAAGTGGCGCGAGCACCTCTACGAGATGGACTACCTCAAGGAGGGCATCGGCCTGCGCCAGATCGCCCAGCGCGATCCCGTGGTCGAGTACCAGCGCGAGGGCTACGACATGTTCAACGGCATGCTCGAGGGCCTCAAGGAGGAGTCGGTCGCGACCCTGTTCAAGGTCCAGGTGCAGGAGCCGGAGAACGACGGCGAGGCCGGGACCCCCGCGGGCAGCACTGCGCAGGTGAACGCGCCGATCGCCGAGCCCGATCCGGAGAAGATCACGCTGTCGGGCCCGTCCGAGCAGGGCGATGCCACGGATCTGTCGCAGGCCGCTGATGAGCCGGGCGGTACCCGCGCCGAGCGGCGGGCCGCGCAGCGCGAGGCCGCCAAGGCCGCGAAGCCGGCGCCCGCGGGGCGCCGCCCCAAGCACCGCCGCAAGTAGGCGCGGCAGCACCGGACCCGGCGGCTACTTGCCGCCGGGTTTGGCGTAGGCGGGCACCTGTTCCTGGCCGCTGTGCTTGGCGAGCACGTCCATCAGTTCGTCGGTGGCGCGCCGCACCGAGGCCTCGTCGTCGAGACTCGCATCGCTGAGATCGAGCGGCGGCAGCACCTCGACGGTGACGGGTTCACGCTTCCAGAAGTTCTTCAGCGTGCGGTCCTCGGTGTTGCGCAAGGCGATCGGGACGATCGGGGTGCCGGTGGCCAGCGCCACCCGCACCGCGCCGGTCTTGCCCTTGTACAGCCGACCGTCGGGCGAGCGGGTGCCCTCGGGGTGGATGCCCCAGGCGCCGCCGTCCTGCACGATCTTCGTCGCCGCGTCCAGCGCGGGGGAGGAGGCGGTGCCGCCGCTGCGGTCCACGGGGATCTGCCCCATGCCGGAGAAGAAGATCTTCTTGAGCTTGCCGCGCAGGCCCGGCTGGGTGAAGTAGTCGGCCTTGGCGAGGAAGCTCACGGGCCGCCGCGCGCTCTGCACCACGTAGAAGGAGTCGGAGATCGCCAGGTGGTTCGCGGCCAGGATCACCGGACCGGTGCGCGGGATGTTCTCCAGGCCGGTGAACTTCGGCCGGCCCCAGGCCCACAGGCCGGGGCCGATCAACAGGTGCCTGGCCACCCGGTAGCGGAAGGCGGCGCGCAATTCGCTGATGGACATGCCCTTGTGTACCGCGGTTCGACGCCGGGCGGGCGGATTCGGGCGAACCGTTGCCGCACCGCTACCGGGTTCGCCCCGCCGGTTCACGCGGCCGTCTCATGCCGCCATCGCATGCCGCGCTCTCATGCCGCCGTGGTGAAGGCGACCCACCGCCACCGTCCGGCCGCGGCTTCCACGCGGCCCGCGGCGGCGAGCGTCCGGCCGCCGCGGCTGTAGGTGAGGAAGACCTCCGCACCCACCTCCGGATCGTCGGGACGGGGCCGCAGCCGCGGGGTGAGGGCCCGCGGCGAGGCCACGTGTACCCGACCCCAGCCGGTCACGGTGAGCCCGGTCCCGGAGTCGGCGAGCACGCGCAGGACGTCCACCACGGTCGCGGACGCGATCGCGGTGAGGTGCCGGGCCGGCCGGCGGCGATCGAGCACCTCGAACAGCGGGCGCAGCGTGGACAGCACGAAGCGCTGGGCATCGGGGTGCACGGCGGTCACCGGCCCGTCGCCCGACGGTGCCGGCGCGGCCGACGGCGGTGCGGGCTCGGGGACCGGCGGCGCATCGCGGTGCGCGGTGCGCGGCCGGCGCAGCGGCAGCGCCGCGGGTTCGGCGTTCGGCGCACGGAGAATGGTGAATCCGCACGGCGCCGGACCGGTCGGTGGGACCGGCGGATGCAGCGGTGAACGCGGTGTGCGACCTGGCGCGACGACGATTGCCCCCATATCGGTTAGACGCATCAGGGCGGCGTCAGGATCCCTCCGGTCGGTCGCGGTGTCAGCGTATGCTGACGCGGACATCGCGACATGGCATTGCAACGGTGGGGAGGCGTGGATGAAGGGCAGGCTCAGCCAGTCCGATGCGGAGTTCTACGCGCTGGAGGACTCGACCACGCCCACGCACGTCGGTTCGCTGGCGATCGTGCAGCGGCCGGCGGAGGGGCTCGAGTACGAGCAGTTCCTGGCGGCGATCGAGGAGCGGCTCGCGGAGGTCCCGCGCTACCGGCAGAAGGTCCGGACGGTGCCGCTGGGCATCGCCCGCCCGGTCTGGGTCGAGGACCGCGATTTCGACATCACCTATCACGTGCGGGTGTCCGCGGTGCCGCAGCCGGGCAGCGACGATCAGCTGCACGATCTGGTGGCGCGGTTGAATTCTCGCCCGCTCGACAAGGAGCGGCCGCTGTGGGAGGTGTACCTCATCGAGGGCCTCGGCGGCGATCGGCTGGCCGTGTTCACCAAGACCCACCTGGCGCTCGTCGACGGCCGCGCCAACGTCGATCTGATGCAGCTGCTGCTCACCGCCGATCCGCGCCTGCCCGAGCTGCCCGAGGACCTGTGGATGGGGCAGCACGAGCCCAGCGACGGCGAGCTGGTGATGGGTGCCGTGATCGACATGCTCTCGCGGCCGGCGCGCACCGCGTCGATGATCCAGGGCGTGGTGGGCGAGGTCGCCGAATCGATCACCGGCCTGCAGGCGAACGCCGCCGATGTGATCGAGCGGGCCTCCTCGCTGGTCCGCGCGCGCACCGCGGTGACACCGGTGCGCTCGCTCAACGTGCCCATCTCGCGCAGCCGGCGGTTCGCGGTGGTCGCCATGGATCTCGAGGAGTTCCGCCGGCTCCGCGCGGCCTACGGCTGCACCGTGAACGATCTGTTGCTGTCGGTGGTGGCGGGCGGCCTGCGCACCTGGCTGATCTCGCGCGGCGAGCCGATCAGCGCCGGCACCGAGGTGCGGGTGCTGGAGCCGATCGCCGTCGACGATGTGGGCCTGGGCGTGGGGGAGCAGGTGCGGGCGTACATCGTGCGGCTGCCCGTGGCCGAGGGCAACGCGGTGGTGCGGCTGCGGCAGATCGCGCACGGCGCGGCGGCGCAGGTGGACCGCAACCGGCAGGTGGCGGCGCGGGCGCTCGCGACCAGCGGCGGTTTCACTCCGCCCACGCTGCACGCGCTGGGCGCGCGGACCGCGATGAGCGTCTCGCCGCGGTCGTTCAACATCCTGGTCACGAACGCGCCGGGGCCCCAGGCGCCGGTGTACCTGGCCGGGATCGAGGTGCAGCAGGTGTACCCGGTGCCTCCGCTCATCGCGAACCAAGTGGTGTCGATCGGGATCACGTCGTACAACGGAAAGGTGTACTTCGGTCTCAACGCCGACCGCGATGGCATGTGGGACGTGATCTCGATGACCGAGTTCCTGTACGAGGCGCTGGACGAGCTGGCGTCCTCAGCGAAGGGAGATCGATGACAGTCCGGGTGTACGTGCCTTCCACTCTGGCCGGCCTGCAGGTGCTGCAGCGCGATGGTCAGCTGTTCCCGTTGGGCGGCACCGTCTTCGGCGTGACGCCCGCGCTCCGCGAGGCCTACACCTCCGGCGACGAGGAGGAGCTCGCCGAGGCGGCGATGCGGCACGCCGCGCGCGCCTCGCTGCGCCTGCTGGCCGTCGACGACGATGCCCCGGGCGCGACCGCGGAGTCCGAGGAGGGCGCCGCCGAACCGGATCCCGTGCGGCGCGTGGTGATCACGGTGGACGTCCCGGAGGCCAAGGAGCGTCCCGATCTCGACGACGCGGTGCTCAAGGTGACCGAGCCGATCCAGCTGTCGAACGTGCTCTCCGTGCACGTGGACGTCTCCGAGGCGGAGGAGGCGGTGGTCCGGGCCGCGCAGGTGGTCGACGCCGCGGACCTGGGCGACGAGGACGCCGAGCTCGCCGTCGGCGATGCCGAGGACCACGATCTGGCCTGGTACGCGACCCAGGAACTGCCCTTCCTGCTGGAGCTGCTGTAGCGCTCCGTGACCGGGACCACGACTGGGACAAGATCACTGGAATTGTCCCATCGGGTTGCGGCCCTCTAGTCTCAGGGTCATGAGCAACTCGTTCCGTGCCTTCCGTGACTGGCTCGAAGCCCCGGCCAAGAACGTCTCCGCCGAGCACCCGCGCACCAATCTGGTGCGCGGCGCGGTGGCACGGCTGACCACGCCGCTGCTGCCCGACGATTACCTGCACCTGATCAACCCGCTGTGGTCGGCGCGCGAGCTGCGCGGCAAGATCGTCGGCGTCCAGCAGGAGACCGACGAGTCGGTCACGCTCACCATCGAGACCGGCTGGGGCTTCAACACCAAGTACGAGGCCGGCCAGTACGTGGGCATCGGTGTGCTCGTCGGCGGCAAGTGGACCTGGCGGTCGTACTCGCTGACCTCCGTGCCGGACATGGGCGAGGGCCGCGGGCCGCGGCTGGTGTCCATCACCGTCAAGGCGATGACCGAGGGCTTCCTGTCGAACCACCTGGTCACCGGGGTCTCCGAGGGCACGATCGTGCGGCTGCAGGCACCGTCGGGCGATTTCACCCTGCCGAATCCGCTGCCGCCCAAGGTCCTGTTCCTCACCGCGGGCAGCGGCATCACCCCGGTGATGGCCATGCTGCGCACGCTGGAGCGGCGCGGCATCCCCGCCTCCACCGACATCGTGGCGGTGCACTCGGCCCCGAGCGCCGATGCGGCGCTGTTCCGGGACGAGCTCGAGGCCTTCGACGCCAACCACGACAACGTGACCGTGCAGCTGCGGTACACCCGCGACGCGGGCCGGCTCACGCCGCAGAACCTCGACGAGGTGGTCCCGGACTGGCAGGAGCGCCAGACCTGGATCTGCGGCCCGGGCGTCTTCCTCAACGACATGGAGGTGGCCTGGAAGGAGCGCGGCATCGAGTCGCGCCTGCACCAGGAGCGCTTCACCATCGAGCGCGCCGATGTCTCCGCCTCGGGCGGCGATGTCACCTTCCTCAAGTCGGGAAAGACCGCCGAGGTCGACGGTGCCACCACCCTCCTCGAGGCCGGCGAGGCCGCGGGCGTGCAGATGCCCTTCGGCTGCCGCATGGGCATCTGCCAGACCTGCGTGGTGCAGCTGGCCGACGGCCAGGTGCGCGATCTGCGCAGCGGTGATCTGCACACCGAGGGTGAGCGCATCCAGACGTGCATCTCCGTCGCGGTGGGCGACTGCACCCTGGACGTCTAGTCCGGTACCGCCAGGGCGGGCTTCCCCGCCGGGTCCGTCACATGCGTTGACAGCCTACGACCCCGTAACTTACGGTTGCGTAGGTTAGAGACGGCTTCGATGGATCACGAAGGGCGGCACCCCGCATGGCGATCACCGACATCCCCGAGTACGCGCACCTCACGGACGCGGACGTGGTGGCGTTGGGCGCCGAACTCGATGCCATCCGCCGTGATATCGAGGCCGTCCGCGGCGAGTCGGACGTGCGCTATCTGCGCAAGACGATCGCGGCCCAGCGGGGGCTCGAGGTGGCCGGTCGCGCGATGCTGCTCGGCGCGCACAAGCGCGGATTCTGGTGGGGCTCGGCGGTATCGCTGGGCGTGGCCAAGATCATCGAGAACATGGAGCTCGGGCACAACATCATGCACGGGCAGTGGGATTGGATGAACGATCCCGAGGTGCACTCGACCACCTGGGAGTGGGACAACGCCGGCACCTCCCGGCTGTGGAAGCACACCCACAACTACGTGCACCACAAGTACACCAACGTCCTGGACATGGACGACGACGTGGGCTACAAGACGCTGCGCGTCACCCGGGATCAGCCGTGGACCCCGTTCAACGCCGGAAACCTGGTCTACAACACGCTTTTGATGATGCTCTTCGAGTACGGCGTGGCGGTGCAGCACCTGGAGATCGGCCGCGCGGTGCAGAAGTGGAACAAGCCCTGGTACGACCAGGCCAAGTTCAAGGCCGACGCCTCGGACGTGGGCCGCAAGATCGGCCGGCAGGTGCTCAAGGACTACGTGGCCGCCCCGCTGGTGGGAATCCCGTTCGGCGGCAAGCGCGGCTGGCGCAAGGCGCTCACCGCGACGATCACGGCGAACGTGATCCGCAACGTGTGGACCAACGCGGTGATCTTCTGCGGCCATTTCCCCGACGGCGCCGAGAAGTTCACCAAGCAGGACGTGGACAACGAGACCCAGGCGGAGTGGTACCTGCGGCAGATGCTGGGCAGCGCGAACCTGTCCGGCGGCCCGGTGATCGACTTCCTCTCCGGGAATCTGAGCTACCAGATCGAGCATCACCTGTTCCCGGACCTGCCGTCGAATCGGTTGTCGGAGATCGGTGTCCGGGTGCGCGCGCTGTGCGAGAAGTACGATCTGCCGTACACGATCGGCCCGCTGCACGTGCAGTACTACAAGTCCTGGCGCACCATCGCCAAGCTCTCGCTGCCCGACAAGTACCTGCGCGACACCGCCGACGACGCGCCCGAGACGGCGAGCGAGGCGATGTTCGCGGGCACCGAGTTCGCGCAGCCCCGGGTCGATGAGCGCACCGGCCGCCGGTTCGGTCTCAAGGCCGCGCGTGCGGCCGTGCACGCACGCCGCCGCCGTCGCGCCTGACGGTCGCGACGGCGGAAGGCGCTGCGGCGGTTACTTCGTGCCGAACTTCGCCTCGAGCTCCTTGAAGTCCTGATCGGCGGAGCCGCCGGCCCGCGTGCCGGCGTCGGTGTTGATGAGCGCCTTGCGCTGCTCCAGCGTGAGGCCGGGCTCGGTGAACGGGTCGACCGGCAGGCAGCCCTCCTTGGGGGCGTCCTTGAGCGAGCCGTCCGCGTTGATGTAGGCCGTGCACTTCTGCAGGTTCTCCGTGCCGGTGGGCTCGGCGCCCGCGGCGCCGGCCGCGGCGAAGCCTCCGACGACGGCGCCGGCGGCGACGGCGGTCCCGGCCACGGCGGTGAGGATGCGGGTCCGGGTCGAGGTGACGGTGGTACGCATGCTGCGTTCTCCTTCGGTAGGTGACTGCCGCACGGTGTTTGCGACATCACCCACGGTCCCCACGCCATGTCCCTAAACCGTCTCAGTGACGCCTCGGCCCGTCACCGTCTTCGCCGCAGGGCTGTGACGGGGCCGAGGTGTGACCTGAGCCCCACGTGGGACAACAATCGTGATTTCGTCCCACGGGCCTGTTACTCTCGATACCGTTCAAAGACGACGGCCGCCGCATGCGGTCTGACCGATTGGGGATCGCCTCGTGGCTATCACTGACATCGCGGAGTACGCGCACCTCACCGACGCCGATATCGAGGCGCTCGGTGCAGAGCTGGACGCGCTGCGTCGTGAGATCGAGGAGAGCCGCGGCGAGGAGGACGCCAAGTACGTCCGCCGCGTGATCAAGAGCCAGCGCGTCGCCGAGACCGCCGGCCGCGTCTTCGGCCTGGCCGCCGGCATGAAGGGCTGGAAGGGCAAGGCCGCCTGGGCCGCCTCCGCCGCGTGCCTGTCGTACGCCAAGGTGATCGAGAACAACGAGCTCGGCCACAACATCATGCACGGGCAGTGGGACTGGATGAACGATCCGGAGATCCACTCGACCAGCTGGGAGTGGGACTCGGCCTCGGACGGCAAGTTCTGGCGCCACACCCACAACTACATGCACCACAAGTACACCAACGTCACCGATATGGACGACGACATCGGCTACGGCATCCTGCGCGTCACGCGCGATCAGCCGTGGGAGCCGTACATGCTGTTCAACCCGGTGTACAACTTCATCCTGATGACCGGCTTCCAGTACGGCAAGGCCGTGCAGCATCTCGAGCTGATGAACGCCATGAAGGCGATGTTCAACGGTGGCGAGCAGTACGCGAACTACGACTGGGAAGAGTTCCGCAGCCGGCTCAAGGTGGTGCTCACCAAGATCGGTAAGCAGACCGCCAAGGACTACGTGCTGTTCCCGGCCATGGCCGTGCCCTTCACCGGCGCCCGCGGTTACAAGAAGGCCGCCTCCGCCAACTACGTGGCCAACACCGTCCGCGATGTCTGGGACCACATGACCATCTTCTGCGGTCACTTCCCGGACGACGCCGAGAAGTTCACCATCGAGGACATCGACAACGAGACCCTCCCCGAGTGGTACCTGCGCCAGATGCTGGGCACCGCGAACTTCGAGGGCAGCAACGCGCTGCACTTCATCACCGGTCACCTGGGCCGCCAGATCGAGCACCACCTGTACCCCGATCTGCCCTCGAACCGGTACAACTACCTCGCCGCCCGCGTGCAGGAGATCTGCGAGAAGTACGACCTGCCGTACAACACGGGCCCGATGTGGAAGCAGTACGCCGAGTCCTGGCGCACCGTGATCAAGCTCTCACTGCCCGATCGGTTCCTCAAGGCCACCGTCGATGATGCGCCCGAGACCCACTCGAACAAGCGTTTCTACGACGAGACCGGCACGTCCACCGTGGTCAAGGGCGAGATCGACGCCGAGGGCAACCGTCGTGGCCTGCGCAGCCACGTCGAGGAGCTGGCGGCGAGCAAGTAGCGGGCGAGATCACCGCGCAGACGGCGTAGCCTTAAAGACGTGGCTATCACAGATGTCGGCGAATACGCACACCTCGATGACGCCGACATCGAGCAGCTCGCGCGGGAACTCGACGCGATCCGGGCCGAGATCGAGGCGTCGCGCGGCGACCGGGACGCGCGGTACATCCGCGGCGTGATCCGCGCGCAGCGCGCGCTGGAGTTCTCCGGCCGTCTGGTGCTGCTCGGCGCCAAGAACCGCTGGCTGTGGAGCGCGGGTGCGGGCATGCTCGGGGTCGCCAAGATCATCGAGAACATGGAGCTCGGGCACAACGTGATGCACGGGCAGTGGGATTGGATGAACGATCCCGAGATCCACTCCACCAGCTGGGAGTGGGACATGGCGTGCCCCGGCGCCCACTGGAAGCACTCGCACAACTTCCTGCACCACAAGTACACCAACGTCGTGGGCAAGGACCTCGACGTGGGCTACGGCGTGCTCCGGGTGACGCGGGACGAGCAGTGGCAGGCCAAGCGCTCCGCGCAGTTCCTCAACAACCTCTTCCTCGGGCTCACCTTCGAGTGGGGCATCGCCCTGCACGACATCGAGCTGGCGCAGGCCTTCGCCGGCAACAAGCCCTGGCCGCAGACCCGCAAGCAGCTCCGCGAGATGGGCACCAAGGCGGCCCGCCAGCTGGGCAAGGACTTCCTGATCTACCCGGTGCTCAGCAAGGCCGTGGGCGGCTCCTTCGGGCGCACCATGAGCGCGAACCTCACCGCGAACGTGATCCGCAACGTGTGGACCTACGTGGTGATCTTCTGTGGCCACTTCCCGGACGGCGCCGAGAAGTTCACCACCGAGTCCATCGTCGACGAGACGCCGGGCGAGTGGTACCTGCGCCAGATGCTGGGCAGCGCGAACATCTCGGGCGGCCGCGCCATGGATTTCATGACCGGCAACCTGAGCTACCAGATCGAGCACCACATGTTCCCGGACCTGCCGTCGAACCGGCTGGCCGAGATCAGCGTGAAGGTGCGCGCGCTGTGCGAGAAGTACGACCTGCCCTACACGGAGGGGCCGCTGCTGCGGCAGTACTACCTCTCGCAGCGCACCATCGCCAAGCTCTCGCTGCCGGACCGCTGGCTCCGGGCCACCTCGGACGACGCCCCCGAGACCGCGTCCGAGCTGCGGTTCGCCTCGGCCCGCGAGCGCCTCGCGCAGGCCCAGGAGGCCGCGCACGAGCGGTTGGTGCACGCGCAGGAGAACGCGCACGAGCGCTTCGTGCACGCGCAGGAGAACGCGCACGAGCGGCTGGTGCACGCCCAGGAGGCGGCACAGGCCGCGCAGGAGACGGTGCAGCGGGTGGGGCTGCGCACCGCACTCGCCGAACTGGGTCGCAGGCGCGTCGAGGAGCGGCGCGAACGTCGCAGCCGCAAACGCCGCCGCGTGTGACGTAGACTGCCGACTTTGGGTAGCCCCCGGGCGCTTCTGGGGACGGGTCGTTTCAGGAGTACGTGGATGAAGCCGTTGCGCGTAGCGATCGTGGGTTCCGGGCCGTCGGGATTCTTCGCCGCCGGGAACCTGCTCGAACAGGACGACATCGAGGTCACCGTCGATGTCTACGACCGGCTCCCCACACCGTTCGGACTGGTCAGATACGGTGTCGCGCCGGATCACCCCGCGATCAAATCGGTCACCAAGATCTTCGACCGCACCGCCCAGCACGAGAACTTCCGCTACTTCGGCAATGTCGAGGTGGCCACCGATGTCACCGCCGCCGAGCTGGCGCAGTGGTACGACGCCGTGATCTACGCGATCGGCGCGTCCGGCGGCCGCCGGCTCGAGGTCGACGGGGCCTGGCTCCCCGGTAACCACCCCTCCAGCGACTTCGTGGGCTGGTACAACGGCCATCCCGACCGCTGCGACCTGGACGTCGACCTCGGCGTGGACCGCGCCGTGGTGATCGGCAACGGCAATGTCGCGCTGGACGCCGCCCGGATCCTGGTCACCGATGTCGAGAAGCTGGCCGGCACGGACATGGCCGATCACGCGCTCGAAGCCCTCCGCCGTTCCGCGGTGCGCGAGGTGGTCGTCCTCGGCCGCCGCGGCGCCGAACACGCCGCGTTCACCCCCTCCGAGGTCGCCGAGCTGGGCAAGCTCCCCGGCGTCGACGTGATCGTCGACCCGGCCGACGTCCCCGTCGAGGACAAGGAGCGCGATAAGGCGCGCCCGCCGGTCGAGCGCAACAACCTCAAGCAGCTGCGCAAGCTCGCCGCGCAGGAGCCGACCGGTGCGGATCGCCGGATCGTGCTCAAGTTCCTCCGCTCGGTGGTCGGCATCGGCGGCGGTGATCGGGTCGGCACCGTCTCGGTCGCCACGAACGAACTGGTCGAGGGCCCGGACGGCACCGTCGAGGCGCAGCCCACGGGGACCGTCGCCGAACACGCTGCGGGCCTGGTCATCCATGCCGTGGGGTACCACGGCACGCCGATCCCCGGCATCCCCTTCGACACCGAGCGCGGCGTCTTCCGCAACGCGGACAGCCGGATCGTGGGCTACGACGGTGCGCCGCTGCCCGGCCACTACGTGGTGGGCTGGATCAAGCGCGGACCGTCGGGCGTGATCCCGACCAACCGGGACTGCGCGCGCGACACCGTCTCGGTGCTGCTCGCCGACGCCGCGGCGGGGAAGCTGGAGCGCAGCGACTTCGACGGTGCGCGGGTGGAGGCGATCATCGCCGAGCGCGTGCCGAATCTCGTGGAGTACGACGGCTGGGTGGCCATCGACGCGCACGAGACCGCGCTCGCGGAGCCCCTGGAGCGGCCCCGGGTGAAGCTCACCAGTGTGGACGCCATGGTCGATGCGGCACAGGGCGGCGCCACCGCGTAACCGTTGACACCGCGCCCGGAGTGATAGAAAGTAGTCAATATTCACTCATGTAGGAATGGCGCGAGCAGAGGCGGTCCACGATGACGCAGCAGCAGGAGATCCCCGCCGAGGTCCTGGAGTTGCACGCCCGCAACGTGACCTTCGACTGGACGGACACACCGCTCGAATGGATCAAGGGCGACCCGTTCGCCAGCGATTTCACGACGGGGCTGCTGCACATGGTGCTGCCCGAGGGGGAGCGCTGGTTCTGCGAGGTGTTCACCGAGGCGCTGCCCTACGTCAAGGACGAGGACCTCGCGCGGGTGATGCGCGGGTTCATCGGCCAGGAGGCCATGCACGCCGAATCGCACGACGGTGCGGTCACCGCCTACCTGGAGCGGCGCGGCGTGGACACTGCCCCGTTCCTGCGCCAGATGGAGTTCGCCTTCCGCCGGATCCTCGGGCCGCGCACGCGGTCCCGCTCGGCCAAGGTCCGCTACAACGACATGGTGCAGCGGCTGTGGCTGGTGGCCGCGATCGAGCACTACACGGCGATCCTCGGCGTCTTCGCGCTCAACGCCGACTGGGAGCGGTTCGACGTGGACCCCACGATGGCCGACATCTGCCGCTGGCACGGCGCCGAGGAGGTCGAGCACCGCGCGGTGGCGCACGATGTCGCGCACTACTTCGATCCCGGCTACCTGCACCGGTGCCGCGCGATGCTCACGATCCTGGCCTTCATGGTCGTGGGCATCCCGCGGGTGGGGCGCTACGTGACCGGTGCCCGTACCGGCCGCCGGCAGTCGCTCATCGGCTTCGTGCTGCGCTACCTGCGGGCCTCGCACCGCGGTGTGCTGCCGCCCGTGCGCAGCCTGGTGTGGTTCACGCTCCTGTACTTCGATCCCCGCTTCCACCCGGACAGTATCGGGTCCACCGAACAGGCCCGCGCCTACCTCGCCACCTCGCCCGCCGTTCGCGCATCGGCCCAGTGACGCAAGCGATCTCGCGCGCCGACTTCGCGGATCCGGCGCTCGCGGAGTTCCTCGCCGCGCACCTGGCGGATATGGCGCCCACGGCGCCGCCCGAGAGCCAGCACGCGCTCGATCTCACCGAGCTGCAACATCCGCGGGTGCGGCTGTGGACCCTGCACGAGCACGGTGCGCTGCTGGGCACCATCGCCCTTGCCGAGGTGGAACCCGGCCACGAGGAACTCAAGAGCATGCGGGCCGCACCGCAGGCGCGGGGCCGGGGGATCGGGCGGGCCCTGCTGGCCTTCGCGATCGACGACGCCCGCTCCCGCGGGATCGCGCGGATCTCCCTGGAGACGGGCAGCCAGGACTTCTTCGCACCGGCGCGGGCCCTGTACCGCGCCCACGGTTTCACCGACACCGGACCGTTCGGCGGCTACGTCGTCGATCCGAACAGCACCTACCTCACGCTCGCGCTGTAGGCGCCGGCCCGGACGGAATGGTCGGCGTACCGTCGATGTTGGAGTAGTCGGCGGCAGAACCCGATCGGGCCGCCGGAGAGGGAGCTCATGACCGACACCGGCACCATCACCACCACCGAAGGCACCGAGACCGCCGTCCTCGCGGGCGGCTGCTTCTGGGGCATGCAGGACCTGATCCGCCGGCAGCCCGGCGTCCTCGCGACGCGGGTCGGCTACACCGGTGGCACCAACCCGAACGCCACCTACCGCAACCATCCCGGTCACGCCGAGGCCGTCGAGATCGTCTTCGATCCGAAGGCCACCGACTACCGGAACATCCTGGAGTTCTTCTTCCAGATCCACGATCCGTCCACGAAGGACCGGCAGGGCAACGACATCGGCTCCAGCTACCGCTCGGCGATCTTCCCGCTGAGCGCGGAGCAGGAGGAGGTCGCCCGCGAGACGATCGCCGACGTCGACGCCTCGGGCCTGTGGCCGGGCAAGGCGGTCACCACGATCGAGGCGCCGGGACCGTTCTGGCAGGCCGAACCGGAGCACCAGGACTACCTGGAGAAGTACCCGGACGGCTACACCTGCCACTTCCCGCGGCCGGGCTGGAAGCTGCCCAAGCGCGCGAGCGCCTAGCTCAGGCCCAGTCGGGCGTGGCGGCCATGTCCGTGAGCAGGGCACGGACCGCCATCGCCCGACGGTGCGCGGTGCCCTCGAGCTGATCGAGGGCGCACTCCGGGTCGGCGGGCGGCCCCAGGTGGGTGCAGCCGCGCGGGCAGTCGGCGGTGGCCTCCGCGAGGTCCGGGAAGGCGGCGATCACGTCGTCGGTGGAGATGTGGGCGAGGCCGAAGCTGCGGATGCCGGGGGTGTCCACCACCCACCCGCCGTCGGGCAGCCACAGCGCCACCGACTGGGTGGAGGTGTGCCGCCCCTTCCCGACCCCGGAGACCACGCCGGTGGCCCGGTTCGCATCGGGCACGAGCCGGTTGACCAGGGTCGATTTGCCGACGCCGCTGTGCCCGATCAGGGCCGTCACCTTCCCGGTGAGCAGATCGCGGGCCTCGTCGATCGGATCGCCCCGCCCGGCGAGCAGCACCTGCAGGTCGAGGTCGGCGAACGCGGCGGTGAACTCGTCCGCGTCGGCGAGGTCGTTCTTGGTCAGGCACAGCACCGGGGTCAGACCGCCGGCGTAGGCGGCGATCAGCGTGCGCTCCACGAAGCCGGTGCGCGGCGGCGGATCGGCCAGGGCGGTCACGATCAGCAGTTGCTCGGCGTTGGCCACCACGATCCGCTCGTACGGGTCGGTGTCGTCGGCGGTGCGGCGCAGCACCGTCTTCCGCTCGTCCACCCGCACGATCCGGGCGAGGGTGTCCTTGCGGCCGGACAGATCGCCCACCACGCCCACGGAATCGCCCACCACGATGGGGGAGCGGCCCAGTTCCCGGGCGCGCATGGCGGTGATGATGCGGTCCGGGTCGCCGTCGAGGGCGCAGCCCCAGCGGCCGCGGTCCACCGAGACCACCATCGCGGTGGCGGCGTCGCTGTGGTCGGGGCGGTTCTTGGTGCGCGGCCGACTGCTCTTGCCCGGGCGCACCCGGACATCGGTCTCGTCGTATTCGCGCTTGCTCAGGATCGACCGTCCAGGAGTGCGTGCCACAGGGCGGGGAAGTCGGGCATCGTCTTGGCGGTGGTGCCGATGTCCTCCACCTGCACGCCCTCGGTGACCAGGCCCAGGATCGCCCCGGCGGTGGCCATCCGGTGGTCGGCGTAGCTGTGCCAGACGCCGCCGTGCAGTGCGGCGGGTTCGATGGTGAGGCCGTCCTCGGTCTCGGTGCAGCGGCCGCCGAGCGCGGTGATCTCCGCGGTGAGGGCGGCCAGCCGGTCGGTCTCGTGGCCGCGCAGGTGGGCGATGCCCCGCAGGTGCGACGGGGAGTCCGCGAGCGCGGCCAGCGCCGCGACGGTGGGCGTGAGCTCGCCGATATCGCGCAGGTCCCAGTCCACGCCATGCAGCGTGCCGGTGCCGGTGGCGGTGAGCGCACCGTCGGCGTGGGTCACCCGGGCGCCCATCTCGGCGAGGATGTCCGCGAACTGCACGCCGGGCTGGGTGGACTGCGGATTCCAGTGCGGCACCGTGACGGCGCCGCCGGTCACCGCGGCGGCCGCGAGGAAGACGGTGGCGTTGGACAGGTCCGGTTCCACGGTCCAGTCGTGCCCGCGCAGCCCGCCTGGCGCCACGCGCCAGGTGTTCGCCTCGGAGGTGTCCACCTCGGCACCGGCGGCGCGCAGCATGTCGACGGTCATCTCGATGTGCGGCATCGACGGCACGGGCTTGCCGTCGTGGTGCACGGTGACGCCCTCGGCGAAGCTCGGCCCGCTCAGCAGCAGGCCGGAGACGAACTGCGAGCTCGCCGACGCGTCGATGGTCACGGCGCCGCCGCGGATCGGTCCGTCGCCGTGCACCGTGAAGGGCAGTGCGTCGCCGTCGATCCGGGCGCCCAGCCCGCGCAGTGCGTCGAGCACGGTGCCCAGCGGCCGGACCCGGGCCTGCGGGTCACCGTCGAACCGGGAGGTGCCGCGCGCCCCGGCGGCGAGCGGGGGCAGGAAGCGCATCACGGTGCCGGCCAGGCCGCAGTCCACCGCGCCGCCGTGCAGGGCGCCGCCGGTCACGGTAACCGTGGTGTCAGTAACGAAGTTCACGTTCGCGCCCAGTGCGGAGAGCGCCCCGGCCATCAGGTCGGTGTCGCGGCTGCGCAACGTGTTGGTCAGCGTCGAGGCCGACGATGCCTGCGCCGCAAGGATGTACGCGCGGTTGGTGATCGATTTCGAGCCGGGCAGCCCGACGGTGCCCGTCACCGGACCCGATGCGAGGGGCGCATTCCATAGCTCCAACCGCTCCACCAGCTCATCCTTGCACATGAGGGTGGCCTGACCTCCGTGCTACCTTGCTCGGCAGAAAGACGCTGCAGATACACCGCCGGGAGACCTCGAAAATGAAGCGCACTCGTTCGTCCGTGGGCAAGGCAGTCGCCGCTGCCGCCGCCGTGGCCGCCGCCACGGCCGTTCTCGCGCCGTCCGCAGGTGCGGAGCCGCCGAAGCCGGTGGAGCCGCCCAAGAACTCGGCCGGCGAATTGGTGATCGGTTCGGGCAACCTCCCGGATTCGGTGAACTTCTCCGGCGCCGTGCTCTCCGGTGCCGCCGCCGGCTGGAACGCCGCCTGGGCCACCCTGAACTCCGCGCGCGTCGAACCCGCCGAGTGCAAGGCGCTGTACGCGGGCTTCCCGATCCCCAAGGGCACGGACACCGCGCAGACCAACGGTTCGGTGCGCGGCACCACCTGGTCGATGGTGGTCTCGAAGTTCGCCGTCGATCTCGCGCCGCAGCGCGCCGCGCTCCCCAAGTGCGGCACCTTCAAGGCGATCACCGGCGACATCGTCAACGAGGTCAGCGTGCGCACCATCGCCGTGACGGGTGCCCCCGATGGCCTGGGCCTGGAGTTCGTGCAGAAGTCCAAGCGCGGCACCCAGGTGCAGTACCTCACCTCGCGGCAGTACACCGCCGTGGTCAACGGCGTCACCATGTCGCTGCGCGGCGGCAAGGAGTCGCGGGAGCCCTCGCCGTACATCGGTGCCGACGATCAGGTGGCGGTCGACCTGCTGACCACGCAGATCGCCATCATCAAGAAGCCGCCGGAGCCCACGGCGAAGCCCGCCCCCGCCCCGGCGAGCGCGGCCCCGTCGGCCAAGCCGGGCGCACCCGCCGCCCCGTCGGCGAAGCCCGCTCCCGCTCCGGCCCCCAAGCCGGCCCCGGCTCCGGCGTCGTCGGCGGCACCGAAGCCCGCCGCACGCTGATCCCTGAACCTTTGTCCAGGTAGGCTGGCGGGGTGGAATCCACCCGGGAATTCAGCGTGGGTCAGCTCGCCGCGCGCAGCGGCGTGGCGGTGTCCGCGCTGCACTTCTACGAGCGCGAGGGCCTGATCACCTCGCGGCGCACCACCGGCAATCAGCGCCGCTTCTCCCGCGAGACGCTGCGCCGGGTGGCCTTCATCCGGATCAGCCACCGCGTGGGGATCCCGCTCGCCACCATCCGCGAGGCGCTCGCCACCCTGCCCGACGGCCGCACGCCCACCAAGAAGGACTGGGAGCGCCTGTCCCGGCACTGGCACAGCGACCTCTCGCACCGCATCGACGAGCTCACCCGGCTGCGCGACAACCTCACCGACTGCATCGGCTGCGGCTGCCTGTCGATGGCCTCGTGTTCGCTGGCCAACCCGCACGATGCGCTCGCCACCACCGGCGCGGGGCCGCGCCGCGTCTTCGACAGCTTCGAGGAGCAGTAGATGTGCGGACGGTACGCCGTGACCACCGATCCGGCGCTGCTGGCGGCGGAGATCGACGCCGTCGATGAGACCGAGGGCACCGAGCTGGACGTGCCCGGCTACAACGTGGCACCGACGACGAACGTGGTCGCCGTCGTGGCCCGGCACTCGCGCGAGCAGCCCGACGAGCCCGCCACCCGGCGGCTGCGCACCGTGCGCTGGGGACTGCTGCCGTCCTGGCAGAAGACGCTCAGCGGCCCGCCGCTGTTCAACGCCCGCGCCGAATCGGTGGCCGAGAAGCCGGCCTTCCGCACGGCGGTGAAGAACAAGCGCTGCCTGATCCCGATGGACGGCTGGTACGAGTGGCAGCTGCTGGAGGATCCCGAGGTGGTGAAGAAGCCGCGCAAGCAGCCGATGTACCTCACCCCGGTCGACGGCACCCGGATGTACATCGCGGGCCTGTGGTCGGTGTGGCGGCCGCAGGGCGCCGGGCTCGATGTGCCGCCCACCCTGTCGGCCACGGTGCTCACCACCGAGGCCGTGGGGCCGCTGCGCGAGGTGCACGACCGGATGCCGCTCGTGCTCACCCCCGACCTGTTCGACGAGTGGCTCAATCCCGACGGCCCCGCCGACCCGGGCCTGCTGCTGCCGCCCGGGCTCGACGTGGCCGAGCGGATCGAGATCCGCCCGGTATCGGCGCTGGTGAACTCCGTGAAGAACGACGGCCCCGCGCTGATCGAGCGGGCCGAGCCGGGCAGCGAACCGGGCCAGCTCAGCCTGCTCTGATCCCGCTTACTTGACCGTGCGGATGAGCTTCTTGTTGAGGAACTCCTCGATGCCCAGCGGGCCCATCTCGCGGCCGAAACCCGAGCGCTTGATGCCGCCGAAGGGCAGCTCGGCACCCTCGGCGAGCACGCCGTTGACGAAGACCATGCCGGCCTCGATGCGGTCGGCGATCCGGGCGGCCTGCTCGGCGTCGGTGGTGAAGACGTAGGAGCCCAGGCCGAACGGGGTGTCGTTGGCCAGCGCGACGGCCTCCGCCTCGCCCTCCACCCGGTACACGGTGGCCACCGGGCCGAACAGCTCCTGCCGGAACGCCGGGTTGTCCTCGGTGACACCGGTGAGCACCGCGGGCGGGAAGTGGGCGCCGCGCCGCTCGCCCACGATCGCGAGCTTCGCGCCGCCGGTCACGGCCTCCGCGAGCTGCTTCTCCAGGTTCTCCGCGGCCCGCTCGGACGAGAGCGGGGCGATGGAATCGGTGGCGGCCAGGATCTTCTCGGTGAACTTGGCCAGGAAGTCGTCGTACAGATCGCCGGCCACGATGAACCGCTTCGCGGCGTTGCAGGACTGCCCGGTGTTGTCCAGGCGGGCCGCGACCGCGGAATCGACGGTGGCGTCCAGATCGTCGGTGGACAGCAGGATGAACGGGTCCGAGCCGCCCAGTTCCAGCACGCACTTCTTCAGGTTCCGCCCGGCCACCTCGGCCACGGCGGCGCCGGCCCGCTCGGAGCCCGTCAGCGAGACCGCCGCCACCCGGGGGTCGGCGATGATCTCGGCGGCCTGCTCGTTGGTGGCGCGGATGTTCACGTACGCGCCGGACGGCAGCCCCGCCTCGTTGAAGATCAGCTGCATCGCCTCGGCCGACTCCGGGCACTGCGGCGCGTGCTTGAGCAGGATCGTGTTGCCGGCGGCCAGGTTCGGTCCGGCGAACCGGGCCACCTGGTAGTAGGGGAAGTTCCACGGCATGATGCCCAGCAGCACGCCGATCGGGCCGCGCCGGATCACCGCGGAGCCGTCGCCCTCCAGCAGCGGCACCGGCTGATCGGCGAGCAGCTGCTCGGCGTTGTCGGCGTAGTAGGTGTAGATCGCCGCCGAGAAGTCGACCTCGCCGAGGGCGTCCTCCATGGGCTTGCCCATCTCGCGGTGGATGATCTCGGCCAGCATCTGCCGGCGCTCGGTGTGCAGTTCCGCGACGCGGCGCACCAGCGCGGCGCGATCGGCCACCGTCGACTCCAGGGGCCACGTGCGCGCCGCGTGCGAGGCCGCGGCCAGGGCGGCTTCGATCTCGGCGGGCTCGGCGGTGGGGTAGGTCTCGAGCACCTCACCGGTCGCCGGGTTCGTGACTGCGTACTGGACGTCGACCATCTTCGGGATCTCCTCGTGGGGGACGGAACGGGTTCGCTCCCAACGATAGGCGTCCGCGGCGAACGGTGGGTGGTTGTCCGTGCTACTGGTCGGCGAAGAGCTGCACCTGGTACCCGTCCGGGTCCTCGACGGCGGCGTACCGCTGGTTCCACGGTGCGTCGAAAGGTTCCATGGCACTGGGACTTCCGGCGGCGACGAGTTCGGCGTGGACCTCGTCGACCACCGCCGGTGAGGCGCACCGCACGCACAACGTGGCGTTCTGCCCGGGTTGCTTGACCCAATCGGGTTCCATCGTGCGGATCACGTCCACGCTGTCCCACATCAGGCGCATCCCGCCGGGCAGGAGGGCCTCGACGTGCGGCTCGTGCTCGGCACCGTCGGGGATGTCCAGGCCCAGGCGGCGGTAGAAGGCGAGGGAGGCGGCGAGATCTTCGGTCACCATACCGATGGCGTCGAAACGCAGTCGTTCAGTCATGGCAGCACCGTATTCGCCGCGACCGCCCGCGGTCTTGAACGTTTCGGACATACTCGAGGGGTGTACAGCGAGCGTCCCGCCTCGATCCCCGGAGCGGTCCGCTGGCGCTCGACGGGCAGTGCCGCACCGGCGCTGATCCTGCCCGACGGCTGCATGGACGTCATCGTGATCGACGGCGCGCCGATCGTCGCCGGGCCGGACGCCGTCGCGGCGCGAGTGGCCGGGAACGACGGTGCGCGGATCGACGGGCTGCGGTTCCCGCCGGGGATGCTGCCGCAGCTGCTCGGCCTCGCCGCCGACGAGCTCACCGGCGCGCGGGTCGCCCTCGCCGAGGTGCTTCCGCACCGCCGGATGGTGCTCTCCGCCGATCCGGAGGAGATCGCGGCGGGCCTGCTGGACGGGGTCGACCTGGATCCGCGGATCACCGGCATCGCCGCGCGACTCGGCGCGGGACGCCCGGTGAGCGCCATCGCATCCGAGGCGGGGCTCGGCGAGCGCGCCCTGCACCGGCTGGCCCAGCGGTCCTTCGGCTACGGCCCCAAGACGCTCGCGCGGATCCTGCGGTTCCAGCGGGCCGTGGCCGCGATCCGAGGCGGTGGTCCGCTGGCGGCGGTCGCGGCAGCGGCGGGCTTCGCCGATCAGGCGCACCTGACCCGGGAGGTGCGGGCGCTCACCGGGACCACGCCGCGGGAACTGCGCGCTACCAGTTGATGCCGGGCAGCCGGTTGATCGTCTTGCGGGCGATGCGGCGCAGGCCCTGATCGCCCGAGATCCCGAACAGCGGGCTGGCGACCGCGGTCGAGAGGTCCTTCGCGCCGTCCTTGGTGGCGGCCAGTTTCCCGCGGGGCGCGGGCGGCGCCTCCACCTCGATCACCTCGGCGCCCCGCTCGCGCCCCTCCGCCGCAGCGGATTCGGGGAACAGCAGGTAGCCCTGGTGCTGTGCGGCCGCGGAGATCCGCGGCGAGAGGAACTGTCCGAACTGGGCGAGCGTGCCCAGCGGGGTGTCGATCCGCCGCGGCCGCTCGACGATGGCGCGCACCACGATCTGTCCGGCCTTCTCGACGGGCAGCGCCATCGCGTTGTCGTAGCCGTCGGTGGGCTCGATCATCCGTGTGCGGGTGAGCGGCATGTGGATGTTGGTGAAGGTCACGTGATCCGACATGGTCTCGGACGCGGTTATATCGCTGAACGCCTCCAGCGCCGACTTCGACGCCACGTACGCCGCGAACCGCGGACCCCGCACCTGCACGCCGATCGACGAGACGTTCACCACGTGGCCGGATTTGCGGGCGCTCATGTGCGGCAACAGTTCCAGGATCAGGTACACCGCGCCGAAGTAGTTCACCGCCATGGTGCGCTGGTAGTCGTGGGCGCGGTCGACGGAGTTGATGGTGGCCCGCCGGATCGACCGGCCGGCGCTGTTGACCAACACGTCCACGTGACCGTGTTCGGCCAGGATCTGCTGCACGGTGGTGCGCACGGCCTCGGGATCGGTCACATCACAGGGGTAGGCGCGGACGATGCCCTTCGGCACGCCGGGCACCCCCGGTTCGGCCTCGATCTCCGCGACCGCATCGGCCAGGTCCTCCGGCTTGCGGGCCACGATGAAGACGTTGGCGCCCTTGCGGGCCGCCTGCTTCGCGGCCTCCTTGCCGATGCCCGAGGAGCCGCCCGTGAGCAGGATGTGCTTGCCCACCAACGGTCCCCGCGGATCGTCGCGCCGGTTGCGGGACGGATCGAGGTGCTCAGCCCAGTACCGGAAGATGCGGGGGCCGTAGGACTTGAGCCGCGGCAGCCGCACGCCGAGCCGGTCCAGCGCCGCATGCGTCGCGGCGGAATCGAAGCGGGTGTTGAAGAACGGGTAGTCGAGCACCGACGGCGGGATGCCCAGCTGCCGGGCCACGGTGTCGCGCAGGGCGCGCACCTCGTTGCGGCGGCCCACCCGCGCGGCGAACTCGCCGAGCGGCGCGCCCGGCAGCGAGACCGTCTTCGGCCCCGAGAAGGCGGGCGCGACGGCGTCGTAGACGGTGGTCATGCTCTGGCCCTTGGGGTCGGCCAGGTGGTACACGGTGCCCGGTTCCTGCGGTGCGGTGACGAGTGCGACCAGCGCCGCGGCCACGAAATCGACCGGCACGATGTTGGTGTAGCCGAGGTTGGCGAAGGGGACCCGCAGGTGGTGCGGGATGGTGCCCATCAGCCGCAGGAACGGGAAGAAGTAGTACGGCCCGTCGATCTTGTCGCTGGCGCCGGTCACCGAATCGCCCACCACGATCGACGGCCGGTACACCTGCCACGGCACGTCGGACTCGCGCACCAGTTTCTCGGCCTCGAACTTGGTGCGGTGGTACGGGCTGGGGAACTCCTGCTCCACATCGAAGTCGGTCTCGGTGAAGCGGCCCTCGAAGTTGCCGGCCACGGCGAGGGAGGAGACGTGGTGCAGCGTGGCGCCGAGCGCACGGGCGGCCTCGATCACGTTCCGGGTGCCCTCGACATTGGTCAGCTGCTGCGCCTCCTCGGGGGCGTCCATGTCGTACAGGGCGGCGAGGTGGATCACGTGGTCCACGTGCTCGGGCAGATCGCCCGGTGCGATGCCGAGTCCGGGCGCGGTGACGTCGCCGGCCACCGGGACCACCTGGGGTGCCGATTCGTGGCCGAGATCGGCGATGAGGCGCTCGAACCGGGGCAGCGACTGATCACGGACCAGCACGTAGATCGTGGCGTCGCGGTCGGCGGCGGCGAGGCGTGCCACCACGGCGCGACCGATGAAGCCGGTCCCGCCCGTGACGAAGTAGCTGGCCATGCCCTGCAACCTACTTTCCGTGGCGGCCGTCGACAAACGGTTCGCGACCGCGCTCACCCCCTGATTATCACGGTGCGGCGAGCGGCGCCACCACCGCCGTCGTCAGGGCCACCAGGTCCGACGGTGCCAGCTCCACCTCCAGACCGCGCCGCCCGGCGGAGCAGAAGACGGTCTCGAAGGTGAGCGCGGTCTCGTCGATCGCGGTCGGCAGCCGCTTGCGCTGGCCCAGCGGCGACACCCCGCCGAGCACGTAGCCGGTCACCCGCCGCACGTCGGCGGGATCGGCCATCGCGGGCCGGTGCAGGCCCAGCGCGGTGCCCGCGGCCTTGAGGCTGAGCTTGCCGGAGGTGGGCACCACGGCCACCGCGAGCTGCTTGCCGTCGCTGATCACCAGGGTCTTGAAGACGCGTGCCGGGTCGTGGCCGAGCGCCTGCGCGGCCTCGCCGCCGAAGGACTCCGCGCGCGGATCGTGCGTGTACTCGTGCGTGGCGAACTCGACCCCCGCGGCCTGCAGCGCCGCGATCGCCGGCGTGGCCGCGGCGTTCTTCTTCCCCATGCGGCCGATCCTAGTGACCGCCGGGAACAAGCCCGGCCGCGCCGCTGTTGCAGCATTCGTGAGTGCAGGTAGCGGAGCAGCGGTGCTCGACCGACCGGTAGCCTTCGGAGGCATGACGGACGGCGACATCACGGATGTGACCGAGCTGGACCAGGCGCAGGGCGATACCGAAGCCGAGGTCGAGTCGGAGGAGCAGCTCACGGCCCGGTTCGAGGCCGAGGCGCTGCCGCTGCTCGATCAGCTGTACGGCGCCGCGCTGCGGATGACCCGCAACCCGGCCGACGCCGAGGATCTGGTGCAGGAGACCTACGTGAAGGCCTACAGCGCCTTCCGCAGCTTCCGCAAGGGCACCAACCTCAAGGCCTGGCTGTACCGGATCCTCACCAACACCTACATCAACGGCTACCGCAAGAAGCAGCGGCAGCCGGCGCAGTACCCCACGGACGAGATCACCGACTGGCAGCTCGCGGCCACGGCGGAGCACAGCTCCACCGGCCTGCGCTCGGCGGAGATCGAGGCGCTGGACGCGCTGCCCGATGACGAGATCAAGGAAGCGCTCGCGAAGCTCCCGGAGGACTTCCGCATGGCGGTGTACTACGCCGATGTGGAGGGCTTCCCGTACAAGGAGATCGCCGAGATCATGGGCACGCCGATCGGCACCGTGATGTCGCGGCTGCACCGCGGCCGGCGGCAGCTGCGCACCGAGTTGGAAGGGGTCGCGCGCGAGCGCGGCTTCCTGCGGGACGGCACCGCTGCCGACGGCGGCGCCGATCAGGAGGTTGAGAAGTGACGTACTCGTCGGACGGCAATCCGGACCTTGAGCTCGACTGTTCCGCGGTGATGGCCGATATCTGGCTACTCCTGGACAACGAGTGCGATACCGAGGCCAAGGCCCGGCTCAAGGCGCACATCGACGGGTGCTCGCAGTGCCTGTCGCACTACGGGATCGAGCAGCAGATCAAGGCGCTCGTGGGCCGCAAGTGCGGCGGCGATCGTGCCCCCGAGAGCCTGCGCGAGCGCCTCACCATCACGCTCCGCCATACCGAGGTGCGGTTCCGCTCCGAGTAGTACTCAGCACACAACGAGGGCCCGTCGGCGATACGCCGACGGGCCCTCGTTCATGTGAAGCTTCGAAACCTGAGCGGGTCAGGAGTTCGGACGCTTGCCGTGGTTGGCAGCGTTCTTCTTGCGCGCGCGCTTCTTACGTCCACGCTTTCCCATGGCGGTCTCCTTCCTGGCCTCGGACATCGCAGTACCCGCTATTGTTTCACGCGGCAGCACGAGACGACAAAAAGGCGGTCGCATGGCATCCCTCGCCGACCTCCTGGCGATCCACACGGATCTGCCCGGACGCGCGGCCCGGCACCTGCAGCGGATCGTCGCCGAGTGGCAGTTGCTCGCCGATCTGTCCTTCGCCGACCTGCGGCTTTGGGTGCGCGAGGACTCGGCCGAGAGTGATTCCCGCGAGCCCGGATACGTGTGCATCGCGCAGTGCCGGCCCAACACCCGGCCCACCGTCTACGACACCGACGGCATCGAGGTCACCGTCGAGCCCTGGCAGGCGCCCACGCTGCACGCGGCGTACGAGGGCGGCGTGGTGGTCCGCGGCGTCACCCCCACCTGGACCGGGCCGGTGCGGGTGCGCCGCCAGGCGGTGCCCGTGCTGTGGAAGGGCGAGGTGATCGCGGTGCTCACCCGGGACTTCAACGTGACCCATCCGCGCACGCCCAGCCCGCTGGAGGTGGCCTACACCGAGTGCGCCGACGACCTCTCCAAGATGGTGGCCGAGGGCGCCTTCCCGGAACCGGAGGATCACCCCACCGGCGAGGCCTCGCCCCGCGCGGGCGACGGCTTCATCCGCCTCGACCCCGAGGGCACGGTGGTCTTCGCGAGCCCGAACGCGCAGTCGGCGTACCGCCGGATGGGGGCCTTCACGGATCTGGAGGGCAGCGTGCTCGCGGAGCTGTCCGCGCAGTTGGTGGGGGACCGGTTCGAATCCGAGGAGCTCACCGACGCGCTCGACGGTGCGCTGGCCCGGGGCGACGGTGCCCGCCTGGAACTGACGACCGGCGGCGTCACGGTGGTGCTGCGGGTGCTGGGCCTGCGTCCGGGCGGCCGTCCCGCGGGGGCGGTGGTGCTGCTGCGCGACGTCTCCGAGCTCAAGCGGCGCGACCGGGCGCTCATCTCCAAGGACGCCACCATCCGGGAGATCCACCACCGGGTGAAGAACAATCTGCAGTCCGTCTCGGCGCTGCTGCGCCTGCAGGCCCGCCGCACCCGCAACGACGAGGCCAAGCGCGCGCTGTTCGAGTCGGTGCGCCGGGTCGCGTCGATCGCTCTGGTGCACGAGACGCTGTCGATGAGCGTCGACGAGCAGGTCGACATCGACGGCGTGGTCGACCGGCTGATCCCGATCATGGCGGATGTGGCGCCCGCCTCGGGCGGTGCCACGGCCGCCGTCACGGTGCTGCGCCGCGGCGACTTCGGGTTCCTCGACGCCGATCGGGCCATGCCGCTGGTGATGGTGGTCACCGAGCTGATCCAGAACGCGATCGAGCACGCCTACGGGGTCGGCGAGACGGGCACCGTCGAACTGCTGGCGGACCGGTCCACCCGGCGGCTGGAGGTGATCGTCCGGGACGACGGTGCCGGCCTGCCCGAGGGATTCGCGCTCGGCGACTCGGACCGGCTGGGGCTGCAGATCGTGCGGACGCTGGTCGCGTCCGAACTGGGCGGCGAGATCACGCTGGCGGCCGGACCGTCCGGCGGGACCGATGCGGTACTGCGGGTACCGCTGCAACCGGCCTGATCGTCACCGCCCCCCCGGACACGAGAAAGCCCGGCGGCCTGTGGCCACCGGGCTTTCTTCGAGTACAGCTGTCAGACAGCGGTGCGCGTACGGGTGCGCGCGTTGCGACGCTTGAGCGCGCGGCGCTCGTCCTCGCTCATGCCGCCCCACACGCCGGCGTCCTGGCCCGACTCGAGCGCCCACGAGAGGCACTCGGCGGTCACGGGGCAGCGGTTGCAGACCAGCTTGGCGTCCGCGATCTGCGCGATGGCCGGACCGCTGTTACCCACGGGGAAGAACAGCTCGGGATCCTCGTCGCGACAGATGGCCTTATGGCGCCAATCCATGTCAGTACTCTCCTTCGGGCGCGCGTGCACCACTCGTAAGTTCTCGGGCTGTTAACGCGGAGTGAACCGAACTGTTTCCGCGCTGTTACGTTTCAAATATTTCCACGTTCTCAGCAGGAGTCAATAGATTCCGGCTCGGAGGTGGGGGATCTCACAGCGGGGGCGGTGAGATCCGACCTGCGGGCGGTGTACTACACTGCTGCCGGTTCGGCGGACTGCCCGCAAGAATAACCGCACAAGCTGCATGTTTGCAATGCTTTTCTTACAACCGTGAGGTAGGCCGCAATCGCGGCGATTCCGATCCGGTCAGTGCGAGCGCTTCGGCCGCCCCGGGAATCGGTCAGCGGACCCGGGGGAGCGGTGGCAGGTCGGCCACCACGCGGATGCGCTCCGGCGAGTACCAGAACCGGATGTCGGTGCGGTCGCCGAGGTGATCGCCGTCCACCTGCGCGGGGACCGGGACCGCGCTGCTGATGCGCAGTTCCCGCAGGTCGTCGTGGCGGATCAGGTGGCGCACCTTCGGCCCCTTGGTCCGCCGCGCGGACAGCATCTGCCGCACCAGCATCAGGTTCGGGATCGTGCGCATGCTCCGCGACGCGAAGACCCCCAGGCCGGTGCCGTAGTCGGTGCCCGGATTGGTGAACACGGCGCGGTTGTTGAGGAAGGTCCACGGGCTGGCGTTGGAGACGAAGGCGAAGTGCACGCCGTCGGTGTCCTCCCAGGTTCCGGGCTCCTCGCCGGGTAGGTGGACGGTGAGCTGCGGTTCGCGCCGCGCCGCGGAGAAGAAGGTGCGGATGGCGGTGCGCACGTACCGCGCGGGGGTGGCCGCCTTGCCCTTGTCGCGCAGGGCCTCCATGTTGGCGATCACCTCGGCGTCCACGCCGACGCCGGCGTTGAACAGGAACCAGCGGTCGTCGGCGCAGCCGAGGCCGATGGTGCGGAAACTGCGGCGCTCCAACAGATCCGTGAGGTGCACGGTGGCCTGCTCGGGCTCGCGCGGCACGGCGAGGGAGCGGGCGAAGACGTTGGCGCTGCCGCCGGGGATCACCGCGATCGCGGGCAGCTCGTCGGCGGGGGCGGGCGGCGGACCGTCGGGCATGCCCTCGCGTCCGAGGATGCCGCACACCACCTCGTTCACGGTGCCGTCGCCGCCGTGCACGATCACCAGATCGGTGCCGTCGGCCCGCGCCTGCGCGGCCAGCTCGGTGGCGTGGCCGCGCTGTTCGGTCTGCACCAGGGTGATGTCGAGCTTGGCGGACAGGGCCATCGCCACCAGGTCGCGACCCGCCGGGGTGATGGAGGTCGCGTTGGGGTTGACGATCAGCAGGGCGCGCACATCGCTCAGCGTACCCAGGCGGACCGATACCCTGGGCCGGTGACTTCCTCCCAGGGCGGGCGCCGCTCCGCCGCCAGCAGCACCCGTGCTCATCAATCGGGTGCGACCCGCACCGCCGCCCCGGGCACCGTCCGTGCCGCGGGCGTCATCGTCGGTCTCGAGGGGATCGTCGCGCTGGGCTGGGGCCTGGTCGAGCTGGTCCGCGGCATCACCGGTGCCGCGGAGAGCAGCCGCGGCGCCTACGGCATGGCCTTCTGGATGCTGCCGATCGGTGCGGCGGTGCTGGCGGGCGGGATCGCGCTGCTGCGCGGGCAGCGGTGGGGTCGCACGCTGGGCGTGCTCACCAACCTGTTGCTCGGCTTCGCCGGGATCAGCGGCGCCTTCTCGCAGGGGCGGCCCGAGGTCGGCGTCCCGATGATCATCGTCGCGGTGGTGGTGCTCGGCCTGCTGTTCAGCCCGCCCACGGTGGCCTGGCTGGAGGGCGAGTACCGGCGCGAGCCCGCCGAGTAGCTCAGCGCCCGCCGTAGCCCACGGCGTCGTAGCCGGTGCGGCCGAACTGGTGCAGCTGCGGCACCCCGTCGTGGTCGTAGCCGAAGATCGACGCCGAGGCCGGGAGCACCGGCAGGTGCCGCCCGAACCGCGGGTCGGCGTCCAGGAACCGCGCGGCCAGCACGCGGCCGATGTGCCCGTGCGCCACCAGCACCACGTCGCCGTCGGCCATCGCGGCGCGCGCCTTCGCGATCACGTCGTCGGCCCGTGCGGCCACCGCGTCGATCGACTCGCCGCCGGGGATCGCGGCGTCCCACACCGTCCAGCCGGCCACGTCCTGCCGGATCTCCACGCTGGTCAGGCCCTCGTAGTCGCCGTAGTCCCACTCGGCCAGCTCGGGTTCGACTCCGGTCACCGTGAGGCCCGCCAGTTCGGCGGTGCGGGCGGCCCGCGTGCGCGGGCTCACCCAGACCGTCGGTGACTGCAGCCGCAGCGCGGCGATCACCGGCGCGAGCGCGCGGGCCTGCTCCTCGCCGGTCTCCGTGAGCGGCACGTCCGTGATGCCGGTGTGCCGCCCCGTGCGCGACCACTGCGTCTCGCCGTGGCGGATGTACACGAGGCGGTGCTGCGGTGCATTACTCATCGCACCATCGTGGCGCACGACTGGGTAGGGTCGCACCATGACCGGTCTCACCGCCTCCGACGGCGCCCCGTTCGTTCTCGCCGTCGCGAACCAGAAGGGCGGCGTGGCCAAGACCACCACCGTCGCCAGCCTCGGGGCCGCCCTGGCCGAGCTCGGCGCCCGCGTCCTCGTGGTCGATCTCGACCCGCAGGGCTGCCTCACCTTCTCGCTCGGCCACAACCCCGACCGGATCCAGCACAGCGTGCACGATGTGCTGTTGGGCGACAAGACGATCGACGAGGTGCTGCTGGACACCGAGGACGGCGTCACGGTGCTCCCCGCCACGCTGGATCTGGCCGGCGCCGAGGCGCTGCTGCTCATGCGGGCGGGCCGGGAGTACGCGCTCAAGCGGGCGCTCACGGAGGTCGCGGACCGGTTCGACGTGGTGCTCATCGACTGCCCGCCGAGCCTGGGCGTGCTCACCCTCAACGGCCTCACCGCCGCCGATGCGGTCGCGATCCCGCTGCAGTGCGAGACCCTCGCGCACCGCGGCGTGGGGCAGCTGCTCAAGACCGTGCGCGATGTGCAGGCCATCACCAATCCGGAGCTCACGATGCTCGGCGCGATCGCCACGCTGTACGACGCGCGCACCACGCACAGCCGCGACATCCTCGCCGATGTCGCCGATCGTTACGAGCTGGCGGTGTTGTCGCCGCCGATCCCGCGCACCGTGCGGTTCGCGGAGGCGAACGCGGCCGGGCGCACGGTGCTCGCGGGCCGGAAGAACAAGGGCGCCACCGCTTATCGGGACCTGGCGCAGAGCCTGCACGCCCACGTGCGCGACGGTGCGCCGCTGGTCACCTGGGAGCCCGAGACCGTCTAGGCTCTCGGCCCCTATGCCGCGGCGTAGGCCTGTACGCGCGTGCCCCACTGCGCCACCAGGCTCTGGCCCGCGAGGGTGAGGAGCACGGGGCCGCCGGTGTATCCGGGGCGGTCCACGGTGACCAGGCGCACCTGGTTGCGGCCGATCAGGTCGTAGGAGGCCAGCGCGGTGGGTCCGGGCACCACGATCTGGCCGCCCACCAGCGCGCCGGGTCCGAGCGTTCCGGGGATCACCATCTCGGCGGCGAGGGTCGTGGTGTCGATCACCACGGTGGACGTGCCGGTGTAGAAGGACGCGATGCCCGCTTCGGCGACCACCGGGACATCGCGCGGGGCGCCGCCGGGTGGCGTCGTGATGTCGACCGAGCGCCGCACGTCGCCGCGGTAGCCCACGGTGACCACGCGGGCCGGTTGGCCGTCGTGCGCGGGCACGTAGGCCACGGCGCCCTCGCGGGAGGCGGTCAGCAGGCGCGGCGCGTCGGCCTCCGAGGTCGTGGCGGTGCCGAGCGTGGGCGCCACCACCGAGGAGGTCTCCTGCGGCCGGTCGGCGTCCTTGGGGGCGGAGCCGATCACGGTGAGCCGCGGGTTGGGCTCGGTGGGGCAGCTCTCCAGGATCACCACGGACGGGCTGGCGGGGAGCGCGGAGCCGATGGTGCAGCCGGAACGGGGCTGGACGCCGGTGTTGACGGGCACGTCGGGGCGGCCGTACTGGACGGTGAGCACCAGGTCCGAGCGGAAGACGTCCACCCGGCGCGGTCCCTGGGTGACCACGTAGCTGCCGTCGCTCGCCAGGTTCACCTCGGCGTCCTGCTGTCCGGACCGGGTGTACTTGCGCTGCCCGGTGCCGGGGTCGAGGGCGGTGATCTCGCCGCAGCCGCGGGCGTCGGGGTAGTAGGCCAGCACGAGGCCGGCGTTGGAGGTGAGGCCGCAGGTGTCCCGGTCGCGTTGGTAGCGCCAGTTGCGCTTCCCGGTCAGCGGGTCGAGCCCGGAGACCTCACCGCCGCGGGCGGTCACCACGCTGCCCGCCATGCTCAGCGCGGGCCGGTCGGCCTCGGCCTCCCAGATCGGCCGCAGCGCGGCGGGCAGCTCGACCAGGGGCGTGGGCACCGCCGACGGTGCCGGGCCGGTCTCGCTGACCGTCTTGCGGGCGGAGCTGAAGTTCCACGCCGCCGCACCCGCGAGCAGCACCGCGACCACGATCGCCGCCACCACGGCGAAGTCGGTTCGGGTCCGGCGCTCGGGTTTCACCACGGCACCGAGCGTAGCGGGAGGGACTTACGGAGCGGCGAAGCCGACCGAGCGGTTCTCGTTGGTGCCGATCTCGACGTACGCGACGCGGGCCGAGGGGACGAGGTACTGCTTGCCCTTCTCGTCGGTCAGCGCGAGGACCTCGGAGCGGCCCGCGAAGGCGTCGCTGACGGTCTGCTTGACGTCCTCGGCCGAATCCTTGCTCTGCACCACGAGTTCGCGGTTCGAGTCCGCGATACCGATCTTGATCTCCATGCCACGAGGTTATCCGCCCGTGGGGCCGCGCGGCGCGCCGGTTCTGCTGACAGCAGTCAGCCCAATCCGAGGGCGGTCATCCGCTCGGCGTGGCGGGTCTGCAGCGACTCGAAGAACTGGGCGATCCCGGGCAGGTCGGCGTCGGATTCGAAGATCAGCGCCGACAGCTCGTCGCGGGTCGCCAGCACCTCCTGGGCCTGGGTGATCGCATCGGACAGCAGCCGGCGGCCCCACAGCGTGAGCGGCGAGCGCAGCGCGGGATTGGCGGTGATCGCCGCGCGGACGCGGTCCACGACGAAATCGGATTCGCTGGTGTCGGCGAGCACCTCGCGGACCGCGGCGGAGGCGTCGGCGGGGAGGGCACGCGCGATCTCCGAGTAGAAGTCGGCGGCGAGGCCGTCGCCGATGTAGGCCTTGACCAGCGCCTCGTTCCAGTTCCGCGGGGTGGTGCGGGCGTGGTACCGGGAGATCACGGGCTGGAACGGGGCGGTGGCCTCGACCACGTCCTCGCCGCGCAGCTCCAGCTGGGCGGCGAGCTTCTCGAAGTTGCGCATCTGGGTGGCGGCCATGGAACCCACGGCGATCCGCCCGCGGAGGTCGGGTGCCATCTCCGACTCCTTGGCGAGGCGTTCGAAGGCGGCGAGTTCGCCGTAGGCGAGCACCGCGAGCAGCGCCGTGACGCCGGGGTGTTCGTCGGTCGATCCCGGGGTCCGCGCCTGCTCGCTCATGCTGCTCATGCTAGAGCCACGGGCCGGGCGGGGTAGCATGGACTGCAGCGATCGTTTCGATCGCCGGTATGTTGTGCGCGCACTCCGCCCGCCAGGGCGTCGAGGAGACCTTCAATGGCCCGAAACAGTGCGCGCGAGAGAAGAAGACGCGACGCTATTCGCCGCCGTTGAAAGGCTGAAACCATCACCACCGCATCGAACAACGACATTCACACCGAGCCCGCCGCCGCGGAGGGCCTGCCCGACGTCCACGTGATCGGCGACGATCACGTCTCGCCCAGCTTCGCCGAGCTCGGCGTCGACCAGGGCATCGTCGACGCCCTCGGCAAGCGCGGCATCGAGCGCACCTTCGCGATCCAGGAGCTCACGCTGCCGCTCGCGCTGGCCGGCAACGATCTCATCGGCCAGGCCCGCACCGGCATGGGCAAGACCTACGGCTTCGGCGTTCCGCTGCTCAACCGCCTGGTCACGCAGGCCCGCGCCGATGTCGGTGAGGACGGCCTCCGCGCGCTCGACGGCACGCCGCGCGCGCTCATCATCGTCCCCACCCGTGAGCTGTGCGTGCAGGTCACCGACGATCTGGCGCAGGCCTCCGACGGTGTCCGCGTGCAGACCACCAAGGGCGAACGCGACCTGAAGATCACCTCGATCTACGGCGGCCGCCCGTACGAGGCCCAGATCGAGGCGCTGCAGAAGGGCGTCGACGTGGTCGTCGGCACCCCCGGCCGCCTGCTGGACCTGGCGAACCAGGGCCACCTGGTGCTCGGCAAGATCCAGATCCTGGTGCTCGACGAGGCCGACGAGATGCTCGACCTGGGCTTCCTCCCCGATATCGAGCGCATCCTCACCATGGTCCCCACCGACCGGCAGACGATGCTGTTCTCGGCCACCATGCCCGGCCCGATCATCACCCTGGCCCGCACCTTCCTCAAGCAGCCCACGCACGTGCGGGCCGAGCACCACGACGATTCCGCGGTGCACGAGCGCACCACCCAGTACGTCTACCGCGCGCACGCCCTCGACAAGGTCGAACTCGTGGCGAAGGTGCTGCAGGCCGAGGGCCGCGGCGCCACCATGATCTTCACCCGCACCAAGCGCACCGCGCAGAAGGTGGCCGACGAGCTGGCCGAGCGCGGCTTCAAGGTCGGCGCCGTGCACGGCGACCTCGGCCAGGTGGCGCGCGAGAAGGCGCTCGGCAAGTTCCGTGACGGCACGATCGACGTGCTGGTCGCGACGGACGTCGCCGCCCGCGGCATCGATATCGACGATGTCACCCACGTGATCAACTTCCAGTGCCCCGAGGACGACAAGACCTACGTGCACCGCATCGGCCGCACCGGCCGCGCGGGCAAGACCGGTATCGCCGTCACCCTGGTCGACTGGGACGAGCTGCACCGCTGGCAGCTCATCGACAAGGCACTCGGACTCGGCCAGCCCGAGCCCGCGGAGACCTACAGCTCCAGCGAGCACCTCTTCACCGACCTGGGCATCGATCCCAAGGTCAAGGGCAGCCTGCCCGGCGTGCGCAAGCGCGCCGAGGGCGAGGTCGTCGAGCGCAAGCCGCGCGAGAAGCGCGAGCCCCGCGCCCGGACCCGCACGCGCACCCGCGGCGGTCAGAAGTCCGACGGTGCCGAGGCCACCCCGCAGGCGAGCGCGCCCGCGGGCGATGCACCCGCGGCGGCCCAGGGCGAGGGCGACGAGGCCGCGCCGCGCAAGCGTCGCCGTCGTCGTCGTTCCGGCGGCGCGAAGACCGAGGGCGCCGCGCCCGCCGAGACCGCGGGCGAGTAGCCACCCACAGGTCCACCGAACGACGGACCCCGCGATCGCCATCCGGCGGTCGCGGGGTCCTCTCGTCTCCGCGAGGGTGATACCCATGACGACGACCACCTCCACCGCGGCCCCCGCGTCGCGACGCATCGCCTCGCTCGATGTGGCCCGCGGTATCGCGATCCTGGGCACGCTCGGCACGAACGTGTGGATCTTCACCGAACCCCGCGGCATGATGGGCTACCTCGATTCGGTGGGCACCGAATCGCTGCCGATCCGGGTCCTGCAGACCCTGGCCCAGGGCAAGTTCCTGGGCCTGCTCAGCCTGATGTTCGGTGTGGGCCTGGCGATCCAGCAGGCGTCCGCGCTGCGCCACGGCAAGCCCTGGCCGGGCCGGTACTGGCGGCGCGCGCTGGTGCTCTTCCTGGACGGCCTCGTGCACTTCCTGCTGATCGCCGAGTTCGACGTCCTGATGGGCTATGCGATGGTCTCCTTCCTGGTGTCGGCCCTGCTCATCCTGCAGCCGCGGGCGCGCACCCGGTGGGTGGTGGCGAGCGTCGGCGTGCACCTGGCGATGGTCGCCCTCGCGGTGGTCGGGATGTCGCTGGCGGGCGGACCGTCCCAGCCCCGTGATCCCGCGCAGTTCAATCCCTATGCGGACGGCTCGTTCTGGGACCTGGTGGTCTTCCGCGCCGACCACGCCCTGGCCTTCCGCGCCGAGGCCGTCTTCCTGATCCCGCTCACCATCGCGATGTTCCTCACGGGGGCAAGGCTTTTCCAGTCGGGCCTGTTCACCTCCGACGGTGCCGCCCTACGCCGTCGCCTGATGGTGACCGGCGCCGTGGCCGCCCCGATCGATCTCGCGTTGGGGATCGCCGGTGCGCCGCTGGGGTTCTCGGGGCCTGCCGTCTTCGTCGGCCGGTACGTGGTGGCGCCGGTGGTGGCCCTGGGACTGCTCGCGCTGATCGCGGAGTTCTACCAGCGCCGCGGCATCGGGCGCGTGGGCGGTGCGCTCAGCAAGGTGGGGAAGACGGCGCTCAGCTGCTACGTGCTGCAGAACGTGATCGCCTCGGTGCTCTGCTACGGCTGGGGGCTGGGCCTGGCGGCGCGGTACGGCGCCGAGCACCGGCTGGTGTTCACCGTGGCGGTGTACGCGGTGGTGGTGGCGTGCCTGCTCGTGGTCTCGGGCCTGTGGACGCGGAAGTTCTCACGCGGACCGATCGAGATGGCGATGCACCGCCTGGCGTGACTCAGGCCCGGCGCTGTCCCTGCAGCGGAACGTGACTGAGCCCGCCCCAGAGCAGCTCGACCGTGGTGGCCACCGCCTCCTCCTTCGGGATGGGGCGGTCGGCGTAGAGCCAGTACCGGGCGCTCACCTGGCTGGCGCCCACGAGCCCCACCGCCAGCATCCGCGCGCGGTACGGGTCCAGTCCGGAGTCCTGGGAGACCAGGTCGTAGACGGCGTCGATGCAGGCATCGACCGCGCCCTCGACGCGCTCCTGCACCACGGGCTCGAGCACATCGGATTCGAAGATCAGCTTGTAGCCCTGGCTGTCGCGGTCGACGAAGTCGAAGAAGGCGCGCACGGCGGCGATCACGCGGTCGTGGTTGGCGGGCGAGCTGCTCAGCGCCTCGCGCACGCCGGTCACCAGGGCCTCGCTGTGGGCGTTGAGCACGGCCACGTACAGTTCGAGCTTGCCGGGGAAGTGCTGGTACAGCACGGGCTTGCTGACACCGGCGCGGACGGCGATCTCGTCCATGCCCGCCGAGTGGTAGCCCAGGTCGACGAAAACGCTGCTGGCCGCCTCGAGGAGCTGGATCCGGCGGGCGCTGCGCGGCAGCCTCGCGGTGCGGCGCGGAGCAGGGTTCACTCCACCGCGGGACTCGCCCGCAGCGGTCGTCGCGCCCAGATCCGCCATCTACTCCACCTCACCGTTCCGGGGGCAAGGTCATCGCCCCGACCTATCGACAATACTCCGCTGCGGCCTCCTCGCTCGCGAGCGCCGCGCGTGCATGGCAAGCTACCCGCGTGTCGGCACTCGCGCCCCTCGACCGCACCAGCGACGTCTGGCCGGGGGAATTCCTCACCGTCCGCGGGCAGCGATTGTTCGTCCGGCACGTCGACGATGCGGCCGCGATCACGGCCCCGCCCGACCCCAGGCCCGCCGTGGTGATGATCCACGGCCTGGGCGGATCGTCGATCAACTGGACCGACCTCGGGCAGGTGCTCGCCCCCACGGCGGCGTCGTACGCCCCCGATCTGCCGGGCTTCGGGCTCTCCGACCCACCGGCCGACGGTGACTACGGGATCGAGGCCTTCGCCGAGATCGTGATCGGCTACCTGGAGACGCTGGTGGCGGCCCGCGCCGGGTACCGGGGCGGAGTGCACCTGGTGGGGAACTCCCTGGGCGGCGCGATCGCCGTCCGGGTCGCCATGCTGCGGCCCGATCTGCTGCGCAGCCTCACCCTGATCTCGCCGGCATTCCCCGATCTGCGGCCGCGGGTGCGCCGGCTGCAGTTCCTGCCGCTGTCCCTGGTGCGCATCCCGGTGGTGGGCCCCGCCGGCTTCCGACTGGTGGGCAGCGCCTATCCGGCACGGCAGGTGGACCAGACCTTCCGGGAGATCCTCGTCGACCCCGGTGTGATGGGGCCGGTGCGCCGGGATCAGGCGATCGACCAGGCCGCGGCGCGGGCGTCGATGCCGTGGGCGCCGGACGCGCTGGCGGCCAGCTTCAACGCGCTGGTGCGCAGCTGGATCGTGGACTTCGGGGCTGCGCACTGGGCGGCGGCCCGCGCGGTGTCGGTGCCGACGGCGGTGATCTGGGGCGCCCGCGACCTGCTGGTGAGTGTGGGGGTGGCGCCCAAGGTGGTGCGGCACATCAAGGGCAGCACGCTCACCGTCTTCGAGGACGTGGGCCATGTGGCGCAGATGGAGCGCCCGGTGCAGACCGCCCGCTTGGTGCGCGACCTGATCACCGCGACGCAGTCCGAGCCGCTCTTTCGGTGATCGAGCTATTCCTGCGACAAACCGTGTCGGTTCTACGCGGGCGGTCCGCTTCGTGGAATTGTTGGCGGCGTGAGTAGTCCTTCGAACCCGAGGCGCCCTCGTCCCGATGGGCGAGCGCCGCTGCGGGCGGAGTGGGATCCGATCAACTCGCCGGGCGACCGCAACCGGCCCCCGCGCGAGCGCGCGTACCGCAAGCAGAGCACCCTCTCGCGGATCCTCAGCACCTACGGGTGGCGCGCCTACGCCGTCCCCGTGCTCGCGGTTCTCACGGTGCTCGCCCTGGTCTTCACCTTCTGGGGCAACCCGCTCGATTCGAAGGCGACGCCCACCGACACCACGGCCGAGTCGATGTCGCGCAACCCGACTCCCGGCAAGACCATCGTCGGCGCGCCGACCGGCACATCGGTGCCCGGGCCCGTCCCGCAGGCGGGCCAGCTGCCCGTGGGCGGCGATTTCACCACGCACGGCAGCGGCCTGTGGCACGTGGTCCCGGGTGCGACGAAGAAGGTGGGCGAGGGCAAGCAGAAGGAGTACACCTACATGGTCGCCGTCGAGGACGGCGTCGACATGGGTGGACTCGGTGGCGATCAGCCCTTCGCGCAGATGATCGACCGCACGCTCTCGGACCCGCGCAGCTGGGTGCACGATCCGGCGATCGCCTTCCGGCGGATCGCCGAGGGCAAGGCCGACTTCACCATCTCGCTCACCTCGCCCATGACCACCCGCCAGGCCTGCGGCTACTCCATCCAGCTGGAGTCCTCCTGTTACAACGGCGAGCTGGGCCGAGTGGTGATCAATCTGGCCCGCTGGGTGCGCGGCGCCACCGCCTTCGAGGGTGATCTCACGGGCTACCGGCAGTACGCGATCAACCACGAGGTGGGCCACGCCATCGGCTACGACAGGCACGTGCCCTGCCCCGCACAGGGCGCGCTGGCGCCGATCATGATGCAGCAGAGCTTCGGCGTGGCGAACCGCGACATCTTCAACCTCGACCGCTCCGAGGGCTTCGACAACGATCTGGTGTGCCGCCCCAACGCGTGGGTGGCGCCGGTCCTGCGCTGAGCGGCCTTCACAATCCGGGAATGACGGCGCGCGCGGCGTCGTTCCACCTCACGTGAGTACGCTGCCGCCGCTCGTCGAACCCGCTGCCGAACTGACCCGCGACGAGGTCGCGCGCTATTCGAGGCACCTGATCATCCCGGAGATGGGAGTCGAGGGGCAGAAACGCCTCAAGAACGCCAAGGTGCTGGTGATCGGCGCCGGCGGGCTCGGTAGTCCCGCGCTGCTCTACCTCGCCGCAGCGGGCGTGGGCACCATCGGGATCGTCGAGTTCGACGAGGTGGACGCGTCCAACCTGCAGCGTCAGGTGATCCACGGCGTCTCCGACCTCGGCCGGCCGAAGGGCGAGAGCGCGCGAGACTCGATCGCGGAGATCAACCCGCTGGTCACCGTGAACCTGCACCCGATCCGGCTGGAGCCCGAGAACGCGGTCGAGCTCTTCGAGCAGTACGACCTGATCCTCGACGGCACCGACAACTTCGCCACCCGCTACCTCGTCAACGACGCCGCAGTGCTGGCGCACAAGCCCTACGTGTGGGGTTCGATCTTCCGGTTCGAGGGGCAGGCCTCCGTCTTCTGGGAGGACGCACCCGACGGCCCGAACGGCGAGAAGCAGGGCCTGAACTACCGCGACCTGTACCCCGTGGCGCCCCCGCCCGGCATGGTGCCCTCGTGCGCCGAGGGCGGAGTGCTCGGCATCCTGTGCGCCTCGATCGGCGCGATCATGGGCACCGAGGCCGTCAAGCTGATCACCGGTATCGGCGACTCCCTGCTCGGCCGTCTCATGGTCTACGACGCCCTGGACATGACCTACCGGACCATCAAGATCCGCAAGGACCCCGCCTCCCCGACGATCACCGAGCTGATCGACTACGAGGAGTTCTGTGGTGTGGTCTCGGACGAGGCGCAGGCTGCCGCCGCGGGCAGCACCATCACGCCTGCGGAGCTGGTCGAGCTGGGCGAGCAGGGCGTGGACTACGAGCTGATCGACGTGCGCGAGCCCGTCGAGTGGGACATCGTGCACATCGACGGTGCCAAGCTGGTGCCGAAGTCGGTGTTCGAGACCGGCGAGGGCCTGGCGCAGGTCTCGGCGGATAAGAAGCTGGTGCTCTACTGCAAGACCGGCATCCGCTCGGCCGAGGTGCTCGCCGCCGTGCAGGGTGCGGGTTACCGCGACGCGGTGCACCTGCAGGGCGGCATCAACGCCTATGCGCGGCAGGTGGATCCGTCGCTTCCGGTGTACTGATCTCGGCGCGGCGCCGCACGATCGCGGACACGGCGCAGGCGACCGCGATGATCACGAGCAACGCGGTGAGCGCGATGCCGTACGGACGGTCGAGGACCGTCGGATTCGCGGCGCCCTGACCGCTGGGCCGCGGTAGCGCGACGGCCGCCGCCAGCGCGAGCGCGGTCACCGCGGCGACGGCGCCGCCGAGCGCCCCGGGCAACCACGCGCGCGGCAGCAGTCGCACGGCGGTGTGTCCGGCGGCCAGGGCCAGTGGCGCGAACACCCCGTCGTGCAGCACCAGGAGCGCGGCGGCCCACAGTGCCGCTGAGAGCAGGTCGCGCGGCGGGAGGTCGGTGAGGAGCACGGCGCCGTAGCCGACGAGGCCGAGGCCGGCGAGCGTGAGCAGGATCCGCAGTGTGGTCATGCCGCCTCGATCCGTGCGACCCATTTGGTCTGTTCCACGCCCGGCCGGGCCGCGGCGATCAGCCGGCACGGGAAGCCGTGGTCGAGGTCCAGATCGGCGCCGCTGAGCCGGAGCGCGAGCAGTGAGGTCGGATCCTGCGCCTTCGCCGCCTCCAGCGTCGATTGCGCGTACAGGCCCTGCTCCAGCGACCGGAACCGCAGGTCGACGCCGTCGAGCCCGGCCAGTGCGGCGAGGTCGGCCACCCGGACACCGGACCACCAGGCGTACTGGGTCCAGCCCTCGACGCAGGCGATGGGCAGCCGGACGGTGTGCTGCGGCAGCGCGCGCAGTTGGTCGAGGCTCAGCTCGACGCGCCGCGGACCGTCCAGCACCAGCCGGAAGTCCGGGGAGGCCGCGTGCTGCTCGACGCCCGCGGCGCGGGCGGTCCGGTTGATGGGCATGCCCTGCGGGCCCTTTCCGGAGCGCGGCGCCAGTACCGCGAGTCGATGCAGCGCCGGGATCGATTGACCGCCCACCACGAGCACCGACATCCCGGCGGCCGCGAGCCCGGCGCCCAGTACGGCGCGGCGGGATACACCGGGCGGCGCGGGCTGTGCGGTGCGTCGGCGGAACTCCTCGACCACCAGCGGCAGCTTGATCGCCAGGTGCACCGAGACCGCGCCCAGCACTACGAAGGCGGTCGCGTAGTGGGCGGCGGGGAAGAAGAACCGCCACGGATACCACTGCGCGATGTTGAGCAGGCCGGTGAACAGTTGGAACAGCATGGACGCCACCAGGACGGCGGTGGCCATCCGCTCCGCGAGGCGGGCCGGCGATCCGATCACGGGGCGGGCGAACAGCTTCGGGTACACCGCGGCCAGTTTGAGCAGGAGCAGCGGGATCGCCGCGACCCCGGAAGCGATGTGCAGGCCCTGCGTCGCCTGGTAGAGCCAGGCGGGGGAGCGCGGGGCGGTGAACCACTGCGGCGGATGCTGGAGCCAGTGGCTGAACACGCCGGTGGCGAAGCAGATCACCACGCACACGCCGAGCATCGCGCCCAGCCGGGCCGCCGTCCCCGGCTGCCGCAGCGCCGGACGCGTCGTGGGCGGGGAGGCGCTCATCGCAGCAACTCGACGCAGGTGCGGCCGCCCAGTACCAGGCGGCGGCGCGGAACGAGTCCGGCCTGGGTGGACAGTGCGGCAATCGCGTCGAATCCGACACGGGCCCAGGGGAACCAGTCGGAGACGGCGCCGGTGGATCGCACCCGGACCCCCTCGGTGACGATCCCGTGGATCGCGGGGTCCACCTCCACGATCACGGTGCCGCCCGGTTCGACCAGCGCGGACGCCCGGCGCAGCAGCCGCGCCGGATCGCCGCCGATGCCGATGTTCCCGTCCAGCAGGATCGCGTGCGACCAGCGGCCCTCACCGGGCAGTGCGGCGAAGACGTCCCTTCGGACGGCGGCCGCGCCCCGGTCCCGGGCGAGCCGTACCGCGTGCGGCGAATCATCCACGCCCAGCGCGGGAATGCCGCGTCGCAGGAGTACGTCCACCATCCGTCCCGGGCCGCATCCGAGGTCGACGGTCGGGCCCTGGCACCACCCCGCGACGGCGGCGATGAGCCGGTGGTCGGAGCGGTCGTGGCCGAGCCAGCGGGCCACGGGCAGGCGGCGCACACCCCCGTCCGTGGTGTGCAGTTCGCCGTGTCGTCCGGCGAGCACGGCGTCCCACAGTGCCGCGGTCATCGTCCCGCTCCGATCGTGGTGACGGCGGCTGCGGTGCGGCGGAACCGGGATCCCGCGGGGCAGAGCGCGGCGACCTCGGCGATGTCGTCGGGGCGGTCCACGTCCCGTAGTTCCGGTAGCTCCACCGGGGCGAGTCCCGCCGCTCGGAGCGCGCGGCGCGTGCACTCGCCGGTGTGCGCGGTGGACATCGGGACGTCCAGGAGGCAGTCCAGCCGGTCGGCGCCGCCCGGCGGCACCCCGAGGGCCCACCATCCGCCGTCGCTGGCCGGGCCCAAGGCGGCCCCGTCGCGGGCGGCGTCGAGCCCGGAGGCCAGGAGTGCCGCGCTCACCTGCGGGGTGTCCATGCCGATCTGCAGTACCGGCCCGCCGGCCTCCGCGGCCCGCCGGTGCGCCGCCACCAGGCGGGTGGCCAGCCCGCCGCCGACCTGCTCGAAGACCTCGCATTCCGCCAGCGCGGCCCGTAGCCGATCGGATTCGACGGCATCGTCGAGCCGCCCGGCGAGCGCCACCGCACAGCGCGCGCCGCGCACCGCGAGTGCCGCCTCCACCGTGTCCACGAGCGACGCCGCGGCCAGCCGGGCGGCGTCGAGGGGACTGATCGCGCCGATCAGTCGGGTCTTCACGCGGCCCGGGACCGGTGCCTTCGCGACGATGAGGACGGTGTTCATCGTGCCGCCCGCAGGAAGTCGATCGTGGCACGGGCGCTGCCCGCCGGCGATCCCGAGACCTTCGATCGGCCACTGGTGCGCTTGCCGTACCGGACCGGGGATTCCACCACTCGCCAGCCGGCGGCGCCCGCGCGGGCCAGCAGTTCCACGGGGTAGCCCGATCGCCGGTCGGTGATCCCGAGTGCGAGGAGCGGTTCGCGGCGGGCGGCCCGCATCGGTGCGATGTCGTGCACGTCGATCCCGTAGCGACCGCGCAGTCGCGCCGCCACGAGCGCGGACCCGAGTCGTGCGTGCCAGGGCCAGGCGTCGGGCGAGGCCGGCCGCCGCCGCCCCACGGCGAGATCGGCGCCGCGGCGCACCGCCTCGACCAGGGCCGGCAGATCGGCGGGATCGAGCGAGCCGTCACCGTCGATCGTGCAGACCACATCGCCTCGGGCCGCGGCGATTCCGGTGTGCACCGCGCTGCCGTACCCGGCTCGCGGCTCAGCGATCACCGTGGCGCCCGCGCGCCGCGCGGCGTCGGCGGTTCCGTCGGTGGAGCCGTTATCGACCACGAGGGCGGTGAATCCCGCTGGTAGCGCATCGATCACGCGCGCGATCGACTCGGCCTCGTTGCGGCACGGGATGACCACGGTGACGGTCTGCTCATCGGTGGAGGGCATGGGGCCAACGCTAGGAACTCGGCGGGCTCCTGCACAGGTGATTGCGATGACGAAAGTGTGACGGGGTGCGTGGGAATCGCGTTCGCGCTGGTCGCGGCGGACCGCGATGGCTACGGTCGAAGACATGCCGTCCGATTCCCCGGCGCCGCCCGCCGATGCACGCCGCGACCGCCGGTCGGTGCTGGTGTGGGCCGCGCTGATCGCCGCGGCCGCCGTCGTGCCCATCATGATGGGCAAGGACTTCCGGGACCGTCTGGTCGCGGAGGCGGCCCCGCTCTTCGGCCGGATCGAACCCCACGTGGGAGTCGGCACCGTGCCCGCCGTGGTGATCGGTGCCGTGGTCGTCCTGTGGGGTCCGGCGGCGGCACGCAGACTGTCCCTGGGCCGGCTCGCCGCGCTGTCGACGGCGGTCCTGTTCCTGTGGTCCCTCAGCCTCGGTACGGTTTCGGGCTGGCACCGGTTCGCCACCAAACTCACGGGCTACGACCAGTACCTGCACGAGGTCCCCGGTGCACGCGGTGATGTGGCCGGTGCCGTGCGCGAATTCGCCCGGCGCATACCCGATTACCAGCCCGACTCCTGGACGGTGCACGTCTCCGGGCATCCGCCGGGCGCCCTGCTGACCTTCGTCTGGCTCGATCGCATCGGGCTGGGCGGCGGAACCTGGGCGGCACTGTTCTGCGTGGCGGCGGGCGCCTCCTCGGCCGCCGCCATCCTGGTGACGGTCCGCGCGCTCGCCGGTGCCGACACCGCGCGGGCCGTGGCGCCGTTCGCGGCCGTCTTCCCCGGCGCGTTGTGGATGGCCCCGTCGGGCGACGCCTACTTCGCGGGGGTGGCCGCGTGGGGGATCGCGGCGCTCGCCCTGGCCGCGACCTCCGGCGGGCGCCGGGCGGTCGGTTTCGGAGTGGCGGCCGGCCTGATCCTGGGCTGGGCGATCTTCCTGAACTACGGCCTGATCCTGATGGGGGTCATGGCGGTCGCGGTCCTGCTGATCGCCCGGAATCCGCGCCCGCTGCTCACCGCGATTCCGGCGGCGCTGTTCGTGGTGGGGGCCTTCGCGGTGGCGGGCTTCTGGTGGCTCGACGGCTACAACGCGGTGGTCGTCCGGTACTACCAGGGCATCGCCTCGTTCCGGCCCTTCGCGTACTGGGGATGGGCGAACCTCGCTGCGGCGGCGTGCGCATTCGGGCCCGCCGGGGCGGCCGCGATCGGCAGGATCCGGGACGGCCGGTGGCGAACGCCCCTGCTCGGACGGCCTGCGGCCCTGCTGGGGCTGGTGGCGGCCGCCGTGCTGATGATGCTGGCCGCCGATCTCTCGGCGCTGAGCAAAGCCGAGGTCGAGCGGATTTGGCTACCGTTCACAGTATGGATCGCGGCCGGAGCGGGACTCGTGCGGTCCGGCGGCGGTGCCCGGGCCTGGTTGGCGGTACAGGTCGCGGGTGCGCTGGTGATCGCGCACGTGCTGATGATCTACCAGTGAGAGGCGTGCAGTGACGGACGAGAGGTACGTGCTGATCGCGGACGATGATCCGGTGGTCAGCGATGTCGTGCGCCGGTATCTGGAACGCGAGGGCCTGGTGACCGAGGTGGTGGCCGACGGTGCGAGCGCGGCCGAGCGGCTCGCCGCCGGGCGGGTGCGGCTCGCGGTGCTCGATGTGATGATGCCGGGGCCCGATGGGATCGAGCTGTGCCACCGCGTCCGGGGCGGGGAGTCCGGCGCACCGTCGGACCTGCCTCTGATCCTGCTCACGGCGCTCGGTGAGGAGGACGATCGGATCACCGGCCTGGCCGCGGGCGCCGACGACTACGTGACCAAACCGTTCAGCCCGCGCGAGCTCGCGCTGCGCGTGGCCTCGGTGCTGCGCCGCTCGCATCGTGAGCCGGCGACGGCGGCCGTCAGTCACGAGGGCGTCACGGTCGACGCGTCCTCGTGCGCCGTGACGGTGCGCGGACGCGCGGTGGCCACCACCCGGCGGGAGTTCGACCTCCTCGTGCACTTCCTGGAGCATCCGGGTGAGGTGTTCAGCCGCGAGGACCTGCTCGAACAGGTGTGGGGCTGGCAGTTCGGGGATCTGTCCACCGTGACCGTGCACGTCAAACGGGTGCGCGCCAAGCTCGGTGACGACCACCGGATCGAGACGGTGTGGGGGCGCGGGTACCGCTGGGGACCGGGGGCCGGCGACGAGGAGGGGGCCGACGATGTCTGATGTACTGAAGATCGCGCTGCTGGCGCTGCTGTGGTCGGGCCCGGTGGTGCTCGCGGGTGGCTTGGTGGTGTGGCGGGCGCGGCGGATATCGCTGCAGATGTCGATGGTGATCCTGGTGCTGATCCCGGTGCTCGCCGTGCTGTCGGGCGTGATCGGCGTGAGCGGTTTCATGTTCACGGCCGACTTCGCCCGGACCTGCGCGGTGCTGGGCGTGGTGCTGGTGGTCACGGTCCCGGCGGCGGTGGCACTGGGGCGCCTCCAGGCCCGGCGCACGGTGTGGGAGAGGCAGATCCGGGAACAGGAGCGGGCGGCGGAGGCGGCCCGGCGTGATCTGGTGGCGTGGGTCAGCCACGACCTGCGCACGCCCCTGGCCGGGATCCGCGCCATGTCCGAGGCGCTGCGGGATTCGGTGGTCACCGAACCCGAGGAGGTGACCGAGTTCGCCGACCGGATCGATCGCGAGACCATCCGGCTGTCGTCGATGGTGGACGACCTGTTCGAGATGTCCCGCATCCATTCGGGTGCACTCACACTGGAACTCGAGACGATCGACCTGCGCGAGGTGGCCGACGAGGTACGCGCGGGTCTGGCGCAGGTGGCCGCCCGCTCGCAGGTGGAGCTGGAACTCGATGCCCCGGAACCGGTCCCGGCGCCCGTCGGGGTGTCGGCACTGGCGCGGGTGCTGCGGAACCTGGTGCTCAACGCGCTGGCGCACACCCCGGAGGGCGGGAGGGTGACCATCTCGGTGCTCCGCGACGGCACCGAGGCGGTACTGCGCGTCGACGATACGGGCACCGGGATCCCCGACGACGATCTGGACCGGATCTTCGATCTCGCCTTCCGCGGCACCGAGCACCGTTCACCCGCCGGTGCCGACGGGCTCCCCGCGGGGACGGGAATGGGGCTCGCGATCGCGCGCGGGCTGGTGGATGTGCACGGCGGCACGGTGGTCGCGGCGAATCTGCGGCCCGGCGCGCGCTTCGAGGTGCGCCTGCCGGTGGGAGAGATCAGCGTAGCGGAGCGGTCGCGAACTCGGCCAAGCCGCGCTGCGGAGTGATCTCGGCGCGGAATCCCAACTCCGCCGCGGCGCGCTGCGGTGAGGCAACGATGTGGCGCACGTCGGCGGCCCGGAACTCGCCGGTCACCTCCGGTGCGGGCGCGTCGCCGGGGGTGGCCCCGGCGACGGCGGCGGCCACCTCGCCGATGGTGACGGGCGTTCCCGAGCACACGTTGTAGGCGCGGAACGGTGCGCGCGGAGCCTGTTCGAGCGCAAGGAGATTGGCTCGCGCCACATCGCGGACATCCACGAAATCGCGGGTCTGCGCACCGTCCTCGTAGACCCGCGGTGCCCGGCCCGCCGCCAGCGCCGACCGGAAGATCGAGGCCACGCCCGCGTACGGGGTGTCGCGGGGCATGCGCGCGCCGTACACGTTGTGGTAGCGCAGGGCGGTCACGGAGCCGCCCGTGGCGCGTGCCCATCCGGCGCTGTAGAACTCCTGTGCCGCTTTGGAGGCCGCGTAGAATCCGGTGGGCCGGACGGGGGCGTCCTCGTGCGTCGGCGCCCAGTGCGCGGGTCCGCCGTCGGCTCGCCGGGGCTCGAATCGCCCCGCCCGCAGGTCCTCGACGGTCCGCGGTACCGGATGCACGGGCCTGCCCTCGTCATCGACGTAGGCACCGTCGCCGTACACCACCATCGACGAGGCCAGGATCAGTCGCCGGCAGTCCGCCCGGGCCATCGCCGACAGGAGCTCGGCGGTGCCGAGATCGTTGTTCGCCGCGAACAGTGGTGCGTCCGCGGCGTCCACGCCCGCGCCCACCGCCGCCGCCTGATGGCACACCGCGTCCACCCCGGCCAGGACGCGATCGAGGCCGTCCGCGTCCAGCAGGTCCAGGAGCTGCACCTCCGCCGGCGGCGTGACCTCGCCGTGCGCCTGCGGCAGCATCGCGTCGATCGCGATCACCTCGTGCTCCCCGCCCGCGCGCAGCAGATCGGCGATGTGCGAGCCGATGAACCCGGCTCCGCCCGTGAGAAGTACTCGCATACCTCGATCCTGCGCCGAACCCGGCCCGCCCGCGAGGGCTGGGGGCGGGACGTCACCGATTCGTCAGGAAGGCACCGGAGGATCTACAGACTGATCAGGCGCTTGACCAGCTTGCCGGTGGGGGTGCGCGGCAGCGACGGCACGAACCGCACCGAGCGGGGGAGCTTGTAGCGGGCCAGGTCCCGGCCCGCGTGCGCGATCAGCTGGGCCGCGAGTTCGTCGGAGGGCCGATACCCGGGCGCCAGCTGCACGCACGCCATCGCGACCTCGCCCAGCTCGTCGTCCGGTACGCCGATCACCGCCACATCGGTCACGGCCGGGTGCATCACCAGCGCGCTCTCGGACTCCTGCGGATACACGTTCACCCCGCCGGTGATGATGGTGAAGTCGCGGCGGTCGGTGAGGTAGAGGTAGCCGTCGGCGTCCACGTAACCGACGTCGCCGGTGGTGGCCCAGTTCGCGTGATCGGGATGCTGTGCGGCGCGGGTCTTCTCGGGAGCGTTGTGGTACTGGAAGGGCATCTGCTCGCGTTCGAAGTAGATCGTGCCCACCTCGCCCACGGGGAGCTCGGCACCGTCGTCGTCGCAGATCCGGATCACTCCGAGCCCGGCCTTGCCCACCGATCCCGGGCGCTCCAGCGCCTCCTGCGGCGTGATGAAGGTGGCGCCCGCCGCCTCGGTGGAGGCGTAGTACTCGTGGATCACCGGGCCCCACCACTCGATCATCGAGCGCTTCACCTCCGCCGGACACGGTGCGGCGGCGTGGATCGCCACCTTGAGGCTGCTGGTGTCGTACTTCGCCCGGACCTCCGGGTCGAGCTTGAGCATGCGCACGAACATGGTGGGAACCCACTGGCTGTGCGTCACGCGGTACTTCTCGATCAACGCGAGCGCGTCGACGGCGTCGAACCGGTGCATCATGATCACGGTGCCGCCCACCGACATCGTGACACCGCAGAAGCGCAGGGGCGCAGCGTGGTACAGCGGTGCGGGGGAGAGGTACACCGTGCCGGAGTCCATACCGTAGGTGGGGGCGAAGATCGCCGTGTAGGCATCGGGTGCCTCGTCCACCTGCCCCTCCGGGAGCGGGATCCGGATTCCCTTGGGGCGCCCGGTGGTGCCCGAGGAGTAGAGCATGTCGGTGCCGCGGGGCTGATCGGTGAGCGGCGACGGATCCGCCGCTGCCAGAACCTCGTCGAGATCGGCGAAGCCCTCGATCGGTCCGCCCCAGGCGATGGCCCGGCCGCGTGCGCGCAGATCGGGCAGGTCCAGCGCCTCGGCGACGGCCCCCGCCACATCGGCACCGGCGAACACGGCCTTCGCCTCGCAGTCCGCCAGGATGTAGTTCACCTCGGCGGGTGTGAGGTGGAAGTTCACCGCCGCCACGTACATTCCGCTGCGGATCGCCGCCCAGTAGGCCACGAAGATCCGCAGGTCGTTGCCCGCCACGATCGCCACGGTGTCGCCCCGCCCGAGTCCGGCGGCGCGCAGGTGGTTCGCCAGCCGGGTCGACTGCGCATCGAGCCGGGCGTAGCTGAGGATCTCCCCGGTATCGGCGTCGATCGCCGCAGGACAGTCCGGGGTGGTCTTTGCGAATGCACCGGGATACACGAGAACCTCCGCTTACTTGTGGTGATCCCACGGTAGCGGCGCCGCGGTGGCCTGGTGTCCGAATGAGGGCGATTCGCCCGCGAGCGCCCGCGAAAGCCCCTCGGACCGGGCGCGATGCGCCGCCTCAGTCGGCCGGGCGGCCGTTCGCGGGGTCGGAGAGCCACGTGGCGTAATCGTTGAGCAGAGCCAGTAGCGGCAGTGCGTCGACGGTGCCCACCGGCTCGCCCCGGAGCGCCGCGCGCAGGCCGGACAGCCGCGCCTGCACGGTGTGCCGGTCGGTCAGCTCGTGATGGCTGTGTCCGCGCTGCTCGCCGAGCACGATCCGCCGCGGGTGTTCGGCGCGCAGAGATTCCAGCAGCCCGGCGAACTCGCCCAGCTCCAGCGCGGGTAGGTGCACCGAGAAGGCGACCACGGGTCCGGGATCGGCGTCGTCGATATCGGCCGACTCCTCCAACCAGTCGGCGTACTCCTGGCTCAGATCGTCGAGCGCCTCCTCGTCGTCGAAGGACAGCTCGCGGGATTCGATCACCGCGCGCAGCGCGGCCACCAGGCCGCGCACCGTCTCCGGGTCCGATGCGGCGGCGTACCACCGGTGCGCCTCGTGGGGGACCACGATCCGGCCCGGTCGGCCCGCGGTCAGGCCCGTCCGGACCCGCTCGAACTCCGGCGGGGTGAGGTCGGGGAATTGGACGGAGACGGTGACCACGGGGGCGACGGAATCGGACTGCACGCCCTCCATCATCCCGGCGGGCGGCCTAGGGTGGAGTCATGGCCCTCGAAGGTGAGTACGCACAGGAGAAGGCCGGCTGGGTTGCGGACCAGCTGGCGAAGATCGACGAGACGGGCACCACCGCCTCGGTGGACGTCGCGGGAATGGCCGTCGTGCTGTTCACCTACCGCGGTCCCAAGACCGGCAAGCTGTACCGGCGCCCGCTGATGCGCGTGGAGCACGACGGCGCCTACGCCGCGGTCGCTTCCAAGGGCGGCGCCCCCGACAACCCCGTCTGGTACGCGTCGCTGCTGGCGAACGACGAGGTCGAGGTGCAGGACGGCACCACGGTGGTGTCCGGGCCGGTGCGCGAGATCCACGGCGCGGAGCGCGAGGAGTGGTGGGAGCGCGCCGTCGCCGCCTACCCGCCCTACGCCGAGTACCAGGAGAAGACCGACCGTGTGATCCCGGTCCTCCTCGTGGAGCCGGGCCGCGCCTAGCCCGGTCTCGGGCCGGTCGCGGGTAGATTCTTGGTGTGAGCCCCGTTGAACCTCCCGCCCACGTCCTCGCCACCTTCGGATTGGACGGCACCGAGCCGATCGCTCTGGGGGCGGACTGGGACGGCGGCTGGCGGTGCGGCGAGGTCGTCCTCTCGCTGATCGCCGATCACGCCCGCGCCGCCTGGTCGGCGAAGGTCCGCGAGGATCTGTACGTCGACGGTATGCGGCTGGCCCGCCCGTTCCGCGCCACCGACGGCCGCTACGTGGTCTCGGGCTGGCGCGCCGACACCTTCATCGCGGGCTCGCTGGAGCCGCGGTTCGACGAGATCATCTCGATGTCGAACCGGCTGCACGAGGTCACGAAGAAGCTGGAGCGGCCGCGGTTCCTCATCGCGCCGCCGGTGGCGCCCTTCACCGATGTCGACTACTTCCAGTTCGCCGATCGTGCGGCCTGGGAGGAGCATCCGCTGGCGATGGCCCGCAAGCTCGGCGTGCTCGACGACGCCACGGACGACCGCGAGCGCGCCCTCGAACTGGTCAACGAGCTGGCCGAACTGCGCCGGCCCGTCGAGTCCGAACCGCAGCTGGTGCACGGCGACCTGTCGGGCGCCGTGCTCTTCGCCGGTGCCGCGGCACCGGGCCTCACCGATTTCACGCCCTACTGGCGTCCCGCCACCTGGGCCGCCGCCGTGGTCGCGGTGGACGGCCTGGCCTGGGGCGGCGCCGACGACGGCCTGCTCCTGCGCTGGAAAGACCTGCCCGAGTGGCCGCAGATGGTGTTGCGGGCGCTCATCTTCCGGCTCGCCGTGCACGCCGTGCACCCGCGGTCGGAGGCCGATGCGCTGCCCGGTCTCGAGCACATCACCGAGATCGCCCGGTGGCTGCTCTGACCGAGCCGCCCCGGCGGATCCTGGTCGCGCACGGCACCCGTTCGGCGCCCGGCGTCGCGATGATCCGCGCCCTCGCGGAGGCGGTCGCCGCCCGCACCGGCCCGCTCGACGTGGCCTTCGTCGACGTGCTCGGACCGTCACCGTCGGACCTGTTGGCCGAGTCCGACCGGCCGACGGTGCTGATGCCCTGCTTCCTCGCCGCCGGGTACCACGTGCACACCGATGTCCCCGCGCACATCGCCGACAGCGGTCATCCCGCGGCGGTGCTCACGGCCCCGCTGGGGCCCGATCCCGCCCTCGTCGGGGCGTTGCTGCGCCGCCTGCGCGAGGCCGGCTGGCAACCCGGTGACCGGGTCGTGCTCGGCTCCACCGGTTCCTCCGATCCCCGTGCCCGCGACGATGTGCGCGCCATGGCCGCGCTCCTGGGTGATCGGATCGGGGACGACGTCCCGGCCGGCTTCCTCGCCGCCGGCAGCCCGACGGTGGCGGCCGAAGTGGCCCGCGTGCGCGAGCCCGGCCGCCGCCTGTTCCTCGCCGCGTATCAGCTGGCCGACGGCCTGTTCCACGCCCGGCTCGCCGAGGCCGGCGCCGACGGCGTCGCGGCGCCGCTCGGCCTGGCACCCGAGGTGATCGACCTGATCGTGCGCCGGTTCGCCGACGCCCGGAGCGGGTAGCCGCTCAGACCCGGTAGTCGCGCAGCGGTATCCGGTCACCGTCGGCGAGCACGCCCTCGGCGCGCAGGAGCTCCAACTGCCGGGTGGCGATGTGCGCCGCGGGCCGCCCGGACGCCGGGACCACGCGGTGCCAGGGCAGGTCGGAGGCGTCGGTGCGCATCACCCAGCCCACGATCCGGGGCGAGGAGAGTCCGACTTCGTCGGCGATGTCGCCGTAGGTGCGTACCCGGCCGGGCGGGATCGACGCGATCCGCTCGCGCACCGCCTCCACCTGCTCCTCGGTGACCTTGGCCATCGCCTACCGCTCCAGGAGGGCGCGGGCGTAGCTTCCGGCCACGTCCGGGATCTCCTGCGCCACCATGTGATCCGAATCCACCGTGTGCACCTCGGCGTGCGGCATGGTGGCGAGCTGCGCCTGCGTCACGTAGTCCGCCCGGCCCGCGCGCAGCACCACCGCAGGGATGCCCGACGGTACGCCGACCGGCGTCCGCGCGAGTTCGCCCCAGAGCGCGGTGACGGCCGCGCAGCTGATGTCCCACTCCCAGCGCCTGGAATCGCGGCGCACCAGGTGCTCGGCGATCTCGGCGTCCAGGACCGCATCGGGCACCCGGGCCCACGCGCCCGCCTTCTTCTCCTGCCGCGCCTCCTCGGGGGAGGTGAAGTCGAAGTAGCGGATGGTCTGATCGGCGATGGTGGCGCACAGCTCCGGTGCGAGGCCCTGCGCCGGGTCGAGCAGGAGCACCGCGCGCACGAGGTCGGGGCGGGCGGTGGCGAGGCGGCAGGCGAGGGCGCCGCCGAGCGAGTGCCCGATCACCAGCGCGGGTGCTTCCGCGTGCACGGCGTGCCGTTCCAGCACGCTCACCAGATCCGCCACGTGCTGTTCCAGGTGCCACGGCGGCGTCCAGGGGGAGCGGCCGTGCCCGCGCAGGTCGGGGGCCAGGACCCGGGCATCCGGCAACTCGGTGTCGGCGAACCGGCGCCATCGGGCTCCGTGCCCGGTGACCCCGTGGATCGCCAGGACCGCGGGCGCGTCGGGGGAGCCGTACTGGTGCACGTTCAGCATGAGCCCATTGTGCCGCGCCGCGCCGCGCGCGGAGGTGTCGGTGGTCTGTGATGGGATCGGATGTGACGGGCGCGAAGGAGGACACATGGCGGAGGCGAGTGGTGGTGCGGCGCGCAGCCGTCGCCCGCGCCTATCGCTGCAGTACACCGCGCCGCAGCCACCGGCCGCCCGCGAGTGGGGCGGGCCGATCGCGGAATTGGTGGCCCCCGCGGCGGGTGCCCTGCCGCTCGATGTGGGCGGCTGGGCGCCGTACCGCATCCGGGGCGGGCCGGGCACCGGGAAGACCTCCGCGCTCATCGACATCGCGGTCGCCAAGCTCACCGATCCGTTCGTCGAGCCCGAGTCGGTGCTCATCCTCACCGGCAGCAAGCGGTCGGCGGTGGCGTTGCGCCGCGAACTGTCGGCGCGGGTCCTGGCCGAGCACGGCCGCGCGGGTGTGCACGCCTCGGGGGAGCCCTTGGTGCGCACCGTGCACTCGCTGGCCTTCGCGGTGCTGCGGCTGCAGGCCGCACACACGGGTTCGCCGCCGCCGCGGCTGATCACGGGCTCGGAACAGGACGCAGTGGTGCGCGAGCTGCTGCGCGGCCACGTCGACGACGGTGGAGCCTTCTGGCCCGAGCGCTTGCGGCCGGCCCTCGTGACCGGTGGATTCGCCGGCGCCCTGCGCGATCTCTTCGCGCAGGCGGCGCAGCGCGGCGCGGGGCCCGAGGAGATCGATGCGCTCGCGGCCCGGCACCAGCGCCCGGAGTGGGCCGCCGCCGCGGCGGCGCTGCGCGAGTATCAGGAGACCACCTTGCTGCGCGGTTCGGTCGGGCTCGCCGGCCCGCAGGCGGTGGCCCCGGCGGTCGATGCCGCAGAGCTGATCGACGCCGCCGTCACCGCGCTCGCCACCGATGAGGCGCTGCTCGCGCAGCAGCGCGAACGCATCCGGTTCCTGCTGGTCGACGATGCGCAGAACCTCGATCCGCTGGCCTCCGCGCTGATCCGGCTACTGGGCACCGGCACCGAACTCACCGTGGTGGCGGGCGATCCCGATCAGGCGATCAACTCCTTCCGCGGCGCCAGCACCCGGTTCCTGCAGTCGCTCGATGTACCGGCCGCCCGGGACATCCTGCTGGAACGCAGTTTCCGGTTCGGGGAAGAGGTGGCGGGTGCCGTGAACCGGATCTCGTCGCGGCTGCCGAACCGGTTCACCGCCGTCGCACCCGAGCGGCCGCGCCCGGGATCGGCGGCGGTCCGGTTGTTCTCCACGCCGGCGAAGGAGGCCGACGCGATCGCGGCGATGCTGCGCCGCGAGCACGTGCACGGCGGGGTGCCCTGGGAGGACATGGCGATCGTGGTGCGGTCGGTATCGGCGGCGGTCGCCCCGCTGCGCCGCGCCCTCGCCTATGCCGGGGTGCCGGTCACCGTCGCTGCCGACGACGTACCGCTCGCACGGCAGCGGGCCGTGCACGCCCTGCTGTCGGTACTCCGCGCCGCCTGCGATCCCGATGCACTGGACCCGGCCGAGGCGGTGGCCCTGCTCTCCGGTCCCGTGGGCGGCGGAGACCCGCTCACCCTGCGCCGCGTCCGCCGGGGTGTGCGCCGCGCGGAGCCCTCCGACGAGCGCGGTTCGGCGGAGATCCTCGGCGCGGTGATCGCGGGGACCCTGGATTTCGCGCCCTACCGCGCCGCGCTCACCGAGTTGGAGGCCGAACCGGTCGAGCGGGTGCTCGCCGCGGTGCGGGCGGCGCGCGCCGCCGCCGCGGACGGCACCGTCGAGGAGGTGCTCTGGGCGGCGTGGGCGGTCACCGGCCTGGCCGGCCGGTGGGGCGCGCTCGCGCTCCGCGGCGGCGGAATGGGTGAACAGGCCGACCGCGATCTCGATGCGGTGATGGGATTGTTCGACGCCGCAGCCGATTTCACCGATACGCTGCCCACGGCCTCGCCGGCGCGGTTCATCGAGTACATGGAACAGCTGCAGATCCCACGATCGGGGATCCGGCGTGATGCGCCCACCACCCCCGGCGTCACGCTGCTGTCGGCGCACGGCGCCGCCGGCCGCGAATGGGACGTGGTGGCCGTCGCCGGGGTGCAGGAGGGCCGGTGGCCGAACCTGCGCCGCCGCGGCGGACTGCTGGGCACGGAGGAACTGCTCGACGCGCTCGACGGGATCGATCCGGTGGCGCTGCCCACCGTCTCGCGTTCGTTGCCGCTGCTCGCGGAGGAACGCCGGCTGCTGCTGGTGGCGTGCTCGCGGGCCCGCCGCACGCTGCTCATCACCGCAGTCGACACCGCCGACGGCGACGGTGACCTGGTGCCCTCCCGCTTCCTGCAGGGCATCGCACCGTCGGGCGACGAGGACCCCGAGACCTACACCCCCGCGGTGGAATCGGAGCCCGCCGCCGCTCTCGACCTGCGCACCCTGGTGGCCACCCTCCGCGCCGCGGTGTGCGATCCGGAGCGCGACGAAGCCGAGCGCGAGCACGCCGCGCGGCAGCTCGCCCGCCTTGCGGCGGACCGGGTGCCCGGCGCCCATCCGGACACCTGGTACGGCCTCGCCGGGGCGAGTACCGACGATCCGCTGTGGCAGCCCGACGACGGCCCGGTGGCGCTCTCGCCCTCGAACGTGGAGGCGCTGTCGGCCTGTGCGCTGCGGTGGATGCTGGAGCGGTTCGGCGGCAGCGACGGCGATTCCGCGAAGCAGGCCACGGGCAACCTGGTGCACACCCTGGTGCAGGCGGTGGCCGGCCGCATCCCGAAGGAGGAGGTCACCCGCTCGCTCGAGAAAGTCTGGGACCGGGTCGATCTGGAGGCGGACTGGTTCGCCCGGCGGGAGCTGGTGCGCACCGAGGAGATGCTCGAATCCTTCCGCGCGTGGCTCGCGGGCAGCCGGTCCGAGCTCACCGAGGCCGGGGTCGAGGTGCCCATCGATGCGGTGATCGAGGGGGACGGCGGTGCGCCGGACGTGCAGATCCGCGGCCGCGTCGACCGGCTGGAGCGGGACGCCCTGGGCCGCACTGTGGTCGTCGACGTCAAGACCGGGCGCACGCTGCCGAGCCAGGCGGACGGCCAGGCCCACGCGCAGTTGCGCACCTACCAGGTGGCCATCGCGCACGGCGGTCTCGGCGGCGTTCCGGAGACTCCGGGCGGCGGCAAACTGCTGTACGTCGCGAAGCCGCACAACAAGACCGGCTCCACCGTGCGCGAACAGGATGCCCTGTCACCGGCGGACGTCGACGAATGGCTCGGCGTGATCCGCGAGGCGGCGCGGCGCACCCGCGGGCCCGAGTTCGCCGCCACGCTCAACGCCTCCTGCCAGCACTGCGCTGTCTCTGCGTGCTGCCCCGTGGTCGACAAGGGTCGGAGCGTGACCGATGACTGAGACTGTGCCCCGGGGCTTCCCCCACGCGCCACTGATCTCCGCGGAGGATCTCGCCCACGAACTAGGGCAGGCCTTCGCGCCCACCGAGGAGCAGCGCGCGGTGATCGAGGCGCCGCTGGGCCCGTGTCTCGTGGTGGCCGGTGCCGGCGCCGGGAAGACCGAGACGATGGCGGGCCGCGTGGTGTGGCTCATCGCCAACCGGTACGTCACCCCCGACCAGGTGCTCGGCCTCACCTTCACCCGGAAGGCCGCGCAACAGCTGATGATCCGGGTGCGCAAGCGGCTCTCCCGGCTCGGCGCGGCCCCCGCGCTGGAGCGGATCGACCCCACCGGCGAGCTTCGGGTGCTGCTGCGCACCGTCGAGCCCGAGATCAGCACCTATCACGCCTACGCCGGGCGCCTGCTGGGCGATTACGGCATGCTGCTGCCGGTCGAGCCCACGGTGCGCCTGGTCTCGGAGACGGAGCGGTGGCAGATCGCCTTCGACGTGGTCACCGGCTGGGACGAGGCGCTGGAGACCGAGAAGAATCCGGCGACCCTCACCGAGCAGGTGCTGGGGCTGTCCGGGGCGCTCGCCGACCATCTGGTGACCCCCGATGTGCTGGAGGCGAGCGACGACGAGCTCGAGCGCCTCATCGGGCTGTTGCCGCCCGGCCCGCGACAACGGGCCACCCCGAACGCGACACTGCTCAAGGCGGCCGAGGTGCAGGAGCAGCGTCGCGCGCTGATCCCGCTGGTACGGGCGGTCGCGGCGGAGATGCGGGCGCGCGAGGTGCTCGACTTCGGCGGCCAGATGGGGCTCGCGGCGCAGCTCGCGCTCGCCAATCCCGATGTGGCGGCGCTGGAGCGGGCGCGGTTCGGCGCCGTCCTGCTCGACGAGTACCAGGACACGGGCCACGCGCAACGGATGCTGTTGGCCTCACTGTTCGGCGGGGAGCAGGGCGCCGCCGCCGTCACGGCGGTGGGCGATCCGATCCAGTCGATCTACGGCTGGCGCGGCGCTTCTGCGGCGAACCTGCCGCGCTTCGCCACGGATTTCCCGCAGTCCGATGGCGCCCCCGCCCCGCGCCGCGAACTGCTCACCAGTTGGCGCAATCCCACCGGGGCGCTGAGCCTGGCGAACGCCGTGTCCGAGGACCTGCGCAGCCGCGGTGTCCCGGTGTCCGAGCTCAAGGCCCGGCCGGATGCGCCCGTGGGCGATCTGCGGATCGCCCTCCACCCCACGGTGATCGATGAGCGCGCCTGGGTGGCCGATGCGATCGCAGCGCTATGGCGGGAACGGATCGACGCGCAGGAGCCGCCCCCCACCGTGGCGGTGCTGGTGCGGCGCAATGCCGATTCCGCGGGCTTGGCCGCGGCGCTGGGGGAGCGCGGCGTGCCCGTCGAGGTGGTGGGCCTGGGCGGCCTGCTGCACACGCCCGAGGTGCGCGATGTGGTCTCGCTGCTGCGGCTGGCGGTCGAGCCGCTCGCGGGCACGGCGGCCATGCGCCTGCTCACCGGGCCGCGCTGGCAGCTCGGCGCGGCCGACCTCCGGGCGTTGTGGAACCGGGCCCGGCGCATCGCGCACGGCACCGGCCGGGCGGCCACGGGCCTGGTCACCACGGCGGAACAGCTGGACGCGGCACTCGATGCCACGTTGCCCGCGGAGTTGTTGGACGCGGCGGGCCTCGGCGACGCCATCGCCGATCCCGGGCCGGATACCGACTACTCGGCCGCCGGCCTAGCGAAGATCCGCTCGCTGGACCGCGAGATCCGCAATGTCCGCGAGCGATTGGGGCATCCGCTGCCGGAGATCGTGGCCGAGGCGGAGCGGGTCCTGGGCGTGAGCATCGAGACCCGGATCCGGGCCGCGCGCCAACTGGGCGGCCGGGCCACCGGCCGCGAGCACCTCGACGCCTTCGCCGATGTGGTGGTCTCCTACGCGGAACGGCCCACCGCCACCCTGCCGGGCCTGCTGTCCTTCCTCGCGGCCGCCGAGGCGGTGGAGGGCGGCCTCACCCCGGGTGATGTGGAGGTGGCCACGGATCGGGTGCAGGTGCTCACGGTGCACTCCGCGAAGGGCCTGGAGTGGGACGTGGTGGCGGTCCCGCACCTGTCGGAGGGCATCTTCCCCTCGAATCGGGCCATGCCCACGTGGCTGTCGACGCCCGCGGAGCTGCCGCCGGACCTGCGCGGCGATGTCGCGGAACCCGGTGAGCCCGATGGTGTGCCGCGGCTCGACCTCGCGGACTGCAACAACCGCAAGGACCTCGAGGACGCGCTCGATCGCCATCGTGCGTCGCTCAAGGCGATGAACATGCACGAGGACGAGCGCCTGTTCTACGTCGCGGTCACCCGCACCCAGGGCACGCTGCTGCTGTCCGGCCATTACTGGAGCGAGGACGTCAAGACGCCGAAGGCGCCCTCGCGCTTCCTCGAACGCGCCCGGGAGCACGCCCCGGAGGCGGTGGGGCAGTGGGCGCAGACACCGGTCGAGGACGCGACGAACCCGTTGGAGGCCGAGCCGGTCCAGGCACCGTGGCCACGGGACTTCCTGGCCGCGCACCGCCCGGCCGCGGACGCCGGAGCTGCGCTGGTGCTCGCCGCGCTCGCGGAACCGGACGAGGTCGAGGCCGTAGATCCGGTGGCGGAGCACGATCCGCACGGCTGGGCGGAGGATGTCACGGCGCTGCTCGCCGAGCGCGAGCGGCAGGCGGCGCTCGATCTGGAAGTGGCTGTGCCGCGCGAGGTCTCGGTGAGTCAGCTCGTGGAGCTGCGGCGCAGCCCGGAGGCTTTCGCCCGGCGGTTGCGCCGGCCGGTGCCCTTCCGCCCGAACCCGTATGCGCGGCGCGGCACCGCTTTCCACGCCTGGCTGGAGCGGCGGTACGGGGCCTCGCGATTGCTCGATCTCGATGAACTGCCCGGCGCTGCTGATGGAGACGCCGGTGCCGACGAGAACCTCGCGCTGCTGCAGCGGATGTTCGAGGCCGGCGAGTGGGCGGCGCGCACACCCGTCGATATCGAGGTGCCCTTCGAGATCGCCGCGGCAGGCACCGTGGTTCGTGGCCGGATGGATGCCGTCTTCCGCGATCCCGGTGGTGGCTTCACCGTGGTGGACTGGAAGACCGGGGTGCGGCCGTCCGAACCGGCCGACGAGCGCGCTGCGGCGGTGCAGTTGGCGGCGTACCGTCTGGCCTGGGCCCGGTTGCGGGACGTGCCGGTCGACGAGGTGCGGGCCGCGTTCTTCTACGTCCGATCCGGCGAGACGGTCGCTCCTGCCGATCTGCTGGATCACGCCGGCCTGGAACTGCTCATCACGAGCGCGGGGCAGGAGTAGTAGCCGGCGGAATAATGTTTCGCTACGGTAATCGATTGTAACCTCGGCGTGATCGCCACTTTGGTTGAATACTGACGTTGTCAGTTTGCTATTCCATCGTGATGCCCGAGAGGTAGCGGAACATGAGTGGTCTCGAAATGCGCCGTCGTCGCCCGGAGACGGCGACTCTGATCCGGCGAGTGACCGCGGCGAGCGCGGCGGCGGCCGCACTGGTCGCCACCGGTGCGTACGGCGCCGTGCACGCGGCTGTGGAGGATCTGAGCTGGGGTGACTGCCCGGCGGCGGTGACGGCGGCGAATCCCGACGGTGAGCGCGCGCGATGCACCACCATCTCGGTTCCGCTCGACTACACGAATCCCGCGGCGGGGAAGATCGATCTGCTGGTGTCCGGCTTCCTCCCCAAGAGCGGGCCCGCGACCCGGGTGATCCTCGGCAACCCCGGCGGCCCGGGCGGCGACGCGTACAACTTCTGGGGCGCGGCGGGCCGGTCCGGGAAGTGGTTGTTCGACGACAACGCGCTCATCGCGATCCAGCCGCGCGGCCTGGAGTTCTCCACGCCGCTGAGCTGCTCGACCACCGCCCAGTGCGATGCGGTGATCGCCGCCAACCCGAACTACCTGCCGAACCTCACCACGGAGAACATCGCCCGGGACATGGAGGAGTTCCGCAAGGCGGCCGGGCTGGACACGGTGTCCTACTACGGCGCCTCCTGGGGGACCTCCCTGGGCGCGGCCTTCGCGAGCATGTTCCCCGGGTCCGTCGATCGCCTCATCCTCGACTCCAACATGAATCCGAAGACCATCGGCGTGGGCGGCGGCGCGCTCGGCGGTGCCGCGCAGAACGAGGCCTTCCGGGTGCGGCTGAGCCAGTACTTCGAGTGGGCCGCCGCGAACAACGACACGGTGCGGCTCGGCGCCACCCCGCTGCAGGTCTTCGAGAAGTGGAACACGGCCCGGCTCTCGGCCTCGCCCAAGGCCTATGCGGCCAACTACCTTCCGCCCGCGGCGGTCGCGGAGGACCTCCCGGAGAACCTGCGCCCCTTCGCCGCCGTGATCCTGCCCGCGTACAACACCGCGCGGTCGGTGTACGAGCGGATCGCCTACAACGTGCGGCTCACGGCCGGGCTCATCACGGGGGCGCTCACGCCGCTCGACGTGATCCAGGAGACCCGCGGACCGTCGAGCATCATGCAGAACTCCACCAGCAAGCTGTACAACCGCGCGCAGTGGACCACGCTGTCCGCGCAGGTCTACGGCATGGCGGTGCAGGGCAAGCCCGATTCCGACTATCCGGGTACCAGTGCCGCGATCGGCGCGAGCAACGGCAAGGTCACCATCTACGACCGGATGGGTCCGGCGGTGGTGGACGCGGACGCGAAGGCCGCGCAGACCGGCAAGGTGGACCTCAGCTACCTCCCCGCGGCCCTCGCGTCGGCGGGCACGTTCCTGTTCAACGCGGCGACCGGCGCCGACACCGCGTACACGCTCAGCGCGTTCATGCGGACGCTCGGCAACACGCTGGCCTTCGCCGGATCCAACCGGGCGCCCGACTACTCGGTGAAGCTCGCGACCGCCCCGCTGTTGCTGCAGAGCTACTTCGACCCGGCGACCCCGTACCCGGGTGCCGGGGCGATGCGGGATGCGGTGCGCGGCTACCTGATCTCCGTGGGCGGCGGCGATCACGGCCTGTTCCGCCGGGGCGAGGCGACGGTCGACAACGCGGTCAAGCAGTATCTGAAGGACGGCACCGTCTCAGTGACCACCGCCCCGGAGGCGAGCCTCGGCAAGGACGGGAAGTACGTGATCCCCGACGACCGGACGCCCGCGCCCACCGGTAGCCCCGCCGCCACGAAGGTTCCCGTCGCCGCGTCCGCGGGGACGCAGGCGGCGGCTGGATCGCCGGCTTCCTCGACCGCCACCACGTCTGCCGCAGCGGCCACGACGGCGGCTCCGACGACGTCCGGTGCGACGGCGTCGTCGAGTGCCACCTCGACCGCCACGTCGGGTGAGACCGCCACGTCGAGCGGGACCGCCACCGACACGCCGGCCGCCGGAGCCGGCGCGACGGACTCGGCCGCGTCCACGCCGACGGTGACCGAACCGGCCACTGAGAAGGCGTCCACGACCGAGAAGGCGTCCGCCGGGTCGAGCGCCGCATCGGAACCCGCTGCGAGCGAGCAGAAGGCGACGTCCGCGGAGCAGGAATCGACGTCGGCCACGAAGGACTGACCGGCGCCTGAGCGTCAGTCCTTGGCGCGGGCGATCTTCACCGCGGTCGCGATCATCGGCAACTGCAGCGGCAGCCGTCCGTAGGCGCCCAGGCGCAGCGGCAGGGGCTTATCGGACCACTGCCGCGCCATGTACACGTTGGCGGGGAAGACGGCGGTGAACAGGGCGGCCGCGGCCAGGCCGCCGAGCCGGCGCGTACGGGGCACCGCGAGCAGGCCGGCGGTGGCCAGTTCGGCGACGCCCGACAGGTGGGTCGCGCGACGGGGCGTGAGCCCGAACGGGAGGTTGGGCGGCACGATCGTGTCGAAGGGCTTCGGTGCGGCGAAGTGGGCCACTCCCATCCCGGCGAGCGAGAGCGCCATCGCGCGGGCCGCCTTGTCGGTTGTGTGGGCGGGTCGGTCAGCAGTGGACACCATTGTGAGATTGTGGCAGATTCCACGTCGGTTCCGGCAGCGTGCTAAACCGGACGTGTAGTCGCAAACCGCGGTACTCAAGGATCGACGAAGGATCGCCCAGGTAGGTATGTCCGCACGCAGCTCATTCCGGCGCCGGAGCAAATCCGAGCTCACGGACCTCCCCGACCACGCACTGGTCAACGTCCTGCGCATTCCCGCAGGCGACACCAACCCGTGGCGCGCCATCTGGGCGCGTGTCCTCGTGGCCCTCGGCGCGCTCTTCCTCGCAGTGTTCATCGTCTACCTCGAACGGGACGGTTACCGCGATACCGCCGTCGAGACCGGGTACCAGGGCAAGACCCAGCTCACCTTCCTGGACTGCCTCTACTACGCCACCGTCTCGCTCTCGACCACCGGCTACGGCGACATCACGCCGATCAGCCAGTCCGCGCGCCTGATCAACGTCCTGTTGGTCACGCCGCTGCGCATCCTGTTCCTCATCGTCTTGGTCGGTACCACGCTCCAGGTGCTCACGGAGCGGTCCCGCCAGGCGTTCAAAATCCAACGTTGGAGGTCTGCTGTGCACAACCACACGATCGTCGTGGGCTACGGCACCAAGGGTCGGACCGCGGTGAGCGCGATGATCAACGACGGTATCGAGCCCGGCAAGATCGTCGTGGTCGACACCGATCAGGCGGCCCTCGAGGTCGCCGAGATCGACGGCCTGGTCACGGTCCGCGGAGACGCGACCAAGGCCGATGTGCTGCGGCTCGCCGGCGCGCCGCGGGCGGAATCGATCATCATCGGCGCGAACCGCGACGATGCCGCGGTGATGGTCACGCTGACCGCGCGCGAGCTGGCGCCCAAGGCGAAGATCGTGGCCTCGGTCCGCGAGTCCGAGAACACGCACCTGCTGCGCCAGTCCGGCGCCGACTCCGTGGTGGTCTCGTCCGAGACCGCCGGCCGACTGCTGGGCATGGCGACCACCACCCCGTCGGTCGTGGAGATGATCGAGGACCTGCTCTCGCCCGGCGACGGCTTCAACATCGCCGAGCGCGAAGTGACCCGCGTCGAGGTGGGCCGCTCGCCGCGGCACCTGCCGAACATCGTGCTCGGCGTGGTCCGCAAGGGGCACCTGTACCGCGTCGATTCCCCGGCCGTCTCCGTGGTCGAGAACGGCGACCGCCTGCTGTACGTGCGCAACGCGGACGCGAAGGTCTCGAGCTAGCGCAGCAACGCGATCAGGGGCGCGAAGGCGTCCATGTTGTTGTCGAGCACGGTCACGTAGTTGATCCCGTACTCCGCGCGCAGCGTGCGGAGCCTGTCCGCCATGTCCCGCGGCGTGCCGACGAGCAGGCTGAGGTGATCCTCCGGCCGGTCGACGCCCCGCGCCAAGTGCGGCCGCACCTGATCGAGCTGCTCATCGCCCGCACCGGGGCCGAAGAGCGCCTGGACCAGGATGTTGATCTCGACGGTGTCCGCGCGCTCGCCGAGTGCCCCGCGTAGCCGGGCGATCCGCCGCGCCGCGTCGGTCTCGGTGGCCAGGGTGAGATGACCACTGTCGTCGGTGCTCGCGCCTGTGAGGGCGACGATATCGGCGTACCGCGCCGCCACATCCAGCATCCGGTCGCCCCAGCCCGCGATCAGGAGGGGTGGGCCGCCGGGTTGGTCGGTGCGTGGGCGGTGATCCGGATCGGCGAACCTTCGCCGCAGGGTTGCTGCGGTCTCGGCGACGCGGTCGACCCGCTGCCGCGCGGACGGGAATTCGATTCCGGCCTCGTCGAACTCGGCCTTGACGTATCCGGCACCCAACCCGAGTTCGATCCGCCCGTCGGTGAGCCGGTCGACGGTGGCCGCCTCTCGCGCCAGGAGGGTCGGGTTGTAGAACGGGGTGTTGAGGACGACGGTGCTGACCCGGACGCGGTCGGTCGCCTCCGCCGCGAGCACGACGGCCGGAAAGGGCGCCATCGTGCCCAGGTGATCGGGGACGCCGATCACGTCGTAGCCGAGGGCCTCCGCCCTGCGGCACTGCGCGATCCACTCCGCGCGAGAGCGGACCGATCGCATGGTGACGCCGAACCGGAAGTCCATGGCCATGCGTCCATTGAATCAGGTTGCGAACCGTGCTGTGGGGTGTCTCCGAATCGATTGACCCGGTTGAGGTTTCAAGTCAGAAACTTGTCAGTGAGTGGTCGTAGTGTGCGGGTATGGACGGGGAAGATGGAACTGATGCCGCCGTCGGCGGTGATGTCGGTGGTGACGTCGGCGGTGATGTGGTTGCGGGCCTGGGGGCGTTGGAGCGGGCTCGTGCGCGGGTGGTTTTCGATCAGTACCGGTTGATCGCGGAGTTGTTGCGGGTGCGGGTGTGTGAGCGGATCGCTGCCGGTGTTGCGCAGGATCGGTGGGAGGCCGGTGTCGCTGCCGAGGTGGGGTTGGCGTTGCGGGTCTCCCCGCATCGAGCCGCTTCCATGCTCAACCGCGCTCGGGTGTTGGCGGCGGATCTGCCCGCCACCTCCGCGCGGTTACGCGACGGGGATGTCTCGCCGGAGGCGGTGGAGGTGATCATCGCCGGTCTCTCGCATCTGGAACCGCGACTGCGCACTGAGGCTGATGCCGCCCTGTGCGGCGACCAGTTCAGTGCTGGCGGTGTGGGTTTGCGGCGATTGCAGGACACGGTCCGGCAGACGGCCTACAGGTTGGATGCGCGGGCCACGGTGGATCGGATCGGGCAGGCGGCGAAAGACCGGCGAGTCACGGTCCGTCCGGCACCGGACTGCATGGCGCGGGTATCGATCCTGCTGCCGGTCGCTCAGGCCGTCGGGGTGTACGCGGCACTGAAAACCACTGCGGATGCTGTCTTCGGTGCTCCGGGTGAGGCGCGGAGCCGGGCGCAGATCATGGCCGATACCGCATTCGCGCGCCTCACCGGCCGTGACGCCGCGGCCGGCCAACCGGTCACGGTGAACCTCACCGTCCCCGCGGCGGTCCTGCTCGGTGATCAGCCGGGCACCGCGCATCTCGCGAACGGCGGCACGCTGCCGGCGGAGATCGCCCGCCACCTGATCGGGAAAGCTACCGAGCACGCCGTGGCCTGGGTCAAACGGCTGTACGTGCAGCCGGAATCCGGAGCGGTGGTCGCATTGGATTCCCGGGCGAGGTTGTTCCCGGCCGGGTTGGCGGAGGTGATCGCCGCCCGCGACCGGTACTGCCGCACTCCGTACTGCGAGGCTCCGATCGCCCACACCGACCACATCGTCGCGCACGCGAAAGGTGGCCCCACGAGCCTGGCCAACGGGCAGGGACTGTGCGCGGCGTGCAACTACGCCAAAGAAGCCACCGGCTGGACCAGCCGCACCGTCACCGACCCGTCGGGGAGGCACACCGTCGAAACCCGCACGCCCACCGGGCATGTGCACCGATCCACGGCACCGCCCCAGGCGGCCTGAGATGTCAGTCGCCGGTCGCGACGGGGCGGGTCCCGTCCGCCGCGTACTGCGACCACGATCCGGGATACAGTCGCCCACCGGTGAATCCGGCATGCTCGGCGACGATCAGGTTGTGGCACGCGGTCACGCCGGAGCCGCAGTAGGCGACGTACTCGCCGTCGGGGGAGAGGCCCGCATCGGTGAATCGAGCCTGCAGCGCATCCACGGGGCGCAGCCGGCCGTCCACGAGGTGCTCACGGCAGGGCACACTCCGTGCGCCCGGGATGTGGCCGGCGCGGGCGTCGATGGGCTCCGTCTCGCCGCGGAACCGCTCGGCCGGCCGCGCGTCGATCACCGGTGCCGCACCGGTTTCCGCGAAACGCGCGGTCTCGTCGATCGAGGCGAGCCGATCGGCGGGCCACGGGCGCGGCGTGAACGCGGCGGGCTCCGGAATCACCGCCTCGGTGACCAGCGGCGCCACCGCCTCGGGCGGACCGTCGAGCAGCGCGGCGGATTCGCCCAGCACGCGCAGCAACCACACCAGGCGCGCGGCCATCACGCCGCCCTCGTCGTCGTACGCCACCACGGTGGCACCGTCGCCGATCCCCGCCGCGGAGAGCCCGGCGGCGAAGACCTCGGGGGTCGGCAGCGGGTGCCGCCCTTCGGCGGCAGAGGCGGGTGCGGCGAGATGGGCGTCGAGGTCCACGAAGACGGCCCCCGGCAGATGCCCGGCGTCGTAGGCCTCCCGCGTCGACCTGCCGTCCAGATAGCACCGGGTGTCCGCCAGGATCACCCGGTCTCGGTTGTTCCGGACCCAGTCCGCGTCCACGATCGGCTCGACCATGCGCACAGCCTACGATGGTGAGCGTGGCGAAGCTCAGCTTGACCGTGCCCCCGCTCCTCTCGCGCTATCACGTGGACCGCGCCGACGAACTGCGTGCCGACGCCGCCGCGCTCGATGCGGCCTGGCCCACCGCCAAGGTGATCCGGGTCGATCCGCGCGGCCGCTTCGATCTGGACGACACCGAGCTGGTGTTCGCGCGCGGCCACGAGGTCGCGGCGCAGCGGCCCGCCGGTGCCGTGCTGCTCGGCCGGGTGGACGGTGCGCTGATCTTCGCGCTGCGCGTCGAGAAGTTCGACGGTGCCGATCTGCGGATGCGTGGACACCTGCTGTCCGCCGTCGATTCGGCGCTGATCGCGGAGGCGCTGGGCATCCTCAATTGGCACGCGGCAGCGGGATTCTCGCCCGTCGACGGCGCGTCGACCGCAGCGGGCAAGGCCGGCTGGGTGCGTGCCACATCCGACGGCCGCGAGGAGTTCCCGCGCACCGATGCCGCCATGATCACCTTGGTGCACGACGGTGCCGATCAGATCCTGCTGGGCCGCCAGCACCAGTGGCCCGAGCGGCTGTTCTCGCTGTTCGCCGGTTTCGTGGAGCCGGGGGAGTCGCTGGAGCAGTGCGTGGCCCGCGAACTGCACGAGGAGATCGGCATCACGGCCGACGAGATCACCTACGTGGCCAGTCAGCCCTGGCCCTTCCCGCGGTCGCTGATGCTGGGCTTCACCGCCCGCGCCGACCGCGAAGTCGAACTCGACTTCCGCGACGGCGAGATCGCCGAGGCCCGGTGGTTCAGCCGCCGCGAGGTGCGGGACGCGCTGGCAGCGGGGGACTGGAGCACCGACGCTCCCGACGCGCCCCTCCTGCTACCCAACTCGATCTCCATCGCCCGTGCCATCGTCGAGGCGTGGGCGGGAGTCGACTAGACCCCGAGCTTGCGCTTGACGTCCGCGAGCGACGGGTTGGTGGCCGTGCTGCCGTCGGCGTACTTCACGGTGGGCACCGTTTGATTGCCGCCGTTCACGCCCTGCACGAACTCCGCGGCCGAGGGATCTTCCTCGATGTTGATCTCGGTCCACTCGATGCCGTTGGCCTTCAGGCCGGTCTTGAGGCGGTTGCAGTATCCGCACCACGACGTGGTGTACATGGTCAGCTGGCTCATACCGTTACTCAACCATGCACGGTTCGCAGTTCTTCCCACGGCGTCGGAGCCCGCGGACCGCGACCTGTCGGACCCGGCTGGAATACTCGACGATGTGATCGAAGCACTGGACCCGGAGCAGCAGGAAGCGGTACTCGCACCGCGCGGACCGGTGTGCGTGCTGGCGGGTGCGGGCACGGGCAAGACGCGCACGATCACCCACCGCATCGCACACCAGGTGGAAACCGGTCACGTCGCTGCGGGCCAGGTGCTCGCCGTCACCTTTACCTCCCGCGCGGCGGGGGAGATGCGCGCCCGGCTGCGCAACCTCGGCATCGGCGGGGGAGACGGGACGCCCGGTGTCCAGGCCGTCACCTTCCACGCCGCCGCCATGCGGCAGCTGCGCTACTTCTGGCCGCGTGCCATCGGCGACACCCGCTGGGAACTGCTGGACAACAAGTTCCCCATCATCGGCCGGGCGGCACGCGACTGCGACCTGCGCCCGGAGACCGACACGGTGCGCGATCTGCTCGCGGAGATCGACTGGGCCAAGGCCTCGCTGGTCACCCCGGAGACCTACGCGCTGGCCGTCGAACAGGCGGGCCGCACCGCGCCGCTGGCCCCGGCCACCGTCGCCGACGTGTACGCCGCCTACGAGCGCCGCAAGACCGACCAGGACGGCAACCGCCTCCTCGATTTCGACGACCTCATCCTGGTGACCGCCGCCATCCTGGAGGACAACGCCGTGGTGGCGGACGAGTTCCGCGATCGCTACCGCAGCTTCGTGGTCGACGAGTACCAGGACGTCACCCCGCTGCAGCAGCAGCTCCTCAACGCCTGGCTCGGCGACCGCGACGATCTCACCGTGGTGGGAGACGCGAACCAGACCATCTACTCCTTCACCGGCGCCACCCCGAACTACCTGCTCGACTTCACCCGCCGCTTCGAGGACGCCGTGATCGTGCGGCTGCAGCGCGACTACCGCTCCACACCGCAGGTGGTCTCGCTGGCCAACAAGGTGATCGGCGCGGCGCAGGGGCGCGTGGCCGGCACCCGGCTCGAACTCATCGGCCAGCGTCCCGACGGTCCGGCACCGATCTACGCCGAGGCCGACGACGAGCCCGCCGAGGCCAAACTGGTCGCCAAGCGGATCCGCGAGCTCATGGCCTCGGGCGTCCCCGCCAGCGAGATCGCCATCCTCTACCGGATCAACGCCCAATCGGCCGTCCACGAAGCCGCGCTCACGGAGGCCGGTATCCCGTACCAGGTGCGCGGCGGCAGCGCCTTCTTCGAGCGTCCCGAGATCGGCCAGGCCGTCCGTGAGCTCACCTCCCGCGCGGGGCAGTTCGGCGGCGTCTCCGGCGCCGAACTGATGTCGATGGTCGAGGGCGCGCTCGAACCGCTCGGCCGTACCGCGGAGCCGCCCGACGGTGCCCGTGCCCTGGAGCGCTGGCAGGCGCTCAACGCGCTCGTCGACCTCACGGCCGACCTGTCCGCTCAGCGTCCCGGGCTCACCCTCGCCGAACTGATCGGCGAGCTGCGTGCCCGCGCCGAGGCCAAGCACCCGCCCACCATGGAGGGGGTCACGCTCTCCTCGCTGCACGCCGCCAAGGGCCTGGAGTGGGACGCCGTCTTCCTGGTCGGCCTCACCGAGGGCTCGGTGCCGATCGCGCAGGCCATCGCGAAGGGCGATCCCGAGCCCATCGAGGAGGAACGCCGCCTGCTGTACGTGGGCGTCACCCGCGCCCGCGAGCACCTGCACCTGTCGTGGGCCCTGGCGCGCAACGAGGGCGGCCGCAAGACGCGCAAGCGCACCCGATTCCTCGACGTCGTCTCCGCGCAGGCCGATGCCGGCCGTCCACGGGTCGCGGATGCGGGACCGTCGAAGGGCAAGCGCCGCTCGTCGGACATCTGCCGGGTGTGCGGCGGCATCCTCGACACCCGCGAGGAGAAGCTGCGCTCGCGCTGCGAGGACTGCCCGTCCGACCTCAACGACGCACTGGTGGAGGCGCTCAAGATCTGGCGGACGGGGCAGGCCCGCGATCAGCAGATCCCGCCGTACACGATCTTCTCCAACGCCACCCTGTTCGCGATCGCCGAGCACCAGCCCCGCAGCCGCGCCCAGCTGGTGCGGATCAACGGCATCGGCGCCACCAAGGCGGAGAAGTACGGCGACGAGGTACTCGCCCTCGTCGCCGAACACGGCTGAGCCCGGTCGCGAAAGTCGGAAAACCGCAGGTCAAAAATAACTTGTGCTCGATCTTTCTTCGGCATACTGTGGATCTCGACCGCACGGGATGACGCGCGAGGGTACGCCTTCGCCAGTCGGAACGTGATTGACCATCGCGCGAAAGGAGGCAAACGAAATGAACAACGCAGTAATCAACGCAGACCAGTTCACCGCAGCAAAGGGTGGAGTGTTCGCTGCAACAGCGGTTCGTGACGGTGCCTCCCACACGCTGCCCGGAATGTCGCCTCGACTGTGGCGTCTCCGTGAGCAGCCGATCCGCGGCGTCGATCACGAACCGCTCCAGCGCCCCGTGTGTCACATGCGACGAGGTTAGGTCTCAGACCCACCTTCTTCACATTCACCACGGGACCCGCAGCCGCGCGGAACCCGTGGTTTCCCGGTACCTGAGCAGCCCCGCATCGTCGGGGTCTTCGCCAGGCCACCGCCACACACGGTCTCCGCACTCGACCAAGAACATCCCGAGCGCCCCATCGGGCGCCGCTACCGAGGCCACCTGAACAGCAGGTGGAATGGTGACCAGAAGTGCCGACCATCCTGGATGACAGACCCGTCTGCTCCGTAGAATCGATCAATGTCAACATCACCGGCAAGGGCCGCATCCCCTGCCGCGCAGGGGATCCCGACCTGTGGTTCGCCGAGACCCCGACGGATCTCGAGCGCGCCAAGCAGCTGTGCGAGACCTGCCCCCTCCAGCGTGCCTGCCTGGCCGCCGCGCTCGAGCGCGCCGAGCCCTGGGGCGTGTGGGGTGGACAGATCTTCGATCAGGGCGTCGTGATCGCCCGCAAGCGGCCCCGCGGCCGCCCGCGCAAGAATGCGGCCTGACGGCATTGAGCCCCGACCCGAAAGGGTCGGGGCTCATTCGTTTTCGGGGCGTCAGTCCTCGGAGTCGAGCAGCGGGACCCAGTGCTCGACGATGCCTCGGTACGGGGCCTCCGCCTCCATCTGCGAGCAGATGCCCACCATGCCCAAGAGCACGCGGAAGAGCATCACGTACTCCGGCGGCAGCGACAGCTTGCGTCCGGTCTGGAACTGCTCGCTGCGCACATCGGTGGAGGTGTTCGCCACCCGCATCAGCCACTTGCGGGTGAAGTGGAAGCTCTCCGACCGCAGCGGATCCACGTACGGCGCCAGGTAGCTGCGGATCTCCTCGGGCGTGATGTCCAGCCGCGGCGGGATGAAGCCCTGGCTGCGGAGTAGCGGGAACAGGGCCTCGTAGTCCTCGTCCCGCGCCAATCGCAGGATCTGGCCGACCGCCGGAGGAATGCCGCCGGGGTACTCGGCGACGGCACCGAAATCGAGGGCGATGAGGCGGCCGTCCGGCGCGATCATGAAGTTGCCGGGGTGCGGATCGCCGTGCAGCAGGCCGGTGCGGGCCGGCGCACTCACCTCGAACTCGGTGAGCTTCGCGGCGGCATCGTCCCGCTCCTGTTGGGTGCCATGGGCGATCACATCGCGCAGCGGCCGCCCGGTGACCCACTCGCTGATGATCACCTTGGGGGCGCTCGCGATCACCTTGGGCACCAGCACGTTCGGGTCGCCGTCGAAGGCCTTGGCGAACTTGCGCTGATTGGTGGCCTCGTACCGGTAGTCGAGCTCGGCCTCGGTGCGGTCGGTCAGCTCCTGCACCAGCGATTTGATGTCGGCTCCGGGTGTGAGCGGCTTGATCACCGAGCTGAGCCGGCCCAGCGCCTTGAGGTCGGCGCGCAGCGCCTCGTCGGCGCCCGGGTACTGCACCTTCACGGCCACCTCGCGGCCGTCGCCCCACACCCCGCGGTGCACCTGCCCGATCGACGCCGAGGCCGCGGCGGTGTCGTCGAAGGACTGGAAACGGTCGCCCCAGCCGGTGCCCAACTGCTGGCTGAGCACCTTGTGCACCGTCGCCGCGGGCATCGGCGGCGCCTCGTTCTGCAGCTTGGCGAGCGCCTCCCGGTACGGCTCGGAGAACTCCGGCGGCACCGCCGCCTCCATCACACTCATCGCCTGGCCGAGCTTCATCGCGCCGCCCTTGAGCTCGCCCAGCACCGCGAACAGCTGCTCCGCGGCCTTGGCCTGCAGCTCGGCGTTCACGTCGTCCTTATCGGCACCGGCCAGTCGCTTGCCCCAGCCGACCGCGGTGCGGCCGGCCATGCCCAGCGGCAGGCCGGCGAGCTTCGCGGTGCGCTTCGCGCCGCCACGGGTGATTTCGGACACCTGGCCTCCTGAGATGTCATCCGGTCGAGTCGGCCGCGGAGGCCCTGCCGCACCCGCAACTGGGGTGCATGAGCCATCGCCGGACGGCGATACCGCAGCGTTCGACCTCCAACGTACAGCCGAGAACCGCCGGACCGTCTCCCTGGACTGCGGTGTCGCCACCCGCGTCGGCGGGCGCGTCGGCGGGATCGGACGATCCGCCCACCGCGACGGCCTCCACCTGCAAGGCCGCCACCGCGGCCGTCATCCGCAGGACCTGGGGCGTCGCCCGCCCCGATCTGCCGAACAACTGACAGGCCAGCGTGGGCCAACCGGGGTCGGCGTCGGTGCGCGTGTGGTCGAGGCAGCGCAGGCAGGCGGTGGCGCCCGGCAGCACCAACGGCCCGATCACCCCGGCACCGTCGCGCACCACCACCGGCAGATGCGGCACCCGGCCGTGCATCAGCCGGCGCACCAGCACGGGGTCGGGGGAGAGGGCGTCGGTGAGCAGCACCAGGTCCACATCGCGGCCCTCGGGCGTCCAGCTCCGGGACGTACCCGCGCTCACCTGGACGCAGTCCAGGGAGGCGACCTCGTCGAGCAGGGCGTCGGTCACCTGCCCGCGACCGTGCAGGTGCACCCGCAGCGCGGCCGAGCGTGGCTCGGGTTGCAGCAGGCCGTGCTCGCGGAGGGCGTCCAGGAGCTCGGCCACGTCACCGTCGGTCAGCCCGGCATCCGCTGCCCGCCGGTGCACCTCGACGGGGGTGCGGTAGGTCTGCATCCATCGCAGCAGCCCGGCCGTGGCATCGGGGGTGAGCCACGGTGGGGGCCGCAGCACTGGCGCGCCCGTCGCGGAGGCGCCGAGCTGCACCAGGGTGGGTGGGCGCACCACCAGCGTGAGGTGCGGATCGAGCCGCAGCCGGTTCTCCATGCCCGGACTGTGCCATGCGCACTATCGCGCACGGCCCCCGAAAAGCGACTTATCCACAGGCCTTCATGCCTGCCGACCTGCGGAAACAGGCCGTCAAGCGATTCGCTGCGCGATCAGGCTAGTCCTGGTCCTTCTTGCCCTCGTCCGCGTCGCGCTGCATCTGGCGCTCCAGCGCGGCGATCGGATCGTCCAGATCCGAGGCGTCGCCGAGGAAGCGGTCGATGAACCCGGCGGGCGAGTCCAGATCAGAGGAGTCCGGCATGAGGTCCGGGTGCTCCCAGACCCCGTCGCGCTGCTCCATGGAGGTGGCCGCGAGCAGCTTCTCCCACAGCGCGGCGGCCTCCCGCACCTTGCGCGGGCGCAGTTCCAGGCCGACCAGCGTGGCGAAGGTCTGCTCCGCCGGACCGCCCGACGCGCGGCGACGACGCATCGTCTCCCGCAGGGCACCCGCGCTCGGAAGCCGATCGGCGATGGCGGCGTGCACCACCGTCTCGACCCAGCCCTCGATCAGCGCGAGCAGCGTCTCGAGCCGCTCCAGGGCGGCCTTCTGCTCCGGCGTGGCCTTCGGCTGCAGCGCGGAACTCTGCTGCGCCATGAGCTGTTCCAGCTGCGCCGGGTCCGACAGCGCCGAGGGGTCCAGATTGCGCGACATCTCCTCGATGCCCGACATGTCGAACTGGATACCGCGGGCGTACTGCTCGACGGTGTCGAGCACCCGGGCGCGCAGCCACGGCACGTGCGAGTACAGCCGCTGGTAGGCGGCCTCGCGGGCGGCGAGGAAGACCAGGATCTCCTGATCCTTCTGCTCCAGGTCCTTTCCGAAGGCCTCGATCGCCTCGGGCAGCAGGGCCGCGGTGTCGTCCGGGCCCAGGGGCAGGCCGATGTCGGTGCTGGTGAGCACCTCCTTCGACAGCGTGCCGAGGGCCTGGCCGAGCTGAGTGCCGAAGGACATCGAGCCGAGCTGGCTGAACATGCCCAGCATCGGCGCCGCGACCTCGCGGGCCTCCTCGGGCAGGCCGCTGAGCCATGCGCCGGAGACCTTCTCGGCCACGGGATTCACGAGCCGCTTCCAGGTGGGCAGGGTCTTCTCCTGCCAGTCCACGGGCGTCCACGCGGCCGTCTTCTGCGGACCGGCGGGCAGCACGGTGGCCTCGTCCAGCCAGAGCTGGGCGAGGTGCATGGACTCGTCGATCGCGCGACGCTGACCGTCGGAGACCGGCTCGTGCTTGCCGAGGGTCTGGCGGGCGAGCTGGGAGGCCACGGTGTAGTTCACCGGATCACCGCCGGTGGCACCGGGACCGGTCATCCCGGTCCCCATGCCGGAGATCATCTGGCCGAGCTGGCTCAGCATGTCGCCGAGCTGGCTCATGTCGAAGGGCTGATTGGCGCCGAACGGCTTGTCACGACCGTCGCCGTCGTCATCCCGCTGGGAGAAACCGAAGGGCACATCGTTCATAACCCCACGGTACTGCCCGGAGCGCCCCGCTGCCTCCGGCTCCGTCACGCTCTGCGCGAACAGCCGCGACTACTGTGTGCTGCGTGACGGAACGCAGGATCACCACGGTACTCGCGGCACTGATACCGCTGCTGGTGCTCGCGCTGCTCGGGATGTTCGTGACGGTGCCCTACGTGGCCGTGGGCCCCGGCGACACCGCCGACACCCTCGGCGACTACAAGGGCAAGCAGGTGGTCACCGTTAAGGGGCTGCCCGTGCACCGTCCGGCTGGGCAGTTGCGGTTCACCACCGTGGCGGTGACCGACGGGCTGAACCTGTACGGCGCGCTGGGCATGTGGCTCAAGGGGAATCAGCTCGCGCCGCGCGACGCCTACTACCGCCCGGGACAGTCGCGCGAGCAGATCGAGGAGGGCAACCGGGAGCAGTTCGTGGGCTCCGAGTCGTCCGCCACGGTGGCCGCGCTGCGCTATCTCAAGGTGCCCACCGCGATCGGCGTGACCGGCCTCGTCAAGGGCGGGCCGTCCGACGGCAAGCTGCGCAGCGGCGACGTGCTCCAGGCCGTCGACGGTGCGCCCGTCGCCGCCCCCGACACCGTCTCGAAGGCGATCGAGGGCAAGAAGGCCGGCGACACCGTGACCCTCTCGGTGCTCCGCGCCGACGGCCCGGCCCAGGTTCCTGTCGTCCTCGCTGACAAGGACGGTAAGCCGCGGTTGGGTGTTCTGGTGGGCCAGGTGCCCGCCGACCCGAAGGTGGAGGTCGGCTTCGGCGTCGATCAGGTGGGCGGCCCGTCGGCCGGCCTCATGCTGACCCTCGGGATCATCGACATGGTCGAACCGGGCGATCTCACCGGTGGGCGCGTCGTGGCCGGCACGGGCGAGATCGGGTCCGACGGTGCCGTGGGCCCGATCGGCGGGATCAGCCACAAGCTCGAGGGCGCCAAGCGCGACGGTGCCACGGTCTTCCTCGTGCCCGCGCGCAACTGCGCCGAGGCGAAGACCTCCCCGCCCGCGGACCTGCAGTTGGTGAAGGTGGACAACCTCGACGGCGCGATCACCGCGCTGTCGGACGTCCGCGAGGGGCGTCCCGCCCCGTCCTGCTGATCAGTCCTCGTCGAAGGTCGCCAGTAGGCCCTGGATCAGGCCGGGCGCCAACTGATCGGCGCGCAGCAGTTCGTTCGCGGCGAAGGGGTCGTCGTCCTCGTCGTCCGGGCGCAGCGTGAGCAGCGTGATCCGGTGGCCGTCGCGCAGCACCGCGGCCACCATCCGCGCCGTGCGGCGCTCGGGATGACTCTCGGCGGCGGCCCGTCCGGCCCGGTCCGAGGCCTCCTTATCGGCGAGGTGCGGTTCGAGCGCACCGTCGAGATCGGACTCGGCGTTCGGCGGGAGCACGATGATCTCCTGCACCAGGGCGCAGCCGACCACCTCCTCCGGCCAGGTGGTGGTGGCGAGCACGTGGTCGAGTTCGGCGCTGCCGCCGGTGGGGTCACCGGGGAGCGGTTCCTGTTCGATCACGGTGAGTGTGGCACCGTCGTCCAGCATGTCCGCCCACTCGGGCTGGCTGGTCGCGAGCAGGCTGGTGGGGACCAGGCCGAACAGTTGCGGCGGCTGGCCCCATCCCTGCGGCTCCACGAACTCGATCGCCTCCTGCGCCGCGCGCCCCAGAGCCGCCTCGCCGAATACCTGGTCCGTCTCGTCGCCCGTCACGTCCCCATGATCGCATCCTGACGCCGATGGGGCCCGGAGCCGCCCCTTCTTCAATTCCGTCAAATCCGTACAGTGGAGCCCGTGACGACTCCTCGTGCTGCGGGCATCCCCTCCTTGTCGAGGCGGGCCAAAATCCTCATCGGGATCGCGGTGGCGCTGCTGGCGCTGCTGCTGATCGGGCCCCGAGTGGTGGATGTGTACACCGGCTTCCTCTGGTTCTCCTCCCTCGGACATGCGGGCGTGCTGCGCACCGTGCTGCTCACCAGGATCGCCTTGTTCCTGGTCACGGGCCTGATCATGGCGGCCTTCACGTTCGCCGGGCTGTGGCTGGCGTACCGGGTGCGCCCCGCCTTCCTGCCCTCGTCCACCGACGATCCGGTGGTCCGCTACCGCGCGGTGGTCACCAGCAAGCTGAAGACCTTCGCGATCGTCCCGCCGCTGCTGGTGGGATTGATCAGCGGCATCTTCGGGCAGGCGTCCTGGAAGGAGGTGCTGCTGTTCTTCAACCGGCAGCCCTTCGGCAGCACCGACGCCGAGTTCGGCAAGGACATCGGCTTCTACGCCTTCACCCTGCCCTTCATCGAGTTCGTGCTCGGTTTCGTCTTCGCCGGCCTGGTGGTGATGTTCCTGGCGAACATCCTGGCGCAGTACGTTTTCGGCGGTATCCGCCTGGCCGGGCGCGACGGTTCGCTCTCGCGGGGAGCCCGTATCCAGCTGGCGTCGATCGCCGGCGTCTTCCTGCTCGCGAAGGCCGTGGCCTACTGGTTCGACCGGTACGCGCTGGTCTACTCGGAGCGGTCGAACATGTTCACCGGTGCCGGCTACACCGACATCAACGCCATGCTCCCGGCGAAGGCGATCCTCACGGGCATCGCGATCATCTGCGCCGCCGCCTTCTTCGCCGGCATCGTGATGCGCGATCTGCGGGTGCCCGCCATCGCCACGGTGCTCATGCTGTTCTCCTCGCTGGTGGTGGGTGTCGGTTGGCCGAAGGCCGTACAGACCTTCACCGTGGGCCCCAACACCGAGCGGGAGCTGCCGTACATCGCGCGCAACCTCGAGGCCACGAAACAGGCCTACGGGCTCACCGACGCCAAGTACGAGAAGACCGACGCGAAGGTCTCCGACGAGGTGCTGCAGACGCTGACGGCGAAGGACGCGCCCTCGCTGCAGAACGTGCGCCTGCTCGATCCGAACGTGGTCTCGCGGGCCTTCTCCACGCTGAACCAGCTCAAGGAGTACTACAAGCTGCCCGATCAGCTGGCGGTGGACCGGTACGACGTGGGCGGTCGCCAGACCAACGTGCTGATGGCGCCGATCGAGCTGAATCCCGATAAGACGCCCACGGACTGGACGTCGCGGCACATGGTCTACACCCACGGCAACGGCCTCATCACCGCGCCCGCGGGCGAGGTCGATCAGGTGGTCACCGAGGGCAATCGCGATGCGGTGAACAACACCGCGGGCGGCCAGCCGGTGTTCACCCGCGACGGCGTCGGCAAGCAGCAGACCGTCAAGCAGAACCGCATCTACTACGGCGAGATCATCGGGTCGGACCCGAACTTCTACTCGATCGTCGGCAGCAAGGGCGAGCCGCGCGAGTACGACAGTGACACCGCGAAGTCCCGGTACGACGGTGACGGCGGCGTGAACGTCGGATCGTGGCTGCCGCGTCTGGCGTACGCGATCAAGTTCACCGAGCGGAACATCCTGCTGAACCCGAACATCGGCGAGGACTCCAAGATCATCTACCAGCGCGATCCGCGCGACCGGATCAAGCAGATCGCTCCCTTCCTCACGGTCGACACCAAGACCTACCCGGTGGTCGATTCGAAGTCGGGCCGCATCGTCTGGGTGGTCGACGGTTACACCACGCTGCCGAAGTACCCGTACGCGCAGCAGACCTCGCTGTCGGACGCTACGGGCTCGCGCCAGCAGGTGGCGCCGGGGCAGCCGCAGCAGCGCCGGCAGCCCGACGAGAAGGTGGGCTACATCCGGAACTCGGTGAAGGCCACCGTCGACGCCTACGACGGTTCGGTGCGCCTGTACCAGGTGGACAACGACGATCCGGTGCTCAACGCCTGGAAGAAGATCTTCCCCGGCGTGATCGAGAACGGCGACGCGGTGCCCTCGGAGATCCGCCAGCACTTCCGTTACCCGCAGGACCTGTTCGAGGTGCAGCGATTCCTGCTGCAGAAGTACCACACCAGCGATCCGAACACCTACCGCCAGCAGAACGACGTGTGGCAGGTGGCGGGCGCTCCGGCCGATACCCCGGACAAGGACGGCCTGCAGGCGCCCTACTACTCGGTGGCCGCGGCCCCGGGCGGCGGTGCCACGCAGTTCCAGCTCGCCACGCTGCTGCAGCCGCGTGATCAGCCGTACGTGGCGGCGCGTGTCTCGGTGTCCTCCGACGGCGAGGACGCCGGCCGGATCATCGTGCGGGACATGCCCCGTCGTACGCCCGGACCGAGCCAGGCGGCCGACCTGATCAAGGGTTCGCCGCCGTACACGGCCGATAACGCCAACATCAGCGCGCTCAACCCGAAGTTCGGCAATCTCCAGGCGCTGGGCCTGTCGAACGGCGGCCAGGTGTACGTGTGGCCCATGTACGCGCAGAGCAGCGAGCGGAACACTCCGCCGAAGCTGATCAAGGTGCTCACGCTGAACCCGGTCACCTCCGGTGCCGGCTACCAGCCGACGGTGGCGGCCTCGCTCACGCAGGCCGGTTTCCGCGGCGTCGAGACCGCGCTCGCCGCGGCCGCGCCGGGTGTCTCCGGTGGGCCGAACGAGGCGACGGTGCCGGGCGGCACCCCCGCTGGGCCCGGAGCGCCGCCGGTTCCCGCGATCGTCCCGGGCGGCGACACCCCGGAGATCCAGGCCGCCGTGAAGGCCGTCTCGGACGCCTGGGGCGCGGTGCTCACCGCGCAGCGCAACGGCGATCAGGTGGCCGTGGGCCAGGCCATGCAGCGGCTCGGTGACTCCGTCAAGAAGCTGCAGGACGCCGAGGCGAAGTCGCGGGGCGGCAACTGATTCCGGTTCCCGGTCCGGCGTGCGCATCGGCACGCCGGCCGGGGAGACGGGCATCACGTTCAAACGATTTGCACTTCGCGAGCAGGTTCCAGTAACGTGGTGTTCACCCAACGCGGGGTGGAGCAGCTCGGTAGCTCGCTGGGCTCATAACCCAGAGGTCGCAGGTTCAAATCCTGTCCCCGCTACTAGGTCGAAGACCCCCGGAGAAATCCGGGGGTCTTCGCGTTTCTCGGGATGCTGGGCGCCGTGGGTATCGTCGGGCGGGTGACCAGCGAACTGCAGCGGATGCTGGGTGGTGAGCTCTACCGGGACGGCGATCCGGAACTCGTGGCCATGCGGAAGGCCTGTGGGCGCCTCCTGGACCGGTTCAATGCGACATCCGCCGATGACGACGCCGAACGCGGCCAGATCCTCCACGAGCTCCTCGGCGGCATCGGCGAGGGATCGTGGATCATGCCGCGCTTCCAATGCGACTACGGCACGAACATCACCATCGGAGCCAACAGCTTCCTGAACTACGACGCGATCCTCATGGACTGTGCACCGATCACGATCGGCGACGACGTCTCCATCGGGCCTCGCACGCAGCTGCTCACCGCGCTGCATCCGATCGACGACCACGCCGCGCGCCGCGCCCGCTGGGAGACCGCCCGGCCGATCGTGATCGGCGACAACGTGTGGTTCGGCGGGGGAGTGATCGTGTGCCCCGGCGTGCGCATCGGCCGCAATACGGTGGTCGGGGCGGGCAGTGTGGTGACCCGTGATTGACTGTGATTCCCCTTAGGTCCTGGTCAGATCGAGGAAACGCAGCACACTTTCGCACATGCAATGACCTGCGTAAAGTGATGCGACTCACAGGGAAAACGTGTCGGCGGTCACACCTTCTGGTAGGTCACGAACAGGTGAACGACGGTGCGCCGGACTGCGCGGCGGCCTCCCCTCCGCACGCGCAGCCCGACGCAGCGTCTGCGACGTCATCCCTCCACGTCCATCAATTGGACGCACCAGCCGTCCGGACGGTTCCCTCAGGCGTGTGAATCCGCATCGGTCCGCGCCGGGATCGCCGGTGCGGGGATCCGCCGGGGTGCCGGGGTTCCCGGCGCTGCCGCGCCGTACCGGCCCAGGAAATCCTCCTGGAACGCCGGGTAGCGGCCCGCGATCAGGGCGTCCCGCATCCGCGCGACCAGGGTCGTGAGAAACCAGGTGTTGTGTCGAGCGGCGATGGCGGTCGCGGCTACCGGGTCGACCCGGTAGAGGTGGTGCAGATAGGCGCGCATCGGAGTCGTGCCGGGCGCGGGCCACGCCTCCGGGGCGGGATCGAGCGGGCGGGTGTCGCCGCGGTGCTGCGGTGCGGACACCGCCAGCGGGCCCGTCGTGGTCAGGACGATCCCGTGCCGCGCGAGTTCGAGCGGCGCTGCGGAATCGACCAGGTCGACTCCGGCGTCGACCGCGGCGAACAGGTCCGCGGGGCCGCGCGCACCACTGAGGTATCGCGGCCGACTGGAATCCAGTTCGCCGATCAGGCTCGCCGGAGCGGTGCCGGCGGCACCCAGGATGCGGTATCCGCCGAATCCCAGACCGCCGGAGGCGCGGTCCTCGTCGTGCTGCTGCTGCAACTCGCGAACGGCAGAGGCGTCGGCGTCCGAGCCGAGCGTGGGCCACAGCGAGGTACCGGCGCTGCGCGTCGAACTGAGCCAATTGTGTTCCGCCAGTGCGCGCCGGGCGATCGCGGCGCCCGCGGGCCCGAAGGCGATGTCGCCGCCGAGCCGGTGCGCCGCGGCGAGCGCGGCCGCGGGATCGGCGACCCCGGAGACGTCCACGAACAGCGGGACGTCCCACCGGGCGAAGCCGTGCAATCCGCCCGCCTCGTCGATCAGTTCGGCGCCGGTGGTGCGGTCGATGAGCACCCCGTCGACCGTGATCGCCTGTGCGCCCACGGATCCGATCGATGCCGGATCGATGCCGGGAGCGGCGGCGAGTGGCGCGAGGGCGACGAACGCGGGCGTCTCGACGGTCCCGTGCGGGGTGTGCAGGGTGCCCGTGCGGGGCCCGGGGCCCGCGGTGCCGGACGATTCGAAGCGAACCGGATCGACGACGGATCCCGCCTGCAGCCGGGTGTGCGCGGCGATCGAGCGGTAGTCCGAGCGCAGTTCCGAGAGCTCGGCGACCAATGCCCGATTGCTGGCGCGGAGCTCGTCGAGAACGGACTGGTTCCGGGAACCCTGCAGCGCCGGAGCGGGTTTGCGTGGTGCCGGTGCCGGTGCCGGTGCCGGGGGCGCAGCGGCGGCGACGCGTGCGGGCGCCGCGATCTCCTCGGTCTCGTGCTCCGCGACGGGCGCATCGGCATCGGCGGTGCGCAGCGCATCGCCCTCCACATCGATCCGGGGCAGGATCCGGTCCAGCCAGCGCGGCATCCACCAGGCCTTCTCGCCCAGGAGCGACATCGTGGTGGGCATGATGATCATCCGCACCAGGAAGGCGTCGAAGACGATCGCCGCGGCCATGGAGAAGCCCATGAGCTTGAGGAAGGTCTCCGTGGACAGGGTGAACCCGGCGAACACCGAGATCATGATGATCGCCGCTGCGGTGACCACGCGGGCCCCCGAGCTGTAGCCGATGCGGATCGCCTCCTGCGCTTCGGCGCCGTGGTGGTGCTCCTCGCGCATCCGACTGACGAGGAAGACCTGATAGTCCATCGCGAGCCCGAAGACGATGCCGATCAGGAAGATCGGCATGAACACCAGGATCGGGCCGCCCTCCTCGGGGCTGATCCAGCCGAGCCAGCCCTCCTGGAAGAAGCCGACCGTCACACCGAAGGTCGCCGCGATCGACAGCAGGAAGCCCAGCGAGGCGATCACCGGGATGATCACCGACCGGAAGACGATCATCAGCAGGATGATCGCCAGTCCCACCACCACAATGAGGTACAGGGGCAGCTTGGAGGTCAGTGCGTCGGAGAAGTCGGCGTTGATCGCCGCCGCACCGCCGATGCCGACGTACGTCCCGGTGGCCGTGCCGATGGCGTCGGCGTGATCGCGGACCTCCGCGAGCAGGTCCGCCGTCTGCTTCGTCGACGGCCCGGAGGCCGGGACGATGATGAACTGGGAGGCGTTGCCGGTCGCGTTCGGCACGGGTCCGATGATCCCGCCCGGGCCGAGGCCGTCGAGCTTGCGCACCTCGTCCGCGAAGCGCGTCTCCGCGGCCTTCCGATCGCCCTTGCCCTCATCGTCGATCACCGCGACGAGCGGGGAGGACTTGCCCGCGCCGAAGGCCTCGCTCTGAATCGACGTGGCGGCCTTGTCCGAGGGCGAGGTCACGTCCAGGCCGAGCTCGATCTTGCCGATCGGGATCGCCGCCACCGCGAGTACCGCGACGGCGCCGATGAGGAAGGGGAGCGGACGCTTGGTGAGCAGCTCGCCGATGCGCTGTCCCATCGGGCGGCGCTCGGTCTGATCCGGTGTCCACAGAAAGGGAAGTCGCGGTGTGAAGACCGCGGACTTGAACACACCGAGCAGCGCGGGCAGCACCGTGAGTGCCACCAGCACCGCCAGCGCGACGGTCACCGCGGCGCCGAGCCCCATCTGGCTGAGGAAGGACATGCCGGTGATGGACAGGCCGCACAGCGCGATGATCACCGTCGCACCGGCGAAGACCACGGCGCTGCCGGCCGTCCCCACCGCGAGGCCGGCGGCGTGCGCCCGGTCGTCGGTGCGCAGCAGTTCCTGCCGGTATCGCGAGATCACGAACAGTGAGTAGTCGATACCGACGGCGAGCCCGATCATCATCGACAGTCCGGTGGTCGAGGTGCCCAGCGTGAGGAAGGACGTACCGATCGCGATCACCGAGGTCGACAGCGCGATGCCGATCAGCGCGGAGACGAGTGGCATGAGCGCCGCGAGCAGCGCCGCGAAGGTGATGATCATGACGATGACCGCCACGACGATGCCGATCATTTCGGCGGGCGGTTCGGCCGGATGCTCGTTCGCCGCGCCCGCCGTTTCCACGGTGAGCCCGGCGTCGGCACCCGCCTGCTTCGCCGCGGCGACCGCGTCCTTGGATTCCTGGGAGACCGTCTTGACGCCGTCGAAGGTGAGGCGGAGCTGGGCGACCCGGCCGTCACCGCTGAGGTTCTCCGCGGCCGCCGCGCCGACGGCGGGGTTGGTGAGCGCGGCGCGCTCGGCCTCGGGGAGTTGGGGTACCTCGCGCAGCTTCGCCACGACCGTGTTGATCGCGGTGGCGTTGTGCCCCTGATCGAGGCGTTGCCCGTCCTTCGACTGGAAGACGACGGTGGCGGTGGGGGCCTGTGTCTCGGCGGTCTGCGGGAAGTTCTTCTGCAGTACCTCCTGCGCCTTCACCGCCTGGCTGCCGGGCAGGTTGAAATCGTCCTTGAAGGGTTCCGACAGTGATGATCCCGCGATCCCGATGCCCACGAGCGCGACGATCCACAGCGAGAGGACCATCCACCACTTGCGGTAGCAGAAGCTGCCGACCTTGTACAGAAACGATGCCATGCTCCCAGTGTGGCCCGCTCCGAAGCGCGGATGGGCACGCTGAAAGAGGTTGTGGACGAGCGTTATCGGAGGAGTAGACGAAGGTCGCGGCACTCGCCAGCCGGGGTCATACGAAAGTCGTACCGCGCCCGCCGCGGAGGGGGACTGAAGGCGGGGAGTGCGTCAGTTCGTGAGGCCGGCGTCGTGCGCGAGAATCGCGAGCTGCACCCGGTTCGCGGCATCGAGCTTGTCCAGGAGGCGGGAGACGTGCGTCTTGACGGTGGCCTCGCTCATGAACAGCTCGCGGCCGATCTGCGCATTGGACGAACCGGCGGCCACGCCGAGGAAGACCTCACGCTCTCGGTCGGTGAGCCCGGCGATGCGGTCCACGGCCGCCTTGCGGCGGTCCTCCCGCGGATCGGCGGCGAACCGGTCGATCAGCTTGCGGGTGACGCTGGGGGAGAGCATCGCCTCACCCGAGGCGACCACCCGGACACCGTCGAGCAACTGCCGGGGTGGGGTGTCCTTGAGCATGAAGCCCGCGGCCCCGGCCTGCAGGGCGCGCATCACGTAGTCGTCGAGGTCGAAGGTGGTGAGCACGATGACCTGCGGCGGAGAGGGCTCGGCGCGCACCGCGGCTGTTGCGGTCAGCCCGTCGGTGGAGGGCATCCGGATGTCCATCAGGACCACATCGGGGTGCAGGGCGCGCACCAGGCCGACCGCCTCGTCGCCGTCGCCGCCCTCGCCCACGATCTCCAGATCCTCCGCGGATTCGATGATCATCCGGAGTCCGGAACGCACGAGCGGGTCGTCGTCGATGATCACGATGCGGGTCACGCGGCCTCCTGACAGGATCGGCCTTCATCCTGCCACGGCCGGGGAAGGCCGATCAGTCCGATTCCGGGACGGGCAGTTCGGCGTACACCCGCCAGCCACCGTCGGGCGTGCCGGAGGAGGTCATCCACCCGCCCGCGAGTTGCACCCGCTCCGAGAGGCCGATCAGGCCGGCGCCCGAACCGGGGAGCGGATGTGCGGCCCCGCCCAGGGACGGGCCGTTGGTCACCTCCACGGAGAGCACCCGCCGCACCAACCGGACAGCGACCACCGTCACGGCCGGCCCGGCGTGCTTGCGCACGTTCGTCAGGCTCTCCTGGACGATGCGATAGGCCGTGCGGCCCAGGGCGTCCGGCACCTGCCCGCCGTCGAGCTCGGTCTCCAACGCGATCTCGGCGCCGGCCACCCGGGACTGCTCCACGAGCCGCGGGAGATCGTCGATTCCGGGCTGCGGGACCAGGGGCTCGCTCTCCGAGCCGCGCAACACCCCCAGGACGCCGCGCAGGTCCTCGAGGGTCTGGTGCGCGGTACTGCGGATTTCGGCGGCGGCGAGCTCGACCCTCGGCGCGGCGGCTCCCGCGTTCACCTCGAGCGCGCCCGCCTGCAGTGCGATCAGCGAGACCTTGTGGGCCAGAACGTCGTGCATCTCCCGCGCGATGCGCGAGCGCTCCGCCGTCCGCGCCTGCGCGGCGCGCAGCTCACGTTCCTCCTCCGCCCGGATCGCGCGCTCGCGCAGCGATTCCAGCAGGTCGCGGCGGGCGCCCACGTAGGAGCCCCAGAGCGCGAAGACCACGGTGAAGGCCGCTCCGGCCAACAGGTCTCGCGGTGCCCAGGACGCACTCGTCCACGGGTGGGGAAGGCCGATGCACGCCGTGATGAACAGCGTCGCGAAGATCAGGACCCGGTCCCGCCTGCGGACCGCGAGTGTGAACAGGCCCAGCAGGGAGGCGGCGCAGAATCCGATCGCCACCGTCAGCAGGCCGCCGAGCACGGTGACCTCCAGGGGCCACCGACGGCGCCACCACAGCGCGATCGAGCCCGCCAACCCGAGTACGAGGTACACCGCGCCCGCGAACGAGCCCCGCGTCCGCCATTCCGTCACGGCGATGGCCACGGCCACCGCGGCGGACAGCGCGACGAAACCCGCGTCTCGCAGGGCGGGGGCGGTCCACCACCGCTGCAGCCGCTGCGTCGAGACGCTCATACCCATGCCGATCACGGTACTGCGCGACCCGAGCGCGGGGCATGCCCCGAAGGTCGCGGCGATGCGCCCGCGGCGTACGACTTTCGTCGCGTTACTTCCCGCGGGCCCTGCGGTACCGCAGCAGCGTCTCCTCGCGTTCCTGCGCATGGTCGACGATGCGGGTGGGATAGCCGTGCGCGTACCCGTCCGGATGCTTCCACGGGTGCAGGGCCGCGGAGCCGTCCAGGTGGCGCAGCTCCGGCACGTAGCGGCGCACGTAATCGCCCCGCGGATCGAACTTCTCCGCCTGCGCGGTGGGGTTGAACACCCGGAAGTAGGGTGCGGCATCGGTGCCGGTGCCCGACACCCACTGCCAGCCGTGGGCGTTCGACGCCGGATCGCCGTCGATCAACAGATCGAGGAAATGCGCTGCGCCGTGCGGCCACCAGTGGTGCAGGTCCTTGCCGAGGAAGCTCGCCACCACCATCCGCACCCGGTTGTGCATCCAGCCCTCGGCGCGCAGCTGTCGCATGCCGGCGTCGACCAGGGGGAAGCCGGTCTCGCCCCGCTGCCAGGCGGCGAAGTCGTCACCCGGGGCGTCGTACTCCAGCCCGGCGAGGGCATCGGTCAGATCGTGGCGCAGCGACCGCGGATGGTGGTGCAGGACATCGGCGTAGAACTCGCGCCAGCACAGCTCGGAGACGAACTTCGCGGCGCCCTCGCCGCCGGTGTCCCGCAGGTCCGCGAGTAGCGTGCGCGGATGTACCGCTCCCACCTTGAGATAGGGCGACAGGCGCGACGAGGTGTCCAGATCCGGGCGGTCGCGGTCGTCGGCGTAGCGCGGCAGGTCGTCCGCGCGGAAGCGGTCCCAGGATCGCGCGGCGGCGTCCTCACCCGCGGGTGGGAGGGGCCACCGTGCAGGCGTCCACCGCCTCTCGCAGCGATCGCCGCACCGGCTCCGCGGCGCCGGCGGGCGCTGCCCAGCGCAGCGGAGTCCCGGGCCGCGCGGGCGCCGGCCACCGGTGCTCGTGCCAGGCGCGCTGGAAGGCGCCGAAGACGCGGTAGGGGCTGCCGTCGGCCTTGGTCACCCGGCCCGGAGTCACCGCGTACGGCGACCCGGTCTCCACCCAGTCGATGCCGTGCTCGGCCAGCCGGGACCGCACGGCGGCATCGCGGCGCCGCCCGAACGGGGTGGTCTCCCGGCTCACGTGCACCGCGGTGGCTCCGGCCTCCCGGGCGGCATCGAGGACCGCGTCGGCGGGGGTGCCGGTCCGCAGGTGCAGGCCGCCGTCCAGCTGCTCGTCGAGTGCGAGGACCGAGGCGGCGTACCAGGCGTCGCGTGGGCGGGCACCGTCGCCGAAGAGGGCGGGGTCGATCACGACCAGGGGGACCACCGGGCCGTCCGCGGCCGCGGCGCACAGCGCGGGATTGTCGCGCAGTCGCAGGTCGCGTCGGGCCCACCAGAGCACCGTCATCGGGTCGAGTTCCGTGTGCGCATGACGGCCACGCTACCGACGACGAACGGGGCGCCGCCATCCGGCGACGCCCCGTAGGTCCTCCACCCCGGTCTACTTCAGCTGCGAGCTGTTCAGATCCAAGTGGCGGCGGGCGATGATCAACTGCTGGATCTGCTGGGTGCCCTCGAAGATGTCCAGGATCTTCGAATCGCGCGCCCACTTCTCCAGCAGGGTGCGCTCCGAGTAGCCCAGCGCCCCCGCGAGTTCCACGGCCTTGAGGGTGACATCCGATCCCACCCGGCCGGCCTTGGCCTTGGCCATCGACGCGTTCTTCGAGTTGGGGATCTTGTTATCGGCCATCCAGCCCGACTTCAGCGTCAGCTGGTAGGCGGCCTCCCAATCGGACTCCAGGCGGATGAACTCGGCTGCCGCGTGCGGGACCGTGTTCACCGGGGCGTCGTAATCGATGGTGATGCCGGCGTCCTCGAGAACGGTGCGCAGTTCCTCGAGCGACGCCCGCGCCACACCGATGGCCATGGCGGCCACCAGGGGGCGGGTGTTGTCGAAGGTCTGCATGACCCCCGCGAAACCCTTCTCGACGTTCACCTCGGGGCTGCCGAGGATGTTCTCGAAGGGGATGCGGCAGTCCTCGAACCGGATCTCCGCGGTATCGGAGGCACGGATGCCCAGCTTGTGCTCGAGGCGCGCCACGGTGACGCCCGGGTGCTCGCGCGGCACCACGAAGGACTTGATCGCCGCGCGGCCCGCGCTCTTGTCCACCGTCGCCCACACCACGATGTGGTCGGCGCGCGAGCCCGAGGTGACGAAGATCTTGGTGCCGTTGAGGACCCACTCGTCGCCGTCGCGGGTGGCGGTGGCGGTCACGGCCGCCGAGTCCGAGCCGAAGGAGGGCTCGGTGATCGCCATCGACGCCCACACCTTGCCGAAGCGCTCCAGCTGCTCGTCGGTGGCCACCGCGGCGATCGCGGCGTTACCGAGGCCCTGGTACGGGAAGGCGAGCATGAGGCCCGCATCGCCCCAGCACATCTCGATCGCGTTGATGATCGATTCCATGGTGCCGCCGTTGCGGGTGCCCAGCGGCAGTTCGGGCTCGGGCTTGGGGGCCTCGTCGCCCTCACCCTTCTTGCGGTCGCCGCTCGCCGCCGACGGTGCCTGGCCGGCGTCGGCCAGCCCGTCGTACAGCGCCGCGATGGTGTCGAGCTCCTTGGGGTACTCGTGCTCGGCGAGGTCGTACTTGCGCGAGATGGGGCGGAAGATCTCGGCCGCACCCTGGTGCGACATCTCGGCCGACGCCTTCAGCTTCTTGGGAAGTTCCAGATTGATTGCCATGATGGTTCTTTCGTCTGTCAGAAGTCGATTGGCCTAGAGGACGACGACGCCCTCGGCGATGCCCACACCGCGCAGGTCGCGGTACCAGCGCTCCACCGGATGCTCCTTGGTGAAGCCGTGGCCGCCGAGCAGCTGCACACCGTCGAGGCCGATGCGCATGCCCTTGTCGGTGGCGAACTTCCGTGCCAGCGCGGCCTCCCGGCCGAACGAGAGGCCCTGCTCGGCGCGCGAGGCGCCGCGCCACACCAGCAGCTCCAGGCCGTCCACCTCGGTCGCCATATCGGCCACCGCGAAGGCCACGGCCTGACGGTGCGCGATCGGCTCACCGAAGGCCTCGCGCTCCTTGACGTACGGGGTCACGTAGTCGAGCACGGCGCGCGAGGTGCCCAGCGCCAGCGCTGACCAGCCGAGGCGGGCCAGGCGCACCACGTCGGTGTAGTTCTGCACGGCGGTGTCGAGGTCGACCTCACCCAGCAGTGCTGTCGACGGGACCTTGACGTTGTTGAGGTTCAGCCGGCCCAGTGCGGCGGCGCGCAGGCCCATGCTGGGATCGCCCTCGACGATCACGCCGTTGGTGCCGGACTCCACGATGAACAGGGCGGGCTTGCCGTCCAGCTCGGCGCCCACCACGAAGAGCTCGGCGGTGGCGGCCTGGGGGACCAGCGACTTCACGCCGGTCAGCACGTAGCCGCCCGAGGTGCGAGTGGCCTTGGTGGACAGCGCGAACGGGTCGAACAGCGCACCCGGCTCGGCGATCACCACGGAGGACTGCGGCACCTGCTCGCCCGCGTACTCCTTGAGGTAGGTCTGCTGCTGGCCGTCGGAGCCGTACTGCGCCAGCGTGACCGCCACGCCGCTCGGAGCCAGGATCGGCAGTGCGAGGCCCATATCGCCGTAGGCGAGTGCCTCCGCGACCAGGGCGTTGGTCACGGCACCGCGGTCGCTGCCGGCACCGTCGAGCTCCTCCGGCACGTTGATCATTGTGATGCCCAGCTCGGTGGCGCGCTCGAGGAGCGAATCCGGGGCGGCGGTGGCCGCATCGGCCTCGAAGGCCGCGGGACGGATGATCTCGGCGGCGAAGTCCTTGACCGTGTCCACGATCATCTTCTGCTCATCGTCGGGCGTGAGGTCGTAGTTCGACTTCGACGAGGAGCCGAGGCGCTTGGGCTTGCCGGTGCTGGTGACCACCTGGAAGGTGCGGTTGGCGGCGCCGAGTGCCTTGAAGCCGGTCTTGGTGCCCTCGTAGGCGACGCGGTTCACGAGGCCCTGGAGGCCGCGGTTCTGCACGAACGGGGTCTGGACCACGGCCATCAGGGCGCGGATCAGCTGTCCGGTCGGGTTCCGCCGGATCGGGTTCTTCCCGACGGCGCTGGTGTCCCGGGGGTCGGTTGACGTGCTCATCTCCACCATCTTGTCGTCGTGGCGACCTCGCTGCGCGGAGAGATTCCGGGCCCGTCGATCGCCAACTTACTCTTGAGTCAGGAGCGACCTTACTCCGCAGTAAGATCGGTGCCAAGAGGTGGGACGAAATGTGTCTCGTTGTGTCAGGGGGTGAGACGCGCGAGCACCTGGGGATGCAGCGCGGGGTTGGCCGCGACGGCGGACCCCGCGTGCGGCCCGGGCGTACCGTCGGTGCCCGTGAACAGGCCGCCGGCCTCGCGCACCAGGATCTCCACCGCGGCCAGATCCCACAGGGAGACTTCGGGTTCCACGGCGACGTCCACCGATCCCTCGGCCACCAGGCAGTAGCTCCAGAAGTCGCCGTAGCCCCGCAGCCGCCAGGCATCATCGGCCAGGGCCAGGAAACGGTCGCGCCCGGCGCGGTCCGCGAAATACGACAGGTCGGAGAAGGAGATGCTCGCGTCCGCGATCTCCCGGACCGCCGAGACCGAGATCCGCACCGGCTCGCCACCGTCGAACTGGACGAACGCACCCGAGCCGGCCGAGGCGAACCAGCGGCGGCGCAGCGCGGGCGCCGAGACCACGCCCACTGTGGGCACGCCGTCCTCTAACAGCGCGATGAGCGTGGACCACACCGGGACCGCACGGACGAAGTTCTTGGTGCCGTCGATCGGATCGAGCACCCACTGCCGCCCGGAGAAGACGGGCTCGCCGCCGAACTCCTCGCCGAGTACCGCATCGCCGGGGCGCTCGGCGGCCAGACGCTCGCGGATCAGGGTCTCGGTGGCGAGATCGGCATCGGAGACCGGGGTCAGGTCCGGCTTGGCGTCCACCTTCAGGTCCAGCGCGCCGAACCGCGCCATGGTCAGCTCGTCCGCGGCATCGGCGAGGCTCAGGGCCAGCTGGAGGTCGGGATTCGGGTTCGACGGTGCGCTCGACATAGCTGCACGGTAATCGAGCCCGCGGCCCCGGTTCGTCGCACGCCCCACAGCAGTGCCCACCGTCGGTAATCTGGACATCATGGAGTTCATCTGGATCGCGTTCCTGGCCGTGGTGGTCGCCGCGCTGATCATCGGTTGGCAGCGCTCGAAGAAGACGGCGGTGGGCACCGCCCCCGCCGGCCCGGGCCTCGAGGACGGCGTCCTCACCCTCAGCGGCGTCAGCCCGCGGCCCCTGGAGGCGGATCAGAAGGGACAGGCCTTCGTCACCGTGTCCGGCAGCATCGCCGGCCCCACCACCGCACCCACCGCCGTGTACCGGCAACTCGTGGTGGACTTCTCGCAGCGCTGGCCCGAGGTGGGTGACCAGTGGCCCGTCTACTACAAGGTGGGCAAGGTCGACAGCTCCTGGCAGCTCGGCAGCCTTACCCCGCCGCCGGACTCCGCCGGGCCGCCCGAGCAGTATCCTGGATAACTGTGCAACCTGACGTGATCGCAGACATCGAGAGCCTCGAGACCACCCTCCAGACGGTGGAGAAGGTGATCGACCTCGACGAGCTGCGCCGCCGCGTCGACGAGCTGGAGCACAAGGCCTCGGATCCGGAGCTGTGGAACGACCAGGCCAATGCCCAGCAGGTCACCAGCCAGCTCTCGCACGCCCAGTCCGAGCTGCGCCGGGTCACCGACCTGCGGCAGCGGCTCGACGATCTGCCGGTGCTCTATGAGCTCGCCGAGGCCGAGGAGGGCGACGACCTGGCCGCCGCCCTGGAGGACGCCGACGCCGATCGCGCGAAGCTGCGCACCGAGATCGAGGCGATGGAAGTCAAGACCATGCTCTCGGGCGAGTACGACAGCCGCGACGCGCTGATCAACATCCGCTCCGGCGCCGGTGGTGTGGACGCTGCGGACTGGGCCGAGATGCTCATGCGCATGTACATCCGCTGGGCCGAGAAGCACGGCTACGGCGTGGAGGTCTACGACACCAGCTACGCCGAGGAGGCGGGCCTGAAGTCCGCGACCTTCGCCGTGAAGACCGACTACGCCTACGGCACCCTCTCCGTGGAGATGGGCACCCACCGCCTCGTGCGGATCAGCCCGTTCGACAACCAGGGCCGCCGCCAGACCTCCTTCGCCGAGGTCGAGGTGCTGCCCGTGGTGGAGACCACCGACCACATCGACGTCGACGAGAACGAGGTGCGGGTGGACGTGTACCGCTCGTCCGGCCCGGGCGGCCAGTCGGTCAACACCACCGACTCCGCGGTCCGCCTCACGCACATCCCGACCGGCATCGTGGTCACCTGTCAGAACGAGAAGAGCCAGCTGCAGAACAAGGTCTCCGCCATGAAGGTGCTGCAGGCCAAGCTGCTGGAGCGCAAGCGCCAGGAGGAGCGGGCCCAGATGGACGCGCTCAAGACCAACGAGGGCGCGTCGTGGGGCAATCAGATGCGCTCCTACGTGCTGCATCCGTACCAGATGGTCAAGGACCTGCGGACGAACTACGAGGTCAACAACCCGTCGGCCGTGCTCGACGGTGACCTGGACGGCTTCATCGAGGCCGGCATCCGCTGGCGGATGCGCGGCGATGACGAGTAGCACGCTCGCACTCTCGTTCACCTCGTTCGATACGACGGGGTGGCGACTGCTGATGTTCGAGCGGGTGCTGCCGATCGCCCTCTGGTCGATCGCCGCCGTCCTGGCCAACCGGTTCGTCAACTGGGCCTCCGCGCGCGTCACCCGCCGGATCGACGCCGAGTTCAAGAACAGCGATTCGCTGGTGCGCTCGGAGTCGGCGAAGCACCAGCACGCCGTGATCCAGGTGATCAGCTGGGTGGCCATCGCCGCGATCTACCTGTTCGCCGGCTACCAGATCATCGTGGCGCTGGGCGTCCCGATCACCGCGCTGGTCGCACCCGCCACCGTGATCGGTGCGGCGCTGGGCTTCGGCGCGCAGCGCGTGGTGCAGGACCTACTGGCCGGGTTCTTCCTGATCACCGAGCGGCAGTACGGCTTCGGCGACGTCGTCTCGCTCACGCTGACCGGCGGCTCGACGGCGGAGGGCACCGTCGAGGACGTCACCCTGCGCGTCACCAAGCTCCGCAACACCGACGGCGAGGTGATCACCGTCCCGAACGGGCAGGTGGTCAAGGCCACCAACCTGTCGAAGGACTGGGCCCGCGCCGTCGTCGACATCCCGCTGCCCACCACCGTGGACATCGGCAAGGTGAACGCGCTCCTGCACACCGTGGGGGAGCGGGCGTACCAGGACCCGTACATGTCCACGCTGCTGCTCGACGAGCCCAGCGTGATGGGCGTCGAATCGATCGACCTCGACCAGGTGAACATGCGGATGGTGGCGCGCACCCTCCCGGGTAAGCAGTTCGAGGTGGGCCGCAACCTGCGCGAACGCATCGTGCGCAGCCTCGCCACCGCCGGCATCTCGGTCGATCCGCGCACCGACACCGTCGACCCGCGGACCGAGACCGCCCAGAGTGACGACAAGGCGGCCACATGACCGACGACAAGCCCGTCTCCCCACCCCTCTGGGATCGACTGCCGAAGTACATCCGCGGCACCCGCATCCGCACCAGCACCGCGATCCTGGTCGTGCTGTTCGTGGTGCTGATGGCCTGGTACCAGGACCTGCGGCAGCAGTTCGTGCCGCAGGAGGAGCGCAGGTACGGCCCGACCGCCGGACCGACGGAGACGACGCCGCCCGCGGCCAATCAGCCCTGGGTGTCCGGTACCACCACGCTCACTCGGCCGCCCAGTTCGACGACCATGCCGTCCACGACGCCCTCGGGATCGTCCGGCGCACCGTCGTCCGGGCCGTCCGTATCGGGCAGCGCTGCGCCCCGCCCCGGGCAGCCGACGGCGAGCGGACAGGTCCCGTCGGGCACCACGACGGTGACCATCCCGAGCCCGACCGCCCCCACGGTGCCGCAGCCGGGAGGGTCGGAAACCGGCACTACAGCGCCCGGCGGCGCACCGACAACGACAGTTGCACCGGGTTAGGCCGGGGCGTCAGTACACTGGGCGACCGTGATCACGCTCCAGAACGTCACGATGAAATACAAGGCGTCGGCCCGGCCTGCGCTGAACGACCTGTCGCTGAGCATCGGCAAGGGTGAGTTCGCCTTTCTGATCGGTCCCTCGGGATCGGGCAAATCGACGTTCTTCCGGCTGCTCCTCAAGGAGGACAAGCCCACCAGCGGCGATGTCTACGTGGGCGACTTCCACGTCAACAAGCTGTCCGGGCGGAAGGTGCCGCAGCTGCGGCAGTCGCTGGGCTGCGTCTTCCAGGACTTCCGGCTGCTGCAGCAGAAGTCCGTGGCGGAGAACGTGGCCTTCGCTCTCGAGGTGATCGGCAAGCCGAGCAACGTGATCGACCGCACCGTGCCGCAGGTCCTCGATTACGTGGGGCTGGGCGGCAAGGCCAACCGGATGCCCAACGAGCTCTCCGGCGGCGAGAAGCAGCGCGTCGCGATCGCCCGCGCGATCGCCAACCGGCCGCTGCTGCTGCTGGCCGATGAGCCCACCGGCAACCTCGATCCCGATACCTCCGCCGAGATCGTGGACGTGCTCGACCGCATCAACCGGTCCGGGACCACCGTGGTCATGGCCACGCACGACCGGCACATCGTGGACTCGATGCGCCGCCGCGTGATCGAGTTCCGCATGGGCGACATCGTGCGCGACGACGCCACCGGTGTGTACGGCCTCGGCCGCTGACCGCCCGCTGATCGAGACGAATCCGAAGGACTGATTACCGTGCGTGCCAGCTTCATCACCAGCGAGGTCGCCACCGGCCTGCGCCGGAACGTGAGCATGACCATCGCCATGATCCTCACCACCGCCATCTCGCTGGGCATGTTCGGCGGCGGCCTGCTCGTGGTGCGAATGGCCGACAAGAGCCAGGATATCTTCCTGCAGCGCGTCGAGATCCAGGTGTTCGTCGACGACAAGGTCGCGGCCGACGATCCGAACTGCCAGAAGGCGGTGTGCCAGGCGATCGAGACCACGCTCAAGCAGCAGGCGGGCGTCGACTCCGTGGACTTCATCTCCCAGGAGCAGGCGCTGAACACGGCGAAGACGAAGACCTTCGCCGAGCAGCCCGATCTCGCCGAACTGGTGCGCCCCGGCGTGCTCCCCGCCTCGTTCAAGGTGCGGGTGAACGACGATTCCAAGTTCGCGTCCGTGATCGACGTGGCCAAGGCGCAGCCCGGCGTGACCGATGTGCAGGATCAGCGCAAGCTGGTCGAACGCGTCTTCTCGGTGCTCAACGGCGCCCGCAACGCGGCCTTCTTCATCGCGCTGATCCAGGCTGTCGCCGCGGTGCTGCTGATCGCGAACATGGTGCAGGTGGCGGCGTACACCCGCCGAACCGAGGTGTCGATCATGCGGTTGGTGGGCGCGAGCCGCTGGTACACACAGCTGCCCTTCCTGCTGGAGGCGATGTTCGCCGCGGTGATCGGCGCCGTGCTCGCCATCGGCGGCCTGTTCGCCGGGAAGACCTTCTTCTTCGACCGGGCGCTGCGTGAGTTCTACGGGGTCAACATCCTGGCCCGGATCACCAACACCGACGTGTGGCTGGTGTCGCCGTGGCTCATCCTGACCGGTGCCGTGGGTGCCGGCCTCACCGCGTACCTCACGCTCCGCTTCTACGTCCGCGAATAGCCGCGCGCGAAACTCGCTTTCCCGCCGTTATCGGCCGCCCGTAGAATGGACTGGTTGTCCGCTGTGGGACACATCCGTGTGAGATCGAAAGGAAAGACGAGATGGCGAAGGAGAAGGGGCGCTCGGTGATCGCGAGCAACCGCAAGGCGCGCCACAACTACGCCATCCTCGACACCTTCGAGGCGGGTGTGGTGCTGGTGGGCACCGAGGTGAAGGCGCTCCGGGAGGGCAAGGCCTCGCTGGTCGACGCGTACGCCACCATCGACGACGGCGAGGTGTGGCTGCGCGGGCTGCACATTCCGGAGTACGGCAACGGCTCGTGGACCAACCACACCCCGCGCCGTACTCGCAAGCTGCTGATGCACCGTCGCGAGATCGATTCGCTCACCGGCAAGATCCGCGAGGGCAACCAGACCCTGGTGCCGCTGTCGATGTACTTCAACGACGGCCGCGTGAAGGTGGAGCTGGCGCTGGCCAAGGGTAAGCAGGACTACGACAAGCGACACGACATCGCCCGCCGCACCGCCGAGCGTGAGCTGGTGCGTGAGCTGGGCCGGCGCGTCAAGGGAATGCGCGGATAAATATTCAGCGCCCGCCGTTGGGCGTGGCGCGTTGCTCCGGCACCCGGACCGGCGTTCACTTGAATCAGAGTTACTGATGTGGCTCCTGTGACTCGGGTGGAGGTGTCCGATGAGCGTTGAGAACAAGGCCAAGATGAAGTCGTGGGCGCGACGCGCCGGGACGGTGCTGCTCACCGTGCTGGCCAACATGAGCGCCTCGTCGACGGGGACGAGAGTGCGCCTGACCTAGGCCGCCCGGTGTTCGCCGGCGGGAAAACCGGTGGACGGGCGGCCCCCGGGGTGGGGTACTCTGGAGTCTCCACCCCGTAAGGGATGGGCTTCTGCTGAGGCAGACGATAAGGGGCCGATCGGTTTCGACTTCGTTTGTTGACGCGGGGGAAGCGTGCCGGTGCAGGCTGGAGACCACCGTAAGCGTCGCGGCAACCAATTAAGCGCCGATTCCAATCAGCGCGACTTCGCTCTTGCTGCCTAAGTAGCAAAGCGAGTCTGTCAGCCCGGGTTCGCCCTCGGCCCGGTTCCTGGCATCAGCTAGAGGGATTCACCTCACGGTGCGGTCGCGGCATCGTGAGGGACATCAAACAGCGACTGGGATCGTCATCCTGGCTTGTTCGCGAGACTAGGAGATCCGAGTAGAGACACAGCGGACTGCGCACGGAGAAGCCCCGTAGAAATGACGGAGGACCCGGGTTCAATTCCCGGCGGCTCCACGGAAAGTGCCCCCGACCCCAGGTCGGGGGCACTCTCATGTCGGGCCTCAGAGCAGGGCACTCCGTCGCGGTCCAGCTTCGGTCGGAGGCGACAGCCTGGGCGGGCATTTTCCCGGCGTGTACATCGTTGTATTCGTGGGTGAGCTCAGTCCGAATGGCATGGCAATGGGATTCGCTCACGAGGCGGCCGTGCCGCGACGGCGGACGATCGCCGGGCTGAGACGACCGACGGTGAGGCCTGGTGCAGCGCGGCCGCCCGGTCTCGACGAGTCAGGCGTCCCGGTCCGAGCGGGTAGCGAGAGCGATTTCGCCCTGTTCGGCGCTGCTCACCTTGAGCACGCTGTCGAGCAGCCCGGGGAATCGGTCGTCGAACTCTGCTCGTCGTAACGATGCGCTCTGCTGCTGCCCGGTGTGGGTCCGTCGAATCAGGCCGCACTCGCGCAGCACGCGGAAGTGGTGCGAGGCATTGGACTTGCTGATGCCCAAGGTTTCGTAGATCCGCCAGCATTCCATCTCGCCCTGATCGCCGAGCAGTGTGACGATTCGGAGCCGGAGGGGGTCGCTCAGGCCGTTCATGACCTGGGCGAGCGACACCTCGCTGAGTTCTGCGTGGAACGGATCTCTCACATGTACTAACCTAGCACTCGGAAGACAGTTCAAAAACGTTTGAACTACCTTTGCTCGATGACGTTGCATGATCGGCATCACAATACTCCGTATTTCAATGGTTCAACGACTGTCGTACCGTTGGCTCATGAACCCTAGAATCTATCTCCTCGCCTTCGGTACCTTCACCGTCGGCACCGAGGGCTATGTGATTGCCGGAATCCTGCCTGAAGTCGCCGCCGACGTTCATGCCTCGGTGGCGCTGTGTGGTCAGCTCGTGACCGTGTTCGCCTTGGTGTACGCACTCGCGGGGCCGCCGCTGATCGCGCTCTTCCATCGTGTTCCGCCGAAGACGCTGCTTGTGGGAGCGGCGATCGGCTTCGCCTTGTCGAATGTTCTCGCGGCAGTCGCGAGCAATTTCGCCGTGCTCACCGTCGCCCGCGTGGCGGCTGCGGTGACCGCGGCGCTCTTTGCCGCTCCGGCGGCCAGCGCGGCCGCCGCCCTGAGCAAACCGGAGGACCTGCCGCGAGCCATCGCGGTCACCGCGAGCGGGAACGCTCTGGCGCTCACCGTCGGCGCCCCGATCGGAACGGTGATCGGCGCGCTCGTTGGCTGGCGTGGCGCCTTCTTGTTCGTTGCTGGATTGGCCGTGGTGTCGGCAGTCGGGGTGTTCCTCTGGTTGCCGGCGGTGCCGGTCCCGGCAGCTTCGACCGGGCGGCTCAATCTCCTGCGGAGTGCCCCGATCAGGTGGGGTCTCGTTACCACGTTCGGACTGTTCTTGGCCGCGTACTGCACGTATACATACCTCGCGCCCATCGTGGGGGCCGCCGCAGGAATGGGAAGCCACGGCGTCGCGGCCCTGATGATCGTGTTCGGTGCTGGCGGATTCCTGGCGGGACGCACCATCGGACGGGTCCTGCAGTCGGTTCCGATCAAGCGGGTCCTGATCGTCGTGTTGTCGACGATGACCGTTCTGCTCGGGATTCTGGCGTGGCTCACGGCGATCGAGGTTCACCCGCTTGCCGCGATCGTTCTCTTCCCGCTGCTGTTCGCGTTGGGCGGTGCGTGGTGGTCGGGTGGGATCTCGCAGCAGACGCGTATCGCCGGACATGCTCCGGCACAGCGCTCCCAGGCGATCGGCCTGCACTTCTCCGCGCAGTTCTTGGGCGTTGCTGTGGGCGGTGCGCTCGGAGGCCTGGCGCTGGACAACTCCGGTCCTGTGGCCGTGCCGGTGGTCAGCGCGCTAATCGCAGCGGCCACGATCCTTTCGGTGCGAATGGTGGCGCCCGTCGCCGGTATCGGCGCTCCGGGGGCCGCGGACGCCCGGCCTACCGCCTCCGCGCCGTCATAGGTTACGGCGGCCGCGTTCTTCGCTCTGCGACAGCGAAGACGGTACGTCGTTCTAACGAAAACGCTAAGACCGCACGGCCGGGCCTGCAACTCGGATGAGGTGTGATCCGAGTCACTTCGAGGCGACCTCTCCGGGTACATATAGAACAAGTTCTATAAATTGGTCTGCGAAACCGTGGCCTCGGTTACCGTGCGAACGCATGAAGCTTCGTTCACTTCGTCGCAGCGCATCCGCCGCCGTCGCGGCCATCGCGCTCCTGGTCGCCGCGACTCCGGCGCAGGCCGCACCGCAGCCGGAGAACTTCAATTTCTTCGGCGGCATCCCGTTCGAGCTGACCAACCCGAACGGCTCGCTCCCCGGAACCAACGACTACGCCTGCAAACCCACGGCGCGGCACCCCAACCCCGTCGTCCTGGTGCACGGCACGGGTGGCGGCTCGCAGACCAACTGGGGCGCCTACGCCCCGCTGCTGAAGAACAACGGCTACTGCGTCTTCAGCTTCACCTACGGGGCGCTCCCCGGCGCCCCGTGGCCGGTGAATCAGATCGGCGGCACCAGACCGTTGGCGGCGAGCGCCGAACAGCTCAAGTCGGTCGTGGAACGTGTTCTGCGATCGACCGGTGCGAGCAAGGTCGACCTGATCGGCCACTCGCAGGGCACACTGATGCCGTCGTACTTCGTGAAGTACCTCGGCGGCGCCGCGAAGGTGGGCCGGTACGTCTCCCTCGCCCCGCTGTGGCGCGGGACGAGTGCGGACGTGGGGCGCGCGGTCTCAGCGTTCGTGCGCGGGCTGAACGTGCGCGACCCGTACTTCCCGGTCTTCGAGTCGATCGACGACATGCTGCCGGGATCTCGTTTCCTCGACAAGATCTGGACCGGCGGAACGCCTTACGCCGCCGGCATCGAGTACACCAACATCTCCACCCGCTACGACGAACTCGTGCTCCCGTACACCAGTGGACAGCTTGAGGGTCCTGCCGGAACCAAGGTCACCAACATCGTCGTCCAGGACACGTGCGGGCAGGACTTCTCCGACCACCTCGCGATCGCCGGTTCCCGCCGCGCCGCCTACTTCGTACTCAACGCCCTCGACCCGCAGCATCCGCGGGCGGTGCCGTGCTACGTGGTGCCGCCGTTCTTCGGCGCGTGATCATCGGCCTTCGCGACCGGTGCGGGGGCGGCGGGAGTGGGCGTTCCGGCCGGTGCGGACACCGTCGGCACGTCTGACGCGGCCTGATCGGCCGACCGGTACGCCTCGCCGTGCGGCTCATCGCAGTGATCCTCGTCGCCGACGTGATCCACCTGCAGGGTCGCGTGCTCGATGTCGTAATCGTCGTGCAGTCGCTTGGCCACCGTCGCCCGGACCGCGTGGCAGTCCGCTCCCGGCGTCACCAGGATGTGTGCCGACATCGCGGCCTGGCCGGAGGTGATCTCCCAGATGTGCAGGTCGTGGACCTCTTCCACCGACGGGACGGAGGCGATGTCGGCGCCCACGGCCGAGGGATCGACGCCCTCGGGCGCCGCCTCGAGGAAGATGCGCCCGGAGGCCTTCACCAATCCCCAGCCCGCCTTGAACATGAGCGCGGCCACGACCAGCGCGGCGATCGCGTCGGCCTGGCCCCAGCCGGTGGCCCAGATGATGGCGCCCGCGATCGCCGTGGCGATGAAGGCGTAGAGGTCGTTGAGGATGTGCTGGTACGCACCCTCCACGTTGAGGCTCTCCCGGTTCGCGCGGCGGATGCACATCGTGGCCGCGATGTTCACCGCGCAGCCGGCGAGCGCGGTGAAGAACACCAGCTTGCCGTCCACGTTCGGCGGATCGATGATGCGGGTGATGCCCTCGTAGACGAAGTACACCGCCAGGAGCAGCAGCGTGATGCCGTTGGCCTGCGCCGAGAGGATCTCGGCCCGCTTGAGGCCGTAGGTGTAGCCGCCCTGGGCGGGCTTGGCCGCGATCTTGATCGCGAACAGTGCCAGGACGATCGCCGCAGCGTCGGTGAGCATGTGCGCGGCGTCGGTGATCAGCGCCAGCGAGCTGGCCATGATGCCGATCGTCACCTCGATCGCCATGAAGGCGACGATGAGTGCCAGCGCCAGGCTCAGCCAGCGCTTATCCGCGTCCGCCGAGACTCCATGATCGTGCCCAGCGTGTGAGTGTCCGTCCGCGCCCATGTCACGCCCCCTTCCGGTCCGAGCGGAAGGTTACATCCAAACATGCGCATATATCAATAGAGCGCGGACGGAGCAGTGGCGGATCTCTCAGTCGAGCGCGGCGAGCGCGTCGATCTCGACGAGCATCACCTCGTGCGGCAGGTCGACGAAGACGGTGGTGCGGCAGGGGAGGGCCACGCCCTCCGGCACGTTCTCGGCGATGAAGGCGCCGTACACCTCGTTCATCGCCGCGAAATCGTCGCGGGTGGTGAGGTACACGCGGAACATCATGACGTCGGCGATGGAGGCTCCGCCGGCCTCGAGGATGGCCTTGACGTTCTGCAGTGTGCGCAGCGTCTGCGCCTTCACGTCGCCCTCGGCGATGTACTGGTTGGTGGCCGGGTCCATCGGCCCCTGGCCCGACACCTGCAGCAGGTTGCCGCGGCGCACGCCCTGGCTGAAGAAGTGGGCGGGGGCCGGTGCGTCGGTGGTCGAGACGGCGGTGGCGGGCATTGTTCTCCTCATTCGTTGTCGAGTGATTCGGTTTCCCCGGGGTGTCCGGGAGGTTCAGCGCGGGCGGTACCCGCAGTCCGCCGAGATCGCGGCGCAGGTCTCGCGCAGCGGTCCCAGCAGGCCCAGTAGCTCGTCGAAGGGCAGCACCACGTCGGGAACCGAGACGGACACGGCCGCCACGGTCGCGCCGGTGGCATCCCGGATCGGCGCCCCGATGCAGTTGATCGACGGCTCGTTCTCCTCGCGGTCGGTGGCCCAGTCCTGGGCGCGGACGACGGCGATCTCGTCGAGATACGCCTCCGGCGTGACGATGGTGTTCGGGGTGCGGCGGGTGTAGTCCATGGTGGCCACGATCGGCTTCAGCTCCGCGTCGGGGAGCGAGGCGAGCAGGAGTTTGCCCACCGCACTCGAATTCAGGTTGGCCTCCATGCCCACCCGTGAGTACATCCGGATGAGGTCGCGCGATTCGAGCTTGTCGATGTACACCACGGCATCGCCCTCCCGCGCCGCCAGGTGCGTGGTGCGCCCGTACTCGCGGTTGAAGGCGATCAGGTGCGGGGCTGCGATGGTGCGGATGCTCCGCTGCTCGGAAGCTCGTGCGGCCAAATCGAAGACGCGGGATCCGAGGTGGTAGCGGTGGGAGTCGTCGTGGTACGCGAAGCGCGCGTCGACCAGCGGACGCAGCAACCGTAGTACGGTGGTCTTGTGCACGCCGAGGCGATCGGCGAGCTCGTCGAGTGACGCGGGTCCCTCGCCGAGCAGGGTGAGGATGTCGAGCGCGCGGGTCAGGCTCTGGCTCATACGGTCTCGCTTCCACGGGGTGGCGCGAACGTGTGCTCGCCCACCCAGACGCCGTCGGATCCCACATGGGCTCCGGCCCAGACGTCGTCGTCGCAGTCGAGGAGCGCCCGCAGGGCATCGGGAGGGAGTACCGCGAAATCCGCACGTACCGTGAGGGTCGCGGCCGCACCCGCGTGTCCGCGGCGCAGACAGGTGCGCAGGTCCTCATCGTGTGCGAGGCCGTGTAGGAATCCGGCCGCGAAGGAGTCTCCCGCGCCGACGGGCTCGATCACGTCCACCGATAGGGCGGGAACCGTGGTCTGCGTGCCGTCCCGGGCGATCGCCACGGCGCGCTCGGACCCGTCCTTGACCACCACGGTGCGCGGTTCCGGCAGGAGCGCGCGCACCTGCGCGGGATCGCCCGTGCCGAGGACCCGCTCGGCCTCGTCCGATCCGACGAGCACCACATCGGCGCACCGGGCCAGGTCGATCACGAGTGTGGGATCGCCGTCGGGCCACAGCTGTTCGCGCCAGTTCACGTCGAAGGTCACGGTTCCGGTGATGCCGCTGCGGGTACGCAGCAGGTCTGCGGTGAGCGCGGCGCAGCTCGGCGAGAGCGCGGGCGTGATACCGGAGGTGTGCACGAGCGTGGCGCGGCGCAGCACGTCCGCCACCTCCGGCCGGGTGAGGAAGTCCGGCGACATCGCCGCAGCGGCGGAACCCGCGCGCCGGTAGGTGCTCACGGTGGCCGGCTCGCCGGATGCGTCGATTCCCTCGGTCTTGGCGTAGCGGCCGGTGAACCCGGAGGCGTCCGTCTCCACGGCGTCGACGAGCACGCCGTGGGTGCGCAGGTGGTCGACGATGCGGCGGCCCTCGGCGTCGCCGCCGACGCGACTGATGAAGGCGGCGGCGGTGCCCAGCGTCGCGAGCCCGGTGGCGACGTTGGCCTCGGCGCCGCCCGCGTGCATCGGCGGTGCCGGCGCGTCCAGGTCGCCCGCGGCGACGAGTGCCAGCGCTTCGCCGACGCACGCGATCAGTGGTTCCGACACCACGCCTCCGATTTCCGTAGTTGTGCAGGGCCTGTGGGCGATGCTACCTTCTGTGACACGCGTCACGCAACGGTGATTGCAACATATGCAACGTAGCAGATTGGAGAGCTCGATGGGCAACAGGATCGAGGCGCGACCGGATGCATTGAGTGTGGCCGACAAGGCCGTGCCGGCGTGGGCGGACGGCCTCGACCGGACGGAATTCCTGGCCCGGGAGCCGCACCTGAGCGATCTGTCCACGCCCGTCCTGGTGCTCGACCGCGCGGCGATGGACCACAACGTGGCCGAATTCGCCCGCTGGACCGCCGCCCACGACGTCGACCTCGAACCGCACGGGAAGACCACGATGGCGCCCGCGCTGTGGCAGGACCAGCTCGATGCCGGATGCACCGCCATCACCGTGGCGAACCTCCCGCAGCTGCAGGTCGCGGTGGCCGCCGGATTCCGGGACCTGCACGTGGCGAACGCGATCGCCGATCCCGCGGGACTGCGCTGGCTCGGCGCGGCCCTCGACGCCGATCCCGATCTGGCCGTGACCCTGTGGGCGGACGGCCTGGGCACCGTCGACGCACTGGAACGCGGACTCGCGGACGCCGTCCGCCAGCCCACCGTGCTCGTCGAACTCGGTGGTCCCGGCGGCCGTACCGGGGCCCGCTCGATCGACGACGCCTACGCCATCGGCGAGCGGATCGCCGCATCCGAGCGGCTGCGCCTCGGCGGCGTCACCGGCTACGAGGGCGCCTTCGCGCACGACACCTCCGCCGCATCCCTCGCCACCGTCGACGACTACCTGAACAACCTTCTCGCCCTGCACGACCGACTCCGGCCGCTGTACCCCGAGGGCCGGATCGTGCTCTCCGCGGGCGGCAGCGCCTACTTCGACCGCGTCGCAGCCGTGCTCGGGGGCGTCGAGGGCGCACGCGTGGTGGTGCGGTCGGGGGCGTACATCATCCACGACGACGGCTTCTACCGCTTCATCACACCGTCGGGCCGCGACACCGAGGCGCCGAGACTCCGCTCCGCCATGCACGTCTGGGCGCGCGTGATCTCCCGGCCCGAGCCCGGACTCGCCCTCCTCGACGTGGGACGCCGCGATGTCTCCTTCGACGAGGGACTACCCGAGCCGCAGGCCGCGGCTTCCGAACTCGGAGCCGAGCCGCGACCGTTGACCGCCGAGATCTCCGCCGTCAACGATCAGCACGCCTTCCTCCGGCTCGCCGCCGACGATCCGCTCCGTGTGGGCGATGTGGTCCGGCTCGGACTGAGCCACCCGTGCACCGTCTTCGACAAGTGGCGCGTCATCCCGGTGGCCGCGGACGACACGGCGAATCCGCTCGTCGTCGACCTGATCTCCACGTACTTCTGAGAGCGGAAACCATGCACGACATCCTCATCCGCGGCGCCGCCGTGGTCGACGGCACCGAGACGCCGCGGTACACCGCCGATGTCGCCGTCACCGGAGACACCATCACCGCCATCGGTACCGATCTCGGCGGCGCGCACCGCGTGATCGACGCCGACGGCCTGGTGCTCAGCCCCGGCTTCATCGACATGCACGCCCACTCGGACCTGCAGGTCCTGCTCAACCCCGAGCACCCGTCGCGGATCACGCAGGGCGTCACGTGCGAGGTGATCGGCCAGGACGGCCTGAGTTACGCGCCGGTCAGTGACGACACCCTCGCCGTCGTGCGCCGCCAGATCGCCGGATGGAACACCGATCCCGAGGACTTCGACTTCGCCTGGCGCACCGTGGGCGAGTACCTCGACCACATCGACGCGGCCGGGGTGGCGACGAATCTCGCCTACCTCGTGCCGCACGGCCTGCTGCGCGCGCTCACGCGCGGCTTCGACGACGGGGTCGCCACCGCGGCCGAAGTCGAACGCATGCAGCAGATCCTGGCGCAGGGCCTGCGCGAGGGCGCGGCCGGCCTGTCGACGGGTCTCACCTACACCCCGGCCATGTACGCCGACGGTGCCGAACTGGACGCATTGCTGCGCACCACCGCCCGGCACGGCGGCTACTTCTCGCCGCACCACCGCAGCTACGGTGCTGGCGCGATGGAGGCCTACCGCGAGATGATCGACCTCTCGCGTGCCACCGGCTGCCCCCTGCACCTGGCGCACGCCACGCTGAACTTCGGGCCCAACAAGGGCCGCGCGCCCGAGCTCCTGGCCCTGCTCGACGAGGCGGTCGCGGGCGGTGCCGACATCACCCTCGACACCTATCCCTACCTCCCGGGCGCGACCACCCTCTCCGCGATCCTGCCGAGCTGGGTGGCCGCCGGTGGCACCGACGCCGTCCTGAACCGGCTGCGCGATCCCGCATCGCTGGCCCGGATCCGGGACCACCTGGAGCACACCGGGTCCGACGGCTGCCACGGTGTGATCGCCGAATGGAACACCATCGAGATCAGCGGCGTGGGCGATCAGGCGCTGGCCGGCTACGTGGGCCGCACCATCGAGCAGATCGCCGCGGACGAGCGCCGCGACCCGTTCGACGTGTGCATCGGCATCCTCCTCGCCGACCGCCTCGCCACCGGCATCCTGCAGCACGTGGGCCACGAGGAGAACGTGCGCGCCATCATGGCCCACCCCACCCACACCGGCGGCAGCGACGGACTGCTGGTGGGAGCCAAACCGCACCCGCGGGCCTGGGGGACCTTCGCCCGCTACCTCGGCCACTACAGCCGCGATCTGGGTCTGATGAGCCTGGAGGAGTGCGTCGGCCACCTCACCGGTCGCGCGGCCCGCCGACTGAAACTGCTGCGCCGCGGACTGATCCGCGAGGGCTACGCCGCCGATATCGCCCTGTTCGACCCCGATACGGTGATCGACCGCGCCACCTTCGACGCCCCGCGGACCCCCGCCGCGGGTTTCACCCACGTCCTCGTGCGCGGCGTCCCCGCACTCGACGACGGCCACCTCACCGGCGCCCGCGCGGGCGGAGCGCTGCGGCTCACCGATGAAGGAGTCCTGTGACCACCACCCTGCTCGACGACCTGCGCGCCGACCGGGCGCTCACCGTCGTCCGCGCCACCGAGCTGCCCGATGCCGCCGCCCTGTGCCGGGCCCTGGCCGAGGGCGGCATCCGCACCGTGGAGCTCACCTTCACCACGCCCGGCGTGCTTGGGCACCTCGAACGCGCCGCCACCGTCCCGGGAACCAGCCTCGGCGTGGGAACGGTGCGCACCGCCGCGCAGTCGCGTGACGCCGTCAACGCCGGCGCCCGGTTCCTGGTGACCCCGGACGTGAACGAGGACGTGGCGCAGGCCGCGCGCGACCTCGACGTCCCCGTCTTCCTCGGGGCGCTCACGCCCACCGAGGTCGCGCGCGCCGCCGCCCTCGGGTCGGTGGCCGTGAAGATCTTCCCCGCCCGCGCCTTCGGCCCGGGCTACCTCAAGGACCTGCACGGTCCGTTCCCGGGCCTGCCCCTGCTGCCGTCCGGAGGCGTCAGCGAGGACAACGCCCACGAGTTCCTGGACGCGGGCGCCGTCGCCGTCTGCGCCGGCACGTCCGTCGTGCCACCCGCCACCGTCGCCGCCGGCGACTGGGCCGACATCACCACGCGTGCCGTGCGTTTCGTGGCCGCACTCGGATAGGAGACGCCGATGTCCTCGGTTGTTGATTGGTTGCAGCACGATACGGGCGGGCTGCTGACGCTGGCGGCGGTCTCGATCGCCGTGCTGCTGTTCCTCATCATCAAGATCAAGCTCGAACCGTTCATCGCACTGATCATCGTGTCGGTCGGGCTCGCCCTGGTCGCGGGCGTATCGGTGGAGAAGCTGGTGGGATCGCCCCAGAAGGGGGCGGCGCAATCGCTCTTGGAGACCGGGTTCGGCGGCATCCTCGGGCACATCGCCCCGATCATCGGCCTCGGCACCGTGCTCGGCGCGCTACTCGAACGGTCCGGCGGCGCCGATGTGCTCACCAGCTGGCTGCTGCGGCTGTTCGGGCCCAAGGGCGCGCCGCTCGCCATGGGCGTCACGGGCCTGATCCTGGGCATCCCGGTGTTCTTCGACATCGGCATCTTCATCCTGGCGCCGCTGGTCTACGTGGCCGCCAAGCGCGGCGGCAAGTCGCTGGTCATGTACGCCATGCCGATGCTCGCGGGCCTGTCGATGACGCACGCCTTCCTGCCGCCGCACCCCGGCCCCGTGGCTGCGGCGGGCCTGCTGCACACCTCGCTCGGCTGGATCATCCTGATGGGCATCATCTGCGGCATCCCGGCCTGGTTCGTCTCCGGCGTCGTCTGGGGCTCGTGGATCGGTAAGCGTGTGATCGTCGAGGTGCCGGAGGACTTCATCCCGGAGGAGGAGCACGCCAGCAAGAACCCGCCCTCGCTGGGCCTGATCGCCTTCATCATCGCGGTCCCGATGCTGCTCATCCTGGGCGGCACCTTCGGCTCGGTGATCCTCGAACCGGGATCGCAGCCGTACTCGATCCTCGTCTTCTTCGGCACCCCCGCGATCGCGCTGACCCTGGCCGTGGTGCTGGCCTTCTACCTGCTGGGGATCCGTCGCGGCATCAGCGCCACGCAGCTCGCGGAGATGACGGGCAACGCGCTCAAGCCGATCGGCATGATCCTGCTCGTGGTCGGTGCGGGCGCGCTGTTCGGCGCGGTGCTCCGCGCCACCGGCGTGGGCACCGCCCTCACCGACTCGATGTCGAACCTGGGTCTTCCGCTCATCGTCTCCGCGTATCTGGTCAGTTGCGCGCTGCGGATCGCGCAGGGCTCGGCGACGGTGGCCATCACCGCGACGGCCGGCATCATCGGCGAGGCGGTCGCCTCCGGCGGCTACTCGCAGGCCCAGATCGCGCTCATCGTGATCGCCATCTCAGCGGGCTCCATCATCCTCAGTCACGTCAACGACGGCGGCTTCTGGATCGTCGCGAAGTACTTCAACATGACGGTCAAGCAGACGCTCATGACCTGGACCGTTCTCGAGACGATCCTGTCCGTGGTCGGCTTCGCGATGGTGCTTCTGCTCTGGGCCTTCGTCTAGCCCGGTTCCCCGCGCGCCGCGCCCTCGTCGGCGATACGTTGGACTCGTCGTTGCGCAACCCGCAACGACGAGTCCAACGCTCGAAGAAGGGGTGACACCGATGGCTCACGCACGTGCCGGACAGCCGGCGCTTCCCGAGGATCTGATCGACGTCGATGCGGTCCGCGCGGCGTACTACTCGGAGCATCCGGACCCCGGAAATCCCGATCAGAGAGTCGTCTTCGGTACCTCGGGCCATCGCGGCACCTCGCTGAACAGCAGCTTCAACGAGGACCACATCCTGGCGACCACCCAGGCGATCGTCGAGTACCGCGCCGCCCAGGGCATCCGCGGCCCCCTGTTCCTCGCCAAGGACACCCACCTGCTCTCGGGTCCGGCGTGGGAGTCCGCCGTCGAGGTCCTCGCCGCCAACGGCGTGCACACGCTCATCGACCTCGACGACCGGTACACGCCCACCCCGGCGCTGAGCCACGCCATCCTCACCTTCAACCGCGGACGCACCGACGTCCAGGCCGACGGCATCGTCGTCACCCCGTCGCACAACCCGCCCGCCGATGGCGGCTTCAAGTACAACCCGCCCAACGGCGGCCCGGCCGATGCCGATGCCACCGCGGCGATCGCGGCCCGCGCGAACGAGATCCTCGAAGGCGGCCTGCGCGCGGTCAAGCGGATCCCCCTCGAACGCGCCCTCGCCTCGGACACCGTGCAGCGGTTCGACTTCCTCGACTCCTATGTCGGAGATCTGCCGTCGGTGCTGCACCTGGACAAGATCCGTGACGCCGGCGTGCGGATCGGCGCCGACCCGCTCGGCGGCGCCGCGGTGGGTTACTGGGGCGCGATCGGCGACCGCTACAACCTGGACCTGACGGTGGTGAACCCCACGGTCGACCCGCAATTCGCGTTCATGACCCTCGACACCGACGGCAAGATCCGGATGGACTGCAGCTCCCCGAACGCGATGGCCTCGCTCATCGCGAACAAGGACCAGTACGACATCGCCACCGGTAACGACGCGGATTCCGACCGGCACGGCATCGTGACCCCCGACGGGGGCCTGATGAACCCGAACCACTACCTCGCCGTCGCGATCGACTACCTCTTCGCCTCGCGCAAGGGGTGGCGTGACGATGCGGCCGTCGGCAAGACCCTGGTGAGCTCGTCGATGATCGACCGGGTGGTGGCCGAGCAGCAGCGCACGCTGTTGGAGGTGCCCGTCGGATTCAAGTGGTTCGTCCCCGGCCTGCTCGACGGCAGCGTGGGCTTCGGCGGCGAGGAATCGGCCGGCGCCTCGTTCCTGCGGCTCGACGGCGGGGTGTGGACCACCGACAAGGACGGCATCATCCTGGCCCTCCTCGCCTCGGAGATCCTGGCCGTCACCAGGAAGACGCCGACGCAGCACTTCGCGGTGCTCGGCGAGCAGTACGGCGTGCCCGCCTACGCCCGGATCGATGCGCCCGCCGATCGCGAGCAGAAGGCCGTCCTGGCGAAGCTGTCGCCCGAGCAGGTCTCGGCCGGTGAACTGGCGGGGGAGCCGATCACCGCCAAGCTCACCCGCGCGCCCGGCAACGGCGCGCCCATCGGCGGCCTCAAGGTGACCACCGAGAACGCCTGGTTCGCCGCCCGTCCGTCGGGCACCGAGGACGTCTACAAGATCTACGCGGAATCGTTCCGCGGTCCGGAACACCTGGCCCTCGTGCAGGCCGAGGCGAAGACGATCGTGGACGACGTACTTTCTTCATAATCGCTTGACCAGCTCATAGTCCGGTTCCCGCTATGGTGTGGGGGTGAGCAAGGGAAAGAACGCCAAGTACGTTCCAGTGAAGCAGTCCAACACGATGACCTACGTGCTGGGCGGTATCGCCGTCCTGGTGGTGATCGTGGTCGTGATCGGCGGCGTGCTGCTGCTGAGCAAGAAGGAGGGCTCGCCCGCCGACAAGGTGCAGGCGGCCATCGACAAGGCCACCCCGGTCTTCGTACTCGGCAAGGACGACGCCAAGACGAAGCTGACCTTCTTCGAGGACCCCTACTGCCCCGCCTGCGGCAACATGGAGCGCAAGTACGGCGAGCAGATCACCAAGGGCATCGAGGACGGCAGCCTGCAGATCAAGTTCTTCATGCTCTCCTTCCTCAACCGCCAGAGCCCCTCGGGTGACTACTCCGATCGCGCGGGCGGCGGCCTGCTGGCGATCGCCAAGTCCTCCCTGCCGGAGGATCAGAAGCAGAAGGCGTGGCTGGGCGCCCACGGTGCGATGTACGCGCAGCAGCCGCAGGAGGGTTCGGGCGACCGCGATAACGCCGGGCTCGCCACGGTGCTCGGCGACGGTGCCAAGAGCAAGGGCGTCGAGCTGCCCGCCGATGTGACCGCCGCGATCCGCGACGGCAAGTACACCGCCGAGTCGGCCTCCAACGCCGCCGCCGGCAGCAAGCTGCTGCAGGAGACCGGCAGCACCGGCACCCCGACCGTGGTGCACAACGGTCAGCTGATCCAGGTGCAGGGAGACTGGCTCACCGAGGTCATGAAGTGACCTAGCCTGCTGACCAGCCGATTTGGTGGCGGCACGCGCCTCCTGTAATGTTCTCCCGGCGGGAAACCGCAGGTGAACAACTCGATACGGGGCTATGGCGCAGCTGGTAGCGCACCACACTGGCAGTGTGGGGGTCAGGGGTTCGAGTCCCCTTAGCTCCACCATCACAGCAGCAAGAACCCCTCTCGGAACTTTCCGGGAGGGGTTCTTCTGTATCGCGGGTCCGTGACAGGTCTGAACGAGTCAGGCGGTGATCGGCCGCAGCCTGCGGCCCCGGATCGTCGGGTAGTTTCGCTCTCGTGGAGACCGAATCGGTGGTTGGCGAACCCGGGTACCGCGTTTCGGTCCGGTTGATGATTTCCTGTATCGCCGTTGGTGTTACGGCGCTGATTCTGCGGTATTCGATCATTCCGTTCTACGCGCCACCGGGATTCGGCTTGCTCGCGAACGGCGGAGATTTCTACGTCTACATCGCCGGCGCCGAGAAGGTGATGAACGGCGAACCGCTGTACTCCTTCTGGTTCACCTACACTCCCTTCGCCGCGTTGCTCTTCGTGCCGTGGAGCCTCGGCAATACCGGGGTGCTGTGGTTCCTGCTGATCCTTTTCGCCCTCGGTATGACTGTGTGGAGGTGCCTTCGCCTCGTCGGTTATCGGCGTCAGTGGCAACTGGCCGTCGCGTCCTTCGGTATCACCCTCGCCGCCATCGATCTGGAGGCTGTGCGGGGGAGTGTGTGGCAGGGGCAGGTCAACATCCTCCTCATGGCGATCGTGGTGTGGGATCTGACCCGCCCGCCCGGCGCGCGACTGCGCGGCTGGTCCGTCGGCTTCGCGGCCGGCATCAAGCTCACGGCGCTGATCTTCGTTCCCTATCTGCTCCTCACTCGCCAATGGCGCGCCGCGGTGACCTCGGTTCTCACCGCATCGGTCACCGTCGTCATCGGATTCGTCGTTCTGCCCGGCGATTCGCGTGACTATTGGCTGGACAAGGTTCTCGACGTCAGCCGCGTCGGGGATGTCACGCATCCGGCGAATCAGTCGGTCAACGGGGTATTGGCGAATCTTTATGCGCCGGCCACGGTTCCGTTCGCGTTGTGGGCGGCCTGCTCCCTTGCGGTTGCCGGGGTGGCGTTCGCCGCGGCGCGCAAGCTGCGGACCCAGTACCGCGAGACGGTCTCGGTCTGCCTGGTGGGACTCGCCGGGTGCGCTGTGACGCCCTTGGCGTGGAGTCATCACTGGGTCTGGTTCGTCCCGATCATCGTGATCATGACTTCTCGTGCGCTCACGAGCGCGGGAGCCGTCAGGCGTCGGTGGGCGATCGCGACGGCGATCCTCGTCGCTGCGACGTCGATGTGGTTGACGGTGCTGATCTACGAGATCGTCAAGGCGATCGGTATGACGAGCGCGGTCGGTTACGTACCGGCCATGGACGCGGCGATCGAACACATCCCGCACTGGGCCCGCGTGATCACCTGTGGCGTGCCGGTGCTGATCCTCATCGTCATCAGCGGCGCAGTTCTGCTGAGCCGGCCGCGCATCGACCCCGCGCGAGACGAAGCCGGCGCACCTATGGCGAATCCGTCGCCGTAGCGCCCCGAGTCGGCCCTCGGCCTACAGTGGGAACGCAGGCTGGAACAGCGCAACGATCAATCGAGATCAACGAGGAGACATCATGACCGTTCTCGTGTCCGCCGTCGTGAAGCCGACCGCCGAGGGGCGCGCCGCGGTGCGCGAGGCGATTGCGACCGCGCTGCCGCTGGTGCGGCAGGAGCCCGGGTGCATCTCCTACGACGCCGCCGAGAACGAGTCCGAGTTCTTCTTCATCGAGCAGTGGGCGAGCCCGGAGGCGTTGAAGGCGCATTCCTCATCGCCCGCGTTCACCGCGATGGTGCAGGCGATCGGCGAGCTGCTGCAGGAGCCGCTGCAGGTTCGCACCGGTCTCGCGCTCTGACGGCGGCGCACGCTGTTTCGCTCATCGCCGCTGCAGCGGCGATCGGGCTCGAACGTCAGTCGATGCCTTCGATGATGCGGAAGTCGCGTTCGACGCCGTCATCGAGCACAGCCAGGGCCTCCTGGTAGGCGGCGCTCTCGCGGGCCGCGACCGCCTGCTCGAAGCTGTCGAACTCGATCAGGATGGTGCGCTCGGCGATCCCGGCGTCGTGCACCACGACGCGGCTGCCGCGTGACAGCAGCCGACCACCCGCGGCGCGGACCGCCGGGCCGGCCAGCGTGTCGTAGGCGGCGACCTTCTCGGGATCGTTGATCGCGCGGTAGACGCTCACCCAGTAGCCCTTGGCCATGGAAACTCCTGCGGTCGACGGTGCGGGGACTCCTCGAACCGAAACGGACGATGCGCGTCGCGTCAACTGCTGCCCGCAGTGATGAGAATCACCTCGGTGTAATCACTGCGCGGCAAGCCCGCTGCCTGCACTGATAGGTGTTCGTAATGGGTGAACCAGGACGTATCGATTTGTCCAATCAATGTCCCGGACATAACCTCGAACCCGAACCCAACCGGTACCCCCGAACGAAACGAGGAAGCACGTGTCGCTGATCAATAAGCAGATCAAGCCCTTCTCCGCCGAGGCATTCAAGGACGGCAACTTCGTCACCGTCTCCGACGAGGACATCAAGGGCAAGTGGGCCGTCTTCTACTTCTACCCGGCCGATTTCACCTTCGTGTGCCCCACCGAGCTCGGCGACCTCGCCGACCACTACGAGGAGCTGCAGGGCCTGGGCGTCGAGGTGTTCTCGGTCTCGACCGACACCCACTTCACCCACAAGGCGTGGCACGCCTCGTCGGACACCATCGCCAAGATCAAGTACGCCATGATCGGTGACCCGAGCCTGCAGATCAGCACCGATTTCGAGGTGCTTCGTGAGGGCCAGGGCCTCGCCGACCGCGGCACCTTCCTGGTCGACCCCGACGGCGTCGTCCAGTTCACCGAGGTCACCGCCGAGGGCATCGGCCGCAACGCCGCCGAGCTCGTCCGCAAGGTCAAGGCCGCCCAGTACGTGCGCTCGCACCCGGGCGAGGTCTGCCCCGCGAAGTGGGAAGAGGGCGCCGACACCCTGGCTCCGTCGCTGGAGCTCGTCGGCAAGATCTAGTCCATTCGCGCGACCGTGGAGCGGGGCTCACCTCCCGCTCCACGGTCGTCCACCACCTGCACGCTTCTCTTTGGAGGGGAACGGATCACCATGCTCGAAGCCTCGCTCGCCACTCAACTCAAGGCCCTGCTCGCGAACGTCACGATGCCCGTCGACCTCGTCTCGACGCTCGACGACAGCGCGAAGTCGGCCGAACTCGCGGAGCTGCTCGACGAGATCGCGGGCATGTCCGAGCACATCGCGCACGACCGGACCGGCGATGACCCGCGGCGTCCGTCGTTCCTGATCCGCCGCGCCGGCACCGATATCGCGGTGCAGTTCGCCGGAATCCCCCTCGGCCACGAGTTCTCGTCGCTCGTGCTCGCGCTGCTCCAGGTGGGTGGGCACCCGTCGAAGGAGGCCGCCGATCTGCTCGAGCAGGTCCGTGAGCTGGACGGCGACTACCACTTCGAGACCTACTTCTCGCTCTCCTGCCAGAACTGTCCCGACGTGGTGCAGGCACTGAACCTCATGTCGGTCCTGAACCCGCGCATCACGCACACCGCGATCGACGGCTCGCTGTTCCAGGACGAGGTCGATCGCCGTCAGGTGATGGCCGTGCCCACCGTCTTCGTCAACGACGAGCTCTTCGACTCCGGCCGGATGACCCTGGAGCAGATCGTCGGCAAGCTGGACGACGGTGCCGCCGAGCGCACCGCGGCGTCGCTGTCGGAGAAGGACCCGTTCGACTTGCTCGTGGTGGGCGGCGGCCCCTCGGGTGCCACCGCCTCGGTCTACGCGGCCCGCAAGGGGATCCGCACCGGCATCGTCGCCGAGCGGTTCGGCGGCCAGGTGCTGGACACGATGGCCATCGAGAACTTCACCTCGGTCTCGTACACCGAGGGCCCGAAGTTCGCGGCGGAGCTCGAGAACCAGGTCCGTCAGTACGACGTCGACATCATGAACACCCAGCGCGGCGCGCACATCACCCGCGACGATGCGACGGGCATGATCACCGTCGAGCTGGCGAGCGGCGCCGCGCTGCAGTCGCGCACGGTGGTCGTCTCGACCGGTGCCCGCTGGCGCTCGATGGACGTGCCCGGCGAGGCCGAGTACCGGAACAAGGGCGTCACCTACTGCCCGCACTGCGACGGTCCGCTGTTCAAGGGCAAGCGCGTCGCCGTGATCGGCGGCGGCAACTCCGGTGTGGAGGCCGCGATCGACCTGGCGGGCATCGTCTCGCACGTCACCCTGATCGAGTTCGACTCCGAGCTGCGCGCCGACGAGGTGCTGCAGCGCAAGCTGCGCAGCCTGCCCAACGTCGACATCCTGGTGAGCGCGATGACCACCGAGGTCCTCGGCGACGGCGGCAAGGTGACCGGCCTGAGCTACAAGAACCGCGTGACGGACGAGTCCCACTCCGTGGAGCTGGACGGCGTCTTCGTGCAGATCGGCCTGCTGCCCAACACCGAGTGGCTCGAGGGCACGCTGGATCTGAGCCCGCGCGGCGAGATCGTGGTGGACGAGGCCGGCCGCACCTCGCTGGCCGGAGTGTTCGCCGCCGGCGACTGCACCACGGTGCCGTTCAAGCAGATCGTGGTGGCCGCCGGTGCCGGCGCGACCGCGGCGCTCAGTGCCTTCGATCACCTGATCCGTACCGACGTCCCGACCGAGGCCGCGGCCGTCACGGGCTGACCGGATCCCCGGGCCCGATCGGTCGTCACAGACGGCGGGAACCGCTCACAGCGCGATCGCCCGGAAGTGCGGCTTGATGGAGCCGTTCACGAACCGTCCCTTGGAATCCGCGTTCCGCAGCTGATCGAAGATCGGCTGCGGAACGTCGGGGTAGAGGTAGGTGGCACCGCCGGTGAACCTGATCGCCAGGACCCGTTCCACGGGGTCGTAGCCGATCGCCTCGACGGCGCTCGACTCGACCGCCTCCATCTCGGGTGGCACGGCGGGCCTCAGTTCAGCTGTTGCATCCAGTCGCCGGGCACCCGGCCGGCGGGACCGGGGGCGGGCTGATCGACGGGGTGACTGGTGGGTTCGGCGAGGTCCGGACCCTCGAAGACGAGTTCGGTACGGAAGTCCCAGAACCAGTCCTCCCCGGGTTCGAAGCTCTGGATCACGGGGTGGTCGGTCGCGAGCGCATGCTTGCTCGCGTGCTTGCTGGGCGAGGAATCGCAGCACCCGATGTGCCCGCACTGCGCGCACCGCCGCAGGTGGAACCACCACCCGCCCGCGGCATCGCATTCCTGGCAGCCCGTGCCACTGGGCACGGCCGTGAGATCGATGCCGCTCATTCGGCTGCTCCCGCCTCGGGGGTGTGGGAGGCGGCGATCGCCTCGCCCCGGCTCTCGTACAGGTGCGGCGCCAGGCCGCGGTCGGCCAGGTGGTCGGCCAGCTTGAGCCGGAGGAACGCGGACGTCGTGTAGCGGGTCACCGTTTCACAGTAGCGATTCGTGGTGCGCACGCACGCCGCGAAGCTGTCCGCCAGTTCCGGTGGCAGCGAGAAGTTGTCGTAGTTGACCACCATGTTCACCTGGCGCCCGATCTTGGCGAGTCGCTGATCGATCTCGGTGAAGGCGTCCTGGATGTCGTCCTCGGTGCGGACCGCGATGCCTTCCAGGTTGAGGAAGAAGATGTTCCGGTTCGCGTCGTAGCTGAACCGGGCCTCCAGCGGCACGGTGAGCAGGTCGTCGCCCAGGCCCATCGGTTCGTCGCGGAAGATCCGCGGGTCCATGGTGACCGGCGGGTTGTCCATCACCGGCTCGAATTCGATGAGGTCGAGCACATCGCGCTGCAGGTCGATCCCGGGCGCGATCTCGGTGAGTTCCATCCCCCGTTCGGTGAGGACGAAGACGCAGCGCTCGGTGATGAACATGACCGGCTGGCCGCTGCGCACGGCGTACTCGCCCGAGAACGTGCGCTGATCCACGTCCTTGAGGAACTTCGGCGCGGCCGGCCCCTGCGTGGTGACGATCGTGCCGTCGACCACCTCGGTGTGCGCGGGCGCGAGGAAGGTGCCGAGGAAGTACACGGACTTCGCGTTCTGGCTGATGTTGATGAATCCGCCGGCACCCGCCAGCCGCGGCCCGAACCGGCTCACGTTCACGTTGCCGTGCTGGTCGGCCTGCGCCAGGCCGAGGAAGGCGGCGTCCAGACCACCGCCGTCGTAGAAGTCGAACTGCGAGGGCTGCGCGAGGATCGCATCGGGATTCACCGCGGATCCGAAATCAGTGCCACCCGCGGGCATTCCGCCGATCACCCCGGGTTCCGCGGTGAGTGTCAGGTAGTCGAGGATGCCCTCCTCGGTGGCCACCGCGGCGACGCCCTCCGGAACGCCGATGCCGAGGTTCACCACCGAATTCGGCCGGAGCTCCATGGCGGCACGGCGCGCGATCACCTTGCGGGGGTCCAGCGGCATGGCCGCGACCCGCGACATCGGCTGCCGGATCTCGCCGCTCATGCTCGGGTTGTACTGGGAGCCCCACGACTGCGTGTGCCGCTCGGGCGAGGTGGCGAGCACCACGCAGTCCACGAGCACCCCGGGGATCTTCACGTCACGCGGGTGCAGCGAGCCGCGTTCGGCGATCCGCTCCACCTGCACGATCACCAGTCCGCCGCGGTTGTGCACGGCGATCGCGATCTCCAGTGCCTCGAGGGTGAGCGATTCCTTCTCCATCGTCACGTTGCCCGCCGGATCGGCGGTGGTGCCGCGGAGGAAGGCAACGTCCAGCCGGTCGAAGGCCTTGTAGAACAAGTACTCGGTGCCGTCGATCTCCATGATCCGCACGCGGTCCTCGGTGGTCACGTCGTTGACCTTGCCGCCGCCCAGCCGGGGGTCGGCGAAGGTGCCCAGGCCCACCCGAGTGAGCAGCCCGGGTTTTCCTGCGCCCGTATCGCGGATGAGTTGGGCGAGTACCCCCTGCGGCAGGTTGTAGGCCTCGATGCCGCCGGACACGGCCAGCTTCTGCAGGGCCGGCGCCATCCCGTAGTGGCCGCCGAGCGAGCGCTTGAGCATGCCGTCGTGGCAGAGGTGGACGAAGCCGCGGTCGCCGCGGTCGCCCTGGGCCACGGTGAACACGAGGGACAGGTCCTTGGGGTTGCCGCTCGCGAGGTAGCGGCGTTCGAGTGCGAGCACCAGCTCCTCGGCGTACCCCTGTCCGGCGAATCCTTCGACCACCAGGTAGTCGCCGTTGCGGATCAGGCGCACCGCCTCATCCGCTGTGACCACCTTGTCGCGGATCGGTGACGCGCTGGTCCGGGTCAGAACTGGGTCGATCGTCATTTGCTCCCTCATTCCTACTGTGACGCGGGTCACCATCCGGTTCGTACTCTAGCCCGACCCGAACCCCTTCTGCGGGCGAAAATCAGGGGAATCGGTGGCAGTATCGGTGCATGACCGACGATGCGATCCACGCCCGGATTCAGCGACTCATCGACACCGAGCACGAGCTGCGCAGCAAGCTCGCCGCCGGCGAGATCGACGCCGCTGAGGAGAACGCGCAACTCCAGACGCTCGAGGAGCAGCTGGACCAGGCGTGGGATCTGCTCCGGCAGCGGAAAGCCAAGCGCGAGTTCGGGGAGAACCCGAATGATGCGGCGGCGCGTCCCGCGCCCGTGGTCGAGGACTACCGGAACTAGGGGAGCGGTGCGAGCATGCGGTGCTGCTCGCGCAGGGCGACCGCGACGGGGTCGTCGCGGCGCATCGCGTTGTGCCCCGGGGCGGACCGGACGTCCAGGTCGCGCACCGTCGGGACGGTGCCGCAGTGCGGGCACAGGCCGGTCTCGTCGATATCGGTACCGCAGGCCGCGTGGCTGAAGATCTTCGGTGGATGGGCGCCCGAGAGGTAGCGCTCGCCCCACCGGCTCAACGAGTAGACGGTGGGCCAGAGCGCCTCGCCGGCCTCGGTGAGGCGGTACTCCACCTCGCGTCCCGATCGCTCGCGGGTGAGGATCCCCGCCTCGACCAGGGTGTCGAGGCGTTCGGCGAGCACTCCGCGGGAGACGTCGAGATGGGCCAGTAGATCGCTGAAGTGGCGCACGCCGTAGAAGCAGTCGCGCAGAATCAGCAGGGTCCAGCGCTCGCCGACCACTTCGAGCGCCCGCGCGAGGAAGCATCCCTGCCGGTCGTATCTCGTCCCCAGAGCCACGAGCCGAGTCTAGCAATCAGGTCTTGTGACGAGACTCAATCTGGACCATGATGAGTCTTATGACAAGACTTGATGGCGGTTACGGCGCGGTGCTCGCCACCGTCACCGGCAGCACCTTCGTCGCGATGCTCGCCTATGCGGGGCCGCTCGGGAACGCCGTCACGCTCAACGGCGCGCTCGGGGCCGGCCCGGCCGGGGCCACCTGGATCCTCGCGTCGATGAGCGTCGGCCTGGCGGCCGCGCTCGTGGCCGCCGGTGTGGTGGCCGACCGCATCGGCCACCGGCGCGTCTTCCTCGCCGGCGCGGCGGTCTTCGTTCTCGCCGATCTCGCCTGTGCGGTGTCCACCACCGCGCCGTGGTTCGTGATCGCCAGAGTCGCCGCCGGGATCGGAACCGCGGGGATGATCGCCACCGGCCTGGGGCTCGTCGCCGCAGTGAGCGAGCACGATGGGCACCGGGCGCGCACAGCGGTGTGGTGGAGTTCGTCGATGGGTGCCGGGATCGCCCTGGGGCCGGTGATCACCGGGCTGCTCGACCTCGCGAACGGGTGGCGCCTGTTCTATCTGGCGCTCGCCGTCGGCGGTGTCGCACTCTGGTGGTCGGCCCGCCGTATCCCGGCGCGCAGCCCGCAGCGGCCCGACCGCCCGTTCGATGCGGTCGGGGTGGTACTGCTCACCGGCGCACTGGTCGCAGCGGTCTCGGCGATCGTCGAATTCCGCGCCGCGGCGGGCGCTCTCGCCCTAGCGCTCGCGGGTGCGGCGGTGCTGCTCGCGGTGGGGCTCGTGGTCAGTCAGCGTCGCGGCCGGGCGACGCTGGTCGATCCCGGACTCTTCCGTCGGCCGCGATTCCTCGCGGCCACGATCGCGGCGTTCGGCACGGGCATCGGCGTGATCTCGGCGATGTCCTATGCGGGCACCTTCGTGGTGCACGGTATGGGCTTGAACACTCTCCAGGCGGGCGGGCTGCTCGCGCTGTGGTCCGGGACGAGTGCCATAGCGGCGCTGTGCTTCTCCCGCCTCGCACAGGTCCTGTCCGGGCGTGCACACCTGGTCGGCGGCCTGATCGGTGTGGCCGTCGGCCTGCTGCTCACGGCGGGCCTGTCCGACGGTGCTTCGCCGGCGCGCATGGTGCCGGGGCTGATCCTGGCGGGGGTGGCATCGGGCATGCTCAACACCGGTCTCGCGCGGGAGGCGATCGCGAGCGTTCCGGCTGCTGATGCGGCAATGGGCAGCGGCGCGAACAACACTGCGCGGTACGTCGGCTCGTCGCTGGGTGTAACGATCGCGGGCGTCCTGGCCGCGGGATCGGCGTCCGCCGTGGCGGGGTGGAACGCCACCGCTCTCGCCGCCGCCGGTGTCTCGCTGGTGTGCGCGGGGGCGGTGTGGGCTATGCGTTCAGGTGCTCGCGCAGGCGATCCAGGAACGCGCCCTGCGCCTTCACCAGCTTCTCCGCCGCCTCGTCGAGGCTGAACCAGCCGGCGCGGTCGACCTCGGGGAAGCGTTGCATCCGGCCCGATCCGCGCGGCCACTCCAGTTCGAAGTCGTTCGAGGTGATGCGCTCGGCGTCGAAGTCGCCGGGGCGCGCGAATACGGTGACCGTCTTGCCACCCGACTGCCGGACCGAACCGAGCGGCACCGTCGGACCGGAGGGCGGCGGCGATCCGAGTTCCTCGGTGAACTCGCGCTCCGCGGCGGCGAGCGGTTCCTCGTCGGTGTAGAGGCCCTTGGGGATCGACCAGGCGTGCGCGTCCTTGCGGCTCCAGAACGGGCCGCCCATGTGCGCGATCAGCACCTCGGTGCCGGAATCCGTGGTCCGGTACAGGAGCAGGCCCGCGCTGGTCGTGGTCACGCGATCGAGCCTACTGGCGCCGCACCAGGAGTGCGTTGGCGATGCCGGCGGAGAGTACGACCAGTGCCGCGATCACGGGCGTGCCCTGCGCCGCAGCGGTTCCCACGTTCTCGGCGAGCAGGCCGTTGATCGCCGACGCGGTCGATTGGCCGAGGATCAGGGCCGAGCCCATGATCGTCATCACGGTGGCCGAGCGGCCCACCGGGCTGCGGTCGGCACCGAGGCTGAAGTCGGTCACCAGGGTGGGGCCCACGCCGATTCCGGCGACGGCCAGCCCCAGAACGAGCCAGGGCAGCGACGGTGCGGCCGCCATGATCGCGGCGCCGGTCACGAGAACGGCGGCGAAGGCGACCCAGCGCATCGCGAGGGTGAACCGCTCGGGCAGCAGGGCCGAACCCAGTGCCAGCGCAGCGGAACCCACGCCCATCACGCCGTAGTACAGGCCGGCCGATTCGGCGTTGCCCGCATCGCGCATGAAGGCGGTGAGCCCGGTGAGGGTGGAGCCGAAGAACAGCCCCATGCCGAAGACGCCGGCCACCACGACGAGGACGCCGGGGCGCAGCAGCTCGCGGGCCGGGGCCTGGACCACCGCGCCGTCGTGTGCGGCAGGAACGGCCCGGCCGCTGGGGTGCAGCGCGAAGGCGGTCACGAAGATCGCGGTGAGCACGGCCGCGCCGATCATGGGGGCGGCCACGTTCATGGTGGTGGCGAGCAGGCCCACGATCACCGGCCCGAAGACGAAGATCACCTCATCGGCGGCGGACTCGTAGGCCATGGTGGACAACAGGGTCCGCGAACGGCGGCGTGCCGGAAGCCGGGTGGTGATCATCGCGACGAGCCGGCTGCGGGACATCGGCCCCACCTGAGGCGCGGAAGCGCCCACCAGTGCGGCGGAGGCGAGCACCGCCCAGCCGGGCAGTGAGCTGAACACGACCCAGGTCATGAGAAGCAGCGCAAGGCTGTTGACGATTCCGGCGGCGAGTACGGCGCGGCGCTGGCCGAAGCGGTCCGCCGCGGCGCCGACGAGCGGGCCGACCGCGGCGGCCCCGAGGCCGACCATCGCGGAACTGAGGCCGCCGAAGGCGAGCGACTCGCGGCCGGCGACCACGAGCGTGAGCACGCCCACCACCATCATCGCGAACGGGAGCCGCGCGATGAAGGCGATGGGGAAGTAGGTGGGACCCGCGACGGAGAGCAGGGAGGCGCCGGACTCGGTGGTCTCGGGGGTGGCCTCGGAATCGGGTGCGGTCGTGGTGGCGGTCACCGGGGGTTTCCTTCCCGCGGCTGCATCGCCGCGACGCTTGCGTGCCGCCTTGGAATGCCCGCAGGCCGTGCCAGGTAGATACACGGAGATTGTGGTGTGGCCGCAACGGGCCGACGAATCATTCTACCAATCGTCGTCAACCCGCCGGTCACCGTTGCAATCGCCCGCTTGCCGAGACTAACAAAACCCCAGGTAGAGAGGTGTTTTGTCCGATTAGGCAGATGAGGTTGGCAAGGCTACGCTCACTCGACTATGACAAGCCTCACCATGCTCGAAGCGGCCGCCGGGCCGGCCGCACCCCCGCTGTGGCGGATCCTCACTCAGGTCGGGTACTTCGGTGCGCTCGCACTGGCCACCGGGTTCTGCCTCACCCTGGCGTTCCTCCTGCCCGCCCATGCGCGCGGAGGCGCCGCGGACCGGAGCGTGCGGGCGCTCGCCGTCCCGGTAGCGGCCTTCGTCGCCGTGGCCGGTTACGCCCAGTACGCGGCTCGGATCGCGCGCAGCAAGCTCGGCTCCACGTTCGCGGAATCGCTCTCGCCCGCACGGTTCGGCGACTACCTCGCGCTCCCACGGGAGAAGGGGGCGTGGATCTCCGCGGCCGCGATGGCCACCGTCCAGCTCGCCCTGTTCGCGCTGCTGGCCGTCACGATCATCGCCATGGTGCGGTTCGGCGGCCGCGCGGTGGCGGTCGCCGGCTTCGCGGTGGCGATCCTCGCTGCCTCGGCGCCGAGCCTCACCGCGACGATCACCACGCTCGACGCGACGGCGAACCGGGCGCTCAAGCTCACGCACATCCTGGCCTGTGTGATCTGGCTGGGCGGCGTCTTCGTGCTCGGTGCCGCGGGTCTGCGGGCGCGCCGCACGGGGGTCGACGGAGCCGGTGCCTTCGAGCGGATGTGGGCGCGGTTCAGCGTCTGGGCGATGGCCGCGGTCGTGGCGGTGACGGTGAGCGGGGTGTGGCTGTCCTGGGTCCACGTGGGCACCGTCGGCCAGTTCGTCAGCACGTCGTACGGGCGGTTCCTCCTGCTCAAGATCGTGCTGGTGATGCTGATGGTGGCCGCCGGCGCATACAACGTGCGGGTACTGATCCCCGGTATCCGCCGGGCCCGGCTCGCGGGCGACGACGCCGGATTCGTCCGGCTCGCCCTGCGGCACTTCCCGGCGGTCGTGGCGGCCGAGGCCCTCGCCGGAATCGCGGTGCTGCTGATCGTGCCCTTCCTGTCGGGGTCCGCGCGCAAACAGGCCGACGGTGCGGCGGCCGGCCCGTTCGACTGGAACTCCTTCGGTGTGGGCGCGCTCCTGGTGGCGCTCCTCGTCGGCGGGTGCGTCCTCGCGGTGCGCACGGTGCCCGATCGCGCGACCGCACCCGACGGGCCCATCGCCGCCTGATCGCTAGCGGCGGGGCGGTGCGAGCACGTCGTTGAGCGTGACCATCTGCAGGTTGCGGGACCGGATGATGTCCACCAGCTGTGGATACACGCGCGTCACCGGCAGGTGGTTCGCATGTCCGATCACGATCGCCTGCTCGGTGAAGTACTTGCGCGCGCACTCGAGCAGGTACTGCTCGGTGATGAGGCCGGAGTCCGACAGCGAACCGAACCACAGTGCGGGCACCGTGTATCCGAGATCGGCGGCGACCGCGTCCACGGCGGCGTTCCGGTACCCGAAGGGCGGACGGTAGTACGGCGTACCGTCCACCCCGAAGTTCTGGCGCAGGAAATCCTTGGTGCGCCCCAGTTCTCGCGCCACGCCTTTCGCGGAGAGGGCGATCAGCGATGGGTGGCTCCAGGTGTGGTTCGCCAACTGCACCTGTCCGGAGTCGACGAGCGGCCGGAGCGTGTCGCGGTGCGCCGTCCAGCCCTCGAAGCTCCCGGTCACGAAGAAGGTGATCCGGGCTCCCGTGTCCTGTGCGAACCGGGCGTAGGCGCCCACCACCTCGGCATTGGCACCGTCGTCCACGGTGAGGGCGAGGTTGCGGCCGGGGCCGGGCAACCGGGTGATCGGTGCCGCGGGGATCGGGGTGCGGACGGTGCCGGGCGCCGGCGGCCCGAGGACCTTGGTCGGGGCGGGCGTGGGAGGCGGAGGCGACGAGGGCTCCTCGTCACCGGGGTGCGCGGGCGCGGACGCGGCGCACCCGGACAGGGCGGTCACGGTGCCGGCGGCGAGCATCGCCAGGAGGCTGCGCCGATCGATCCCGTGTCCGCTCATCGTGTGCCGCCGATCCGGATGACCTCGAGCGGGACGGTGCGGGTGTGGACGAAGCCCATGGCGTCGTAGAGGGCGCGCGCCGGATTGTCGTCGGAGGTGTGCAGGAAGGGGAGTTCGCCGCGCTCGCGGATGCCGTGCGCGACGGCGCGGATGAGCCGCGCCGCCAGGCCTCGTCCGCGCGCCTCCGGGGCGGTGCACACCGCACTGATCTCGGTCCATCCGGGCGGGTGCATGCGCTCGCCCGCCATCGCGATGAGTGCGCCCTCGGCGTCCCGGATGCCCAGGTAGGTGCCCAGTTCGATGGTGCGCGGCAGGAATGGCCCTGGCTTGGTGCGCTGGACCAGGGCGGTCATCTCGGGGATGTCGTCGGCGTTGAGCCGCACCGCCTCGGGTGCCGGTGCGGTGTCGATATCGGCCCCGCTGTACTGGACCAGCCCGATCGTCTCGTGCACCGTCCAGTCGGAGGGCAGCGGCGTCGCGCGATCGCGGAGCAGGACCACGCCGTGGTGATCGGCCAGGCGGGCCGCGTCGGCGTAGTCGTCCGCAGTGAGCTCGCGCGGGTGGCCGAAGAACACGGAGACGTCCGGCTGATACCGGGAGATCCGTCCACTGACGTCACGGAATCGGCGGTGGAGCCCATTCAGTGCGGTGTTGACGGGATCGGAGAGGACGCTGGTCTCGGTCACCCACGAATTGTTCCAGACCGCAGTGCCGTCACAGGGCCTCCGCGGTCGCGCGGAGACGGGGGAGCACCGCGTCCCGCCAGCCCGGCCCCATCCGGGTGAAGGCCGCCGCCATCCGCTGATCGTCGAGGTCGAAACCACTGTGTTCCAGGAACAATCGGGTGCCGCTGCCCTCGGGTTCCAGGGTCCACGTGAGGGTCCACGCGGGAGTGAAGGTGTACGCGAACCGGTGCGGCGGTGTCGACTCGATCACACGGCACGGCTGGGCTCCGAAGCCGGGCATATCGAGCGTGAACTCGTGTCCCGGTTCCGCGGAGATGTCGCCGGTGGCCCACCAGCGCTGTACCAGTTCGGATTCCGTAATAACTCGCCACACGGTGGCCGGTGCGGCGGCGATGAACTGATCCAGGGTGATGCTCGTCATTCCAACTCCTCAGCGATCGTGGCGAGCGCGGACAGGCGTGCCCGCCAGAACTTCTCGAACGGGTGCAACCATTCGCCGAGGTCGGCCAGGGGCTCGGCGGTGAGGCGGTAGATCCGCTTGCGTCCGATCGGTTCATCGGCCACGAGCCCGGCTTCGCGCAGCACCTTGAGGTGTTCGGCGACGGCGGGGCGGCTCAAGGCGAACCGCTCGCTCAGCTCACCCGCGGCGAGCGGGCCGGCGCGCAGGATCTGCAGGAGCTCGCGGCGCACGGGGTTGGCGAGCGCCAGGAAGACGCGATCGGTGCTGTGCGTGGTCACCCGCCGACGATATGTCGGAGATTTCCGACGTGTCAACTATCTCCGACGCGTCGTTCCGCATTCGGGATGTCTCCGGCGTCGCAATGAGTGGATTACCGCAGATTCCTCTCACTCCGCCGCATACGATGCCCGGTATGGATCTGAAGGGCTTGGTCACGGCGCCGTTGCGCGTCGCATTCTCCACCGCCGATGCCGCGATGGCGGCCGTCGAGGGCGGGGTCGCCGTGACCCGCTTCGCCGTCCAGAACGTGGAGGCGGAGGTGAACAGCGCCCTGCACGTGGAGGGCGAGCACGGTGCGCTGTCGCCGACGCAACTGCTGCAGCGGTTCGCGAGCATGCTCGAACCCGACCGGCCGATCGGGATCATCATCAAGCGCGGGGGACCGTTGGACCGCGTCCTCAAGCCCGGCGGCGTCGTCGACCGGCTCACTGAGCCCGGCGGCATGCTCGAAAAGCTCACCGCGCCCGGTGGTCTGCTCGATCAGGCCACCAAGGACGACGGCCCCATCTCGCGCCTCACCAACGAGGGCGGCCCCCTCGACCGGCTCACCCGGCCCGGCGGTGTGGTGGACCAGATCACCGAATCCGAGGGCGTTCTGGAGCGTCTCACCTCCGAGGGCGGCGTCATCGACAAGCTCACTGCGCCCGACGGGGTGCTGGAGAAGCTCATGTCCAAGGACGGCGTGCTCGACAAGCTCACCGAGAAGGGCGGCGTACTCGACAAGCTGGCCGCCAAGGACGGTGTGCTCGACAAGCTGACCGGCCAGGACGGACTGATCGACAAGCTCACCGCCGACGGCGGCGTGATCGACCGCGCCATCGAAGACGGTGGCCTCGTCGATCAGCTGCTCGGTCAGCAGGGCGCGATCGAGCGGGCGGTCGCGCCCGGCGGCACCCTCGACGCCGTCTCGCAGCTTCCCGACGTGGTGGCCGAGCTCAACGAGGCCGTCGCGCTGATGACCGCAGCGGTCAACCCGATGAGCGACCTGGTCAATCGTCTGCCCAAGCGCATCCTCAAGGGCCGGGAGCCGCGCCGTGGCGCGGGCACGGCGGAGTCCTCGGCCCCCGATGCGCCCGGCGCGGAGTAGCCGCCCGGGTAACGCGGTGTTGACGAACGGCTAACACCGCGCGGCGGAGCCGCGGCCTGCATGAATCCCTGCGTAACCCTTGCCGAACTAGGGCTCGGCGAGCTTCCGTGTCGGCATCTCGCCGACCTACCTTCGGCGCATGAAGATGACAGTGCTGGGTACGGGATACCTGGGAGCCACGCACGCGGCGTGCATGGCGGAGCTGGGCCACGAGGTGCTCGGCGTCGATGTGAACCTCAGCAAGATCGCGGCGCTGTCCGAGGGCAAGGTGCCCTTCCACGAGCCCGGTCTGCCGGCCGTGCTCAAGCGGAACATCGAGGCGGGCCGGCTGCGGTTCACCGACTCCTACGAGGAGGCCGGGGAGTTCGGCGATGTGCACTTCATCGCCGTCGGTACCCCGCAGCGCAAGGGCGAGTTCGCCGCCGACCTCACCTATGTGAACTCCGTGGTCGACTCGCTCGTGCCGCACCTGCGCCGCGACGCGGTCATCCTGGGGAAGTCGACGGTGCCCGTGGGCACCACCGAGCTGCTGCGCGCCCGCGCCGCCGAGTTGACGTCGGAGGGCATCACCGTGGAGTTCGCCTGGAACCCCGAGTTCCTGCGCGAGGGGCACGCCGTCAAGGACACTCTGGAGCCCGATCGCCTGGTGCTCGGCGCCGAGCCGGGCGGCCGTGCCGAGCAGGTGGCGCGCGAGATCTACGCCCCGATCATCGCCCGCGATACCCCGTTCTTCCTCACCGACACCGCCACCGCCGAACTGGTGAAGATCTCCGCGAACGCCTTCCTGGCCACCAAGATCTCGTTCATCAACGCCGTCTCCGAGGTCTGCGAGGCCGCCGGCGCCGATGTGGTGGCCCTGGCCGACGCGATCGGCGTGGACTCCCGGATCGGTCGTCGTTTCCTCGGTGCCGGAATCGGTTTCGGCGGTGGATGCCTGCCCAAGGACATCCGCGCCTTCATGGCCCGGTCCGGCGAACTGGGGGCGGGCCACATGCACGGACTGCTCCGTGAGGTGGACGCGATCAACATGAGCCGGCGCACCCGCATGGTGGACCTCGCCCGCGAGGCCTGCGGTGGCTCACTGCTCGGCGCGAAGGTGGCCGTTCTCGGCGCCGCGTTCAAGCCCGATTCCGACGATGTGCGCGATTCCCCGGCCCTGAACATCGCCGGACAGATCCAGCTGCAGGGTGCCGCGGTCTCCGTGTACGACCCTGAGGCCATGGACAACTCGCGCCGCGTCTTCCCCACGCTGGACTACGCCACCACGGCCTTGGAGGCGTGCGAGGGCGCCGATGTGGTGCTGGTGCTCACCGAGTGGACGCAGTTCCGCGAGCTCGATCCGGCGGCGGTGGGCGCCGTGGTGCGCCGGCGTTCGCTGCTCGACGGCCGCAACTGCATGCCGGCCGAGCAGTGGCGCGCCGCCGGGTGGGCGTACCGCGCCTGATTCGACAATCCAGTGCACGACTGTACACTCAATTGTCATGAGTGCAGTCGTGGACCGGCGTCGGGCCGAGGTCAGGGCCCTCGCCGAACTGGGATGCAGTGAGGTGGCGGTGGCCACCGGCGGGGTCCACGTTGTTCACCGGGCGATATCCGACCGGGTGTTCGCCGCCATCCGGCTCGGTGTGGGACCCGCCGCCGCGCCGGTCCGGGTGCTGCACGACGGCATCACCGACGGCGTGTACCGGGCGATCGGCTCCGCCGCCCGGGCGGCGGGCAGGATCGCCGGCGCCGCGGCGGACTACCCGGGTGACCGCCCGCCCTCGGAGACGGTGCGCGGCGCCACCCTGATCGGCGCCGTTCTCGGGCTCGTCGGTGACGAGCTCGCCGCGGCCGGCTCGCCACTGGCGGCCGATCCCGTCACGGTGCGGGTGGACGGCGCCATCGTGCACCTCGAAGCGACCGAGATGCCTGCGGGTCGCCTGGACCCGCAGGAGGTCTACGACGGTGCCACGGGGCGGATCGTCGTCTTCCTGCACGGCCTCAGCGAGACCGAACACGCCTGGGGAGCGGGCGGTCTGGCAGCGGACGACTACGGCGTGCGGCTCGCGATCGACCTCGACGCGACGCCGGTGTACGTGCGCTACAACAGCGGGCGCCACATCAGCGACACCGGCGCCGATCTGGCGACGCTGCTCGAACGCCTGCACGCGATGTGGCCGGTGCCGATCACGGACATCACGGTGATCGGGCACTCGATGGGCGGTCTCGTCGCCCGCAGCGCGGCACATCTCGCCCAGCAGGCGGGCATGCGCTGGGTCCGAACGGTGTCCGCCACGGTGAGCCTGGGGACACCGCACCTCGGAGCCCCGCTCGAACAGGCGGCGCACTACGGCAGCGCCGCCCTGGTCGCGATCCCGGAGACCGCACCGTTCGGTCGGTTACTGCGCAGGCGCAGCGCGGGGATCCGGGATCTGCGCGCCGGGTCGATCGTCGACGAGGACTGGACTGGCCGCGACCCGGATGCGCTGGGCCGGGCGGTGGCGGCCGAGGTGCCACTCCTGGACGGTGCCGCGCACTACTTCGTGACGGCCACCGTGACCAGGAGCGCCGCGCACCCCGTGGGACGGCTCGTGGGCGACGGGCTCGTCCTCGCGCCCAGTGCGGCGGGCCGAGACCGCGCCCGCCGCATCGGATTCACCGATGACGCGGGCGTCCACCTCGGCGGCGCCCACCACTTCACCCTGCTGCGCTCCGAGGCGGTGTACGCCGCGCTCCGGAACTGGCTCTCTCAGCCGCGCTGCCGGGCGGGCGTCACCGGGGAGTAATCGGACGCATCGCCCTTGAGCGCCACACCCTCTCGGCCGTCGACGCCGACGGGGATGTCGCCCGCCAGCGTCACCCGACGCAGCAGGCGCTTGTTGTCGCCGTAGTCGTTGATACCGAAGTGCTGCGTGGAGCGGTTGTCCCAGATCGCGACGTCGCCCGGCTGCCAGGCCCACCGCACGGTGTTGTCCGGGTTCTCGATCCGACGCTGAAACAGTGCCAGGATCGGCGCCGAATCCTGCGAGCTCAGGCCCGCGAACTTGCTGACGAAGTGGCCCAGCAGCAGCGATCGGCGGCCGGTCTCGGGGTGCACGCGCACCACCGGATGCTCGGACTCGAAGATGTTCCGGATGAACTCCTGGTGGTACTCCGCGCGCTGGTAGGTCGAGTTGTGGCCCGCGTAGTCGTAATCGTTGGTGTGGATCGCGCGCAGGTTCTCCGCGAGCACCTTGAGCGGCTCCGGAAGCCGGTCGTAGGCGCGGGTGGTGGACGCCCACGTGGTGTTGCCGCCGTGCGGGGGCAGCGTGACCGGGCGCAGGATGGACGCCTTCGGCACGCGGTCCACGAACGAGACATCTGTGTGCCAGCTGTTCGCCGCGCCCTCGATCGGCAGCAGATCTGAATCGGACCGCACGGTGGGGTGCGGAGTGGTGGGAACACCGATCCGGCCGGCGAAGGCGTGCTGGCCGGCATCGTCGAGGTGGTGCTGGTCGCGGAAGAAGATCACCTCGTGCTCGGCGAGCAGGTCCAGGATCCGCTCCGCGGTGGCGTCGTCGATGTCGCCGCCCAGCCGGACCCCGTGCACGATCGCGCCGATGTGCTCACTGAGCTTCGTGACGGTGATCTCGGAGGTGGTGGTCGGTTCGAGCGTCGCGGTCATGAGTGCCTCCCGGGCGGCAGATCGATTGCTTGTGGTTCAAGGACACTCGACGAGCGCGCGGATCGCCAGGGTTGTATTCACCGCAAGCGCAATGCGATCAATCCGCCTCCTCCTCGGCCTCCTGCTGCAAGCGCTCGATCGTGGCCGCGGGCACCGCGACCGCCCCGGGCGTGTACGTCACCGAACGCAGGGAGCCGGAGTACGGGAAGACGCCGCGGCGCTCGCGCAGATCCCACGACACGGGACCGCGCGCGTCCACGCCCACCGAGATCCCCGTCCAGGGAGCCATGCCGATCAGCTGGACGCGGTCCGCGAGCGCCGCGGCGGGCGCACCGTCGACGGTGAGCGTGAGGTCCCACCGCAGGTCCGGCCGCACGGACGCGGTGAGCCCGACGGTGCGCGTGCCCGGCGGGATCGCGGCGCGGGCCTCCTCGTACCGGCCGTACGCGTTGTAGCCCACCACGACCGCGCCGCCCTGGATGTACACGAGGTAGCCGCCCAGGGCGTCGCCGTGCGCCACCAGCACGCCCTCGTCGCCGGGCTCGAAGCGCAGGTCGATGTCGATGCGGAAGTCGCGGTACTGCACCAGCTTCGCCGAGCGGTACCGCTCCAGCACCGGAGTACCGGGCAGCAGCCGCACGGGATCGGCCAGCCGCCGCTCCGCGGGATTGCGCGTGGAGCCGTCGATCACGATGGGGAAGACAGTGTTCCGCCACGCCTGGTGTTCCCACTCGGCGGCCAACTCGGCCACCAGATCCGGATGCTCAGCAGCGAGATCGCGGGTCTCGGCGGGATCGGTGCGGTTGTCGTACAACTCCCAGCGGGGCGCCAACGGATCGTCGCCGGGATCGAAGCGGCTCAGCAGCTTCCATCCGTCCCGGTAGTATCCGCGGTGTCCGCGGAACTCGGAGTACTGGTGCGTGCGGGCCGAGGGCGCCGCCGGGTCCGACCACGCCGCGCGCTGGGAGAGCCCGTCGCGCTGCTTGGCCGCCACCCCGTGCCGGCTGTCCGGCGTCGGTACGCCCGCGAGATCGAGAAGGGTGGGCGCCACATCGGTGACGAACGAGTACTGATCCCGGACGCCGCGGGCGTCGAGGCCGCCCGGCCAGGACAGGACCAGCGGCACCCGCACGCCGCCGGCGAAGGTCTGGCCCTTGTAGAAGCGGAAGGGCGTGTTGGAGACCTGCCCCCAGCCGCGCGGATAGTGCACCCCGAGGCGTGCGGAGCCGATCAGCTCCTCCGGATGATCGACATCGCCCTCCCAGCCCTGCGGGGCGCCACCGGAGGCGAACTTCACGAACTCCGCGAAGTAGCTGCGAGTGCCCTCGGGGCCGCCCTCGGCGGTGCCGCCGTTGTCGGAGCTGAAGACCACGATCGTGTCGTCGAGCTCGCCCAGTTCTTCCACGGTGGCCAGCAGCGCGCCGAGACTGTCGTCCACGGTGCGCACCATCGCGGCGTACACCTGCATGTACCGCGCGAACCGGCGCTGCCGGTCCGGGTCGAGCTCGTCCCAGGCGGGCACGTCGTAGCCGGGTTCGGTGTTGCGCGCGGCGGGAGAGACCTCCGGGCCGAACAGGCCCAGCTCCTGCTGGCGCGCGAATCGGGCCGCCCGCACGGCATCCCAGCCGCGCGCGTAGTCGAGGTCGCCGCGCGGCAGGTCCTCGTCCTTGACCTGCAGCGGGCCGTGCATCGCGATGTGCGCGAAGTACAGGAAGAAGGGTTTGTCGGCGTCGTGGGCGCGCAGGTCCTTGATCCAGCTCGTCGCGGTGTCGGTGAGGGCGTCGGTCACGTAGAAGCCCTGCGAATACTCGGTCACGGGATCGACGGTGTTGTCACGCACCAGTTGATTCGGATGGAAGAAGGAGTTCAGCCCCTCCAGGGATCCGTAGTAGTGATCGAATCCCCTTTGCAGTGGCCAGGATCCGCGATCGGCGTCGGGTCCGAGTCGGGAATCCTTCGCGAGGTGCCATTTGCCCACGGCGTAGGTGGCGTAGCCCGATTCACGGAGGATCTCCGGCAGGGTGAGCACATCGTCGGCCAGGCTGAGCCGCAGATTCGGATATCCCGGATCGGAGTTCGCCACCGAGCCGTACCCGGCGCGATGCGGATTGAGTCCGGTGAGGAGGGCGGCCCGGGCGGGGGAGCACACCGGTGTGGTGTGGTGATTGGTGGAGACGATGCCGCGCGCAGCGAGCGCGTCCAGGTTCGGTGTGGGGATCTCCGAACCGTACGGGCCGATATCGGAGAAGCCCATGTCGTCGACGAGCACCACGATGATGTTGGGCGAGCCCGCGCGGGCGCGGCGTTCCTGCGGCCACGCAGGGGTGGACTCCTCCTCGGTACGACCGATCCGTCCGGTGAATCCCTCGTAGCCCCGGGCGTAGTCGGGGATCGTCATGCGGGAGCGGTCACCGCCTCGTGCCCCTGGTCGACCCCGAGGGCGTCGAGGAGCCGACTGCGCAGCTCCGCGAAACCGTTCTCACCGGGACGGCGCCCGGTGTCCGCGGGCAGGGTGAGATCGACCGACAGGATGCCGTGATCGAGCACGAGGATCCGGTCGGCCAGAGCGATGGCCTCATCGACGTCGTGCGTGATCAGGAGGACTCCGGGGCGGTGCCGCGCCACCAGTGCCCGCAGCAGATCGTGCATCTTCAGCTTGGTGAGGGCGTCGAGCGCACCGAAGGGCTCGTCGGCGAGCAGCACCGCGGGCTCGCGGACCAGGCTGCGCGCCAGCGCCACCCGCTGCTGCTGACCACCCGAGAGTTCCTTGGGCCAGGCCGTCTCCCTGCCGTCCAGGCCGACCTCCTTCAGCAGCGCCCGGCCCACCTCCTTCGGATCGGAGCCGGAGAGCCCGAGCACCACGTTCTCCAACACCCGCGCCCAGGGCAGCAGGCGGGAATCCTGGAAGACCACCGCGCGACGGGGATCCACCTCCAGCACGCCGGAACCGGGCACCCCGTCGTCCAGCGAGGCGATGGCGCGCAGCAACGTCGACTTACCGGAGCCGGAGCGGCCGAGCAGCGCCACGAACTCGCCCCGCCGGATCGTCAGGTCCACACCGCGCAGCACCGCGCGGCCGTCGAAGCCGCGCACCAGGTTCCGCGCGACGATCACCGGCTCCTGATCGAGTGCGGGATCGTTCAGTGCGCCAACGTGCTCTGCCATGAGAGTGCCTTTCGGGAGAGGGTGCGCACCGCGAGATCGGTGCCGAAGCCGAGTACGGCGTACACGGCGAGTCCGACCACGATCACGTCGGTGAGGCCGTACAGCCGGGCCTTGTACATGAGGTAGCCGATGCCGTCCGAGGCGCCGACCTGCTCGACCACCACGAGGGCGAGCCAGGCCACGGTGGCGCCCAGGCGCAGTCCGGTGAAGAACCCGGGGAGCGCCCCCGGGATGGCGATCCGCCGCACGAACGCCGCGCGGCTGAGCCCCACGGTCTCGGCCAGCTCCACGTACTTGCGGTCGATGCCGCGTAGGCCGGCGTGGGTGTTCAGGTACACCGGCGTGGCCACCGCCAGGGTGATGAGGACGATCTTCATCTCCTCGCCGATGCCGAACCACACGATGAACAGCGGCAGCAGTGCCAGCGCGGGGATCGCCCGGTAGATCGTGACGGTGCCGTCGATCAGTGCCTCGCCCGGGCGGGTCAGGCCCGAGAGCAGCGCGAGCGCCACCGCCAGGGCGACGCCCAGGACGCCGCCGACGATCGCGCGCTGCGCGGAGGCCCAGATGTTGGACCACAGCGAGCCGTCGGCGGCGAGGTTCCACGCGGTCCGGACCACCGTCCAGGGCGCCGACAGCACGGTGTCGGGGATGACGCCGGTCGCCGAACCGGCCGCCCACACCGCGACCACCAGCGCCGGGCCGGCCAGGATCCACGCGCCGATGGGGCGGGCGTCCACGAGTGCCCGCCGCGATGCGGGCCGGGGGAGCAGCTCGTGATCGGGGTCGAGCGCACCGGGCCGTTGTTCCGGGACGGTATCGCCGCCGAGGCCGCTACCGAGGCGGCCGAGGGGAGTACTGGTCATGAGGGGTCCTTCTCGGTCGCGAAGCGGAAGTCGACGGAGCCCTCGGCGGAGATGCGGCCCCCGGGGATCTCGTCGAACTGGGCGAGGGTGTCGATGGTGTCCTGCTGGCGCTGCACGAGCGCCGGGTCGAGCGCCACCGGTCGCCAGCCGCCCTGGCCGTCGTACGCGACGGAGCCCACGGTGGCGGGGATCTTCAGGGCGCCGACGTAATAGGTCTGCACCCAGCGGTTCTTGTCGGCGTCCACCCAGCCGCGGGCCCGATCGAGCGCGGACGACAGATGGCGCAGCGCGGACGCCGTCGCCGGATCCGCCAGCGCGGCCTGCGGCGAGTACAGGAACATCAGCCCGGACTGCGCGGCCTGGGCGACCGGGTCGGGCAATGCCTGCGCGTCCGGGTGGGCCTTGCGGTATTTGGTGTTGATCGGCTCCATCAGGGGCGCGATGTCGATCTGCCCGGCGCCGAGCGCCTCGCCCACCTCGGTGAGTTGGAGCGGCACCAACTGCACATCGTGCTTGGACAGTCCGGCCGTGCGCAGCAGCCGCAGCACCATCGCCTGATGCGCCGTGCCCTCGGCGTAGCCGATCTTGCGTCCGCGCAGGTCGGCAAGGCTGCGCAGGGTGATTCCCGGCCGCGCCACCACGCCCACGCCGCCGCGGTCCTGCTGCCACGCCTTGATGATCGGGCTGGGGAACCGGGCGATCTGCGCGTGGATCGGCGGCACATCGGCCACGATCGCCACCTGCGCCGCGCCCGCGCGGAAGGATTCCAGGATCGCCGGGCCGCCGGCGAAGTCGGCGAACTTCACCGTGAACGGCAGCCGGCCGAGCTCACCCGAGGCGGTGAGCATCGTCTTGAGGATCGACTGCTGATCGGCGACGGTGATCGTGGTCCCGGCGGGGACGTCCGCCGGGATCGGGGCGCGCGGGTCGTAGGCGGGCCCCGCCGGACCGGAGCAGGCGGCCACGGTGACGGCCGCGACGAGGGCCGCGGCGAGGCGCGGCAGACGAAAACGCATGCGACAGAGTGTTCGGCCCAGGCGCTCCGCACGGAAGCCTTGCGCGCAGGCTGAGCGCAAGGCGGTCTCGATAGACTGGGGCGGTCATGGGAAAGATCGTGCTGTTCTACGTGTTCACCCCGCTCGCCGATCCGGAGGCGATCCGGCTGTGGCAGCGGTCGCTGTGTGAGGCGAACGGTCTGCGCGGCCGGATCCTGGTGTCCCCGCACGGGATCAACGTGACGGTGGGCGGCGAGATCCGCGCCGTCAAGCGCTACCTGCGCGCCACCAAGGAGTACCCCGCGTTCGCGCGGGCCGACGTCAAGTGGTCGGACGGCTCCGCCGACGATTTCCCCAAGCTCACCGTCCGGGCGCGCGAGGAGATCGTCACCTTCGGCGTGCCGGACGAGCTGGTCGTCGACGCCGACGGGGTGCGCGGCGGCGGCACCGCACTCAGCCCGGAGGAGGTGAACGAGCTGGTGCGGCAGCGCCCCGATGCCGTCTTCTTCGACGGACGCAATGCGATCGAGGCCGAGATCGGGCGCTTCGCGGGCGCGGTGGTGACCCCGGCGAAGACCACCCGCGACTTCGTCGGCCTGCTCGATTCCGGTGAGTACGACCATCTCAAAGGCCGGCCGGTGATCACCTACTGCACGGGAGGGGTGCGCTGCGAGGTGCTCAGTGCCCTCATGCGTAACCGCGGCTTCGGCGAGGTCTATCAGCTCGACGGCGGGATCGCCCGCTACGGCGAGCGGTTCGGCGACGGTGGTCTGTGGGAGGGCGCGATGTACGTCTTCGACCGCCGGATGAGCCTCGAATTCTCCGACCACAGCAAGCGGATCGGACGGTGCGCCCAGTGCGGCACGCCCTCTTCGAAGGTCGCGAACCTTCCCGAACCCCACGACCGGGAACTCGCGGTGCTCTGCGAGGACTGCGCATCGTGAGCCGGCGCCCCGTGCCCGTGGTGGTGGTGGCGGGATACCTCGGCGCGGGTAAGTCGACGCTCCTCAACCACCTGCTCAGCGGCGCCACCGGTGCCCGCATCGGGGTGGTGGTGAACGATTTCGGGGCGGTCAACATCGACGCCCTCCTGGTGGCGGGCGCGGGCGGTTCCGGGGCGGTCCAGACGGTCTCGCTGAGCAACGGTTGCGTGTGCTGCACCGTCGACGACGACGAACTGGAGGACGTGCTCGGCGCGCTGGCCGCCCGCGAGCTCGATGTGATCGTGGTGGAGGCCTCCGGGTTGGCGGAGCCCGCCGCGATGGTGCGTCGGGTGGTGCTCGCGGAGGACCCGCGGATCGACTACGGCGGCCTGGTCTACGTGGCCGATGCCGCGCACCTCCACGACACGCTGCGCCGGCATCCCTCGCTGCGGCATCACCTCGCGCTGGCCGACCTCGTGGTGCTCAACAAGATCGATCTCGCCACGGACGCGGATGCGGTGCACGCGACGGTGCGCGAGCACGCACCGTCGGTCCCGATCGTCCGGACGGTGGAGGCCGCGTTGCCCACGGAGCTGCTCGTCGACCCCGAGGTGCTCGCCGAACGCGCTGCGGAGCGTGAGCGGGCGCCGCGACAGCTGACGCTCGACGAGGCTCTGCGCGCCGAGGAACAGCACGACCACGATTCGCACGAGCATGCTCACCTGCACGACGGGTACGCCGCCGTCGACGTGCAGACCGGTCCGCTGGACGCGCGCCGCGCGGCGGACCTGCTGTGCGACCCTCCGCCGGGAGTGTTCCGGGTGAAGGGCTTCGTCACCGTGGCCGACGGCACCCGGCTGGAGGTGCACACGGTGGGACGGCACGTGCGGACGGCTCTGGAGCGTGGCCGCCGGTCGGGGGAGCCGTCCGTGCTCGTCTTCCTCGGTATCGACCTCAATGAGGCCGATATCCGTGCCCGGGTCGAGGCGTGCGCGGGCACGGCCGAATCGGCCGCGGACACCGCCGCCGTGCTCTCGCTGTTGCGTTTCTCGACTGCGGCCCAAGAGGATTCGGCGATCACCGAACTCTGATCGGACTCGGCCCGAAGATAACGGAACGGTAACGATCGCCATCCGGGTTTCCCTAAAGTCTCAATTGATGGTTCACTGTTTCTCGTGTGACTGATGTGACGAAAGTTGCACAAGAGACTCGGAAGGAGAGCGGCACCACTTCCCCGGTGCCCAGCTGCCATGAAGAAGACCAGTGTTCTCGCAGGTTCGCTGGCCGCTGCTGCCGTCGCGTTGTTCGCGACGCCCGGCATCGCGGCCGCAGACCCTGCACCCGCTCCCGCAAAGCCCCTCGACGGCAAGACCGTGTTTCTCGACGCCGGTTCCTCGGTCTCGTCCGCGATCGACCAGGCGAAGAAGGTCGCCGACGGTCGCGGCGGCACCGTTCCGTGCGTGAACCCGGTGGCCATCGCGGCCAACGGAACCCCTGATCACAAGGTCAACTTCGCCGTCACCAAGATGGTCGAGGCCGCACTCCAGAGCCAGGGCGCCAAGGTGATCCTGTCCCGCGCCGACGACGCCGGCTTCGGCGGTTGCGTCGACCAGCGCGCCGCCGCGGCGAACAAGTCGGGCGCCGACCTGGCCGTGAGCATCAACAACATCGTGCAGGACGCGGCCCAGCGCGGCTTCCTCCTCGAAACCCCGGCCGCCGGTGCCGCCGACGCCAAGGTCTCCGATGCGCAGGCCGTGAGCGCCCCCGCGAGCACGGTGGTCCGCGACGCGCAGCGCCTGGGCGGCTTCATCCCCGCGCAGTACCTGGGCGGCAAGGACGGCATCGCGCAGACCGCGAGCGCGCTGCCCTCGCTGGTGAACATCCCGCTCGTCTACGCGAACCTGGGCAACCTCGCCAACCCCGAGGACGCCGCGCTGCTCACCTCGCCCGACGGCCAGGTGCAGTACGCCGCCACCATCGCCAACGGCGTCATCGCGCAGCTGACCGGCAAGCCGGTGGCGGGCAAGGCCGTCGCCGAGCCCGTGCAGGCACCGGTGCAGACCGATCCCGGCGCGATCCCGCAGCCGCCGGCCGGCACCGCCCCGGCCGCTACCGCCCCGGCCGGTACCGCACCCGCGGTGACCGCGCCGACCGCACCCGCAGCGACGGTTCCCACCGCTCCGGCACAGACGCCGATCGTCCCCGCCGTCCCCGGTGGCACCGCGACCACCCCGGTCAGCCCTGTCACTCCCGGAACGCCGGGCACCTCGCCCATCGTCTCGGGCGTCCCGATGCTCCAGGGCGGCGCCCCGGCCGGCACCGTCCAGGCCCCCGCGGCCACGGTCCCCGGCGTGGCGGCCCCCACCGCGGCACCGGCACCGTCGGTCTCGATCCCGGGCGTGGGGCAGCTGACGCTGCCGCAGCTCCCGCAGGTCGTGATCCCCGGCCAGAGCCAGCCCCTCGGCGTCAACACCCTGTTCGAGATGGGTCCGAAGGCCGTCGAGTTCCTGGCCAGCCCGCAGGGTTCGCAGCTGGTGAACACCCTGATGTCCAGCCCGCAGGCGCTCAGCGCGCTGCAGTCCGCACAGGGTCCCGGCGCCGCCGCGGACATCCTGAAGTCCATCCTGGGCGCGGGCGCGCTGCTTCCCCGCTAACACCCCAGTAGCTTCCGTCGGGGACGTCACGCCCCGGCGGGAAGCGGTAGCGCGGCCCGTTCTGGCAAGCTGGCGATATGGCACTTCGCGATATCGTCCGGCTCGTCCACATGGCCCCGCCGATCAAGGACCTGAAGGGGAAGAAGGTCCTCGTCACCGGCGCGGCCAGCGGGATCGGCCGCGCTACCGCTGATCTTCTCGCGGCGCACGGCGCCGAGCTCGTGCTCACCGATATCAACGCCGAGCAGCTCGACGCCGTCACCCGCCACGTCACCGCCCTGGGCGCGAAAGTCATCGCGTCCAGGGCTTTCGACGTCTCCGACTACGACGCGGTGGTGGCCTTCGCCGATGAGGTGCACGCCGCTGCCGGCTCGCTCGACATCGTGATGAACATCGCCGGGATCTCCGTGTGGGGCACCGTCCAGAACCTCACCCACGACCAGTGGCGCAAGACCGTGGACGTCAATCTCATGGGCCCGATCCACGTGATCGAGACCTTCGTGCCGCCGATGATCGCCGCCGGTCGCGGCGGGCAGCTGGTCAACGTCGCCTCCGCCGCGGGACTGCTGGCGCTGCCCTGGCACTCCGCGTACTCCGCCGCCAAGTTCGGTCTCGTGGGCGTCTCCGAGGTGCTCCGCTACGACCTGCGTCGCTACAACATCGGCGTCAGCGTGGTGTGTCCCGGCGCGGTGGACACCGGCCTGGTGAAGACGGTCGAGATCAACGGCGTCGATCGCACGAACCCGAAGGTGAACAAGGGGATCGACTCGTTCCCCAAGGTCTCGCCGGAGAAGGCCGCGCGGGCCATCATCGCGGGCGTGCTGAAGAACAAGTACCTGGTGTACACGTCCTTCGACACCCGCTTCGGCTACTTCTGGAAGCAGAAGTTCGCGCCTCCCTACGAGATCGCGATGCGCATCGCCAACGATCGCTTCGCCTACCTCGCGAAGATCTCCGAGCGTGGGCAGCAGTCGGAGCCGAAGCAGCTCTCAGAGCGCGGTCAGTAGGAGTACGTGCTCCGCCCAGACCGCGTCCAGCGCCTCCTGCGAGACGCCGGAGGCGAGCTGGTGGAGCACCCAGGCCGGGCTCAGTGTGGCCATGAGCGCCGCGGCCCAGACGTCCGCGTGCTCCGTGCGGCCGGCGGCTACCAGCATCGAGCGCACCGTCATCGCGGACACCCGCCACGGGGGCTCGTCGTAGGGATCGCGGGCGGCCTGCTCGGCACCGCGCAGGAGATCGCCGTGGCGCGCGATCATCTGCATCCGGGCCTTGCCATACTCGACGAGGCGCTGCTGTGGATCACCGCCCGGACCGAGCGGCGGCGGGCCGAACATGAAGGTCTGCTGCAACTCGATCTCGTCGTGGTCGAGCAGGGCCTGGAGCAGTCCCGCGCGCGAGCCGAAGCGCCGGAACACGGTGCCCTTGCCCACGCCCGCGGCCTGCGCCACGGCGTCCATGCTCACCGCGTCCACGCCGTGCTCGGCGAACAGCCGCTGCGCGGCGTCGATCAGCAGTTCGCGGTTGCGCGCGGCATCGCGCCGCGGGCCGGCCTGCGGCTGGGCGAGGGGGATCAGTGGACCGGTCATCGAAAGTGAGCGTACCGGGCCCGATTTGCGCTCACCATGATCCGGGGGAAGAAATCCGGACCGAAGTCCGTTAGCTTGGGGCGGATGTCGCCCGGTCGGGCGCACCGCACCGCTTGGAAACGAGGAGTCGAGAACATGTCCGACATCACCGTGCTCGCGATCGTCGGATCGCTGCGCAGCGCATCGCTCAACCGCGAACTGGCCGAGGTGATCGCCGAGAATCCGCCGCAGGGCGTGCGGATCGAGATCGCCGACGGCATCGCCGACGTGCCCTTCTACAACGAGGACATCGACGGTGCCGACGCGCCCGCTCCGGCGGCGGCGCTGCGCGACCGGATCCGCGACGCCGATGCGCTGCTGCTGCTGGCGCCCCCGAACAACGGCACTCTGAGCGCGGTCCTCAAGAACGTCATCGACTGGGGCTCGCGCCCCTACGGCGCCAGCGCACTGTCCGGCAAGCGGGTGGCGCTGGCCGGTGTGGGGCACCGTCTCGACACGACTCTCGCGGATGCGGAGCGGGCAGTCACCATCGCCGGCGGGGAGGTCCCGGAGGGGCTGGTGGTGGAGTTCCCGATCTCCGGTCTCGAGGGCAAGTCGCCGCGCGAGCACGATGAGGCCGTGCGCCGCGCCGGGGACCTCGTGGCGCGCCTCGTCGAGCCCGTTCGCTGACACTCCGGGCGCGTCGGTCGGCGTGTCGTGACTTCCCGGCGTGTCCTGGGGATTCACGATGAAAAAGGGCGTTCGGCCGACTTGCGACCTGGTAATTTCACGAATGTGGTTCGCAAGTGGTTGTGTTGCTTCCCGCAGAGCACCACTAGGTGTAGTGTTCTGAGCACTGCGCGAGCGGACGTCCCCACGGAGCGTCGAGTGCGCTCCGAAGGGTCGATGACGGGTCATTCGGAACGGCTGGGTTCACGCAGGCAAACGCCCCTCGGGGCGGCGAAAACTTGTCAGTCCATCGATCCATAATCGAGTTCCGAGTAAGCCTCGGGGTCGAGTCCAGCGAAGGGGAGCCGTCCATGAGCCAGGTCGAGATCACCGTCTACACGAAGCCCGCGTGCGTGCAGTGCAATGCCACGTACAAGGCGCTGGACAAGGCCGGGCTCGAGTACCGCGTCGTGGACATCACGGAGGAGCCGGAGGCTCGTGACTACGTGATGGCCCTCGGCTACCTGCAGGCCCCCGTCGTCGTCGCGGGTGAGGATCACTGGTCGGGCTTCCGTCCCGACCGGGTCAAGGCGCTCGTCGCCGCCACGGCCACGGCCTAGGCCATGTCGGGCCCGCTCGTCGTCTACTTCTCATCGGTGTCGGAGAACACGCACCGATTCGTGAAGAAGCTGGGCCTGCGCTCGCAGCGCATCCCGGTGACGCGGGTGGATGAGCCGATCACGGTCGACGAGCCCTTCGTCCTGATCACCCCCACCTACGGCGGCGGGAAGCAGGCCACGGCGCTCTCCGGCGGGGGATACGTTCCCAAGCAGGTGATCCGGTTCCTCAACAACGAGCACAACCGCTCCCTGATCCGGGCCGTGATCGCGGCCGGTAACACCAACTTCGGCGAAGAGTTCTGCTACGCGGGCGACATCATCTCCCGTAAGTGCCGGGTCCCTTACCTGTACCGATTCGAGCTCATGGGCACCACCGAGGACGTGCACCGCGTCCGCACCGGGCTCACCGACTTCTTCGCCGCCTCCGAACACCGCACCACCGACCGCAAGGAAACCGCGCGCTCATGACCGCAACCCAAGAAGACCTCGTCCCCTCGGCCAGCCAGTCCGGTGTGCACTCCGGCCCCGGTGGTCATTCCGAGCTCGACTTCCACGCGCTCAACGCGATGCTGAACCTGTACGACAAGGACGGCCGCATCCAGTTCGACAAGGATCGCGAGGCCGCGCGGCAGTACTTCCTGCAGCACGTGAACCAGAACACCGTGTTCTTCCACAACCTGGACGAGAAGCTGGACTACCTCGTCGAGGAGAACTACTACGAGCCCGAGGTGCTGGACAAGTACAGCCGCACCTTCGTCAAGAACCTCTTCGATGCGGCCTACGCCAAGAAGTTCCGGTTCCCCACGTTCCTCGGTGCGTTCAAGTACTACACCAGCTACACGCTGAAGACCTTCGACGGCAAGCGCTACCTGGAGCGCTTCGAGGACCGCGTGTGCATGGTGGCCCTCACCCTGGCCGACGGTGACGAGAAACTCGCCACCAGCCTCATGGACGAGATCATCGCGGGCCGCTTCCAGCCCGCCACCCCCACGTTCCTCAACTCGGGCAAGAAGCAGCGCGGCGAGCCGGTGTCCTGCTTCCTGCTTCGCATCGAGGACAACATGGAGTCGATCGGCCGCTCGATCAACTCGGCGCTGCAGCTGTCCAAGCGCGGCGGCGGTGTCGCCCTGCTGCTCAGCAACATCCGCGAGCACGGCGCACCGATCAAGAAGATCGAGAACCAGAGCTCCGGCGTGATCCCGATCATGAAGCTGCTCGAGGACTCGTTCAGCTACGCCAACCAGCTCGGTGCCCGCCAGGGTGCCGGCGCGGTGTACCTGCACGCGCACCACCCCGACATCTACCGCTTCCTGGACACCAAGCGGGAGAACGCGGACGAGAAGATCCGCATCAAGACCCTCTCGCTGGGCGTGGTGATCCCCGACATCACCTTCGAGCTCGCCAAGAACAACGACGATATGTACCTGTTCTCCCCGTACGACGTGGAGCGGGTGTACGGCGTGCCCTTCGCCGATGTGAACGTCTCGGAGAAGTACCACGAGATGGTCGAGGATTCCCGGATCCGCAAGACCAAGATCAACGCGCGCGAGTTCTTCCAGACCCTCGCTGAGCTGCAGTTCGAGTCGGGCTACCCGTACATCATGTACGAGGACACCGTGAACCGGGCGAACCCGATCGCGGGCAAGATCACCCACTCGAACCTGTGCAGCGAGATCCTGCAGGTGTCCACCCCGTCGACCTACAACGACGACCTGTCCTACGCCGAGATCGGCAAGGACATCTCCTGCAACCTGGGCTCGCTGAACATCGCGAAGACGATGGACAGCCCGGACTTCGGCGTCACCATCGCCACCGCGATCCGCGGCCTCACCGCTGTCTCGGACCAGACCGCCATCACCTCGGTGCCGTCCATCGAGCACGGCAACAACCTCAGCCACGCCATCGGCCTGGGGCAGATGAACCTGCACGGCTACCTGGCGCGCGAGCGCGTCTACTACGGCTCGGACGAGGGTGTCGACTTCACGAACATCTACTTCTACACGGTGCTGTTCCACGCGATCCGCGCATCGAATGCCATTGCGCGCGAGCGGGGTCAGTCGTTCGGTGGCTTCGAGGACAGCAAGTACGCCTCCGGTGAGTTCTTCGACAAGTACACCGAGCAGGAGTGGAAGCCGGCCACCGACAAGGTGACCCAGCTGTTCGCCGACGCCCAGATCCACATCCCCACGCAGGACGATTGGCGCGCGCTGAAGGCGGACGTGCAGCAGTACGGCCTGTACAACCAGAACCTGCAGGCGGTGCCGCCCACCGGCTCCATCAGCTACATCAACCACTCCACCAGCTCGATCCACCCCGTCGCGGCGAAGGTCGAGATCCGCAAGGAGGGGAAGATCGGCCGCGTGTACTACCCGGCGCCCTACATGGACAACGACAACCTGGAGTACTACCAGGATGCGTACGAGATCGGCTACGAGAAGATCATCGACACGTACGCCGCCGCCACCCAGCACGTGGACCAGGGGCTCTCGCTCACGCTGTTCTTCAAGGACACCGCCACCACCCGTGACGTGAACCGTGCCCAGATCTACGCATGGCGCAAGGGGATCAAGACGCTGTACTACATCCGCCTGCGTCAGATGGCGCTCGAGGGCACCGAGGTCGAGGGCTGCGTCAGCTGCATGCTGTAGCTCCAGTCGCTGACGTACACGGTTGCTAGGTGGGAGCCTTGTGGCAGAATCGTTGTCTTTCACTGAGAAAGACGGACAAGCGGTAGATATACAGACCAGTCCGGGCGAGTGCTTGAGTCCATTCTTGCGTTGGGCCGGCGGAAAACGGTGGCTCGTTCCCGAAGTTCGCAACATGCTCCGGAATTCGGAGATCGGGGACTACCACGAACCCTTCCTTGGTGGCGGTGCCATGTTCTTCGGTCTTGGAGTATCAGGGGAGGCGCACCTTTCGGATATGAACTCCGATCTGATCGAGATGTACCGGAGCGTCCGAGACAACCATCTATCGGTGCATCGCTATCTGGAGCAGTACGACAATACCGCAGATTGCTACTACGAAGTTCGGTCTAATGTGCCACGCGGACGATATCAGCGAGCTGCGCGATTCATATTCCTGAACCACACATCGTACAATGGAATTTACCGAGTCAATCTGAACGGTAAGTATAATGTACCGTTTGGGCGTAGAGAGAACCCGCAGATTCCGAGCAAGTCCGCGTTGGCGGCGGCATCGCGACGTCTTCGGGAGGCTCACTTGTGGGTTGAAGATTTTTCCAGTTCTGTGGCCAGAATTTCGAGCAACGATCTAGTGTTTCTGGATCCGCCGTACACCGTAGCCCATAACAATAATGGCTTTGTCAAATACAATGAGCGTCTATTCAGTTTCGATGACCAGCGGCGAATACGCAATTATCTCGATGAGGTGCAGCGCAGGGGCGCGTACTTTATACTAACCAATGCGGCGCATGATTCAATTGCGGAGCTGTTCGGGGACATTGGGCGACGTATGGTTGTGCATCGACGCAATTCGATTGGCGGGGGTGGTGCTGCCCGCGGTCGGGCAGATGAGTACCTCTTCACGAACTTGAGGGAGGCGCATGGAGATCCCGGATGAGTGGTGCGTGCTCATGGAAGGGCAGTTTCGCCGCGAGATGCGGAGGAGGGCGTCGGGCTATGAAAGCCTAGCGATCCGTCCGCAGGATGTACCAGACGCACTTGAGCGGGGATGGGAAATTGAGAAGCGCTTAAAGCGCACAGTTCGTATCCGAAAGTTGAAAGACGGAGTAGTCGCGCTTCGTGATCGCGTATGGGTAATGCTCGCGAAACTTGGATTCGACACGATTACGTGTGCCCCTGAAATCCAGCTCATCCCCGGTAACACAGCGGCAACGTTCTCTATCGCAGCCGCCGACGATGAAGTGGTCTTGCTGGTTAAGTGCGAATATGCATCCGATGCTACCTCGGGGTCACTGATAGACGTTGGACGCGGTCTGCGCGAGGAATCAGATATGGTTCATGCGGCAGTCCGAAAGATATTCCCCGGCAAGAAGGCGAAGTTTCTTGTAGTAACACAAAATATGCTTATCTCTAGCGCCACGCGTGCCGAGTTGAAGTATTCCGGATATGAACATATGGACGAGGACGTTGTAGAGTACTACTACGGCCTCGCTGAGCATCTCGGGACGGCGGGACGATATCAGTTCTTGGGAAGCCTATTTGCCAATCAAAAGATCCCCGGACTTGAGTCGAGGGTGCTAGCGGTTGAGGGAAGAATGGGTGGCCATAGGTACTATTCATTTACGATTGAACCTGAGAGACTGCTCAAGTTGGCCTATGTGTTGCACCGCAGCAAAGCCAACAGTGAGATGATGCCGACATATCAACGACTTATCCGAAAGAGTCGACTTCGAGACGTTGCCGGATTCGTTTCTGGTGGTGGATTTTTCCCGAATTCGCTGATTGTCAACGTGGATTCTCACGGACGTGGCGGTTTACAGTTCGATCCGGCCAAGGTTCGATTTGACGTCGACAGCGGCCGAGTCGGAACGTTGCATCTTCCGCAGACGTATCGTGCGCTGTATGTGATCGACGGGCAACATCGCCTCTATGGTTACGCCGGTCTTGAATCAGCTATGAAGGACAAAATTCCCGTTGTGGCGTTTGTGGACCTTCCGCGCGTAGAGCAGGTCCGGATGTTTATGGACATAAACGAACAACAGCAGGCCGTGCCGAAGAATCTGCGAAGTACCCTCAATTCTGACCTGCTATGGGGGTCGAAAGATCCGCGTGAGCGAACCGAAGCCATAAGGCTGCGGATCGCGCAGGCAATGGGCGAAGAACGAGATTCTCCGCTATTTGGACGAGTCGTTGTCGGCGAAGATCTGAAGACGTCGCTGCGATGTGTTACGGTTAGCGCAATTGATGCGGGAATCGCGCGTGGAAATTTGGTTACGAGTTTCAATAAGTCTACTGTCCGTCGTCAGGGCATCTTAAATCGTGATGACGTTGACGATACGTACGCGTTGGTCAAATCGTATGTGAGTTCGTGCATGTGGCGTGTGCGAGACGGGGTGCCACTTCAGTGGAATTTGGGCTCGGCCGAAGGCGGATTCCTGTTCATGAATAACGGAGTCGAAGCTCTCTTGCGTCTGTTTAGCGATGCACTTGAGCATGCCGTCAAAATCGATTCGAGCCTGGCGGAATGCGACGATGTCGGCCATTTGGTTGATTCTGTAGCCGGGGTTCTTGACGGGCTGATCTTAGTGCTCAATGGTATCAGTTTCGAGGACGGTTCGCAGCTTCGAAGGCAGTATGGAGGAGGAGGCGCGAACGGTATGTTGAGGGCGCTGCAAGCTGAGTTGACGTCCGTTATTCCATCGTTCGACCCGGCCGGTTTGAGCGACTATCTAGCGAGTCAAGATCGTAGGTATGTCACCGAAGCCTTCAATGTTATTTCTGAAGTAGAATCGTTTCTCAAGAACGACGTAAAAGGGAGGCTGCGCGGCGAGTTTGGCGAGCTCTGGTTCAAGAAGGGCGTCCCGATAGCTGTCCAGAAGAAGGCTGGTGAGCTTGCAGTCGAGAAGAATCTTGATAGAGATCTAACTGAAGAAGTTCACCCGTGGGATTGCATGTATCTGACTCAGTATCGCGACATATTTACCGCGAGCCCCGACCTGTGGTCGAAGTTATTCGCGTCTCAGTACGGTTCTCCGCGGGTGCCCAAGGGGCAGTGGAAGAAGGCGAGCGAGTGGCTAATTCGCTTCAATCTGGTTCGAAACAAGTGTGCTCATTCTGAGCCGGTTTCCGAGGACGACTTTGAGTTTGTGGTGGCTGTCAGATCGTGGCTTGCCGAACACAACGGCGGGAATCTCTTGTAGATATATGATGGCCGAAGCCGCTAGGTATGGATTAAGGTCAGTAGACTGCACGCTGTAGCTGCTTCGCCGGCTTTTGTCGCGCTATGAGTATTCTCCCAGGAGTTTCGGTGAAGTCCAGCAGGTCGCCGAAGGAGTGCGGCTCGTATGTGGACTAGGCGATTTCGTCCGTCAATGCCCCGCGCAAGCACGGAAGCCCAGGGCTCCGCGTTGCTCAACGCACGGATGGAGTACTCGCCCGCCAGACCCGGTCCCGGGACAGTGGTAGTTCCCGGATCGGTGTGCCGATGGCGTCGGCGACCGCGGCGGCGAGGGCAGGGGCCACCGGGTTGTACGGTGCCTCGCTCATCGACTTCGCTCCCAGCGGGCCCAGTTCGTCGTAGGTCTCGGCGAAGACCACCTCCGTCTCCGGCGCATCGCCCATCTGCGGCACGTGATAGTTCCGCAGCTCCGGGTTCTCCACCGCACCGGACTCGTCGATCCGCATCTCCTCGTACATCGCCGTGCCGAGCGCCTGCACCACCGCGCCCTCGATCTGGCCGCGCAACTGCTCGGGGTTGAGCACCGTGCCCGCATCGGCGGCGTGCACCGACCGCAGGATGCGCACCTCGCCGGTCTCCCGCCGCACCGCGACGACGAATCCCTGCACGTTGAAGGCGAGCGAGCGCGGCGTACCGTCGTGCCGCCCACGCCCGATGATCCCTGCGGCGCTGCGCAATTGCGCTCCCGAGAAGGACTCGGTCCCGTGCGTGGCGCGCAGCTGCGCCGCCGCGTCCTGGGCCGCGGCCAGCACCGCCCGCCCGGCCACCACCGTGCCGGCCGAACCGAACGCACCCGTGTCGTGGCCGACCGCGTCGGTGTCGGACTGCCGGATCGACACCTCGTCGGGGTCGCAGCCGAGCGTCTGCGCCACGAGCTGTCCCAGCACGGTGGTGGTGCCGTTGCCGAACTCCGCGGTCCCCACCGACAGCAGGGGACCGTCGGCGGTGAGCTCGACGGTGGCGTCGGCGATGTGGCCGCGCGGCGGCAGCGTCGCGATCATCGCGAGCGCCGCGCCACGGCCCACCGCCCATCCCGCCGGGGCGTCCACGGGCGGGCCCAGCCGGTCATGCACAGCATCGAGGCACTGATCGAGACCGTAGCTGCCGCCGTAGGTGAGATCGCCATCGGCCGGATCGGGACCAGCCACATGGAAATCCACCAGCGGATCGCCGGCGCGCACCACGTTGCGCCGCCGGAACTCCACCGGATCCAGACCGGCCTGTCGAGCCAGCTCCGTCATCGCGCCCTCGATCGCGAAGCCCACCTGCCCCAGGCCGTATCCGCGGAAGGCGCCGGACGGCAACGTGTTCGTGTACACCGCCCGCGCCTCGATCCGCTTGTTCGCGCAGCGGTACACCGCCGTCGATTCGCTGCAGCCGTGGAACATCACCCCGGTCGAATGGTTGCCGTACGCACCGGCGTTCGCCAGGACGTCGATATCGAGCGCGGTGAGCACCCCGTCGGCATCGCAGCCCGCCCGTACCCGCACCCGCATCGGATGCCGTGACGGCGCCGTCACGAATTGCTCCCGCCGCGTCATCTCGCACTGGACCGGCACACCGAGGCGCAGCGCGGCATGCGCCACATACGCTTCCACCAACATCTCCTGCTTGCCGCCGAAGCCGCCGCCCACCCGGCCCGTGAGCACCCGCACGCGATCGCGGTCCAACCCCAGGAGCAGCGCCAGTTCGTCGCGCACCAGGAACGGGACCTGCGTCGAACTGCGGACGGTGAGCCTGCCGTCGTCACCCGTCCACGCCCGTGCGCAGTGGGTTTCCAAGTGCACGTGCTGTACCCGGCCCGTTCGCCACACCTCGTCGACGGTGAAGGCCGCGTCGTCCAAACCGCGGTCGGCGTCGCCGGTGTGCGCGGACCCCGCGGCCACCAGATTGCACGCAGGATCGGCGATCCGGGATGCGGCGTCCTTATCGCCGTGCACTCGTACGTCGCTCGTCAGCGCCTGCTCGGGATCGAGGACGGCGGGCAGGATCTCGTACTCGATCGTCACCGCCGCGGCGCCGCGTTCGGCGGCGCGCGCATCGTCGGCGATCACCGCCACCATGCGCTGCCCCGCGTACCGGGCGATCGGGTCGTACAGGAGTGTGTCATCCGGGTCGTCGGCGCGGTCGTGGTGCCGCGCCCACGAATGCAGCACTCCCGGATCGTCGTCCGGCCCCAGTACCGCCCGCACTCCGGGGATGGCGAGCGCCGAGGTGGCGTCGACGGTCAATACGCGGGCGTGGGCATGGGGGCTGAGCACGAAACGCAGGTGGAGGGTGCCGGGCGGCGCCTCCTCGTCCAGGGTGAACGCCGCCGCGCCGGTGACGACCGCCGCGGCGGCGGGGGCGCGGGGACAATCCGCACCGGGTGCACCGGCCAGTGCGCTGCGGATGGATCGATAGCCCGTGCACCGGCAGAGATTGCCCTTGAAGGCCTCGGCCTCGGCGCGCGGTCCCTGCCCGGCCCGGTGCGCCGCCGCCGTGACCACCATTCCCGGCGTGCAGTAGCCGCACTGGAATCCCGCCGCCGCCACGAAATCCTGTGCGACCGAGCAGGTCTCGCCCGGGGCGGCCAGGCCTGCCGCGGTGACGATCTCGGCACCGTCGGCGCGGAACGCGGGCGTGATGCACGAGTGCCGCGCCGCGCCGTCCACCAGCACGGTGCACGCGCCGCAGTCGCCGTGATCGCAGCCCCGCTTCACGGCATGGGTGCCCAGGTCGCGCAGTACGGTGCGCAGGCACTGTCCGGGGGCCGGGTCGACTTCGACGGCACGGCCGTCCACGGTGAGCTTCACGACGCCCACCCCAGTTCGTCGGCGATCTCGGCGGCGAGCACCCCGACCACCGCGCGCCGCCAGTCCGCCGCGCCGTGCACATCGTCGACGAAGAGCTCGTCGGCGATAACGCTGCCCGCCGACGCCCACGGGGTGCCGGCCCCGAGAACGACGGGCCGGTGCGTCGCGGCCGTCACCACGAGGCGTGGCGATCCGTCGGCCGCGGTGCGGCCGATGAGCAGCGCCCCGGACCGGCCGCGGTCGGCCATCGCCGCCTTGCGAAGCGCCGTCGGCGAGGCCAGCGCCGTCGCCGGGAAGTGCAGGCTGCGGATCAGGTCTCCCGGGCCGAGCACTGTGCGTCCGCTCCCGCGCACGAAATCCGCGGCGGCCACCACGTCGGCCGTCCCGTCGGCGCGCCACACCAGGACCTCCGCATCGAGCGCGACCGCGGCGGCGATCATCGCCCCCGCGGGGTACGCGAGCGCCAGGTTCCCGCCGATCGTCGCGGCGCCCAACACCTTGAACGAGGCCAGCAGACACTGTGCGGCCTCGCCGAACAGCCCCGTGGCGGGCCATGCCGCGGGGTAGTCGAACCCGGCCAGCTCGTCGAGCGTCGCGGTGGCGGCGACGTCGACGCCGTCGGATCGCACAGTGACCGGGCGCCACCCGAGCGCCATGAGGTCCACGAGCACCGTCCGGTCGAGCTGCGGTTCGGAGAAGACCCAGGTTCCACCGGCCACGAACAGCCCGGATACGGGGAGCGCCTCCCGTTCGGCGGGGGCGATCACGGTGTGGATGGCGGGGAGGTCCATGGGGTGATTCAACGGGGCCCGCGCGCCCCCGGATACCGCTCGCGCTACGAAATCCGGTGGTTACACGGCGCCGTTATTGTGGGAATCTACGACGGAAGGAGGCGGCGTGCGGCTCGGCGAGCTCATCGACATCCCGGAGTTCCGGCTGCGGCTCCTGGTGGATCCCGGGGAGGCACGCGCGGTGGAGCTGGGCCGGGTGTTCACCACCGATCAGCCCGTCCCCGAGCGCTACCTCAGCGGCGGCGAGCTGGTGCTCACGGGCCTGCTCTTCCACTCCGGTGATGCCGCCGAATCCGAGCAGTTCGTGCGGTCCGTGGCGGCCGGCGGGGCAGTGGCGATCGGCGCCGGCATGGACCACTTCGGTGCGGTGCCCGACCACTTCGTGGACGCCTGCTCCCGCGCGGGAATGGCGCTGTTCGCGGTGCCCGCCGATGTCTCCTTCGGCGATCTGACGCACGCCTTCATCCACGCGGCGCAGCGCCAGGCCGAGCAGGTGCACGCCGCCCTGGATCGCTCCCGCAAGTTGCTCGCGGCGCTGGCCGAGGGGAGGGCGCTCGATGAGATCGCCGCTTCGGTGGTGTCGGCCACCGGCATCGGCTGCCAGTTGCTCACCGCCGCGGGGAAGCGGGTCGCGGCGGTGGGGCTCGCCACCACGGACCCCCAGCTCGACGAGATCGCGGCCGCCGCACAGTCGGCCCGCAGCTTTCCGCTCGCGGTATCGGGAGGAACGCTCGTCCCGGTCGGTTCGCGCCGCACTCTCGCGACCGCCTGGTACCTGTTCCTCGGCGCCGCACCGGCGGCGATCCCTCGCGACGCCTGGGACGCCTACGACGAGTTCATCGCCATCACCTCGCTGGTGCGTGCGCGCGAATCGGATGTCGCGCGGCTCGCCGATGCGGACGGTGACGCCGCGGTCGCAGCGCTCGTCGCAGGCGATGGCCGCCTCGGCGCGGGCACCGTCGTGGTGGTCCGGGGCGGCGATCCGCGGCTGCTGCGTGGCCTGGTCCGGGATGCGCTCGTGGCGCTCGCCGGGGTGACGGTGGGCGTCGACGAGGGTGATGTGATCGCCCACCTGCCCGGCGGTGCAGTCGGCTCGGCCTGCGACGAGCTGCGGCGGCATCTCCTGCGCGTGGCGCCGGCCCTCGACGGCCCGGTGCGGATCGGGGTCTCCGACCCCTCGCCCGCCGAGGGCGTGGGCGGCGCCGTGCGCGCGGCCCGGCTGGCAGCCGATCTCGGCGACGGGCCGGTGTCCCTGCACACGGCGGCCGAACTCAGCTCGGCCCGGGCATTGTTCGCCTATGTGCCCGACCGGGTGCGCGAGGACTTCGTGGCCCGCGTACTCGGACCGCTCATCGACCACGACGAGCGTTCGGGATCGGACCTGTTGGCGACGCTGCGCGTGTTCCTCGCCACCGGCGGGTCCTGGGTGCGGACCGCGGACGAGCTGCACCTGCACCCGAACTCGGTGCGCTACCGGATCGCCAAGGCGGCGGAGCTGACCGGACGCGACGTCTCGGACAACCGCGCGCGGGTGGACGTCTCCCTCGCACTCGAACTGCTCTGACTCACAGCGCGGGCGAGAGCACCTGGCGCCCGCGCACGTAGGTCGAAGCCACGGCGTCCTCCCGCATGGTCATGAGCAGTGTGAACACCGCAGCCTCGGAACCGCTTCCGCAGTGCTCGAGCGAGGCCCGGAGCCCGGGGGAGCGGTGAGGATCGACCACCACGAAGTCGGCCTCCTTGCCCGCCTCGAGGTTGCCGATGCGGTCGTCGAGGTCGAGTGCGCGGGCACCGGCGAGGGTGCACAGGTCGAGCAGGGTTGCGGCATCGAGCGCCACCGAGTCGCGATCGCTGAGGTGCACCTTGTACGCCGTGTTCGCGACCCGTGGCAGCAGCCATTCGTCGCCCGCCCCCACGTCGGTGCCGAGGGCCACCGTGACCCCCGCGTCGATCGTGCGCCGCCAGGGCATGGTGCCCGAGCCGAGGAAGAGCTGCGAGACCGGACAGTGCGCGATCGACGATCCCGCCGCGGCCAGGGCGGAGAGTTCGCCGTCGCCGCAGTGGACCGCGTGCGCGAACACCGAACGGCGACCGAGGAAACCGGCGTACGCATCGAGGTAGTTCGTGGTCCCGTACGCGCGGCGCACCGCGGCGACCTCACCGTCCGGGCCGGAATCGTTCTCGGAGAGGTGGGAGTGGAAGTAGACGCCGTCGCCGCGCACCTCGTCGTAGAAGTCGGCGAGCCGGCGCATCTCGGCGGGCGCGAGGGAGAGGGCGAACCGCGGTACCACCGCCGACCGCACGAGTCCGTCGCCCGCGCCGTGCCATTCGCCGATCTCGTCCCGGCACAGTCCGAGCGCGGTGTCGATGTCGGTGAGCAGGGGTGCCGCCGCCGCGGGTCCGAGCGTCTGGACGCCGCGGCCCGAGACCGTGCGCAGGCCCCAAGCGAGGGACTGCGTGTACAGCGCCTTCTGCGCTCCAGGGAAGGCGGACCCGAAGACCAGGGCGGTGGTGGTGCCCGCCGCGGCGCGACGCGCGCAGAAGGCGTCGGCCGCGATGTCCGCGAACGCGGGATCGGCGAGCCTCGCCTCGGCGGGGAAGATGCAGCGCTCCAACCACGTCAGGAGCCTGCCGCCCCCGTACGCGCCGGTCGAGAACACCTGGGGGAAGTGCACGTGGGTATCGACGAACCCCGGTAACACGAATCCGTCCCGATGATCGACGACGGGCGCGGCGCCGTATTCGGCGGGCAGGTCGGCCCACGCCCCGCGGAAGCCGATCGTCCCATCCGCCCGGACGGCCAGCGCACCGTCCGCCTCGATCCGAAGTGCCGGGCCGTGCGGGCCGGGAACGGCGTCGACGAGCCGCGCGCGGAAGACGGTGGCGGGCACGGGAGTCACCATCGGCCCTCGATCGACGGTCCCGCGCCGAGGGCGGACGCGATCGGGTTCGCGTTCGCGACGGTGTCGTCGAACCGGTAGTTGACGATCTTCGCGATCTCCACGACAGCGAAGGCCCGCTCGGTGGCTGCGGAGTTCTCCAGTCGTTCGCGGCCTGAGCGCACCACCCGGTCGTAGCGTGCGATCTCCCGCGCGCACACCACCAGCGGGAATCCGAACTGGTCGCGGTAGGCGACGGCGAGCGCATCGACCTCGGCGCGCTCGTCCGGACCGAGATCGGCCAGCGCGATGTGATCGGCGGCCAGGGCGGCGCCCTCGGCGTCGCGGGCGCCCAGGTCGGGGAAGGTGCGGATCAGCTCCGCCTTCTCGGCATCCGAGCCGGAGAGGATGGCTTCGGCGAAGGCCGCCCGCAGATCCCCGGTGTCCGCGAACGGCGCCCCGGCGAACGCGCGGTCGAGCACCCAATCGCTGTTCTGCACCACGGCGCCGAAGGTCTCGCCGAACTGCTCGCGCGACATCGCGTTCACCTCGGGCAGCGTGATCACGCCGTCGGACGGGCCGCCCGCGACCGCGGGTCCCTCTCGCCGTCCCACGTGGAAGAACAGCAGGTTCAACGCGATCGCGGTCACGCTGCCGAGCGTGATGCCCGAGCCGAACAGGATCTCCAGCCACGGCGGCACCGCCTCGGAGACCTTCGGATAGGTGGTCACCAGGATGCCCATGCCGAGTGAGGTGGCCACGATGATCAGGTTCCGGTGATCGGAGAAATCGACGCGGGACAGCACCTGGATGCCGATCACCGCGACCGTCGCGAACAGCGTGAGCGCAGCCCCGCCCAGGACCGGCGCGGGGATCGACGCGACGGCCGCGGCTCCCTTGGGAAGCAAGCCGAGCACGATCATGATGCAGCCGGCCGCTGCGACCACCCAACGGCTCTTCACACCGGTGAGCCGGACCAGTCCCACGTTCTCCGAGAAGCAGGTGTAGGGAAAGGAATTGAAGACACCGCCGATCACGGAGGCGACGCCGTCGGCCCGCACGGTGGCGGCGATCTCCTCCTTGCCGATGCGTTTGCCGACGATGTCTCCGGTCGCGAAGACGCTGCCCGTGGACTCGACGGCGATGATGAGCATCACGACGATCATCGAGATGATCGCGACCGGATCGAAGCGGGGAAGCCCGAAAACGAAGGGATGGGCGAAGCCGACGACATCGGCGCGACCGACCTCGTCGAAGGACGCGTCGCCCAGCAGGAAGGCGACCGCGGTCCCGCCGACGAGGCCGATCAACACTGCGACCGTCTTCATGAAGCCGCGGAAGAAGCGCTGGATCAGGACGATGACCGCGATGGTCCCGAGCGCGTACAGCAACCAGCGGATGTTCCCGGGATCCTCCTGGCCGGTATGCGGATTGGTGACGGCGTCATGTGCGCCCACGGGCAGCAGGGAGATGCCGATCAAGGTGAGGACGGTACCCGTGACCACCGGCGTGAAGAACTTCAGCAGTCGCGCGAAGTACGGCGCGATGAGGAAGGTGAACACCCCGGCCACGATCACCGCGCCGTAGGCGTAGAGCAGCCCTGCGGTGCCGCCGCCCTTGCTCAACGCGATGGCCACCACCGGGCTCACGCAGGCGAAGGTGACACCTTGAAGCAGCGGCAGCCGCACGCCCACCTTCCAGAAGCCGACCGACTGGATGATCGACGCGATCCCGCAGGTGAACAGGTCGGCCATGATCAGCAGGCGCAGTTCATCTGCGGACAGGCCGATCGCGCGGGCGATGATGATCGGTACCAGGACGGCGCCGGCGTAGAAGGCGACGACGTGCTGCGCGCCGTAGGCCACGAGCCGTCCCGCCGACGGTACGCGGTCGACAGGGTGGGGCTGGACCGCGGATGTCGGCCGGAGCGAGGTGGTCATGCCGCCCAGAGTGCACCCGGTTCGCCACGGCGCGCGTGTGCCGGAGAAACGAAAAGTGGAGCCCCGCCCCTCCGGCCTTTGGAGGATCGCACAAGCGCCGCGCGAGGCCGGCGGAACCGTGCCTACACTGCGGCGATGCCCATCGAACTGCTCGCCGAACAGGCGGAACCGCGCCTCACCGGGGTGCTGCTCGCCGCCGGTGCGGGAACTCGGTTCGGCATGCCCAAGGTGCGAGCGGCGGGCGGCCGATGGGCACGAACCGCGGTGCGCGCACTGGCCGACGGTGGATGCACGCGAGTCCTGGTGGTGCTCGGAGCCGATCTCACGGCGCACATCCCCGGCGCCGAGATCGTGGTGGCCGGCGACTGGTCGGTGGGGCTGAGCCGTTCGGTGGCGGCGGGTCTCGCACGCGCCCGCGGCGACGTGGTCGTCGGGCTGGTCGACACCCCCGACATCGGGGCGCAGTGCGTGCGCCGCGTGATCCGCGCCGGGCGCAGGTCCGAAGGCGGCACGGCGCGTGCGGAGTACGACGGCGTACCCGGGCACCCGGTGTATCTCGCGGCACGGCACCGGGAGCCGCTCATCGCAGCACTGCTCGGCGCGGGCCCCCGGGATGCGGACCGGGGCCTGGGACCGCACCTCCCCGAGACCACCGAGCTGATCGACTGCGGGGACCTCGCCACCGGCCTCGATATCGACCGGCCGGTTCCGATCGGGGGTGCACGATGAACCGCCTTCTCCCGGAATCCTTCCGGCGAGCGGTGACCGCGGCCTCCGGAGACATCGCGGTGGCGACCATCGACGAGGTCACCCGCCCCGCGCCGCTGCCCGTCGGCGAGCAGCTGCTGGTGTGGGAGCACGGAGTGGTGGGCACCGTCTCCGCCGGATGCGTGGAGGGTGATGTGGTGGCCGCGGCGCATCGGGTGCTCGCCGACGGCCGCCCGCGCACGCGGACGTACGGCCCCGGGGGTGGCCCGTTCGTCGCCACCACCTGCGGCGGCACGCTGCGGATCGGTATCGAGCGATTCCCGGTGCTCGACCCGGATTCCACACTCGCCGCCATCGCCGCGCGCAGCGGCAGGTGCGAGCCCCGGCGGCGACTGTTCCTGGTGGGCGCGACCAGTCTCGCGGCGGCCCTGGCCGGGCTCGCGGGACCGCTGGGCTACCGGGTGGTGGTGATCGACCCGCGTCCCGCGTTCGCCACCCGACTTCAGGTGGACGAGGCCGACGAGGTGATCTGTGGCTGGCCCGACCGGGTGCTCGCGGCGGCACAGGCCGGTCCCGCCGATGCACTCGTGCTGCTGACGCACGACGAGCGCTACGCCACAGACGTTCTCGCGAAAGCACTGCGCAGCGGTCTCGGCTACGTGGGAGCACTGGGATCGGCCGCCACCGGGCAGGGCCATCGTGCCGCGCTCGCGGGGGAGTTCACCGCTGCGGAGGTCGCGCGACTCCGCTCGCCGGTGGGTATGGCGATCGGCGCCAGCGGGCCGGCCGCGATCGCCGTGTCGATCGCGGCCGAGCTGATCGCCCTGGGGTAGTCAGTCGAGGACGCCGCCGCCCAGGTTGATCGGACTGTCCTCGATGTTGCCGACGATCCCGCGGATGATCCCGGCACCGTCGGCGCCCCGGAGTCCGTCGTACCAGGCCTGCGTGACCTGAGGATCGAAGGCGTGCGTCTCATCGCCGCGCTTGCGGGCGCGCAGCACGAGATCGCCCGCCCGCTCGGACCGGATCTTCTGGTAGCGCAGCAGCGTGTCCTGCACCGAGACGGTGTTGGTCGCGACCGCGATGCCCAAAGCGAAGGAGTCCTCCAGGGCCGAGCACGCGCCCTGGCCGATATCGGGTGCCGTGTTGTGCGCGGCATCGCCGAGGATCGCGACCCGCCCCCGCACCCACGTGTGGAACGGATCGATGTCCCAGATCTCGACCCGGTTGAGCGAGGTCGCGGGGTCGATGCTCGCCAGCAGGGCCTGCACTCCCGGGGCCCAGTCGTCGAACGCCGCACGCAGGGGCGCGATCCCGTCGGACGGGTCGTACGGGAGTCCGTGCTCCTGGGGGACGTCGAACCAGAAGTAGAAGCGATCGCCCGCGATCGGCATCACGGCGGCGCGCTTGCCCTCCGCGACGTAGGTGGTCCACTGATCCGGTGGCCCGATCTCCGCGGACAGCGGCACGAGTCCGTTGAAGTTGGTGTAGCCGGAGTACTTCCGTTCGATCCGCGGTGCGCCCTCCGGTGTCACGTAATCGCGCACCGTCGACCGGGCCCCGTCGGCGCCGATCAGCATGTCGGCGGTGTCCGTACCGCCGTCGGCGAAGGTCGCGGTCGCGGTGGTCCCGTCGTCCGCCACATCGACCAGCTGCCTGCCCAGATGGATCCGATCCATCCCGAAGGTGTCCATCAGCAGGGCCTGCAGATCGGCCCGGGCCACGGGATAGGGCTTCTGGCCCGTCTGCGCGGTCACGGGGGCGAGGCTGAACCGGCACAACTGCTCACCGCTGTGACCGTCGAGGTAGGCCATCGTCGCCATATCGCCGCCCAGCGCCGCGACCTGGTCCGCCAACCCCAGCCAGTTGAGCACCTTCACACCGTTGGACCACAGCGACAGCGCGGCGCCCACCGGCCGGTTCTCCCGCATCTTGTCGTAGATCGTCACGTCGTGTCCGAGCCGGCGCAGGGCGATGCCGGCGCTGGTTCCGCCCACGCCCGCGCCGATGATGATGACCTTCATGTCCAGCACGCTATGCGGGCCGTGTCACACGGGTATTTCCGATCGGGCCCAGGGGATTACGACGATGTTTCCGCGGCGGTCAGCTGCCGCGGTAGGTGGTGTACGAGAACGGGCTGAGCAGCAGCGGCACGTGATAGTGGGGAAGGCCTGCGACGGTGAAGGCGATCGTCACGAACGGATGGAAGCTCTCCTGCCCGGTGTCTGCGAAGTACCGGCCGGTCTCGAACCGCAGCAGGTAGGCGCCGTCGGGCAGGTGCTCGGGCCCGAGTGCCAGCCGTCCGTCGGAATCGGTACGGCCGCGATCGATCTCCGTCCCGTCGGCGCGCGCGAGCACCGCCTCCACGTCGGCGGCGGGGGCGCCCGCTACCGAATCCAGGATGTGCGTGGTCAGATGGCTCATGCGGTGGCCTCCTCGGGTAGATCGGATCGCATGCGCAGGGTGGCGATCTCGCGGAGCGCGTCGAGGCCCTCGGCGATCTCCGTCGCATCGTCGTTCGTCAGTCGTCGTTGCGCCTCCACGAGGATCTCCTGTGCCGATCGTCCCGCCGCACGCACCAGGAAGACACGGCCGAAACGAGATTCGTAGGCGGCATTGGCGGCGGCGATCTCCGCCCGCACCGCGGTATCGGCATCGGACACCGCGGCCTGCTCCGAGGCCGAGGCCCGTGCGTCGGCATCGTTCCCGGTGGCCCGCTGACCGATTCGCGGGTGGTGGGCGAGAGCCGCGTCCAGATCCTCGGCCGTCCACTCCGCGGACAACGCCGAGGCGTGCTCGACCAGCTCCGCGGTCGACCCGTAGGGCCGGGCGGCCACGACCGCATCGGCCCAGGCCGGAACCGCCGCCCACACGCGCACGAGGCGCGCGGCGTCGCGGGAGTCGAGAGCGTTGAAGTCACTGAGCTGCACGGGCTCAGCTTAATGACACCGCGGCGATCGCACCGGACACGGCGGCGCCGGACGGTCGACTCCGCGCTACTGCAGGCGGAACCGCAGCGAGGCGATCACATCGTCGAGTGCATCGGTGAGCAGGCGAATCCGATCGGCCGGTCCCGGCGCCGCGAGGCCCGGTGCCGATCGGCATCGGAGAGCGGCAGCGCGCGGGCGAGGAAGTAGCTGCGCTCCACCGGATTCTCGGGGAGCTTGAGCTTGGGCCACCGTCGCGGCTTGGCCCCGTCGCGGCGCGCGAGTTGCGCGGCGAGGCGTTCGATCTCGTCGCGTTTGCCGAGCAGGGGGATGAGGTCGACGGCGGGCTGCACCTCGTCGGGCCACGGCTCCGCCTCGGCGAGCGGGTACGGGTCCTCGGGGAGCCAGCTCCGTACCCGGATCCGCTCCGTGCCGCGGCACACCAGAGTGAACTCGCCACCCATCCGGCGCACGTAGCGGTCGATCTGCGCGACGGTGCCCACATCGGTGCGGACGTCGCCGCCGCCCACCTCGCTGCCGCGCTCGATCAGCACGACGCCGAACCGGCCGTCGGTCGCCAGGCAGTGCTCCACCAGCCGCCGGTAGCGCGGTTCGAAGATGCGCAGCGGCAGCTCCTCACCCGGCAGCAACACGGCGCCCAACGGGAACATCGGCAGTTCGGTCACGGCTCCAGCATGCCCCTTCGGCGGTATCGTCGCGATCATGATGGGCCCGAACGATTGGATCGCCGCACTCGAACGCGACGGCGCGGCCGTCGCCGCAACACCCGCCGAGCGTCTCGGGGAGGATGTGCCGAGTTGCCCCGGCTGGACGATGCGCGATCTGATCGTGCACCTCGGCGCGGTGCACCGATGGGCTGCGACCTTCCTCGTGACCGGCCCGGACTCGACGGAGCGGTTCGCGCCGATCGAGGACGATGCGCCGCACGGCCCGGCCGTGACCGACTGGTACCGCGACCGGTTGACGGGCCTGGTGGACGAGCTCCGCCGGCACGACCCCGATGAGCCTGCCCGCTACTTCGCGGGCCGCACCACCGCGCGGTTCTGGATGCGACGCCAGGCCCACGAAACGGCGGTGCACCGATGGGACGGCGAGAATGCTTCGGCCGCGGCACATCCCGTCGATTCCCTGCTCGCCGCCGACGGCGTCGCGGAGTGGGCCGAGGTCTTCGCCCCGCGTTTCCTCTCCCGTGGACCGGGGCTGCCCGCCGAACTCGCCGGGCGCACCGTCCACCTGCACGGAACCGATCGCGACGATGCCGAATGGACCTTCACCCTGGCGCAGGACTCGCTCGCACTCGCGCACGGCCACGCGAAGGCCGATGTGGCGTTGCGCGGTGACGCCTCGGATCTGTATCTCGCGCTGTGGCGGCGCGTGCCCCTGGGCGCACTCGACATCCACGGCGACCGCGCAGTGGCCGAGGCCCTGCTCGATGCCGTGCGAATCACCTAGGCACTGAGGAACCTAACGAACGCGCAGCTCCCGGATCACTGCGTCGACCTTGCCCCGCGCCTCGGCGTTGGCCTTGTTCGACCCGCCGAGGAAGTACGACGTGGGCGTGGTGTCCAGAACGATGATGGTGAACCAGTCCGTCTCCGCGGACTTGTCCCCCTGTGGGGTGATGTTGACGTTGAGATCGAGGCGTGTGCCCGCGACCGGACCGAAGCGGACCGGGGTGGTGCGGCGATCGACCGTCTCCTTCGACGCGTCGTTCGTGATCGCCGGATTCGGGAAGCGGCACAGCGAGAAGGCGATCGCCATTCCCATCGTGTCGTGGCTGCCGGGCTCGACGCGCAGGCGGCCGACCTCGACGAGATTCATCACATTGCCGCCGGGGGAGTAGCGCGCGGAGGCAGTGGTTGCGGCGCCGCGCGAGAACCCCGTGCCGAGGTCCCACCCGGCGACGAGGGGTGCGGGGAAGGTGAGTGGTGCGGTGCCGAACAGGCCGCCCGCCGTCGACGGCGCGCCGACATCGGGCGACGACGCGCACCCCACGCTGTTCGGCTCCGCCTGTGCGACGGGCGGCGCGAGAACAGCCACCGCCGCGACGGAAGCGGCCGCCACGAGTAGTGTCCGGAGCTTCATGACATTCCCCCATTCGTGATGTTTGATACTGAATTCGGACGATAGCAGCGGCCCTTCCGGACAGCGCGCGAAACGGCTGAACTGAACCCGACGTGCGACGAGCCCGCCACTCGTAAGGTCGGGGAATGACCACTGCCCTCTGGTTCGACTCCATCGCCGCCGACGGTGCCCGCATCGCCGCTACCGACCCCGAGGGGCTCGGCCGGCCCGTGCCGAGTTGCCCGGGGTGGACGGTGCGTGACCTGGTGATCCACACGGGCGCCGCGAACCGATGGGCCACCATGTTCCTGCAGGCGGGTGCCGATTCCACGGATCGATTCGTGCCGGACGTCTCCGACGCACCCGACGGTGCCGCCGTGCTCGGCTGGTACGCGGGAGTGGTCGCGGCTCTGCTCGACGAGCTGCGCAGGCACGATCCCGACGAGCCGGCCCGGGCCTTCGTCGGGCGGACGAAGGCCGGGTTCTGGATGCGCCGCATGACGCAGGAGGTATCCGTGCATCGCTGGGATCTGCAGAACTCCCTGCCCGACGGGGCGGAGGCCATCGCTCCGGCGGTCGCCGCCGACGGCATCACCGAACTCACGCAGATGCAGATGCCGCTGATTCTCGGGAGGCAGGGGCTCGCGCCCGATCTGGCGGGCAGGGTGATCGCGATCGTGGCCACCGACACCGGCGACGAGTGGGTCGTGCGGCTGCGTGCGGACGGCGTCGATGTACTCGGCGGTGAGGACGCTCTCGCGCCCGCCGACCTCACTCTGCGCGGCACCGCCTCGGATCTGGAACTGGTGCTGTGGCGTCGATTGCCCCTCGACACGGTCGAGGTGCGTGGCGAGCGCGCCGTGATCGAAGGCCTGCTGGCGACCCTGGTGATCTGACCGGGGCAGTGGTGGGACGTGCCGCGACACGCCGAACAGGCTCGATGACACAACACCTTGCGTTGCCGGGAACTGTCAGACCCAAGGGGTAGTGTCATGCACGTTGAAATCCAGATCTGCGAAAACAGAGGTGTCATGTCTGAAACCGCCGCTCACAGCCCCGCCGACGGCGCACCCATCAAGCTCGTCAGCCGGGTGTCGGCGATCAACTGGAACCGGGTTCCGGACGAGAAGGACGCCGAGGTCTGGGATCGCCTGACGGGCAACTTCTGGCTGCCCGAGAAGGTGCCGGTCAGCAACGACATCCCCTCGTGGGGCACGCTCACCGACTACGAGAAGCAGCTCACCATGCGGGTCTTCACGGGCCTCACGCTGCTCGACACGATCCAGGGCACCGTCGGCGCCGTCAGCCTGATCCCCGACGCCACCACTCCGCACGAGGAGGCGGTGCTCACCAACATCGCGTTCATGGAGTCGGTGCACGCCAAGAGCTACAGCTCGATCTTCTCCACGCTGTGCAGCACGCGCGAGATCGACGACGCCTTCCGCTGGTCGGAGGAGAACGAGCAACTGCAGCGCAAGGCGCAGATCGTCATGGACTTCTACCGGGGCGACGATCCGCTCAAGCGCAAGGTGGCCTCCACCCTGCTCGAGTCCTTCCTGTTCTACAGCGGCTTCTACCTGCCGATGTACTGGAGCTCGCGCGCCAAGCTCACCAACACGGCCGACATGATCCGACTGATCATCCGCGACGAGGCCGTGCACGGTTACTACATCGGCTACAAGTACCAGCGCGGCCTGGAGACGCAGAGCCCGCAGCGCCGTGAGGAGCTCAAGGACTACACCTTCGAGCTGCTCATGGAGCTGTACTCCAACGAGGAGGACTACACCGAGTCGCTGTACGACGAGGTCGGTCTCTCGGAGGACGTCAAGAAGTTCCTGCGGTACAACGCCAACAAGGCCCTGATGAACCTGGGCTACGAGGCGCTGTTCCCCAAGGATGCCACCGACGTGAATCCGGCTATCCTGTCGGCTCTTTCGCCCAACGCCGACGAGAACCACGACTTCTTCTCCGGCTCCGGCTCGTCGTACGTGATCGGCAAGGCCGTCAACACCGAAGACGAGGACTGGGACTTCTGAGTCCTTTCGTAGCGAAGCAGCGGCTCACCATCGGTGTGCTGCTGCTTTACTTCGTCGTCGTCCCGCTGGCCGCATTCGTCGCGCTCGCCATGATCGGATCACCCGATTCCGAGATCCGTGGCCCGTTCTCCGCGCCGGTGATGGGGTGGATCGTTCTCGTCTTCTGCGCGGTGTGCTTCGTCTTCGTTCTGGCGACGTTGACCGTGCGCCGCACCGCGCTGATCGTCGATGAGCAGGGGATCCGTTCGCCCAGGAGTGGTTTCGCGTTCGCATGGTCAGGCGTGGAGGCCATCTACGTCGGCAGCTACCAGGGTGGACGATTCGGCCCCGCGATCCACGTGCTGGGGGTGAAGGGTGTGCCGGTGAAGCCCGGATTGCCCCGACTGCCGCTCGCCGGCCTGAACGCTGCCTCGATGGGGCTGCCGTCCACGGCCCGGCGCTACCGCGTGACCTGGCAGATCGGGACGCGCCCCAAGTTCGACGAGGCACTCCGAGCCATCCGCCGAGCATCGCCCGGCACGCCGATCTTCTAATGGCCACAGGACGCGGGGACGACAGTACGGTTTCTGCCCTGATTCGACGGCCGCCGGTCGCGATCGGAATCGCCGCATTCCTCACGTTCTGCTTCCTGGTCGCGCCACGGCAGATCGTCGGGACGGGCTTCGATGCGCGAGCGGGACGCGAGTTCCCGCCGTACATCGCCGGAGGCACCGCGGATCTCACGCCGGGCCTCCGAGCACTCGTGGACGACTGGTCGCGCTATCACCTCGTCAAGGCGGTCTTCGCGGGACTGCTCGTGGTGCTCGCACTGTACCTCGGACATCGTGCGCTGGCCCTCATCCCGGCCGTGCTCCTCATCGCCAACGTGCAGGGATCGCTCGCACCGCTGTCGTCGGCGTTCTCGCTGCTCGGCAGTCGCGTCTCCGAGTCCGACGGTCCGCTCGCGGAAGCCCTCGGCCTGATGCGGCGGCAGCTCACGGCAGGTGAGTGGTCGGCCCCAATCGATGCCCTCGTGAATGACTTCGCCTGGTACCACCTGGTATTGGTGATCATGGCCGGGGCGCTGACGATCCTGGTGCTCACCTTCGCGGTGCGCGATTGGCACCAGGATCGACGGGGCTGGGCGCTCGCGACGCTGGTCGTGGCAGTGGGGGCGGGGATCGTCGCCGCAGCCAATGTGTCCACGGCGCTGGAACCCGCCCGGGGCCTGCTCGATTTCCTCGGGGCGCCCTAATCCGTCCCGGGTACTGCGGTTTCGGAGACGACACGCCGGGGGCTCGCCGCCGAAACCCGAGGACTCTGGGGCGGCATTGAACGAGGAGGGATGCTAGCCGGCGGCGACCTCGTGCAGGCGTCCCGTGGCGACGTCGAAGACGAAGCCGCGGAGTGACGTGGTCGCCGGGATGAACCGACTGGACGAGATCCGCTTGATGGACTGCCGCACATCGGCTTCCAGATCGTCGAAGGCCTCGGCGGCCCAGGCGGGCTTGATGCCGGTATCGGCCAGGATGTCGGCCTTGAACTGATCATCGGTGAAGGTGAGCATCCCGCAGTCGGTGTGATGGATCAGGATGATCTCGGTGGTCCCCAGCAGTCTCTGGCTGATCGCCAGCGACCGGATCTGGTCCTCGGTGATCACGCCGCCCGCGTTGCGGATCACGTGCGCCTCACCTTCTTTCAGGCCGAGGGCGCGGTAGACGTCCAGTCGCGCGTCCATGCACGCGACGACGGCGACGTGCTTGGCCGGAGGTAGGGGAAGCGGCCCCGAGAAACTCGCGGCGTAGGCGGCGTTGTTCGCAAGCAGTTCGTCAGTGACGGTCATGCACTCATGCTCGGCTCCGCATGAGCCGCTGCCCACCGTTCCGATCGGGTTGATCGCAGCCGCCGCGCGTCAGTGGCCAGCAGTACCGGTCTGCGCCGCCCAGATCACGGAGCCGAGCTTCGGTGACCACCACCTCGTCGGCGGTCCGGCCGAACCGCGGGAAGTAGATCTCCACGGTCTCGAGCCAGTCCGGCGCGCCGGCGGAATCCGCTTCTGATGGACTTTGTTAGTGTTACGAATTGATTGCTGTCGGCGTCGACTCGAGGAAGCATAGGCGTGGTGAATGGGGAAGATCAGGCGGTTCGGGTTCCCGAGACCGGAGGACATGAGGACTCGCGGCGACGAGGCGGTGACCGTCGTCTAGCGTTGGCGGCGATCTGCCTGGGATTCTTCATGATTCTCCTGGATGGCAGCGCGCTGAATATCGCATTGCCCGCGATCCAGGCGGACACCGGCGGAACCATGGCCGCATTGCAGTGGCTCGTGAACATCTACACCATTCCGCTGGCGTCGCTGTTGTTGACGGCGGGGGTGCTCTCGGATCGGTTCGGTGCGCGGCGGGTGTTCCTCTGGTCGCTGCTCGGTTTCACGGTGGCGTCATTCGTGTGCGCGGTCAGCCCGAATCTCGTGGTGCTGCTCGGGGCGCGGTGCGTGCAGGGGATCTTCGCGGCGGGCGTGCTGCCCACCACCCTCGCCATTATCTCCAAGACCTACCCCGACGTCGCCGAGCGCGGCAAGGCGATCGCGCTCTGGGGCGCCACCGGCGGGCTGGCGATGGTGGTCGGACCGATCGGCGGAGGCCTGCTGACCGAGCTGTGGGGATGGCGGTCGATTTTCTTCATCAACGTTCCTGTCGGTGCGATCGCGGTATGGCTGACGGTGCGGCATGTGCAGGAGACGAACCGGCAGAGCGGAGAGAAGTTCGATATCGTCGGACAGATCCTGGCGTTCGCCGGACTCGTCCTGCTGGTCGGCGGCCTCATCGAGTCGGGCGAGCGAGGATGGTCCTCGCCAGTGACCTTGGGCATGCTCGCCGCCGCGGTCGTGCTGCTGGCGGCATTCGTGTTCACCGAGTCCCGCGTCGCGAACCCCTCCCTACCGCTGGGCATATTCCGGACCCACGCGTATACCGCCGCGGTGATTATCGGGTTCGCCTTCCAGTTCGGAGGCTACGGACTGCAGTTCATGTACGCGATCTTCGTGCAGGACGAGTGGGGCTACGACGCCGCGGGTGCGGGCTTGTTCTTCGTGCCGTTCGCCGTCATGTGGACCTTCGGTACGCTCGTGCTCAATCAGCTATGGTCCGGCCGAGGCATGCGGTGGCTACTGGTTACCGGCTCACTCATCGCGTGCGCCGGAGCCGTACTCTGCATGTTCGCCTCCGACCGGAGCACGTGGCCGGTGTTGCTGGGCGGAATGGCGCTGGTGGGCCTGGGGTGCGGACTGTTCGCTCCGAGTTGCGCCGGCGCGGCGATGGCGGCGGCCCCGAAGGAGTTCGCCGGCCTCGCATCCGGTGTGCTGAACACGTCCCGCCAGGTCGGAATGGCCATCGGCGTCTCCCTCCTCGGCGTGTGCCTGGTACTCGGGAATCCGGTGACCGGCGCGAGGATCGGCGTCCTGCTCACCCTGGTCGGCTTCGCCCTGATCGCCGCTCTTTCGGTGCGCTTCGTGCCCCGTCCCTCCTGACCTCCATCCGACGTGGACGATGACGCCGCCCGCGGCACGCGGTCATCCCTACTGGTCGGAGCAGGCGAAAGCGCAGCGTGGCGTCGGGGCCGGGTGCGGCGAGGGGGCGCTGTCGATATGCGTCGGACAGCAGCAGTGCCGGGGCTCGGTGGTAGCTGTGCTCGACGGGGTTCTCCGGCAGCTTCAGCTGCGGTCACGGAGGAGTTCGGATGTGTTCCCGAAGGAACCGACCGACGTGAACCCGGCGATCCTGTCTGCACTCTCTCGCCCAATGCCGACGAGAACCGGTTCGGGATCGTCATACGTGATCGGCAAAGCCGTCAACACCGAGGACGAGGACTCGGACTTCTGATCGCAGCCGCTGGCCCGCGTCCCCGGACTCAGTCGGGGAGATCGTCGCGGTCGGCCCACTCGACGAGGGTGTCGAGTGAGAACGCCTGGTCGTCGATCTCACTGTGCAGGTCACCCAGCTCGGCGAAGCGCGCCGGGAGGGTGCGGATCGTGAAGTCGTCGGGGTGCACATCGGGCACCTCGTCCCACGTGATCGGGGCGGAGGCGGTGGCGATCGGGGTGCCGCGCAGCGAGTACGCGCACGCGATGGTGTGATCGCGGGCGTTCTGGTTGAAGTCCACGAACACCGCCGCGGGATCGCGTTCCTTGCGCCACCAGGCCGTCGTCACATCGTCCGGAGCGCGGCGTTCCACCTCCTGCGCGAACGCCAGCGCGGCACGGCGCACCTGCGAGAACGTCCACAAAGGCGAGATCCGCACGTACACATGCAGGCCCGAGCCGCCGGAGGTCTTGGGAAAGCCGCGGATGCCCAGCTCATCGAGCACCTCGTGGACGACGCCGGCCACGCGCTGCACCCGCTCCCACGGGCAGTCCGGCATCGGGTCCAGATCGATCCGCCATTCGTCCGGGCAGTCCAGATCGTTGCGCCGGCAGTTCCACGGATGGAACTCCACGGTGGACATCTGCGCCGCCCAGATCACGGACCCGAGCTCGGTGACCACCACCTCGTCGGCGGTCCGGCCGAACCGCGGGAAGTAGATCTCCACTGTCTCGAGCCAGTCCGGCGCACCCGCGGGAATTCGCTTCTGATGGACCTTCGGCCCGTCGACGCCCTTCGGATACCGGTGCAGCATCGTCGGACGATCACGCAGCGCGCGAACGATTCCCGGGCCCACGGCCTCGTAGTACCGCACCACGTCGAGCTTCGTCGCCCCGATCTGCGGGTAGTACACCCGATCCGGGCTGGAGATCCGCACGGTGCGATCACCGACGGTCACGTCCACCGGTTCGCCGTGCTCGGAGCGGGAAGCCACGGCCCGAAGACTACGCGCCCAAGAAGCGGCCCAGGGTGCGCTTGCGCTTGCCCGCCGGGCGGCCCTTGACGACCCCGCTCATCACGTCTTCCGCGAACTTCTCCACCGTCTCCTGCGAGTCGGTCTTGTTCGTACCGATGAAACCGTTGGGACCGCGCTTGATCCAGCCCGTCACGTACACGCCGGGCAGCGGCGCACCGTCGTCCCCGAGCACCCGGCCGGCCTCGTTCGGCAGCACCGCGCGGCGCTCGTCGAAGGGCAATCCCTCGACCGGCACACCGCGGTAGCCCACGGAGGTGAACACCATGCCGACGGGCAACTCGATCGCCTCGCCGGTCTCGGTGTGCTTGGCGTGCAGCACCAGGCCGTCGCCCGTGTCCTCGATCGACTCGGGCGTGGTGAGGAACCGGAACCGGATGCGGCGCGGCGCATCCGACTGGGTCTCCATCGACTCCAGCAGCTGCAGCTTGTGCGAGACCAGCTCCGAATCACTCCCCGCGACCAGGGTCTCGGCGACATCCGGATCCGGGTGCACGATCACGGTGCGCTCGTCCGCGAGGCCCAGCGCCTCGGGCAGCGTGAAGGCGGCGTGCTCGGGGCCGCGACGGGCCACGATCACCACCTCCTCGACCTTCGAGTTCTTCAGTGCGGCCAGCGCCGCGGGGGAGATGGTGGTGCCCTCCAACTCCTCCGGCTCGGCGGTGAGGATGCGGGCGGCGTCCAACGCCACGTTGCCGTTGCCGATGATCACGATGCGGTCGTGCGACAGGTCCACGTCGTCGCCGCGATGCTCGGGGTGGCCGTTGTACCAGGCCACGAAGTCGGTGGCGCTGCGCACGTTCGGCAGGTCCTCGCCCTCGATGCCCAGCTTCTTATCGGTGCTCGCCCCGACCGCCACGATGATCGCGTCGTGCCGGCGGCGCAGCTCCTCCAGGGAGACGTACTCGCGCGCGCCGTTCGCGGCGCTCCCGGCGCCGGGCCGGCCCACCTCGGTGTTCAGGTGGATCGTGAAGTTGGGATCGGCCGCGACCTTGTCGAACAGGCCGGAGACCTTGCGGGTGCGGGTGTGATCCGGAGCCACGCCGAACCGGGCCAGGCCGTAGGGCGTCGACAGCTTCTCGTAGACGTCGACGGTGACGCCCTCCCAGCGCAGCAGCTCATCGGCCGCGTACATCGCGGCCGGGCCGCTGCCGATCACGCCCACGCTGACGACGGTGCCATCGGGGATGGGGAGCTGCTTCGGGGGCACGGTGTGCGCCATCGGAGGCCGGCTGCGCTCCTGCGGGTTCGGCCCGCTGAGCGACGAGTTCGCCGGATCCGCCGCGGCCAACGAGCGGTTGATCTCGATGTAGACCTTGTGTTCCTCGGGAAGGCGGTGCGCGGGTCCGATCGCGTCCACCGGGCACGCCGTCACGCAGGCGCCGCAATCCACGCACGTCGTCGGGTCGACGTACAGCATCTCGGCCGTCGCGAAGCCCGGCTCATCGGGCGTCGGATGGATGCAGTTCACCGGGCACGCGAAGGTGCACGCCGCATCGCTACAGCAGGACTGGGTGATCACGTGGGGCATGGTTCGCCTCTCCGGTTTTCTCCGGTCATACGGGTCCGGCTCGGCGGATGACCGCCGAGCCGGATTGTTGGGGCTGAGTCGGGCTACTGAGCAGCGTAGGACGGCTCGCTACGGAAACGCGAGGACCGACCGTTGATGCCCAACACGCGCCACAGCACACGCGAGACCGGATTCATCAGGCCCGTGCGGTCCGCGAGCATCCGAACGTCGCCGAAGACCTCCCGCTTGAGGTTCTTCGACTCGGGCGAACGCCAGAAGATGTCCTTCTTCACCGAGCGCGGGATGTCGAAGGTGTCCCAGAACTGCCTCGGCGGCACCATGATGGCGCCGAGCAGGATGCGCATCACCAGCGGCAGCGCCAGCGAGAGTAGGAAGCGGGGGATGGGGCCGCGGGTGGGGATCTTGTGCTCGAGCAGCTGGTGTGCGAAGCCGATGTGCCGGGCCTCCTCGGCCACGTGGATCTGCATCACCGAGGTCATCACCGGGTGCTGCGTATCCGCGGAGCGCAGGAACTGCTTCTGCAGGTGGTCGATCGGCTCCTCGCCGGCGAGCACGCCCATGTAGAAGATGTTCGGGAAGGTGGTGGCCGCCAGCGGGATGATGGGCGAGAGGCGGCGGAACCACCACGCGCCACCGGGGACGTCCATGCCCACGCGGTTGACGAACTCCTGGAACATCAGCGTGTGCTGGCACTCCTCCTTCGCCTCGTGCGTGGCGTACCGGAACTCGGGCGAGTTGTTCGGCTGCACGGCGGTGTACTGCATGATTCCGCGGATCAGGATCGACTCGAACTGGAGGCCGACCTTGGCGACATTGGCCTGGCGCCACATGCCGATCTCGATCTGCTTCTCCAGCGGCTGCGCCTGGTACCAGGGGTGCCGGCCGATCGGATCGAAGCGCGGGTTGCACACCCAGCGCGGATCGTTCGGGGTGATCGCCAGCTCGGGATCGTCCCAATCGATGTCGACGTACGGGTCGAAGTTGCGCCGTACCGACGCCTCCGACAGGTCGTTGAGCGTCTGCTCGTACTCGGTCTGACCCGGGAACGAGCGGCCACGCATACGGGCCATGTGGGTAACTCGCGGCATGTTCAGCAGAGCCATGATCGGTCCTTTCCGATACACGCGGGCGGCCGTTGACCTGCGCTTCCCTTCGATTCCTGTGGGAAATACCACAAGAGTTTCTGCAGGTAGAAGCCGTGCGTGAGATTGAACTGCCCTCAGGCTATCACTTGCGACAAGCATGAATGAAGGGTCTTGCGCGCCGAATCCGTGAACAGGTGTACACCGAGCGTCGGGCCAGGGGTTTTAGCGCACTCGTGTGAGGCGCGTCACGGTGAAAGTGTGACGAGTCGCGGCGTCAGGACGACGCTTTGATGGTGTTCGTGACGTCGTGCACCACGATCCCGGCGGCCACCGGGCCGCCGGCCGAGAACCAGGACGAGTCCTCGACGAGCAGCTGCCGCTTCGCGGTCACCGCGCGCAGGTCCTTCCAGCTCGACGAGGTCATCGCCGACATACCGAAGTCGCGTCCCTGCTCGCCCTGGTAGCCCACGTAGATGAGGTCGCCCTCGGCGGCCGAGTAGTCACCGTCGCGCATGAGGACGGGTTCGGCCTTGCGCTGCGGTTCGGGCCGCGCGACCTGGAGCTCCGCCAGGACCTGCGCCGCCAGCGGCGCCGTCCCCTCGGCGAGAGCCCGCTTGTCGGCCGTGAACCGCACCAGCGAGACCACGTTGTGGATGCCGTCGACCTTCGGCACGGCCTCGGCCACGTCCTTCTGATAGCGGTCCAGCACGCCCCGCGCCTCCGCGGGCAGGCGCACCGCGTCCGCGAGCGCGAGGAAGCTGCGCCGCCAATCGGCGCCGGGGGAGGGCACGATCACCGGGCGGCCCGCCCGACGGTTCGCGTCCGCCGAGCGATCGGTGCCGACCACGAGATCGGCCTGCGCGCCGTCACCCAGCTGCGGGACCTTCGCCAGGGCGCCGCCCAGGTACGACGGGACCGCGCCGCCGACCGCCTTCACGCGGTTTTGCAGGCCGAGGGCGCACAGCCCGTCCAGGAGGTCGGGGTCGGTGACCACGATCGTGGCCGGGGCCGCGGTGCCCGCCAGCGGCGCCGCGCACGCCTGGTCGGGCTTGCGGTCGAGGCCGATGATGTTGGCCGAAGCGAGCCGGGTGGTGGTCGTCGCGATCGACGCGAAGGGCTGCTGGATCGGCTCGTTGCCGCCGCACGCGGTCAGTCCGGCCACCGCGACCGCCGCGATCGCGACCATCCGCATCGAACTACTCGCCCTGCTCACGGCACCGTCCTCACCTGTCGTCCCGAATCAGCGCCACGCTAGCAGGAGCAGGCAGGTTCCCCCGTCCCGCGACGCGAGTACGACGCAGAGTAGGACCGCGGGGACAAGTGCGGGGGCGAGGGGCTACGCTTACCCACGAAGCGTGGCGTCCGCCGTGAGCGAACGTCCCGCGATAGACCTGAATGAAGAGGCTTCAGGCCGGTACCGACAGCCGCGGTGCCGACCGGCCCAGGGCAGGAGGATTTGTGACCGCGCAAGCGCATCGTCCGGCAGTCGAGGTGACCGCCGAGCGTCCGTATCCGCAGCGGACCGGGCCCAAGGGGTCGTTCATCTACAAGCTGGTGACGACGACCGATCACAAGACGCTGGGCATCATGTACATCGTCACGTGCTTCGCGTTCTTCCTCATCGGTGGCCTCATGGCCCTGCTGATGCGCGCCGAGCTCGCCGCGCCCGGCCTGCAGTTCCTCTCCACCGAGCAGTTCAACCAGCTGTTCACCATGCACGGCACCGTGATGCTGCTGCTGTACGCGACGCCGATCGTGATCGGCTTCGCCAACTTCGTGCTGCCGCTGCAGATCGGCGCGCCCGACGTGGCCTTCCCGCGTCTCAACGCGTTCGGCTACTGGCTGTTCGTGTTCGGCGCGATCATGGTGATCTCCGGCTTCATCACCCCGGGTGGCGCCGCCGACTTCGGCTGGACCGCGTACACCCCGCTGACCGATGCGCTGCACTCGCCCGGCCCCGGTGCCGACCTGTGGATCATGGGCCTCGCCGTCGGTGGTCTCGGCACCATCCTCGGCGCCGTCAACATGGTGACCACCGTGGTCTGCATGCGCGCCCCCGGCATGACGATGTTCCGCATGCCGATCTTCACCTGGAACATCCTGGTGACCTCGATCCTGATCCTGCTGGCCTTCCCGCTGCTCACCGCGGCGCTGATGGGCCTGGAGGCCGACCGCCAGTTCGGTGCGCACATCTACGACCCCGCCAACGGCGGCGTCATCCTGTGGCAGCACCTGTTCTGGTTCTTCGGTCACCCCGAGGTGTACATCATCGCGCTGCCCTTCTTCGGCATCGTCTCGGAGATCTTCCCGGTGTTCAGCCGCAAGCCGATCTTCGGCTACAGCGGCCTGGTGCTGGCCACCCTCGCGATCGCCGCCCTGTCCGTGGCCGTGTGGGCCCACCACATGTACGCCACCGGCGCCGTGCTCCTGCCCTTCTTCAGCTTCATGACCTTCCTCATCGCCGTGCCAACGGGCGTGAAATTCTTCAACTGGATTTTCACGATGTGGAAGGGGCAGATAACGTTCGAATCGCCGATGCTCTTCTCGATCGGCTTCGTCGTGACCTTCCTCTTCGGTGGTCTGACCGGTGTGCTGCTGGCCTCGCCGCCGCTCGACTTCGCGGTGTCCGACACCTACTTCGTGGTGGCGCACTTCCACTACGTGCTCTTCGGCACCATCGTTTTCGCGACCTACGCCGGTATCTACTTCTGGTTCCCGAAGATGACGGGCCGCCTGCTGGACGAGGGCCTCGGCCGCTGGCACTTCTGGCTCACCTTCATCGGCTTCCACATGACCTTCCTGGTGCAGCACTGGCTGGGCGCCGAGGGCATGCCGCGCCGCTACGCCGACTACCTGGCCAGCGACGGTTTCACCACGCTGAACCAGATCTCGACGGTGGGCGCGTTCATCCTGGGCGCCTCGACGCTGCCCTTCGTGTGGAACGTCTTCAAGAGCTACCGCTACGGCGAGGTCGTCACGGTCGACGACCCGTGGGGCTTCGGCAATAGCCTCGAGTGGGCCACCAGCTGCCCGCCGCCGCGGCACAACTTCACCGAGCTGCCCCGGATCCGTTCGGAGCGCCCGGCGTTCGAGCTGCACTACCCGCACATGATCGAGCGGATGCGCTCCGAGGCCCACATGGGCCCCGGCCACTCGTCCGAGGTCGACACCGAGCGTGTCAGCAGCGGCAAGGGCGACATCTAGCCCCACGCACTCGACGAACGGCGTCTCCCGCGAGGGAGGCGCCGTTCGTCGTTTCCGCGGACGCCACCCACGTGTCACCCGGTGCCGCTAGCGTCCGCATCGTGCGCATGCAGAAGCTTCTCGCCGTCCTCGCCGTCACGTCCCTGGTCGCCGCCTGCGGCTCCGGTTCCGACGGTGCCGCCGGCGCACCGTCGTCGTCCGCGAGCGCGCGCAGCGACGGCACGGTGCGGATCGCGACTTTCAACGCCAGCCTGAACCGCACCAAGCCCGGCGAGCTGCGCAGCGACCTGAGCACCCCGGGCAATCGACAGGCCCAGGTGATCGCCGAGATCATCCAGCGCACCAACCCCGACGTGCTGTTGATCAACGAGTTCGACTACTACGCCGACAACGCCGCGGCCGACCTGTTCCGCATCAACTATCTGCAGGTGGCGCAGAACGGGCAGCGCGCCGTCGAGTACCCGTACGCCTGGTCGCCCCCGGTCAACACCGGCGTACCGTCAGGCCGCGACCTGAACGGCGACGGCCGGACCGACGGGCCCGACGACGCCTACGGCTTCGGCCAGTTCCCCGGACAGTACGGCCTGCTGGTGCTCTCGAAGTTCCCCATCGACACCCCGTCGATCCGCACCTTCCAGAATTTCCTGTGGAAGGACCAGCCCGGCAACAAGCTGCCCCGCGACTACTACGGTGGCAACGCCGACATCCTGCGGCTGTCCTCCAAGACGCACGCCGACGTGCCGATCACCGTTGACGGGAAGACGATCCACCTGTGGGTCTCGCACCCCACGCCACCGTCTTTCGACGGTCCCGAGGACCGCAACGGCCGCCGCAACTTCGACGAGATCCGGCTGTCCGCCGACTACCTCGCCGGCGGCGACCGCGCCTCCTACCTCTACGACGACAAGGGGCAGCGCGGCGGCCTCCCGGCGGGCGAGTCCTTCGTGCTGCTGGGTGATCAGAACAGCGACCCCGACGACGGCGATTCGGTGCCCGGTGCGATCGCGCAGGTACTGAGCCTCACCCAGGACCCCCGGCCCACCTCCGAGGGCGCGGAGAAGGCCGGGGAGGGCTCGAACCACCGGACCCCGTCGCGGTACGACACCGCCGACTTCAGCAAGCCCACGCCCGGCAACCTGCGCGTGGACTACGTGCTCCCGTCGAAGGACCTCACGGTGGCCGGGACCGGCGTCTTCTGGCCCGCACCCGGACAGCCCGCCGCCGAGCTGATGCCGCCCAAGACGAGCTCCGATCACCGGCTCGTATGGCTGGACCTGAAGACCTCGTGAGCGTCGTCCTCGACGGCGCCGTCTACGCTTCTCGCGTGCACGATTCCACGGCTCCCACGATCCTCATCACCGTGACCGGCGGCGACAAGCCCGGCGTGAGCTCCGTCCTGTTCGGGGTCCTGGCCCGCAACGCGGTCAGCATCCTGGACGTGGAGCAGACGGTGATCCGCGGCCGGCTGACCCTGGGCGTCCTGGCGTCCGTCGACGGCGACCCCGAGCACGTGCAGGAACTGGTCGAGCAGTCCATGGCCACCGTCGGCATGGACGTGGCGGTCGAGATCTCCGGCGAGCAGCCCCCGCGCCCGCGGGTGGCGACCCACGCCGTGGTGCTGCTCGGCGCGCCGATCACCGCCCGGGCCCTGTCCGCGGTGGCCTCGACGCTGGCCGCGGGCAATGTGAACATCGAGTCCATCTCCGGCATCGCGGACTACCCGGTGACGGCGCTGGAGCTGCTGGTCACGGTTCCCGACGAGGCGACCGGCGATACCCGTCTGCGTGCCGATCTCGCCGCGGTCTCGAAGGAGCAGGGCGTCGACATCGCCATCTCGCGCGCGGGTATCGCGCGCCGCTCGAAGCGGCTGATCTGCTTCGACGTCGATTCCACGCTGGTGCAGGGCGAGGTGATCGAGATGCTCGCGGCCCGCGCCGGCAAGGAGGCCGAGGTGGCCGCCGTGACCGAGGCGGCGATGCGCGGTGAACTCGATTTCGAGCAGTCGCTGCACGCCCGAGTGAAGGCCCTGGAGGGTTTGCCGGCCTCGGTGATCGATGAGGTGGCGGCTGAACTGCAGCTCACCCCCGGTGCCCGCACCACCATCCGGACCCTCAAGCGGCTCGGCTACCGCTGCGGCGTGGTCTCCGGCGGCTTCACCGCGGTGATCGAGCCGCTCGCCGCGGAACTCGAACTCGACTTCGTGCGCGCGAACACGCTGGAGATCGTGGACGGGGTGCTCACCGGCCGCGTGATCGGCGAGGTCGTCGACCGCCCCGGCAAGGCGCGCGCGCTCGGTGAGTTCGCCGCGGCCTTCGGCGTGCCGGTCGACCAGACCGTCGCGGTGGGCGACGGCGCCAACGACATCGACATGCTGGCCGCCGCCGGACTGGGCGTGGCCTTCAACGCCAAGCCCGCGCTCCGCGAGGTGGCCGACACCGCGCTCTCGCACCCGTACCTGGATGCGGTGCTGTTCGTGCTCGGCGTGACCCGCGACGAGATCGAGGCGGCCGACGCCGTCGACGGCCACGTGCGGCGCGTCCCCCTGGCCTAGCGGCAGGGCCCGCCGGCCCGTCAGGCCTCCTGGAAGACCAGCACCGTCGGGCCGGTGAGCGTGACCTCGGCGCGTGCCCCGAACCGGGACTCGCCGGACGGTTCGCCGGTCGGCTGGGTGCTGTCCACGACCAGTTCCCAGCCGTGCGCGCACGATGCGGGCGCGCCGAGCGTGACCGTGGTGGTCTCGTCGCCGGAGTGCCACACGATGAGCGCGTCCTTGTCGGGGATCGCGCGGTCATGGCTGGGGGAGCGGACATCGGAGCCGTCCACCCAGGCCTGCAGCGTGCGCACGTCGGGCGACTGCCAGGCGTCACCGGACATCTGCGCACCGTCGGCCCCGAACCACGCGAGGTCGGGTTCGCCGCTGCGCGTGAGCCTTCCATCGAAGAACTCGTGCTGCCGCAGCACCGGCGTGGCCCGGCGGACCGCCGCCGCCCGCGTCACGAAGGCGGTCAGATCGGTATCGGCGGAGTCCCAGTCCAGCGCGTAGGCATCGGCCGCGGCGGCGTCCTCGGGCACGCAGTAGGCGTTGTTGTTGCCGTACTGGGTGTGCCCCATCTCGTCGCCGCCGAGCAGCATGGGGGTGCCCGTGGACAGCAGCAGCGTGGCCAGCAGGGCGCGCACGTGCCGGGCCCGCGCAGCGAGGATCAGCGGATCGGTGGTGCCGCCCTCGAAGCCGTGGTTCACCGAGTGGTTGTTGTCGGTGCCGTCGCGGTCGTTCTCGCCGTTCGCCTCGTTGTGCTTGCGCTCGTAGGAGACCAGATCGCGGGCGGTGAAACCGTCGTGGGCGGTGACGAAGTTGATCGACGAGAAGGGCGTGCGGCCGGGCGCCCCGAACAGATCCTGGCTGCCGGACACCCGCGACGCGAGATCGCCCACGGTGGCACCGCCGGCGAAGAAGGCGCGCACCGTGTCCCGGTAGCGGTCGTTCCACTCCGCCCACACCGGCGGGAAGCCGCCCACCCGGTAGCCCTCGCCGGTGGCGTCCCAGGGCTCGGCGATCAGCTTGCGCGTGGCCAGCACCGGATCGGCGGCGATCGCCGACAGCAGCGGCGCGCGGTGATCGAACGGGATCGCCGGACCCTGCGGCCCCGTCGCCGTGCGGCCCCGGCCCAGCACGCTGGCGAGATCGAACCGGAAACCGTCCACGCCCAACGACTCCGACCAGTACCGGAGGCTGTCGAGCACCATCCGCAGCGCGGGCGGGGAGGCGCAGTCCACGGTGTTGCCGCAGCCGGTGTAGTCGAGGTCCTCGCCGCTGTCCAGCAGGTAGTACCCGGGGGCGTCGAGCCCGCGCCAGGACAGCGACGGGCCGTCGGCCGAGGACTCGGCCGTGTGGTTGTAGACCACGTCCAGCAGCACCTCGAGGCCGGCCGCGTGCACCGCGGTGACCATGGCCGCGAACTCCTCGACCTCCCGGCCCGGTTCGGCGGCGAACCGCGGATCCGGGGCGAAGTAGGCGCCCGTCGAGTAACCCCAGTGGTTGCGCATGCCCCGTGCCCGGACGCCGGGCTCGGTGAGGCAGGCCTGGACCGGCAGCAGCTCGAGGGCGGTCACGCCGATCCGCCGGAGGTGATCGAGCACCGCGGGCTGGGCGAGGCCGAGGTAGGTGCCGCGCAACTCCTCGGGGACGCCCGGGTGCCGTGCGGTGTACGAGCCCACGTGCACCTCGCAGATCACGGTCCGGTCCCAGGGCACGCGCGGTCCGGCCTCGGGCGGCGTCGGGGTGCCCGTGACCACGGAGCGCGGGATGTCGGGCAGCGAGTCGACCTTCGACGGTGCGCCGTCCGCATCGTGGGGGAGCAGCGCCGCGGCGTCACCGAGCGGGCCGCTGATCCGGCGGGCGTACGGATCGATGAGCGCCTTGTGCTCGTTGAATCGCCGTCCGTGTTCGGGCTCCCACGGTCCGGCCGCGCGCAGGCAGTACTGCGCGCCCTCGCCGATGCCGGCGACGAAACCGTGGTGGATGCCCGCGGTCTGCGCGGGGAGGCGCAGGCGCTGTTCGGCACCGTCGTCGTCGATCAGGCAGACCCAGACGTCGGTGGCGTCGGGTGCGTGGACGGCGAAGTTCACGCCGCCGGGCTGCGGGGTGGCGCCCAGCGGGGTGTGCGCGCCGGGGGACGGGTGTTGGTCGGTGGACACGGCACCATCCTGCCCGTCCGGGGCGGCGGCCGTGGGGCAGGATGGAGATGTGTCCGACCCCACCGCATTCGCCGCCACCGCCGCAGACTCCGTTCCCGATCAGGACCTGCTGATCGACTTCACCGATGTCTCGCTCACGCGGGACGGCCGCACGCTGGTGGGGCCGATCGACTGGCGCGTCGAACTCGACGAGCGCTGGGTGGTGATCGGGCCCAACGGCGCCGGCAAGACCTCCCTGATGCGGCTCGCGTCGGCGCAGGTCTTCCCGACCGCGGGCACCGCGCACATCCTCGGCGAGGTGCTGGGCAAGACGGTGGTGCAGGACCTCACCGCCCGGATCGGCGTGTGCTCGGCCGCGCTCGCGCAGCGCGTCCCCGACGACGAGCTGGTGACCGACCTCGTGGTCTCCGCCGGGTACGCCGTCCTCGGACGCTGGCGGGAGAAGTACGACGAGGTCGACATCGGCCGCGCCGTCGACGTCCTGGAATCGATGGGCGCCGAGCACCTGGCGAACCGGCGGTTCGGGACGCTGTCCGAGGGGGAGCGCAAGCGGGTGCTCATCGCCCGCGCGCTGATGACCGACCCCGAACTCATGCTGCTCGACGAGCCGGCCGCCGGACTCGACCTCGGTGGCCGTGAGGAGCTGGTGGCCCGGCTCGACACGCTCGCGCACGATCCCGACGCCCCGGCCACCGTGCTGGTGACGCACCACGTGGAGGAGATCCCGCCGGGCTTCACACACGCACTGTTGCTCAAGGAGGGCGGCGTGGTGGCGCAGGGACTGCTGGAGGATGTGCTCACGGCGGAGGTGCTCTCGGAGACCTTCAGTCAGCGCATCCTGTTGGACGAGGTGGACGGCCGGTACTTCGCGCGCCGGGCCTCGCGTCCCGGTCGGCGGAGGCTGCAGGCATGAGCGGCAACGGGGCCGGCCATCGGCGCGATCTTCCCGATGTGCCGATCCGGCCGGCGGCCACCGTCGTGCTGCTGCGCACCGCACCGTCGGGCCTGGAGGTCTTCCTGCAGCGCCGCGCCAGCGGGATGGAGTTCGCGCCGGACGTGACCGTGTTCCCCGGCGGCGGTATCGAACCCGGTGACGACGGCGACCTCACGGTGACCGCGGCGCGCGAGACGCAGGAGGAGTGCGGTGTGCGTCTCGACCCGGACGCCTTGGTGCCGCTGTCGCGGTGGGTCACACCGCCCGGCCGGCCCCGCCGGTACGACACGATGTTCTACCTCGCGGCCCTGCCCGCGGGGCAGGAGGCGGACTGTCGCACCACCGAGGCGGTCTCGGCCGGCTGGTCGAGCCCGCGCGCCGCGATCGAGGCGTGGTCGGCGGGCGAGCACAAGCTGATGGCGCCCACCTATTCGCAGCTGTTCCAGTTGCTGCCCTTCGATACCGCGGAGGACGCGCTCGGGTGGGCGGCGGAGGGCGCTGACCTGACCCCCGTCGAGATGATCAAGGGACGCCCGGACGACCGCAGGTTCCCGGGCTGGGCCGAGTACGCGGCTGGCTCCACCCACTATTGAGCGGCACGGTAACGTCCGGTACATGACTGAATTCGTGACCCTGGACACCAGCGACGAGCACCCCGGCATCGGCACCATCCGGCTCAACCGGCCGCCGATGAACGCGATCAACTCGCAGGTGCAGGACGAGCTCATCGCGCTCGCCGCCGAGGTCAACAAGCGCGACGACATCAAGGCCGTCGTGGTGTACGGCGGCCCCAAGGTGTTCGCCGCCGGCGCCGACATCAAGGAGATGCAGGCGATGGGCTACACCGATATGAGCGAGGCCATCGCCCGCCTGCAGGGCGGCCTCTCGGCGATCGCGTCGATCACCAAGCCCACCGTCGCGGCCATCACCGGCTACGCGCTCGGCGGCGGCCTGGAGGTGGCGCTCGGCGCCGATCGCCGCATCGTGGGCGACAACGCGAAGGTGGGTGTCCCGGAGATCCTGCTCGGCGTGATCCCGGGCGGCGGCGGCACCCAGCGCCTGGCGCGCCTGGTGGGCCCCGCGAAGGCCAAGGACATGGTCTTCACCGGCCGCTTCGTGGACGCGGAGGAGGCGCTGCAGATCGGCCTGGTCGATCAGGTGGTGGCGCCCGATGACGTCTACAACGCCGCCCTGACCTGGGCGAAGCAGTTCACCGGGGCCGCCTCGCAGGCGCTGCGCGCCGCCAAGCAGGCCATCGATCAGGGCCTGGACACCGATCTGAACACCGGCCTGGCCATCGAGCGGCACCTGTTCGCCGGCCTGTTCGCCACGGAGGACCGCACCATCGGCATGACCTCCTTCGTCGAGAACGGGCCGGGTAAGGCGAAGTTCGTCGGTAAGTAGCGGGGGAGGACCGCCCGGCGGAACGGTTTGGGCCGTACCTGACCGGGCGGTAACCTTGCCTGGAAATTCTTCGAAAGGCTCGTATGACCGACCAGCAGCCGGCCCCGAACCCGCACGCCACGGCGGACGAGGTTCAAGCCGCATTCTCCGATACGAAGCTCGCCCAGGTGCTGTACCACGACTGGGAGGCCGAGACCTACGACGAGAAGTGGCACATCAGCTTCGACGAGCGGTGCATCGACTACGCCCGTGAGCGCTTCGAGGCGGCCACCGGCGGGGAGAACGAGAAGCCCTACGGCCGCGCCCTGGAGCTGGGCTGCGGCACCGGCTTCTTCCTGCTCAACCTGATGTCGGCGGGAGTGGCCGAGACCGGTTCGGTGACCGACCTCTCGCCCGGCATGGTGAAGGTGGCGCTCCGCAACGGCGAGGCCCTGGGGCACCAGGTGGACGGCCGCGTGGCCGACGCCGAGACCATCCCGTACGAGGACGACACCTTCGACCTCGTGGTGGGCCACGCGGTGCTGCACCACATCCCCGATGTGGAGCAGTCGCTGCGCGAGGTGCTGCGCGTGCTCAAGCCCGGCGGCCGGTTCGTCTTCGCAGGCGAGCCCACCACCATCGGCGATTTCTACGCACGCTGGCTGGGACGCCTCACCTGGGCGGCCACCACCAACCTCACGAAGCTGCCCTTCCTCGCCGATTGGCGCCGCCCGCAGGCCGAGCTCGACGAGTCCTCGCGCGCCGCGGCGCTCGAGGCCGTGGTCGATATCCACACCTTCGACCCGGACGAGATGGAGGCCATGGCGGCCCGCGCCGGCGCAGTGAACGTGGAGGCCACCACCGACGAGTTCACCGCCGCCTTCCTGGGCTGGCCGGTGCGCACCTTCGAGGCGGCCGTGCCGCCGGAGAAGCTGGGCTTCGGCTGGGCCGGGTTCGCCTTCGGCGGCTGGAAGAAGCTGTCGGCGTTGGATGAGAACGTGCTGCGCCGCGTGGTGCCGCGCAAGTTCTTCTACAACCTGGCGATCACGGGTACCAAGCCCGAGTAGGTGGACAGGGCGGGCCTCGACTTCCTGCGCACGCCGGACGGTGCCGCAGCGCTCGCGGCGGCGGACCGTCTGGCCCTGTCGGATGCCTCGCTGATCGGGGATGTGGCCACGGTCCGCGGTATCGCGGGCGAGCACGCCCCGGCGGTGATCGAGCAGGTCCGCGCGCGCCGCCGCGCCGCGGCCAAGCTCGGCGATGTGGCGGGCTGGCTGCTCACCGATGAGGCGGTGCAGCAGGCCACGCCGTCGGCGGTGGCCGAGCATCGCGCGCGCCGCTTGGCGTGGCTGTCGGTGCACGATGTCACGTGCTCGATCGGCACCGAGCTGCACGCGCTGGTGCAGGTGTGCCCGCGGGTGGTGGGCAGTGATCTCGACCCGTTGCGGGCACGGATGGCGCAGCACAACGTGCCGCGCGCCCTGGTCTTCGTGGCCGATGCGCTCACCCCGTCTTCGACCGCCGATGTGGTGATCGCCGATCCGGCACGGCGCGCGGGCGGCCGGCGGATCGTGGATCCGGAGCAGATGTCGCCTGCGCTCTCGGAGCTGCGCGCGGCGTACGCGGGCCGGTCACTGGCGGTGAAGACGGCTCCCGGGATCGACTACGAGGGTTTGCGCCGCAAGGGTTTCGACGGCGAGGTGGAGATCGTCTCGCTCGACGGCGGTGTCCGCGAGGCCTGCCTGTGGTCGGGTCCGGTCGCGGTCCCCGGGCTCACCCGTGCGACGGTGCTGCGCGGTTCCGGCGGCTTCGAGGTCTTCTCCAACGATCCGCACGATGTGGATCCGGGGGAGCCCGGGCGGTTCCTCATCGAGCCCGACGGTGCGGTGATCCGGGCCGGCCTGGTGCGGCACTACGCGGCCAAACACGATCTGTGGCAGATCGATCCGCACATCGCCTATCTCACCGGCGATGCGGTGCCAGACGGTGAGCGGGGCTTCGAGATCCTCGACCGGCTCAAGTTCACCGAGAAATCGCTGCGCGCCGAGCTGCGGGCGCGCGATGTGGGCGCCGTCGAGATCCTCACCCGCGGAGCGGGAGTCGATCCCGATGTGCTGCGCAAGAAGCTCAAACTCGAGGGATCGCAGTCGATCACGGTGGTGATCACGCGGATCGGCCGCGAGGTGGTCGCGTTCCTGACCCGGCCGACGCGTTAGAGCACGCGGAGCTGCGGGAAGGCGAGCATATCGTCGAAGATGTTCATCGCCACCGGATCCACTGTGACGGTCGCCGCGTCGCCGGTGAACAGCTCCAGGACCTTCTTCTCGAGCGCCTGGGACTCGTCATTCTCGTCGGCGGCCTGCTCGACCAGCCGATAGCCCAGGGTCGAGTGAAAGGTGTACGTGTCGAAGCCCTTCGTCGACATCTGCAGCAGGTCCTGCATGCGGCGCCGGAAGTCGCGCAGAGCGGTCTCGGTGGCGGCGTCGACGCTCGCGAGTTTGAGGCCGAAGCCCTTGGAGAGCGGCTGGACGAGGCCGTCCACGCGCATCGTGATCGGCCGCGGCGCAGTGATGTTCGCGCGGGAGACCGCGTCGAGAACCGCGAGGTGCGCCGCCTGCATGTCTTTTCCGGCGAGCCATGCGGGCCAGTCGGGCGTACCCAGCTGGCTCTGGTTGACGCCCTCGAACACCGTCATGTGCATGCTGTTGTGCGGTAGCAGCGCGAAGTGGTCGCGGAAGCGGGATTCGCGGACGAGGCGCTGCGCCTGGTTCTCGGCGCGGAAGAAGGCGGAGTTCTGCGGGATCGGGCTGACGAAGGTGTTGCCCGTGAACCGCTGGGCATTGCCCTCGATGTCCCATTTCTTGCCGGGACCGGCGGCCAGCGGGGTGCGCCCGTCCACGGGGTACGGGGCCTCCGAGGCGGCGGAGGGGGTCGGTTCCTTGCCGCTGCCGCAGCCGGCGAGGGTCGCTCCGGCGCCGGCGACGAGGAGCCCCGCGAGCGCTGTTCGTCGGTCGATTCCAGGCGTATGGGTCCGCATGCGATCGCACACTACGACCTTTCGATGTGACGAGTGCCAATACGTGGGGACGCCCAGGTGAAGTGTGAGTGCCGGGCGGAGGTCCGAAGAACAGCCGGGGATGCCACGATGGACCGCATGCACGAGTCGCGCCGCTCCGATGTCGAGATGTTCCACGTCATGGACGTGCTGGCCGCAGCGGCACGGCGGCGGGAGACCCACGGCGATGTGATCTCGCTGGCGGCGGGACAGCCCAGTGCGGGCGCGCCGAAGCCGGTGCTCGCAGCCGCGCATGCCGCGCTCGACGCCGGATCGCTGGGCTACACCGAGTCGATGGGTATCGCGCCGCTGCGGGAGACCATCGCCGCGCACTACGGGCGCACCTACGGCGTGGACGTGGCGCCGGAGGCGGTGGCCGTGACCACCGGATCGTCGGGCGCCTTCACGCTGGTCTTCCTCGCGGCCTTCGACGCGGGCGACACCGTGGTGATGGCGCGGCCGGGCTACCCCGCCTACCGGAACACGTTGAAGGCCTTGGGCTGCACCGTGGTCGAGCTCGATTGCGGCGCGGATACGCGGTACCAGCCCACCGTCGCGATGCTGGAGGCCCTGCCCGAGCCGCCGAAGGGGCTCATCGTGGCCAGCCCCGCGAACCCGACCGGGACGATCCTGGCACCGTCGGAACTGGCCGATCTGGCGCGCTGGTGCGAGGCGCACGGCACCCTGCTCATCTCCGATGAGATCTACCACGGCATCAGCTACGGCCGGCCCACCTCGTGCGCGTGGGAAACCTCGCGCGAGCAGGTGGTGATGGGGTCGGTGTCGAAGTACTTCGCGATGACCGGGTGGCGGCTGGGCTGGATGCTGCTGCCCGAGTACCTGCGCCGGCCGGTCGAGCGGCTCACCGCGAACATGACCATCTGCCCGCCCGCGATCAGCCAGTACGCGGCGGTGGCGGCCTTCTCCGACGAGTCGCGAGCCGAACTCGACGCACATGTGGCCGGGTACGCGCGCAACCGGGAACTGGTGCTCGCCGGGCTCGCGGACCTCGGTGTCACCGAGCTCGCGCCCCCCGACGGTGCGTTCTACGCCTACGCCGACATCGGCCACCTCACGGACGATTCCCTCGCGTGGTGCGCGGCCGTGCTCGACGAGACGGGGGTGGCGATCACCCCGGGCCTGGATTTCGATACGGCCCGGGGTGATCGCACCATCCGGCTCAGCTTCGCCGGCGCGACCTCCGAGATCGAAGAGGCACTGCACCGGCTGCAGCCGGTGTTCCGGCGCTGAGCGCGATTACGCCGTGAGCGCGCGGCGCAGGGCGAGCACTGCGAGGTCGATGCCCGCCTGGGCGCCGTGGGTGGGACGGAGGTCGTTGAGCATCATGAAATCGTGGATGACGCCGCCCACGCGCACGGCGGTCACCTCGTTGCCGGCCTCACGGAGCTTGGCGGCGTAGGCCTCGCCACCGTCGCGCAGCACATCGGCCTCGGCGGTGATGACGGTGGCCGGCGGCAGGCCGGTGAGCTGCTCGATCGTCGCGTTCAGCGGTGAGGCGAAGATCTCGGCGCGCTGGGCCTCGTCGGTCGTGTACTGATCCCAGAACCACTGCATGGCATCCCGGCGCAGGAAGTAGCCCTCCGCGAACTCGTGGTACGACGCGGTCTCGAAGTTCGCGTCCACCACCGGGTACAGCAGCACCTGTGCGGCCAGCTTCACGTCACCGCGGGCCTTGGCCTGCAGGGCGAGCACGGCGGACATGTCGCCGCCCACCGAATCGCCGGCCACGGCGATCCGCGTGCCGTCGAGGTTCTTCTCGGCACCGGAGTTCACGACCCACTGCGCCACCGCGTAGTTCTGCTCGATCGCGATCGGGTACCGCGCCTCGGGGGAGAGGTCGTACTCCGGGAAGACCGCGGCCGCTCCGGTTCCCACGACGAGCTCGCGAACGAGGCGGTCGTGCGTGTGGGCGTTGCCGAACACCCAGCCGGCGCCGTGGATGAAGAAGATCACCGGCAGCACGCCGGTCGCGCCCTTCGGACGCACGATGCGGGTGCGCACCTCGCCGGTGGGGCCGCCGGACACGGTGATCCACTCCTCGTCGGCCTCGGGGAGGACGACGCCCTCACCGGACTGCACCTGGTCGACGGTTGCGCGGCCCTCGACGGGGCCCAGGTCGAACAGGTAGGGCGGGTTGGCCGTGGCCTCGGAGAAGGCGCGGGCGGCGGGCTCGAGGGTGACGCTCATGGTGGGTCCTCCTTGTCGGTGACGCTGAGAACGATCGTTCTCAGCGATGTCTGCTACTGTAGGGGAACGATCGTTCTCGCGCAAGGGGTGGATACGAATGGACGCGCAACTGCAGCGTGACGCCGTTCTGGAGGCGGCGGAGAAGCTGTTCTACGGCAAGGGAATACAGGCCGTGGGCATGGACGAGATCCGCACCGCCGCAGGCGTCTCCCTCAAGGCGATCTACAAGCTCTTCCCCTCGAAGGACGTGCTCGTGGCAGAGGTGCTCGCCATCCGCGATCGGCGGTGGACCGACGGCCTGCACAAGTACGTCGCCCGTGCGTCCGACTCCGAGGCGAAGGTGCTCGCCGTCTTCGACTGGCTCGATGAGATGTTCGCCGAGAACGACTTCCGCGGGTGCTCGTTCATCAACAGCTACGGCGAGCTCGGTGCCACGTCACCGACGGTGGCCCAGGCGGCGCAGCACAACAAGTCCTGCTACCAGGACGAGGTCAACGCATTGGTCGCCGATGCCGGACTGCCGCGCAGCGTCGCGGTGCAGATCGGCCTGCTCACCGAGGGTGCGCTGGCCACCGCCGCCATCCTCGGGCCCGACGGCGTGGCCGACGGTGCGCGGCAGGCCGCGAAGGTGTTGATCGACGCGCAGCGCTGACTATCCCAGCGTGTAGTCCTGGAAGTCGCCCTTCGATCCGACGGTGGCCACCGTGAACCGGGAGGCGCCGTTCGGGTCCCGCACCGGAGTGTGCAGCGTGACGCCGACGGTCCGCGTCTGGGTCCCGCCGCTCGCGCAGTCGGGCTCGCAGGTCTTCGTCGTGAGCGTGCCGGAACCGGTGGCGGTGTCGTTGGCCCAGCTGTCCCAGGTGATCCCCGAGACGACGGCGCCCGCGTCCGCGCAGGCGAGGACGAGTTCGCTCGGCCGCACGGCCGGGCTGCCGTCGCAGGCCTTGATCGACGTGGTCTGAGGCGCGGGGGCCGCGCCGCCCGTCGCGCCGCCCGCCGCGGTGGCGGTCACTGTGGCGGTGGCCGTCCCGGGCTTCGCCGTGCCCGTGCTCGCCTGGGTCGCCTGCGACGAGGTGGCGTTCGCCGGGGTGCTATCGCCGGCTGAGGAGTCCTTGTTCGAGCATCCGGCCACGATGAACAGTGCGGTGATCAAGCAGAGAATTCGTCGCGACATCGGCAGCCTCCTGATGGCTCGGATCGCGGCCCGGGCGGGACGCATTGCGAGCCACGGTATCGCGGGATTGCACACCCGCTGTGCCCTCAGCGGCCTTCCGTACCGTGTTGCGGCCATTGCGACAAAGCGGTGGCTAAGCCGGGGCGGTGAGGATGCGCGGACCGTCTTCGGTGATGGCCACGGTGTGCTCGCTGTGCGCCGCGCGGGAACCGTCGGCGGAACGCAGCGTCCAGCCGTCCGCATCGAATTTGATCTGATCGGTGGTGGCGCAGAACCAGGGCTCCAGCGCCAGGGTGGTGCCGGTCTGCAGCAGCATTCCCTTGCGCGGCTTGCCGACGTTCGGCACGTGCGGGTCCTCGTGCATGGTCCGCCCCAGGCCGTGCCCGCCGAACTGGGTGTTCACCGGGTAGCCGTACTTCTTGGCCACCTGCCCGATGGCGGCGGAGACGGTGCCGAGTCTGGTGCCCGGGCGCATCTCGTCGATCGCCGCGTCGAGCGCCACCCGGGTGGCCTCGATCAGCCGCGTGTCCTCCTCGCGGGCGGTGCCCACGCTCACGCTGCGGGCGGCATCGGCCACCCAGCCGTCGATCGACACGGCGATGTCCACGGTGAGCAGATCTCCGTCCTCGAAGACGTACTCGTGCGGAAGGCCGTGCAGGCAGGCGTCATTGACCGACAGGCAGGTGACGTTGCGGAACGGGCCGCTCCCGAACGACGGTGCGTAGTCCCAGTAGCAGGACTGTGCGCCGCGGTCGTCGATCATCTTCCGGGCCCGGTACTCCAGCTCCATGAGATTCATGCCGGGTTCGGCCATCGTGGTGAGCTGCTCCAGCAGTTCCGCGATGAATGCGCCCGTGGTGCGCATCTTCTCGATCTCGGCCGGGGTCTTGAGCTCCATCATGGTATTAAAATACCACGGGTTATCCGGTGCGGCCGAACCGCTCCGCGCCCACGTACTCCTCCGCCAGCGCGGCGAGCGGCTCGTCCAGCACTGCGGCGAGCGCGACCACGGTGCCGAAGGCGGGGGTGGCCATCCGGCCGGTCTCGATCTTGCGCAGCGTCTCCGGGGAGATCCCGGCAGCGCCGGCCACCTCGTCGAGCCGACGAGCACCACGCGCCTCCCGCAGCCGCGCCCCGAGGCGCCGACCTGCGGCGATCTGTTCGGGGGTGAGGGGCTGCCGGACCATGTGTCCAGCTTAACCTCCCGTGGGCGGATCAGTTCTTGGCGACGCTGTCGCCGGTGCGGCGACCGGAGGTGAAGGCGTACACCTCGCCCTGATTGCCGACCGTCACCAGCTCACCGTCGGGCCCGATCGAGACGCCGGAGCTGGACTTGACGCCGTCCGGCAGATCGAAGGTGCGCAGCGTGGTGCCGGTGTCGGTGCGGAACTCGACGAGCTTGGTCTGCACGCCCGCCCACGAGCGGGTTACCGCGTAGCCGATGCCGCCGCGGATCTGCGTGACCGGAGAGACCATCGCGACATCGGTGCGCTTGAACACCTCACGCACACCGTCGCCCTGGTCCTGGAGCGCCACGAAGGGGGTGCGCTGCAGGCCGGGGGCCGCGGGGATGATGGTGCCGTCGGGGGAGACCGAGGGTGGCACCGAGGTCTGATACCCCAGATCGTGCGTCCACTTGGTGGCACCGGTCTGCGCGTCCAGCGCGGCGAGCTTCTTCGAGCGCAGATTCACGTACAGGGTCTTGCGGTCCGCGGACAACGCGGGGGAGCCGATCACGCCGTCGGCGATGTCCTTGCGCTCCCAGGCGTAGCGCAGATCGTGCCGGGAGCCGCCGTCCTTGCCGTAATCGACGGCCATCACCTTCGACGGTGCGCCCGCGGGCGAGACCACGATGTAGGCGCGCTGGGCGGCGGTGTCCACGGCGGGCGGCCCGGAGACCGGGCAGCCGGGGCCACTCGTCGGGCAGTCGGCGAGCCCGCCGCCGTTGTCGTCGGCCGAGACCTTCGGGACCAGGCCGATCGAGGCGCCGGCGGCGACACCGTCGTGCGAGTTCACCAGCACCATCTGGCCGAGGTGGGTCACGGCCAGCACCGTGTTGTCGCCGGCCAGCTTGATCCACAGCGGGGTGCCCGCGGTGGGATAGCGCCAGCGCACCTGGTTGTCGGGGTTGAAGGTGTACAGCCAGCCGGGGACACCGAGGTAGGTGTACTCGAACTGATCGACCACCGGCGTCTGCAGATCGGCACCCGGGGCGTCACGCCGGCAGTAGGTCTTGCGGCCCACGGTCAGTTCCAGGCTGAACGTGGTGCACCCGGTCTCGGGCCGGGCGGTCACCGAGACCACGCCGCGGTTCGAGATGGCGGCCTGCGCGAGGTTCGGCCCGGCGAGCGGACGGTTCCACGCCGGGACCAGGCTCTCCGCGGCGGAGCGATCGGCGTAGGAGTTGTTCCGGGAATCGCCGTACATGCCCGGCCACGCGGCCGAATCGTCGGCGAAGACCCAGGTGTTGTCGGGTGCGCAGGACGCGAGGACCGCGGTGGCAGCCACCGTCGCGCCCAGCATCAGGGCGCGCCTACCCAACCGCATGTCTCTCCTTCTCGCCGGCGTTTCGCCGACCGTGGCACCGTCAATCGCCCCACAGACTATCGCGGTGGCCGTGCGGGACCGCCGGGACGCACCGCCCGATAGGCTTCCCCGTTATGACGAGCATGTGGAACGCCCCGTATCGGACGCGCTGGCGGCACGCGCGATCGGCCGACACGCAGGCACGGTTCCTGACCCTCGCCTCGCTGCGTTGGGTGCTGAAGAACAAGGCGTACACCCCCTGGTACCTGGTGCGCTACCTCCGCCTCGCGAAGTTCCGGATCGCGAACCCGCACATCATCCTCAAGGGCATGGTCTTCCTCGGCAAGAACGTGGAGATCCACGCCACGCCGGGCCTCGGCCGGATGGAGATCGGCCGCTGGGTGCACATCGGCGATTCCAACAAGATCCGTTGCCACGAGGGTTCGCTGCGGATCGGCGACAAGTCGGTGTTCGGCCGCGACAACGTGGTCAACTGCTACCTCGACATCGAATTCGGCCCCGCCTCACTGGTGGCCGACTGGTGCTACATCTGCGACTTCGACCACAAGATGGACGACATCCACATCCCGATCAAGGACCAGGGCATCATCAAGGGCCCGGTGCGGATCGGCGGCGACACCTGGGTGGGGACGAAGGTCACCGTCACCCGCAACACCCTGATCGGCCACGGCAGCGTGCTCGGCGCGCACGCCGTGGTGCGCGGGGAGATCCCGCCCTACTCGATCGCCGTCGGTTCGCCGGCCAAGGTGGTCAAGAACCGCAAGGAGATGTGGGACGCGAGCGTGGCCGAGCGAGCGGAGCTCGAGCGCGCCTTGGCCGATATCGAGCGCAAGAAGGCCGAGGCCCGCGGCCTGCCCCAGGGCGACTAGAGCTCGTAAAAGGGCTGCGCGTAGCGGAACTCGCCGGTGAGGTCGTGCGAGTACGCCGTGAGGGCGCGCGCCATGAACGCCTCGCCCGCCCACTCGGCCACATCCGGCCTGATACCCAGCCGCTCGGCGGGAACGAAGCCGAACCGCGGGTAGTAGTCCGCGTGCCCGAGCAGCACCACGAGGGCCTCGCCGAGCGCATCGGCGGCCCCGAGCGCGGCGTGCATGAGCGCCGAACCGGTGCCGCTCGCCTGGACGTCGGCGCGCACACCCAGGGGGCCGAGCGCCAGCACGGGACCCCCGTCGACGGTGCCGCGGGTGAGGCAGACGTGCCCGGTGACGGCGCCGTCGGCCTCCGCGACGAGTGAGAGTTCCGGGATCCAAGCGGTCGAATCCCGCAGTGCAGCGACCAGTCCCACCTCGACCGGCTCGGCGGAGCCGGCGGGAGCCATCGATGCGAAGGCGCTGCGGTGGACATCGCCGATCGCGCTGATATCGCCGGGCAGCTCCCGCCGGATCAGCACGCGATCACGCCTCGTCGACGATGGCCCGGATGCGCGGCGAGACCGGCGCGAAGACATCGAGCACACCGATGGCGCGCAACTGCGGAACCGCCTCGGACAGTGCCTGCTTCAGCTCGGCCGCCTCGGGCGCGTCGTCCGGGAGCTCGTCGAAGCGCTGCGCGTTCCGCACGAACGCGGCGACGGTGCCCTTGCGGAGCGCCATACCGCCGAAATCGGCAATGTTCTGATCATCAGGGAGAACGTCTTCCGGGCGAACACTCATGCCGCCCACGCTACACCGGGTTGGTGGGGTCCCGTTCCGGCAGCGGTCGCTCGTCGATCACGCGGCGGCCCAAGGGGTTCCGGGGCCGACGCTTCGCGGCGAGGTAGACCTGCGCGGTCTCGGAGGCGACCGCCTCCCAGGTGAGGGCCTCCACCTCGGTGCGTGCCGCTGCGGCCCAGCGATGCGCCGACAACGGATCGTCGAGCACTCCGCGGATGGCGGCGGTGAGACCGGCCACGTCGGCGGGGTCGACGGAGACGCCCGTCTCGCCCGGCCGGATGAAATCGGCCAGGCCGCCCGCGGTGGTGGCGATGATCGGAATGCCCGTCGCGGCGCCCTCCAGCGCGACGATGCCGAAGGGCTCGTACCGCGAGGGGATCACCAGCGCATCGGCCGAATGCAGCTGTGCGACCAGCTCATCGTGGTCGAGCGCGCCGGTGAACTGCACGGCCCGCATCACCTTCTGCTCACGCGCCACCTCGCGCAGCCACTCGGCCTGGGTACCGTCGCCCGCGATGGTGAGGGTGGTGCCGGGGTGCGTGCGCCGCACCCGCGCCAGCGCGGCGACCAGGTCCTGCACGCCCTTCTCGTACTCCAGCCGGCCCACGTACAGCAGCCGCGGCGGACCGGGCCGGGCGGCGATCGTGGCGCGGTCGCGGTACGGCCACAGCTCCACGTCGATGCCGTTGGCGATGGTGTGCAGCTGCGCGATCCCGGGGCCGAACAGGCGGTTCACCTCGTCGGACATCGACCGCGAGCAGGTGATCACGGCGTCGGCCTCGTTGGCGAGCCACCACTCCGTGGAGTGCACCTGACGGTTCACCGGCCCCGATACCCAGCCGCTGTGCCGGCCGGCCTCGGTGGCGTGGATGGTGGCGACCAGCGGCGCGTCGAAGGCCTCGGCGAGCCCGACCGCGGCGTGCGCGGCGAGCCAGTCGTGCGCGTGCACCACATCGGGCACCCAGGGACGCCCGACGGTGCCCGCGCCGTGCCCGGCGTCTTCGCCCGCAGTGGGATTGAACCCGGCCAGGCGCAGCCCGGCGCGCAGCATCGAGTGCCCCATCGAGAGCACCCACGGCATCATGTCGGTGCCGAACTCCAGCGCGAGCGGGTCCTCGGCGGCCATGATCACGCGGATCCCGTCGAGGCGCTGATCGGTGGTCGGGTTGCTGCGCGGGTCGGTGCCGGTGGGCTGGCGCGAGAGCACCACCACGTCGTGGCCCTGGTCGCGCAGTTGCAGCGCGAGGTGGTGCACGTGGCGGCCGAGGCCGCCGACCACCACGGGCGGGTACTCCCAGGAGACGAGCAGGACACGCATCAGAATCCTCCCAGCGGCGCCGGGAGGCGCCGGGCGTCGAGGCCGGGGAACGGATCGTCGGCCTGTCGCCAGCCCCGGGCCAGCGATTCGGCGCGCGCCTCGTCGCCGCGCTCGGCGGCCTCGGCGATCTCACGCAGGGCGTGCGCGTGCTTGTAGGCCCGATCACGGGCGTAACCGGCCGCGGTGTCCTTCGAGACCATGAAGGGCCAGTCGGACTGCAGGCACATCAGGGCCTCGGTGAGCACCTGGTCGCTGACTCGGTCGCGCTGGCGGCCGGCGCGCTTGTCCAGGACCCGCAGCGTGGTGGTGGTGATGTCCTCGTTGAGCTCGACGAACTCACGGACCTGCGGGCCCTCCCAGACCCGCCAGTCCTTACCGGAACCCCACGAGCTGGCGGCGATCTCACGGGGTTCGCCCACGTAGCCCGCCGCCATGGCCGAACGCAACGTGCCCACCCGCACGCCCGCCTCGGGCAGGGCCCGTAGGACGCGTTCCAGCCAGATCGGGCCCTCGTACCACCAGTGCCCGAACAGCTCGGTGTCGAAGGCGGCCACCACCAGCGCGTCGCGCCCGATGCGCCCGCTCTCGGTGCGCAGCCGGGCGACCACGGTGTCCACGAAATCGGCGACGTGCTTGTCGACCGCGGCGTCCGCGAGCTCCGGGTCGTACGGCGCCTTGTCCTTCTCCGCCACGTTCTTTCCGGTCACCCGGCTCGGCTTGAGACCCGTCGAGTGGTCGTGCGCGTAGAAGTCGCGGTAGGCGGCGTGACCGGGATAGCCGGACTTGGGCGACCACACGCGGTAGCTCACCGGCAGATCGCGCCCGAAGGCCAGCACCGTGGAATCGCCGACCGGACGGGCGAGAGCGGTATCGCCGCCCAGCGTGGGGCCGTCGACCATGAAGTGGGTGACGCCCGCAGCCTGGTATCCCCGTTCCATACCGGGCGCGTACGCGCATTCGGGCGCCCAGATGCCGCCGGGCTCCTGGCCCAGCCGCGACCGGCCGTACGCCAGGCCCTCGCGGAGCGAGAGCTCGCGCAGGCGCGGGTGCAGCAGGGGCTGGAACGGGTGCGCCAGGGGACCGCCGAGCAGTTCGACGGTGCCCGCCTCGGCCAGGCGGCGCAGCACCGGGGTGCCGCCGTGCCGCCACTGCGTCTCGAACAGCTCCAGCGCGTGCGCGGAGTTGCGGTGTTCGCGCGCACCGAGTTCCGCTGCTGCGGGCCGGCCCGAGAGCGCGGCCTCGTGCGAGCGCAACTGCCAGTCGCCGAGCCACTGGTGCATGGCGTGCAGGCAATAGGGATCGTCGAGCTGGGCGGCCAGGATCGGGGTGATGCCCAGGGTGAGCTGGTCGGTGCGTCCCTCCGCGGCGAGACGGTCGAGCACCTCGGCGACCCGCAGATAGGACGCCGCCCAGGACTGGTACAGCCATTCCTCGCCCACCGGCCACGCGCCGTGGTGCGCGAGCCAGGGCAGGTGCGAATGCAGGACGAAGGCGATCATCCCGGGTTCGCGGCTGCTGGTCACGGCGTGGGCTTCCGAGCGTAGAAGAACAGGTCGAGGCTGTCGGGGGCGTCGGCGCGCAGGTCGAAATCGGTGGCCGCCACCGCGGCCACATCGCGCGAGAGCTCCTCGGGCCAGGGCTCGCCCGCCAGCGACCGCTCGATCTGGGCGTCGATGAAGCTGCCGCCGTGGCGGCGGTCCAGTTCGGCCAGCCGCTCGCCGTGGTACACGCCGAGCTTCTCGGTGACCTCGAGGCCCGCGTCCTCCAGCAGCTCGACGAGCTCGGCGGAGTTCAGTTCCCGGGTGTGGAAGGGGTTGAGCGGGGTGTCGCGGCCGGGGGAGAAGGTGACCCGGTTCGGCGTGGAGATCGCGAGCTCGCCTCCGGGGCGCAGGATGCGGGTCACCTCGCGGAGGAACTGCGGCTGGTCCCAGAGGTGTTCGATCACCTGGAAGTTGACCACCGCGTCGACGGAGGCATCGTCCAACGGGAGCTCGGCGAGATTGCCGTGCAGCATCGTCACCTGCGGGTAGTTCGAGCGCACGTGCGCGACCGCCGACTCGTCGTAATCGAGTGCGGTGACCGTGGCGCCGGCGTCGGCGAGCATCGCGGCGCCATAGCCCTCGCCGCTCCCGGCCTCGAACACGGTGCGGTCCGCGTACCGGTCGGCGATCGCCAGGTACGCGATCTCGTGCCGGCGGAACCAGTAGTTCTCCTCGGGGATGCCGGGAACCGTCCGCTCGCCGGTCAAGGGCAGCGCGTCACACATTCTGTCGAGCCTAGTCTTCTTCGCCGGGTGGGCCAGCCCACATGGACAGTTACTGTCCGGTAACTTACTCTGGCGTTAAACAGTGCCGTGAGGCGGTGCTAAGTTCGAGTGGCTTAGCCTGCGGTGGGGCGAGGTTCTGATGCCCCGACGGCAGTGTGAGAATGTGCCCTACGAGTATCCGATGATCCAGGAGGTCGACGAAGACCAATGACGAACGTAGTCGTACTGATCAAGCAGGTCCCTGACACCTACTCCGAGCGCAAGCTCACCGACGGTGATTACACCCTCGATCGCGAGTCGGCCGACGCCGTCCTCGACGAGATCAACGAGCGCGCCGTTGAGCAGGCGCTCCAGATCAAGGAGGCCGACGGCGGCGAGGTGACCGTGCTCTCGCTCGGCCCCGCCAGCGCGACCGACGCGATCCGCAAGGCGCTGTCGATGGGTGCCGATAAGGCCGTTCACGTGCAGGACGACGCCGCGCACGGCTCGGACGCCATCCAGACCGCGTGGATCCTGGCCCGCGCGCTCGGCACCATCGAGGGCGTCGAGCTCGTCATCGCCGGCAACGAGGCCACCGACGGCCGCGTCGGCGCCGTGCCCGCGATCCTGGCCGAGTACCTCGGCCTGCCGCAGCTCACCCACCTGCGCAGCCTGACCGTCGACGGTCAGAGCCTCAAGGGTGAGCGCGAGACCGACGAGGGCGTCTTCGAGGTCGAGTCCTCGCTGCCCGCCATCGTCTCGGTGAACGAGAAGATCAACGAGCCCCGCTTCCCCTCCTTCAAGGGCATCATGGCCGCGAAGAAGAAGGAAGTGAACGTGCTCACCCTCGCCGAGATCGGCGTGGAGAACGACGAGGTGGGCGGCGCCAACGCCGGCAGCCAGGTTTCGGGTGTCACCCCGAAGCCGCCGAAGGCCGCGGGCGAGAAGGTCACCGACGAGGGCGACGGCGGAAGCAAGGTCGCGCAGTTCCTCATCGGCCAGAAGATCATCTAAGACCCCCTCACACTAAGGAGAGAATCCGATATGGCAGACGTACTCGTTCTCGTCGAGCAGGCTGAGGGCAAGATCAAGAAGGTCACGGCCGAGCTGCTGACCGCCGCCAAGGCGCTGGGTGAGCCCGCCGCCGTCGTCGTGGGCGCCCCCGGCACCACCGACGCGATCGCCGACCAGCTCAAGGCCGCCGGCGCCGCCAAGATCTACCGCGCGGAGTCGGCCGACGCCGACAACTACCTCGTGACCCCCAAGGTCGATGTGCTCGCCGCACTGGCCGAGAACGGCGCCGCTGCCGTGCTCACCGCCGCGACCTTCGAGGGCAAGGAGGTGTCGGGCCGCCTCGCCGCGCGCCTCGGCTCCGGCCTGCTGGTCGACGTCATCGAGGTCAAGCCCGCCGGTGCCGGCGTGCACTCGATCTTCGGTGGTGCCTTCACCGTCGAGGCTCAGGCCGGCGGCGACGTCCCGGTGTACTCGGTGCGCCCCGGCGCCATCGAGGCCGACGGCCAGGCCGGTGCCGGTGAGGTCGTCGACGCGGAGGTTCCGGCCCCCGCCGAGAACGCCGTGAAGATCACCGCCAAGCACCCCGTGACCGGCGGCAGCCGCCCGGAGCTCACCGAGGCCTCGATCGTGGTCTCCGGTGGCCGTGGTGTGGGCTCGGCCGACAAGTTCTCGGTCGTCGAGGAGCTCGCCGACGCGCTCGGTGCCGCCGTGGGCGCCTCGCGTGCCGCGGTCGACTCGGGCTACTACCCGGGCCAGTTCCAGGTCGGCCAGACCGGCAAGACCGTGTCGCCGCAGCTGTACATCGCCCTGGGCATCTCGGGCGCCATCCAGCACCGCGCCGGCATGCAGACCTCGAAGACCATCGTGGCCGTCAACAAGGACGAAGAGGCCCCGATCTTCGAGATCGCCGACTACGGCATCGTGGGCGACCTGTTCGACGTCGCCCCGCAGCTCACCGAGGCCGTCAAGGCTCACAAGGGCTGACACCCGCTGCACGTCGACGAGCCCCGTCCGGTACGCCGGACGGGGCTCGTTCGTGCCGTGCCCCCACCGATCGGCCGGGGTATTGCATCCGATCGGGTCCGAGTCGTCGCTCCCCGACGGATGCGGCTGCACGCCGCGGGCAACCAGGATTGATCGCATCACCGACATCGGTTCGGTGGGCGACTTCCGATTGGGGCTGACGATGCACGCAGAGGACTCCGACCTACACGGCACTCCCGGTGGACCGGACCGCCGGGACCGGCGCGGCGTGGACCGTCGCCGCTTCCTCCTCGGCCTGGGCGTCGTGGCGGGCGCCGGCGCGCTCGCCGCATGTGGGGCCTCGGGAACGTCCGGCGGACCGTCGACCGTGCGGAAGCCGTACAGCGCGCTGACCGGGCCGGACATGTCGGGATCCGCGCCGGGCGTGCGCGCGCAGGACGATCTCTTCCGCCACGTCAACGGCGGGTGGTACGACCGCTATCAGCTTCCCGCGGACAAGGTTTCGACCGGCGCCATGGAGGAGTTGGGGGACAAGGTCGAGCAGCAGCTCAAGGAGATCATCGAGTCGATCCGCGACCCCAAATCGGGCAGCGAGGAGGCGAAGATCCGCGACGTCTACCGCGCGTTCATGGACGTCGGCGCGATCGACTCGGCGGGGATCGAGCCGATCCGGCCGATGCTCGCGGCGATCGACTCCGCCGCCGACAAGACGGCGCTGTTCGATGTCGTCGGAGCGCAACAGCGGACCGACGGCGGATGGGGTGTGGTCACGCTCATGATCGGGCCGGACTCGAAGAACTCGTCACGGAACATCGTCACAGTGGCTCCCGGTGGGGGCGGGCTGGAAAAGGTGCAGTACACCGATCCGAACAGTCAGAAGGTCCGCGACGACTACCGCGCCTACCTCCGCAAGATCGCCGAGTTGGCGGGGCTGCCCGATCCCGAGGGCGCGGCCAACCGCGTGTTCGCCTTCGAGACCAGGATGGCCGCCGCGCTCTGGGACAACGAGAAGTACCGCGACGTGGACGCCACGTACAACGTGTACCAGTGGCCGCAGCTCACCGACCTGGCACCGGGCTTCGACTGGGCCCGCTGGCGTGATCTCCAGGGCGTCAAACCGGAGGCGTCGAAGGATCTCGTGGTGATGCAGCCCAGCTATCTCACCGCGGCGGCCCAGGCCTGGGCGGAGACGGATATCGCGACGCTCAAGGACTGTGCGCGGATCGGCATCGTCGGCTCGTACAGCCTGGTCCTGCCGCAGACCTTCGGCGATGCCCGGTTCGAGTTCACCAAAACCCTCCAGGGCACCGAGAAGCAGCCGGATCGGTGGAAGACCGCCGTGTCCATGGTCGATCAGATGGTCGGCGACGCGCTCGGCAAGCAGTACGTGAAGAAGCACTTCTCCGCCGATGCCAAGCGGCAGGTGGAGAAGCTGGTCGAGAATCTCAAGGCCGCGTATCGGGCGAGCCTCGAACGATCGACGTGGATGACACCGCCCACCCGCAGCGCGGCGATCGCCAAGCTGGACCAGATCACCACCAAGCTCGGTTACCCGGACAAGTGGGAGGACTACTCCGCGCTCCAGACCGATGGGAAGTCGGCGGCGGCCAACCTCCGGGCCGGAAGGAACTTCTACACCGCGCAGGATCTGGACTCCCTGACCAAGCCCGTCGACCGCTCCAAATGGGGCATGCTGCCGCAGACCGTGAACGCCTCGTACAACCCCACGAACAATGAGATCTGTTTTCCCGCAGCGATTCTGCAGGTGCCCTTCTTCTCTGCCGACAATCAGGCGGCCGTCAACTACGGCGCCATCGGCGCGATCATCGGTCACGAGATCGGCCACGCCTTCGACGACCAGGGATCGAAGTACGACGGGCAGGGCAACGTGAAGGACTGGTGGGCCCCCGCCGATCGCGCCGAATTCGATAAGCGCACCCAGGCCTTGATCGCCCAGTACAGCCAGCTGGTGCCGATCGGGCTCAGTCCGGAGAACAAGGTCAACGGCGCGATGACCGTCGGCGAGAACCTGTCCGATCTCGGTGGTCTGTCGATCGCCATCGACGCCTTCCGGATCGCGGTGCGCAATCGCGATGAGGGAACGGAGTTCGCGGACGCCACCAGCACCGCACCGTCGTCGGGCGCACCGTCGCCGGAGCCCTCCCTGGCTCCCTTGTTCCTCAGCTACGCCCGGTCCTGGCAGGGTAAGACCCGGCCCGAGGCGGCCAAGGAGTCGCTCACCTCGGCCGTGCACTCACCGCCCGAGTTCCGGACCAACCAGGTGGTGAAGAACATCGACGCCTTCGCCGACACCTTCGGCGTCAAACCGGGCGACGGCGAGTGGCTGGACCCGAAGGACCGCGTCAAGCTCTGGTAGATGCGGAATCGGTTGCGGCGCGGGCGAGGAGACTGCGCAGTGCCGCGGCCTCGTCGACGGACAACCGGGTACTGAGGTAGTCGTCCTCGGCGGTACGGATCGCGAGCCGCACGCGGCGCTGGACGTCTTCGCCCGCTGCGGTGAGTGTGACGATCCGTCGGCGCGCATCGGCGGACTGCTCCCTGGCGACCAGGGTGCGGGCCTCTAAATCGCCGAGGTGCTTGCCGAGTCGGGTGGTGTCGCGGCCGGTCCGTCGCGACAGTTCCACCTGCGATACCGCGCCCCCGCGGGCGAGGGTGGTGAGGATCGCGTACTCCCACATCGATACCCCCGCCTCCCGCAGGATCGGCTCCTCGATGGCCATCAGCCGTCGGCCGAATAGCCCGGTGGACTCCGCGAGGTCCGGCTCGGGCGCGGTCTCCTCGGCTGCCATGGATCCTCCAGTTCGTCTACCGTGGTGCATTAAAATGCTCTACCGTGGTGCATGATGGTGTGCGGAACGCCGCACCGTCGGAACTCGAACCTACGGGGGTGTGCCATGGAATCGTCGGAACTGCAGCGTGCAGCGCAGGAATTCGCGGCGGTGGTATCGGAGGCGACCGATGCGGACCTCGCTGTTCGGGTGGGGGATCGCACGATCGGGGAGCTGCTTGAGCGCCTGTCCGACCGATCGGAGGCGCTCGCCGCGGAACTCGGTGCCCACGTGCCGCCGTCGGGTTGTGCCGTCGCGCCAGACCACTTCTACGGCGGCGGCCACGAGCGTCGATACCGGAGGGCAGCGCGACTGCTCGAGTCCGCGGCTGCGCACGCGGACGCCGAGGGCGGAGAGAAGATCGCAGAGCTCGCCCGGGAGACGGCGTGCACCGCGGCCGCGGTGGCGAGCGCGCTCGGACTGGGGGACTGACGCGGGACCGGGCGAACCGGACACCGGCGGAAGAGGTTCGGATACGGTGACCGGATGGTCTCGAACATCGAATCACCCACGGCCCCGCCGCAGCCCAAGGATGCCGCCACCGTCGTCCTGGTCCGCGACGGCGCGGACGGGATCGAGGTCTTCCTGCAGCGCCGGGTGCAGCAGATGGCCTTCGCGGGCGGGATGACGGTGTTCCCCGGCGGCGGTGTCGACGCCCGCGACGGCGACGCCGATATCGCATGGGAAGGACCCGATGCCGGGTGGTGGGCCGAGCGCTTCGGTGCCACGGAGCGCGAGGCACGCCAGCTCGTGTGCGCCGCGGTGCGGGAGACCTTCGAGGAGTGCGGCGTCCTCCTCGCCTCGAAGGCCGACGGCGGCGCACTCGACGTGCAGGCCCTCACCCCGGCCCGCGCCGCGCTGGAGGCCCGCGACCTCGGCCTCGCCGAGTTCCTGCGCGCCGAAGGGCTCGTGCTGCGCGCCGACCTGCTGCGGCCGCTCGCGCACTGGATCACCCCGGAGAATGAGAAGCGCCGCTACGACACCCGCTTCTTCCTCGCCGCGCTGCCGGACGGACAGCGGGCCGACGACCGCACCAGCGAGGTCGACGAGGCGTTCTGGCGCACCGCATCCGGGGCGCTGGCGGACTGGTCCGCGGGCGAGTGTTTCCTGCTGCCGCCCACGTGGTCGCAGTTGCGGGCGGTGGCGGCCGCCGCCACCGTGGACGAGCTGCTCGCCGCCGAACGCGTCATCGAGCCGATCCAGCCCGATCTGCCGGCCGGCGGTGGAATCGAGTCGCTGACCTTCGGCGACGCCGCCGAGTACTTCGCCTCCATGCCGTCGAACGTGCCTCGCCCCAATCTGTAGCCCGTTATTCATCCTCGTTCCTAAAGGGTTCACCAACGCGCTCAGGCGGGGTTCACCGGCGAGTCGCCTGACGGGCGGACCGTGAGCCCCATGAGTACACCGGGAACACTGGTCACAGGCCGCCACCCCGCAATCGAGACACTCATCCACGGCGACGAGTACGAGGTCGTCCTCACCACGCGGGCCGAGGACATCGACACCGTCCAGCGCCTGCGCTACGAGGTCTTCGGCACCGAACCCGGCTTCGAGGCATCGATGGCCGCCGTCACCGACGGTCGCGACGCCGACGAATTCGACGGCTACTGCGACCATCTGGTGATCCGGCACAAGCCCAGCGACCGCATCGTCGGCTGCTACCGGATCCTGCCGCCGCCCGGCGCCATCGCCGCCGGCGGGCTGTACCTGGCCACCGAGTTCGAGCTCGGCGAGCTCGACCACCTGCGCCCGCACATGCTCGAGATGGGTCGCGCCTGCGTGCACGCCGACCACCGCACCGGCGGCGTCCTGTGCCTGATGTGGGCGGGCCTGCTGGCCTACAGCGATCTGCGCGGCATCCGTTACGCGGTGGGCGCCGTCAGCGTGCCGATGCAGTACGAGGGCCACGACCGCGGCGCGACGGTGCGCGCGGTGCGCGAACTCGTCGACGCCAAGCACCGCGCCCCCTGGACGGTGAGCCCGCGCACCCCGGTGGAGGAGATCACCGCCGAGCCCGCCTCGCGGCGCACCTTCCCGCCGCTGGTCACCGGCTACCTGCGGATGAACGCGCAGATCCTCGGCGCCCCGAGTTTCGATCCGGTCTTCGATGTGGCCGACTTCCCGATGATCATCGACCGCACCAAGTTCAACGTGCGGTACCTGGAGCGGTTGCAGCAGGCCGCGGGGGCGGTGGACTGACGATGATCCCCGTCGGCACGCTGCCGCGGCACGACTGGCAGCAGCAGTCCGCGTGCGACGCGGTGTGTTCGGTGGACGAGCCGCAGACCACCGCGCGCTGGCTGCGGATCGTCCGGTGGACCGCGTTCGTCGTGGTGGCGCTGAGCGGAATCCTGGCACTGGCGCTGGTGTATCCGTTCGGGGCCCGCGCTCGCCGCGTGGTGATCCGGGGCGGCGCCCGCTCGCTGCTGTTCGCGCTCGGCGTCCGCGTGGAGCCGGTCGGGAACGTGCCGCTGCGCGCCCTGGTGGTGGCCAACCACCAGTCGCTGCTCGACATCGTGGCCATCGCCTCGATCGCTCCGGCCGCCTTCGTGGCCAAGGCCGACATCTTCGACGCCCGCGCCGTTGCCCTCCTGATGCGCGCCTTCGGCGCCATCCCGCTGCGCCGGGAACGGCTGCACGAGCTGCCCGCCCGGGTGGACGACGTGGCCGAGCGGCTGCGCCGCGGCCACACCGTGGCCGTCTTCCCCGAGGGCACCACCTACTGCGGATTCCACCGCGGCGACTTCCGGCCGGCGTTCTTCCAGGCCGCGATCGACGCCCGGGTGGACGTGGTCCCCGTCTCGCTGCGCTACTCGATGCGGCTCCCGGGGCCGGTACGCGGCGCCCGGCAGAGTGCCGTGGCCGCCTACGTAGGGGCCGACACCGAGCTCGACACCCTGGCCCGCGTGGTCGGAGCCCGCGGCGTCGCCGTCCGCGTGCACGCCACGGAGACCATCGCCGCGCAGGAGTGGGCGCGCGCGGGCCGCAGGGCACTCGCCGCACGGGCGGAGGCCGCCGTCTTCGCGGACAGCGAGTTCCTCGCCGAACAGGTCGGGCTGCCGCTCGCCGCCTGACGGTCCGCGGATCGGCGGACGCCCCGGCCGGGCGTATCCTTGGGACGCGATGAGTCCTGACCGTGAGAACCCCGTCTACCTCGACCACGCCGCGGACACCCCCATGGTGCCCGAAGCGTTGGCCGCGATGGCGCAGGCCTCCGCACGTCCCGGGAACGCCGCGTCGCTGCACGGCTCGGGCCGCCGCGCCCGCCGCATCCTCGAGGAGTCCCGCGAATCGATCGCGCGCGACCTGGGGGCACGGCCGTCGGAAGTGGTGTTCACCGGCGGCGGCACCGAATCGGTGAACCTCGCGGTCAAGGGCATCTTCTGGGCGCGCCGCGAGGCCGATCCGGCCGCGACCACGGTGATCGCCTCCGCCGTCGAACACCACGCCGTCCTCGACGCCGTGAACTGGCTGGGCGAGCACGAGGGCGCGACCGTGGTCCTACTGCCCGTCGACGCCCTGGGCCGCGTCGATCCGGCCGACCTGCGCGCCGCCCTCGACGAGGCCGCAGGCACCGTCGCCCTGGTCACCGTGATGTGGGCCAACAACGAGGTGGGCACCCTGGAGCCCATCGCCGACCTGGTCGCCGAGTGCGCCCGCGACGGCGTGCCCCTGCACTCCGACGCCACCCAGGCGGCCGGCCACGTGCCGGTCGACTTCGACGGCAGCGGCCTGGCCGCCCTCACCGTGGCCGCCCACAAGTTCGGCGGGCCGCAGGGAGTGGGCGCCCTGCTGATCGGGCGGAACGTGGCCTGCGTGCCGATGGCGCACGGCGGCGGACACGAGCGCGACCTCCGCTCCGGCACCCCGAACGTGGCCGGCGCCGCGGGCATGGCGGCGGCGCTCACCGTGGCCACCGCGCGGATGGACGAGGAGTCCGCCCGCCGCGCCGCGCTGCGCGATCGGCTGATCGAGGGCGTCCGCGGCATCGAGGGCGCCGTCGTCAACGGCGGCGCCGGACACGGGGCGCCCGCGCTCCCCGGCATCGCGCACGTCTCCTTCGTCGGCTGCGAGGGGGATTCGCTGCTCATGCTGCTGGACGCGCGCGGCATCGAGGCCGCCACCGGTTCCGCGTGCAGCGCCGGTGTGGCCCGGCCCAGCCACGTCCTGGAGGCCATGGGCACCGCACCCGACGCCGCCCGCGGCTCGCTGCGCTTCTCGTTCGGACCGGAATCCACCCAGGCCGACGTCGACACCGTGCTGGACGCCCTGGGCCAGGTGGTCGAGCGCGCCCGCGCCGCCGGACTCGCCTCCTCGGGGGCCCGCTGATGCGCGTCCTGGCCGCGATGAGCGGCGGTGTCGACTCGGCCGTGGCCGCCGCCCGCGCCGTGGAGGCCGGACACGACGTGGTGGGCGTGCACCTGGCGCTCTCCGAGGCACCGGGCACGCTGCGCACCGGCTCGCGCGGCTGCTGCTCGAAGGAGGATGCCGGCGATGCCCGCCGCGCCGCCGATGTGCTCGGCATCCCGTTCTACGTGTGGGACTTCGCCGAACGGTTCCGCGAGGACGTGATCGACGATTTCGTCGCCGCCTACGCCGCGGGCGAGACCCCGAACCCGTGCCTGCGGTGCAACGAGAAGATCAAGTTCTCCGCGCTCGCCGAACGCGCCTACGCCCTCGGTTTCGACGCCGTCGCCACCGGCCACTACGCGCGCCTGTCCGGCGGCGAGCTGCGCCGCGCCGTCGACGCCGATAAGGACCAGTCCTACGTGCTGGCCGTGCTCACCGCGGATCAGTTGTCCCGGGCCATGTTCCCCGTCGGCGACACCCCGAAGCCAGCCATCCGCGAGGAAGCCGCCCGCCGTGGCCTGGCCGTGGCCGACAAGCCCGACAGCCACGACATCTGCTTCATCCCCACCGGCGACACCCAGGCCTTCCTCGGCGCGCGCATCGGCGTGCGGCCGGGGGCGGTGGTCGACGCCGAGACCGGCGAACGCCTCGGCGAGCACACCGGCGTGCACGAATTCACCATCGGCCAGCGCAAGGGCCTGGGCCTTCCCGGACCGGGACCCGACGGTGCGCCCCGCTATGTGACCGGCATCGACGCCGCCACCGGCGAGGTCCGGGTGGGGCGCGGCGAGCAGCTCGACGTCACCCGGATCGTGGCCGACGGTGCCGTGTGGACCTCCGGCGCCGCGCCCGCCGGGCCCGTCGAGGCCATGGTCCAGGTGCGTGCGCACGGCGGGCTCGCCCCCGTGACCGCCCGGGCCGAGGGCGAGACCATCGTGATGGATCTCGCCGAGCCGCTGCGGGGCGTTGCGCCCGGCCAGGCCGCGGTGCTCTACGCACCCGACGCCACCCGCGGGGACCTGGTGCTGGGCTCCGGCACCATCCGTTCCACCGCGCACGCCCCGGCGAATGTCTGAGGCCCTCGCGTCGCTCGCCGGATCCGTGACGGGCATCGGCTCGCATCCCGGGACCGATCCGCGCGAGGCGTCCGCCACCGTCGTCGGCGAACTGAGCGTCCCGTACGTCCCCGAACTGCCGAACCGCGGCCTCGGCGCCGACATGATCGGGCGGTCGGCCGGAATGCTGGTGGGCATCGGCGTGGACGTCTCCACCAGCGGATACCGCATCGGCGTGCCCGACGGCCGGGCGGCGCGGTTGATCGACGACTGCCTGCAGCGCGACCTCGACGCCTTCGAGGAGGCCTACGAGGTGGCGGGCCGCCGCGGGTCCGGTGTGGTGAAGACCCAGGCCGCGGGGCCGCTCACGCTGGCCGCCGGGCTCGAGCTGCCGAACGGTCACCGGGTGCCCCGCGACCGCGGCGCGCTGCGCGACATCGCCGACTCGCTCGCCGAAGGGCTGGCCCACCACGTCGCGGATCTGCGCCGCCGCTGCGGCGCCGAGGTGATCGTGCAACTCGACGAGCCGTCGATGTCGGCGGTCGTGGGTGGCACCGTTCCCGCGCTCACCCGCCTCGACCCCATCCGAGGGGTGCCGGCGCCGGAGGCCGCGGAGCTGCTGGCGCGGGTGTGTGCGGCCGTCGACGCTCCGGTGCTGCTGCACCTGTGCGGTCCGATCGAGTGGGACGTGGTGCGCCGCGTGCCGATCGACGGGGCGCTGCTCGACGTGACCCGGCTCGGCGTGGCCGACTACGAGGGCTTCGGGACGCTGGCGGAGGCGAGCACCGTCGTCGGACTCGGTCTCGTGCCCGCCACCGGGACGCAGCGGCTCGATCCCGAATCGCTTGCGCGAATAGCGATCCGGCTCTACGACGAGATCGGCCTGCCGCGCCGCGCCCTGGCCGGTGCGACGGTGACCCCGGAGTGCGGCCTGTCCGGGGCACCCGACGACCGGGTGCGCCCGATCCTCGGCGCCTGCAAGACGATTGCGGGTGTCCTGGGGGAGGCCTCGGAGGAGTAGGGCGGTCGCCGCTCGAAGTCGAGCGATGAGCGTCGGACGGGCGTAATGTCCGCGATATGACCGTTTTCCTTCGTCATTGCACAGTCGCCGTCGCGGTGCTGATCATGGGCGGCGCCGCCGCGGGCTGCTCCAGCGGATCGGACAGCGGCTCGAGCGCCGGTACGGTCGCGTCCACGGCTGCAGCGTCCTCCGCGCCCGCCGGGTCCTCCGCCGCGTCGGCGGCGGCAGCGCCGATCCCGGCGAACGTCCCGGGCACCTACAGCAACGGCGACTGGGTGGTGCGGCTCAAGGCCGACGGGACGTGGGAGGAGGACCTCAACGGCCGCACGAACGCCTACGGCGGCAACTACACCGTGGACGGCGGCACTATCGTGCTGCGCGATCGCGGCGGGTCCAGCGAGACCGCCACTCTCAGCGGCGACGAGCTGAAGCTCCCGTCGATCACCCTGCGCCGCCAGTAGCGGCGTCGAGGGCCGCGATCGCCCGCTTCGGGGCGATCCGGCGGTAGCTCGCGTCCAGGAGCTCGCGCACCTCGTCCCAATCGACGGTGCCGATCGTGAGATCGAGCCCCAGCCATCCTGCGCCGGCCAGGTATGCGGGCAGGTAGATCCGTTCGTCCTGGACGAGCGCCTCACGGTCGGACGGGTCGGCGATGAACAGCACGCTGGTGTTGATCTGACGGTGCGGCTGCGTGGCGGTCTTCTTGGTGCCGCCGCCGTACATGCCGAACATCTTGCCGCAGCGGAAGGTCGGGCGGCCGTGGGCGATCTGCTCGGTGGCCTCGGGGAACGCGAGCGCCACGTCGCGCAGCCGTGCGAGCACCGGATCGTCGTCGGAGAACATGATCGGATGAGGCATGCCGCCGAGCCTAACGCTCGGCGGCATGCCTCATCGGGGTGTTCGCGACCGCTACGCGGCGCCCTTGTCCGTGGTGCTCGCGGAATCGGCGGACTCCGTCTTCTCCGCCTTCTCCGTGGTCGACGATGCTCCCGAGGTGGAGCTCGACGTGGACGAGGATTCGGCCTTCGGCTCGGGCGTGGTCTCGGTCTTCGACTCCGTCGCCGGGGTCTGCGAGGTGGTCTCCTCCGCGGGCTTCTGCGGCTCCGGCGTCGACGTGGTGGTCGTCTCGGCCTTCGGCGCCGTCGTCTTCTCCTCGACCGGCGCGTCGGGCACCGACCGGGCCGAGCGTGCGGCGCGCGGCTCGGAGGCGACGGCGGCCACGTCGGACGCGGAGGTTCCGGCCGTCACGGCGGTGACCGGCACGGCACCGTCGGTCTCGGGCTTGGGGGCCGGGGCCTTCGGCAGCGCGGCCGTGACCGCGGGCAGCGCCTCGCGGATGCGGTTCACGTCGTCCTTGAGCGTGATGCTCTTGGTCCACGAGCTGAACGCGCCCAGCGGATCGAAGGGCAGGATCGGCAGCGTGCCGAGGCCGAACGGGTTGTCCAGCTCGATGAGCCCGACCTTGGGCAGCAGGCTCGGCGTGCCGTCCGTGATCTTGGTGATCGTGGGCAGGCCGAAGTAGTTCGGCCGCACGGTGCCGTTGACCTCCACCGACGGGAACACGGTGAGGCGGTAGCCCAACCAGTCCAGCGTGATCGGCGACCGCAGGCCGTAGTCACTGGTCAGCAGGTAGTTGGTCTTCGAGGTCGACGAGGTCTGGAACTTCGGCTTGCCGTTCTCGTCGAGCACGGCGTTGCCGTTCTCGTCGATCACCGGGTGCTGGGTCTCGGTGGTCTTGACGTCCTTGGTGAACCGGACGAAGTCCTTGGTCAGCTTGAGGCGCTTGTCCTCGGAGAGCAGCGCGGCGATCGCGTCCTTGACGAAGGGGTTCTCCATCAGGCCGGTGAGCTCGTTGAACGGGACCTTGCTGAGGTCACCGCCGGCGACCGCGGTGAGCAGCTGCAGCACGCCGGGGGTGAGCACCTGGCCGAGCGCGTTGCCCTGGCCGAGGAACAGCGACGTGGGATCCGTGAGGCCCCACTGGGTCTGGCGGCTCTGGCCGTCCTTGGCGGTGCGCAGATCCTTGTAATAGTCGAACAGGCCGAGGGTGTTGCCGCACTCGCCGAGGCCGGACGAGGATGCCGAGGTGCCCACGCCGAGGCAGCTGACCTCCTTGACGTCGGGCAGCTTCAGGGTGTCGATCGTGTCCATGAACTTGTTGATCGACGCCGGGTCCAGGCTCATACCGGCCGGCAGCATGTTGAAGTTCTTCGCCAGCTTGAGGACCTTCTCGATCACCTGCGAGTCCTGGAGCTTGTCGAAGCTCAGCGGCGAACCGAACCAGTCGAGGCCCACCTTGCTGGTGTTCATGTTCAGCGCCAGGGCCAGGCCGAGGTTCGCGTGCGCCTTGGAGACCACGTCGGATCCGTCCGCTCCGGCGATCGCGAGGGCGAGCTTGCTCGCCGTCTGGGCGAGGGAGGTACCGCCGTTCATGGCGAGCGCGAAGTTGTACCCGTCGCCGAGGATCGTCGACTTGCCGTTGAGGGTCGGCAGGGCGGCGTCGATCACCGTCGGCTTCGTGTAGTCGTAGGTCTTGCCGGTGAGAAGGCTCGCGATCTTCAGCGCCTCGGTGCGCGCCGCCAGGTTCTTGTCCTTCTTGATGAGCCAGCCCTCGATGACCACGGGCAGGGCCGCCGCGGCTTTGAGCTGGTCCAGCGTCTGGTAGCGGCCCATGGCGAGCGGGTCGATATCACTGAGACCGAAGGCGCCGAGGGCCAGGTTCAGGGGGAATCCGGGCGTCGCGCCGAGCACGCTGAGCAGTCCGAACGGAGTCTGCTGGCCCATCGGGACGTAGATGCCCAGTATTCCGACGCGCGGGCCGAGGTTGATGGTCACCTGATCGGCGATGCCGGCGAGGTCGATGCGGCCGGGGAGGATCACCGCGGCGCCGGTGCCGGTGGCTCCGCCGCAATCCACGTTCGCGCCGCCGCCGCCCGCACCGAGGGCGCCGGTGCGGCAGGATTCGACGATCTTGGCGACGGCGGGATTGTCGAGGAGGCCGAGCACCTTCTGGAAGTCGATGCCGCTGAGGTCGGGGTTGGCGAGGTCGAGCTTGGTGATGTCGATACCCAGATCGCGGAGGTTCGTGCCGCCGATGGTGATGTCACCGAACTTGCCCGCGGTATCCGCCGCCGAGGCCATCGGGGCGGCGGCGGTGCCCACCAGCGCCGCGGTGGCGGCGAGGGACACGAGCCCCGTGCGCCACGCGGTCGACGTGCGGCGGGTGGTGCGACGGGGTGCCCGTGCTTGGCGGCGCGCGGCCCGGTTCGCGGGCGCGGAGGACGACGGCGACGGCTCGAATTCGATCGGCATAGTGGGGTTTCCTTGACTCGACGTACCCAGGGGATATGCAGTGACAGCGCGCGCTGTCGAATTTGCGATCGAAGAGTATCATGTGATCTTCATCACGGTGAATCTTTGCGATTGATTTACTGCGATCGGATTTACCGAAGTGGGACGCACCCTCTGAAACATGTTCTACTTTGGGGTGGTGGACCATGGCGTGAGCATTGGAATAGTGCAGTTCACCTCCGATCGCGGGCTCGCACCGCAGCGGCTGGCACCGCTGATCGAACGGGCGGGGTTCGCCTCCTACTTCGTGCCCGAGCACGGCCATATCCCCACGCGCCGCGATGCCGCACACCCCGGAACGGGCACCGCGGAGCTGCCCGACGACCGCTACCTCCGCACGCTCGATCCCTGGACTGCGTTGGCCGCCGCAGCGGCCGTCACCGAGAGGATCGAGCTCGCCACCGCCGTCGCGCTGCCGGTGCAGGCCGATCCGATCACCCTCGCCAAGACGATCGCCACCGTCGACCACCTCTCCGGCGGCCGGGTCACACTCGGGGTGGGATTCGGCTGGAATCTTGACGAACTCGCCGACCACGGCGTTCCGGCGGGGAGGCGGCGCACGATGCTGCGCGAGTACCTCGAGGCGATGCGCGCGCTCTGGCGCGACGAGGAAGCCGAATACCAGGGCGAGTTCGTCTCCTTCGGGCCCAGCTGGGCCTGGCCGAAACCGCCGGGAACGGTGCCCGTCCTCGTGGGCGCGGGCGGAACCGAAAAGAACTTCACGTGGATCGCGCGGCACGCCGACGGGTGGATCACCACGCCGCAGGATCGGGGGATCGCGGAGGCGGCGGGCCGGCTCACGCAGGTGTGGCGTGAGCACGGGCGCGACGGTGCGCCGCGCATCGTCGCGCTGGACGGTCGCCCCGACCCGGACCGGTTGGCCCGCTGGGGGGCGGCGGGGGTGACGGATGTGCTGTATCCCGCGGTCGATTCCAGCGAACAGGCGGCCGCCGAGTATCTGGAAGGGCTGGCCGGAGTCCTTAGCGTGCGTTAGATTCGGTTCATGAATCGGAAATTCTGGTCAGTGGCCGTGGCGGTCGCAGTGGCGATCGGCGGTTCCGGGCTCGCCTCGGCCGAACCGTCGCCGAGTCCGACTCCGAGGCCGCCCGTCGCCGACCAGCCGATCACCGTGGCCCCGGGGGTCACCATCAGTCCGAAGGAACTGGAGGAGGCTCGCAACCGGACCACCACGGTGTACGTGGAGAACCTGACGGGGAAGTCCGTCGCCGATACCCGCCGCGCGCTTCGGATCGGGGTGCGGACGCCGGCCCTGCTCGATGGCAACCCGCCGATCCGGCTGCGCGTGCTACCGAAGTATCCCGGCAGCGAGCAGGTGAATCCCGCGGCCGTTCCACCGGAGGACCTGGTGGTGGTCGCGTCGGTGGTGTACCGCGGCACCCTCGAACTCGCCGTCGTCCCGCGCTCAGCCGTGCCGCAGGTCCGGTACCTCGCCGAGGCGGTCGAGGCGTCCCGCAGCGTGCCACTCGACGTGCAGCTCACGATGGCCGACGACAAATACGGCGCGGCCTACTTCGCCCTGTATCGCGCGGCGGGCGAGGGCTATCGCCCGCTCTACGACGCCGTGGGCATCCGCTTCGACGCGCGGGGCGTCCCGCAGATCCCAGAGGGAATGGTCGTCGGCATCGCGGTGGAGAAGAACTGAGTCGGTAGCGTCGCGGTATGACTGAGTTCGGCGGACCGGCGATTCCGGTACTGCGGATGTTCGAGCGTGATCAGGCGCTTGCCTTCTACACCGGCTACCTGGGTTTCACCGTCGAGTGGGAGCACCGATTCGAACCCGAGCTTCCCGCGTACGTGGAGGTCCGGCGGGGCGATGTCGTGTTGCACCTGTCCGAGCACTTCGGCGACGGCAGCCCGAATTCGGTGGCCTGGATACCGATTCGGGACGTGGCCGCCTTCCATGCGGAGCTCGCGGCGCACCGTCATCCCCGGTCCCGGCCCGGCCTCGATCCGGATGGGCCCGGCGGTCCCACCGTGACGGTGACCGATCCGTCGGGCAACCAACTGAGGTTCGCTCAGGCTATGTGAACGGAATACGAAGAATTACTTCGCTTTCTCGAATTTTGCGATTGAACATGGCAGGCTCGTCGCATGAATTTCACAAGCACTCGTAACGTACTCAAAACCGTCGGCGTGACCGTGGCGGCCGGTGCGTTGGTGTTCGTCGGGGGATGTGGCGGCGGCGGTGACAAGGCATCGACCACGTCGACGTCGTCGAGCGCCAGTGCGGCGGCCGTCACCCCCGTGGCCGGCACCACCGCCCAGCAGCGTGGCACCACCGTCACGGTGACCCCGAAGCCGACCAATGCGCAGACTCCGGCCAAGACTCCGGCGAAGACTCCGGCCCCGGCGCCGAAGCCCGCGAGCCCCGGCTGCTACGACAAGGACGGCCACGGCCCCGACGGTGCGAACCGCCCGTGCGAGCCGACGCAGGCCCCGGCGCCCGCGCCGGCCACCGATGCACCCTGCACCGATGAGAACGGCTCCGGCCCCGACGGCGCCACCGGCCCCTGCCCCGGAGTCATCCCGCGCCCGTAGTCGTCATCGCTCGTCAGTGCCTCCGACTAATCTGAGCGCATGTCGAAGGAGCTGACCGAAGACGATCGCAGGGCGTGGCAGGAGCTCGCGGAGGAGGTCCGCGGGCACCAGTTCCGCTACTACGTGCAGGATGCGCCGGTCCTCTCGGACGGCGAGTTCGATGCACTGCTCAAGCGGCTCCAGGCGATGGAGGACGCGTTTCCGGAACTGGCGGTTCCGGATTCGCCCACCAAGCTGGTCGGCGGCGGTTTCTCCACGGAGTTCACCGCCGTCGACCATCTGGAGCGCATGTACTCGCTCGACAACGTCTTCGACGAGGGCGAGTTGCGCGAGTGGATCGCCCGCGTCCAGCGCGATGTGGGGGAGTCCGTCACCTTCCTCACCGAGCTCAAGATCGACGGTGTCGCGCTGAACCTCGTCTACGAGGACGGCGTGCTGGTGCGGGGCGCCACCCGCGGCGATGGTCGCACCGGCGAGGACGTGACGCTCAACGCACGCACGCTGCGTGACATCCCGCACCGGCTCACCCCGTCGGACGAGTTCCCTATCCCCGCCGTGCTCGAGGTGCGGGGCGAGGTCTTCTTCCGCCTCGCCGATTTCGAGGAACTCAACGCGGGGCTGGTGGCGGAGGGCAAGCCGCCCTTCGCGAATCCGCGTAACTCCGCCGCGGGCTCACTGCGGCAGAAGAATCCCCAGATCACCTCGCGGCGCAGGCTCGGCATGATCTGCCACGGCCTCGGGCGCATCGAGGGCGGCTGGTCGCCGTCGTCGCTGCACGACGCGTACCGCGCGCTGGCGGCCTGGGGGCTGCCGGTCTCCGACCACACCAAGCAGGTGGTGGGTGCCGATGCCGTGGTCGACCGCGTCTTCTACTGGGGCGAGCACCGGCACGATCCCGAGCACGAGATCGACGGCCTGGTGGTGAAAGTCGACGAGATCGCGCTGCAACGCCGGCTCGGCGCCACCTCGCGCGCCCCGCGCTGGGCGATCGCCTACAAGTACCCGCCCGAGGAGGTCACCACCAAGCTCCTCGACATCCGGGTCAACGTGGGGCGCACCGGCCGGGTCACGCCCTACGCGTACATGGCGCCGGTCACGGTGGCGGGGTCCACCGTCGAATTCGCCACGCTGCACAACGCTTCCGAGGTGCAGCGCAAGGGCGTGCTGATCGGAGACACCGTCACCATCCGCAAGGCCGGCGATGTGATCCCCGAGGTGCTCGGTCCCGTGGTCGATCTGCGGGACGGCACCGAGAAGCCCTTCGTCATGCCCACGCAGTGCCCGGAATGCGGTGCGGAACTGGCTCCCTCGAAGGAGGGCGACGCCGATATCCGGTGCCCCAACACCGAGACCTGCCCCGCGCAGTTGCGCGAGCGCCTGTTCTATCTCGCGGGCCGCACGTGTTTCGACATCGAGGGCCTGGGCTACGAGGCGGCGTCGGCGCTCACCGCCTCGCCGGTGCTGCACAACGAGGGAGATGTCTTCTCGCTCACCGAGGAGCAGCTCGCGCAGGTGCCGCTGTTCACCAACGACGGCGGTGCGCTGTCGGCGAATGCGCAGCGATTGCTGACGAATCTGCAGGTGGCCAAGAACAAGCCGCTGTGGCGGGTGCTGGTGGCACTGTCGATCCGGCACGTGGGACCGTCGGCCGCGCGGGCGCTCGCACAGGAGCTCGGCAGCCTGGATGCCATCGAGGCCGCGGACGTCGAGCAACTCGCCGAGGTCGACGGTGTGGGCCGCGTGATCGCCGAGGCCGTGGTCGAGTGGTTCACCGTGGACTGGCACCGCGAGATCGTCGCGAAGTGGCGCGCCGCGGGCGTCACGATGGAGGACGAGCGCGACGAATCGGTGCCGCGCAATCTCGAGGGCCTGTCGATCGTGGTCACCGGTTCGCTGCAGAACTTCTCGCGTGACGGCGCCAAGGAGGCCATCCTGATCCGCGGCGGCAAGGCCGCCAGCAGCGTGTCGAAGAAGACGGCCTTCGTGGTGATCGGCGAAGCACCCGGTTCCAAGGCCGACAAGGCCGAGCAACTCGGCGTGCCGATCCTCGACGAGGCCGGGTTCGAGAAGCTGCTCGCTGAAGGCCCGGAGGCGTTCGCCGCGCCCGACGCTACTTGACGAGTACCGTCGCCACGATGCCGGCGAGGTAGCCCAGGCGGGCCACCTCGGACGGACGGAAGTCGGGGCCGCCGGGCCGCCCGACCACCACCACCTTGCCGATGGCCCCGAGCGGTGCGCCCGCGAGCTTGGTGTCGAGCTGCTGCCAGGTGTCCGGCACCCACTGCGCCTCCGCGTCGAGGGCCACGGGGCCGCTGAGCGGCAGGAAGCCGAGGTCCGCCGGCGCCGTCTCCGGCAGTCCCGAGGAGCCGAACACCGGCCACGGCGAATCCGGGTTGTTCGAGAGCACTGCGCACCAGCCCACCCGCAGCACGCGCGGCACCTGATCGACCAGCATCTGCAACTGGTCGTGGCCCGCGCCCGCCACGTGATCGATGAGTTCGAGCTCGCGATGCGTGTCGAGGACCCCCGAGTACGGGCGGATCGAATCGACCTTGATCCCCTCCAGGGCCTCGGCCGCGGTGATCAGGGTGTCGGGGAGGGACTGCGGTCCGAGATCGACCACCAGATCGTCGACGGCGTAGCCCTCTCCGCGCTCCACGACGTCGAGCGACAGGATGTCGGCACCCACCGTGCCCAGAGCCACGGCGAGGGAGCCCAGGCTGCCGGGCCGGTCCGTCAGGCGTACACGCAGGAGATAAGACACGCACCGATTGTGGCACCAGGCCCCGGCGGGTGCAGATCGCGGTGCGCCGACCGTGACGAAGCCGTGAAGACTTTGCAGCCGCACTGGCGGAGGGGTCGCTTCTTCGGAGAATGGAGCGGGTGCCCATCCGGGCGATGGATGAACTGCTGGAAGGCGGAAACGACATGACCATTTCAGGATCTGCTCGCGTGATCGGGCTCCTCGTGGCAGCCACGGCCCTCACCGCCCCCGCCGTCGCGACTGCGGCGCCCGGCAAGCCCGCACCGAAGTCGCCGGTGATCCGCAACTGCCTCAGTGAGCCCACCGTCAAGCCGAAGACCATTGATCTGTCGTGTGCCGACGCGAACTCGCGGATCGTGGGGATCACCTGGGATGAGGCGTGGGGCCCGGAGATGGCGACCGGTATCGGCACCATCGAGGAGAACACCTGCAAGCCCGACTGCGCGCGCGGGAAGCAGACCGCCCGCAAGGTGACGATCAACGTGCACACGCCGGTCGGCAAGGGCGCCGACCGTCGGTTCACCAAGGTGACCTACGGCTCGTCCGGCTCGTGGGGCAACAACTTCAAGGATGCGGAGCTGCCCCGCTGATCCGACGTCGGCAAGATCACACCGCCCCGGTTGGTGCGACGGGGCATCGGCGCCGACACTGGTACGCATGCCTCACACCGACACCCGGGCGGAGGCAGGAGCGGCCCACAAGGCCTCGCTGACCTCCGTCGCCCGACGTATCGAGCCCGGCCGCGAACACGACTTCGTCGCCTGGACCGATGCGGGAATCGCCCTGGCTCGCACCTACCCGGGATTCCTGGGCGGCGGATGGGTGCGATCCGCCCACCAGGCCGACGAGTACTTCGTGATCTACCGGTTCGCCTCCGAGGAGCACCTCGCGGAATGGCAGCAGTCGCGGGTGCGCAAGCACTGGCTCGAACGTGGCGAGGGGATGGCGGTGGAGACCGCCACGCACCGGCTCTCGGGGATCGAGGGCTGGTTCGATCCACAGCCGCACGGCACCGGACCGGTCGCCGCGCCGGTGGTGAAGGTGCCGCCGCGGTGGAAGCAGGCCGTGGCCATCTGGCTCGGTTTCTTCCCGCTGTCGCTGCTGATCAACTTCCTGGTGCTGCCGCACCTGAACTTCCTGCCCGCGCACGGCTGGGGCCTGGTGGGCCGCACCCTCATCGCGACCCTGATCAACACCCCGCTGATGGTCTTCCTCGTGTTGCCGTGGATCACCGCGCGGCTCAAGCCGTGGTTGGAGCGGCGCTGATCGTCGACTGAGCAAGAACGGTCAAGCGGGACGGGGCGGTCGCGATCGATACTGATCGCATGCCCGAACCGCTCGACCCGCTCCGCCGCCTCCTCGAGGCGGTCCTCGCGGAACCCCACGGCAGCCTCGACGAGATGGCTGCGGGCGCGTACAGCTCGCCCTTCCACTTCGCCCGGCAGGTGAGTGCCGGTGCCGGGGAATCACCCGTGGCACTACGCCGCCGGATACTCCTGGAACGAGCCGCCTGGCACCTGCAGCGCGGATCGACGGTGACCGATGCGGCCTTCGCCGCCGGGTACGAGTCGGTGGAGGGGTTCAGCCGGGCCTTCACCCGCGCCTACGGGCACGCGCCCTCGGCGCTGCCGCGCACCGTCGGGCATTGGCTGCCCGCACCCAACGGCCTGCACTTCCATTCGCCCACCGTGCTGTACGTCGATGCGGCGGAAGGGCGAGCCGGCCATGAGGAGTCGGCGGGCAACGTGGTGGCGCTGCAGGTGCAGCACGACGCGGCGGACACTGTGGCTCTGCTGGACGCCGTCGCGGAGCTGCCGGCCGAGGAGTACCGCAAGGTCCGGCTGCCTGGCTCGCATCCCCGCCGGTGGGACGGTCCGGACGAATCGCTGTCGCAGATCATGTGGCATCTGGTGCACAGCACGGAGCCCTGGCGCGCGACCATCGCCGGTGAGCCCGAACCGAACCGCGATCCCGACCCCGATCCCGCGGTGCTCCGCGCGCACCACGCGGCGAACTCGTCGCGGTGGCTGGCGATGGTCCGCGACATCGATCGTCGCGGCGCGTGGGCCGACCGGGTGATCGACGCCCTGTGCGATCCGCCCGAGTCCTTCCTGCTGTCCCAGATCGTGGCCCACGAACTGACCTTCGCGGCGCACCGCCGGCTGCTGGCGCGATGGATGCTCGCCGATGCCGGAGTCGACACCACCGCAACCGAACTCGATCCCGACCCCATCATCTGGCACCGACGCATCACCGGAGGAACCCGTGACTGACTACCGCTACTACACCGCGTCCACGCTCGACGGCTTCCTCGCCGACGAGAACGACAGTCTGGACTGGCTGCTCAGCCAGCCGATCGATCAGGAAGGGCCGCAGAACATCACGGAGCTGATGAAGCGGACCGGCGCGATCGTCATGGGCCACACCACCTATCAGTGGGTGGTCGACCACATCGCCGAGACCGGCGATCCGTGGATGTACGCCGAGTGGCCCACCTTCGTGTTCACCCACCGCGACATCGCCCCGGTGCACGAATCGGTGTTCGTCGTTGCGGGATCGCCCGCGGAGCACCGCGCGAGACTGGAGAGCGCCGCGGGGGACAAGGGCGTGTGGGTGGTGGGCGGAGGAGATCTCGCCACGCAGTTCGCGTCGGACGGGATGCTGAACGAGCTGATCGTCAGTTACGCGCCGGTCACCGTCGGCGCCGGACGGCCGCTGTTCACCCGCCCCTTCGACTTCGAACTCATCGAGTGGGCCCGCAATCAGGCCTTCCTCATCGGCCGCTACCGGGTGGTGGGCCCGCGCACGTGAGCGCCGCCTAGGATTGGGGGCATGTCTGCCATCTCTCGTGATGAGGTCGCCCATCTGGCGCGACTGTCGCGCCTCGCCGTGACCGACGACGAGCTCGACGTGTTCGCCACGCAGCTCGATTCGATTCTCGAGCACGTCAAGGTGGTGACCGAGGTGGGTGACGCCGACGTCGCGCCGCTGACGCTGCCCGTGGGCAATGTGAACGTCAATCGTGCGGATCAGCCGGTCCCGAGTCTCACGCCCGAGCAGGCGCTGTCCGGTGCCCCGAACCGCGAGGGCGACCGCTTCGCCGTGCCGCGCATCCTGGGGGAGGAGTGACCGTGACCGATCTGCGCGCATCCACCGAGATCACCGGTGCCTCCGCCGCCGACCTGGCCGCGAAGATCGCCTCGGGTGAGCTGAGCTCCGTCGAGGTCACCCAGGCCCACCTGGACCGGATCGCCGAGGTCGACGGCGAGCTGGGGGCCTTCCTGCACGTCTCCGGCGAGCAGGCACTGTCCGCGGCGCGCGCCGTCGACGAGGCCCGCGCCCGCGGGGAGCAGCCGGCGTCGGCCCTGGCCGGCGTGCCCTTGGCGCTCAAGGACGTCTTCACCACCACCGACGCGCCGACCACCTGCGGATCGAAGATCCTCGAGGGCTGGACCGCGCCCTACGACGCGACGGTCACCACGAAGCTGCGTGCCGCGGGCATCCCGATCCTCGGCAAGACCAACATGGACGAGTTCGCCATGGGCTCGTCCACCGAGAACTCGGCCTACGGCGTGACCCGCAACCCCTGGGCGCCCGACCGCACCCCGGGTGGATCCGGCGGCGGCAGCGCCGCCGCGCTGGCCTCCTACGAGGCGCCGCTGGCGATCGGCACCGACACGGGCGGTTCGATCCGCCAGCCCGCCTCGCTGACCGCCACCGTCGGCGTCCGGCCGACCTACGGCGCCGTGAGCCGTTACGGCCTCGTCGCCTGCGCCTCGTCGCTGGACCAGGGCGGGCCGTGCGCACGCACCGTCCTCGACACCGCGCTCCTGCACGAGGTGATCGCCGGGCACGACCCGCGCGACTCCACCTCGCTCGACGCCGCGGTGCCCGATGTGGTGGCCGCGGCCCGCGCGGGTGCCACGGGTGACCTGAAGGGCGTGAAGATCGGCCTGGTCAAGGAGTTCGGCGCCGACGGCACCGAGCCGGGCGTGCAGGCCTCCTTCGAGAAGGCGGTGCAGCAACTGCGCGATCTGGGCGCGGAGACCGTCGAGGTCTCGCTGCCCACGCTGCAGTACTCGCTGGCGGCGTACTACCTGATCCTCCCGTCGGAGGTCTCCTCCAACCTCGCGCGGTTCGACGCCATGCGGTACGGCCTGCGCACGGGCGACGACGGCTCGCACTCCGCCGAGGAGGTCATGGCGCTCACCCGCGAGGCAGGCTTCGGCGCAGAGGTCAAGCGGCGCATCATGATCGGCACCTACGCGCTGAGCTCCGGCTACTACGACGCCTACTACGGCAGCGCGCAGAAGGTGCGTACGCTGCTGGCGCAGGACTTCGCCAAGGCCTACGAGCAGGTCGACGTGATCGTCTCGCCCACCACTCCCACCACGGCGTTCAAGCTGGGGGAGAAGGTGGACGATCCGCTGGCGATGTACCTGTTCGACCTGTTCACGCTGCCGACGAACCTCGCCGGTCACTGCGGCATGTCGGTGCCCTCGGGCCTGTCCACGGACGACGGGCTCCCCGTCGGCCTGCAGATCCTGGCGCCCGCCCAGGGCGACGACCGGCTGTACCGCGTGGGCGCCGCCTACGAGGCCGCCCGCGGCCCCGTCGTCGCCTGATTCCCTGACTTAACTGCGTTAGCCCACACTGTTTCCCCAGGAAGCGGTGTGGGCTAACGCTGTTAAGTCGGAGCGGGAGGCTATGCGGCGGGGTGCAGGTGGGTGGTGATCCCCAGCATGTTCCAGGTGTTGATGGTGCCGACGGCGATCAGCAGATCGGTGCGGCGTTCCTCGCCGAGCAGGCGACCGGCCTCGTCCCACAGCTCGTCGTCGATCGCGTCGATCCCGCCGGTGAGGCGCTCGGCGAAGGCGAGGCCCACGCGCTGCGTCTCGTCGAAGAACGGGCTCTCCTCCCAGGCCGCCACGCCGTAGATGGTGCGGGTGGGGACGCCGCGCCTCTCCAGGTCGGTGCTGTGCATGTCGACGCAGAAGGCGCAGCCGTTGATCTGCGAGGCGCGCAGCTTCACCAGGTCGTAGAGCACGTGGCCGAGGGACTTGCCCAGGCGCCCGTCCAGGGCGATCAGGGCCTTGTAGGTCTCGGGCGACGACGTGGCTCCGTTGGTGCGGGTCATGATGGTTCCTCTCAATAGTTGGATATTCAATGTCCAGGTTTTGGTCTGTTTTCGCGACGCGTCGGTGGATCAGGCGCCGCGGAAGTGCCTGCGGGCGGCCTCGGCCACGTGCCGTGGCGTGCTCGCCGCGAGATCGGCGATCGACGTCGCGGCCAGCTCGCGCCGCCAGCTCAGCTCGGCGCCGCGCATCGCATGCGCGATGCCGCAGGGCTTGGTGAAATCGCTCGCCGGATTCTCCGAGTTCATTCCGCGCTGGCGGATCTCGGTGCACGCGAAGGCCTCCGACGGCCCCTCGATCGCCGCCACCACGTCCATCAGGGTGATGTCGCCGGTCGAGCGTGCGAGCCGGATGCCGCCGCGCCGCCCGGGGAGCGACTCGGTGATACCCGCGCGCGCCAGGGCTTGCAGCTGCTTGCCGAGGTAGGCGGGAGGCAGGTCGTAGGACTCGGCCAGGCGGGAGGCGGGAACCGGGGTGAGATCGCCCTCGTCGAGCCAGTGCAGCAGCACGCACACGTGCGCCGCCCACTCGACACCCTCGTTCATCCGCACGGTCGCCTCCTTAACCTGGACACAATGTATCCGGTTAAATTCGGGTCCGCAAGCCGACGTCCCGCACCAGATCCGAGCCCTGGTGCTCGTCGTAGCGGTGGCCGAGCCCGGGCGGTGGTGCGGTCGCTCCGAGCAGATCGACCGTCGCCTGCAGGAACCCGACCACCGGCAGCCAGGGCGGCCGAGGCGTCGCGCGTCCCGGAGTCGTGGCGGCGCGGTCGGGCGGCGCGACCAGCAGTCGCGGCGACCAGATCCCCACCGGATCGGAGGCGTTCAACAGGGCCGGGCCGGTCACCGGAACATCAGCGGGGGTGCCCGATTGGAGGGTGTTCACCGGTGGCCGCCCGAATGCGATCGCGCGTCGCTGCGCCGCCACCACTCCGACGGTGCCCAGGCTCTGCCCGTAGAGGTATACCCGCGCCGACGGTGCCCGGCGGTGCAGCGCCTCGATCAGGGCCACGGTGCTTTCGGCGGCCGCATCGCGGTGGAACAGGAAGGACTGCCAGCTCGGCTGCTCCGTGTACTGCGCCACCACGATCGCGCTGTCGCCGCCCAGCTCCGATTCGACGCCGCGCACGAAATGCGGGTCCACCCAGCCCGATCCGGTGGGCACCGCGATCACCACCGCGCGCCGATCCAGGCCGCCCGCGGTGAGCAGCCGGTCGACGGCGATCTCGGCGCGCACCGGGGGCGACGAACCGTCGGAGAGCGCCGAATACACCCGCAGCCCCGGTGTGGGGGAGTCGATCCCGAGGAAGCGGGCCTGATAGGACTGCTGCGCGGCGGCATCGGCCGTGGTCACCGGCAGCGCCAGAGCCGACGCCGCCACCACTACCGCCAGCGCCGCCGCGCGCGCCCGCACGCGAAGAGTCCACACCACGGCGACGACATACGGGGCGCCGATCGTCGCGATCGCCAGCACCGCGAACTCCGCCGGCGACACCGCGGCCACATCCGCCGCGTCCCGCACGGCGCCCTGCCACAGCAACCACACCGCCAGCGCCACCGCCGTGACCTGACCCGTCACCCGGCACACCGCGCCCGACGGTGCCCCGCCTCCCGCGAAACGCTGGGCCGCCAGCGCGCCGAGCAAGGCCCCGAACAGACCGAAGACGGCGATCACCGCCAGCTGCGTCGGTACCGAGCGCGGGAGCAGGTTGGGGTACAGCGCCAGAACGACGCCGGCGGTGTAGCCGACGAGCGGGCCCGCGGCCGGGCGCGCCGCGATCACAGCCGGCCCCCGGCGCTGATCCAGCTGGCCGCGAGCTCCGTACCCGACTCGGCCCGCGGCGGACCGTCGTGCTGGCGCCAGGTGTTCGCGCGCACCGCGAGCATCGCGATCGCGGCCACCTGGCCGCATTCGCGCCGTTGCGCCGCGGGCCGGTGCGCGCACACGGCCTCCAGTCGGTCCGCGAGGGTCTCGTCGATCCGCAGCCGCGCCCACCCGCCGAGCGGTCGCCCGGCCGAATCGGCCAGCCGCAGAACGTCGTACCCGAGGTCGTGCGCCTGGCACGGCGCGGTGAAGTCCGCGGGCAGGCGCACCAGCGAGGAGCAGTTACCGTGCGGGTTCAGCGCGTAGCCCGGGCCGGCCGCCGCGCGATAGTTCAGCCCCGCGGGGACCGCCGCGAGCTGCCGCGACGACGAGGCCGACGGATCGGTCAGAGCACGTACCGCGGCGGCCGAAGCGGAGTCCTCGACGGGTGCGACGGTCCGGGCGGATTCGACGGTGACGGCGGGGGCCGGAGCGGCGGTGGCGGGGATCGCCATCGCCAGGGGGAGCGCGATCGCCGTGGCGGCGAGGAGGGTTCGGCGGTTCATGAGGGCGACGCTATGAACCGGCCGCGCGGCTCCGGATCGGCCGCGCGAGTGGACCGATATCACTCGAAAGTATGAGGACAGTGCGCGCGCAGCACCCCTAGCGTTCACTGCATGTCGAAGACCAGCAAGATCGAGCGGTTCGGCCGGGCGACGGTACGCGCCGGCCGCTACCTCGACCAGCAGAGCGCGCTGCACATCCAGGACCCGAACGGCACCCTGCACGACACCCCGCTCGGGGTGTACCTCTCGCGCAAGGCGAACTGGCTGTTCCTGTTCGTCGCGCTGATCATGTGGGCGGTGGCCTGGCCCACGCTCAAGGAGCAGTTCACCGTTCCGGCCGCGCTGCTGCCCATCATCAGCGGGTTCTCGGTGCTGCCGCTGGCCATCGCCTGGGCGCACCCGCGGGCCGCCTGGGGCATCATCGCCGCGACCGCCGCGATCTTCCCGCTGCTGTGGTTCGACGCCAAACAGGACTGGCAGTGGAACTGGCAGGTGTCCCTGATCATCGCCATGCTCGTGTCCACCGTGCTGGTGTACCTGCGCGGCAAGCCGCTCGACGCCATCGCGGTGGCCGCCGCATCGTCGATCCTGTTCTGGGTCAACGCCCAGGAGGGCACCGGCGGCGGCTGGGTGGCCGGACTCCTGGTGACCCTCGCCGTGTGCCTGCTGCTGCGCCTCGCGCTGCAGTCACGCACCCGCCTCGAGGAGCAGACCGAGGTCAGCGAACTCGAACGCGGCCGCCGCGCCATCCTCGAGGAGCGCACCCGCATCGCCCGCGACCTGCACGACATCGTGGCCCACCGGATGTCGCTGGTGGTGGTGCAGGCGCAGACCGCGCAGTACCGGGTACCCGATGTCTCCGAACGCGCCCGCGCCGAATTCGACGGCATCGCCGTCTCGGCCCGCGAGGCGCTCAACGAGGTCCGCGCCCTGCTCGGCGTGCTACGGCTCGACGACGCCTCCGCCGACCTCGCGCCCGCCCCCGGCCTCGGCGGCGTCGACGAGCTCATCGACGGCGCCCGCGCCGCGGGTGTCACCGTGGACTATCTGCCACTGCCCGATCCGACGGCGGTGGGCGAGACCACCGCGCTCGTCGCCTATCGGATCGTGCAGGAATCGATCGCCAATGCCACCCGGCACGCGCAGGGCGCGGCGATCACCGTCGCCCTCACCCTGGAGACCGGAACCCTGAACCTGCGCGTGGAGAACGGACCCCGCACCTCCGACGCCGACCTCGGCGGACCCGGACTCGGACAGGGCATCCCCGGAATGATGGAGCGCGCCCGCACCGTCGGCGGTTCGCTCGCGGCGACCCCCGTGGCCGGCGGCGGATTCGCGGTGCGTGCGTCGCTGCCCGCCCGCACTGACGCCGCGGCCTAGGCTGGAGCGGTGCCGATCACCGTCTTCATCGCCGACGATCAGGCCATGGTGCGCCAGGGCTTCGGCGCTCTGCTCGGCGCCCAGCCCGACATCTCCGTGATCGGCGACGCGCCCGACGGCAGGGCCGCCGTCGCGGAGGTCGCCCGGCTGCTGCCCGATGTGGTGCTCATGGACGTCCGCATGCCCGAGATGAACGGGTTGCAGGCCGCGGAGGAGATCCTGCGCCGCCACGACGGTGTGCGGGTGCTCATGCTCACCACCTTCGACATCGACGACTACGTCTACGAGGCGCTGCGCGTGGGTGCTTCCGGATTCATGCTCAAGGACGCCCCCGCGGAGGAACTCGTGCGCGCCGTCCGCGTGGTGCACGAGGGCCAATCGCTGCTCGCACCGTCGGTCACCCGGCGGATGATCGCCGAGGTCACCGCCGCCCGCTCCCGCCGTCGCCCGGCCCCCGCCGAGCTGAGCACCCTGACCCCGCGCGAACGGGAGGTGCTCGAGGCCGTGGCCGCCGGACGGTCCAACGCCGAGATCGCCGAGGCCCTGTTCGTCTCCGAGCAGACGGTGAAGACCCACGTCAGCAAGGTCCTGCAGAAGTTGGGGCTGCGCGATCGCGCGCAGGCCGTGGTCTACGCCTACGAGACCGGAGTCGTCACGCCCGGGTGAACGCGGGTGAACTCCTCGTGAGTTGTCATGACAGGTTGGGGTCGGCCCGGGAAGAATGGACCCCATGAGCCTGCGAATCGGAGTCCTGACCGGCGGTGGCGATTGCCCCGGCCTCAACGCGGTGATCCGCGCCGTGGTGCGCACGTGCGATTCCCGCTACGGTTCCTCGGTCGTCGGCTTCCAGGACGGATGGCGCGGCCTGCTGGAGAACCGGCGCATCCACCTCGCCAACGACGACCGCAACGATCGCCTGCTCACCAAGGGCGGCACCATGCTCGGCACCGCGCGCACCCATCCGGACGTCCTGCGCAACGGGCTCGACAAGATCACGGAGACCCTCGACGACAACGGGATCGACGTGCTGATCCCGATCGGCGGCGAGGGCACGCTCACCGCCGCGTCCTGGCTCGCCGACGAGGGCGTGCCGGTGGTCGGCGTCCCCAAGACCATCGACAACGACATCGACTGCACGGATGTCACTTTCGGCTTCGACACCGCGCTGACCATCGCCACCGACGCGATCGACCGGCTGCACTCGACCGCCGAATCCCACCAGCGCGTGATGCTGGTGGAGGTGATGGGCCGGCACGCAGGCTGGATCGCCCTGAACTCGGGCCTGGCCTCCGGTGCGCACATGATCCTGATCCCCGAGGTGCCCTTCGACGTCGAAGAGCTCTGCGCGATGATCAAGCGCCGGTTCCAGCGCGGGCACTCCAGCTTCATCGTGGTGGTCGCCGAGGGTGCCAAACCCGCCGAGGGAACCATGGAACTGCGGGTGGGCGGGCTCGACGAGTTCGGCCACGAGCGGTTCACCGGCGTCGCGCACCAGCTGGGCGTGGAGATCGAGAAGCGGATCAACAAGGAGGTCCGCACCACGGTGCTCGGCCACGTGCAGCGCGGCGGCACCCCCACCCCGCACGACCGGGTGCTGGCCACCCGCTACGGCGTGAACGCCGCCGACGCCGCACACGCGGGCAAGGTGGGCAACATGGTCTCGCTGCGCGGCACCACCGTCGGGCTGGTGCCCCTCGCCGACGCGGTCCAACAGCTCAAGCGCGTGCCCCGCGAACGCTACGACGATGCCGCGGAGTTCTTCGGCTGACCCCGCCGGATCGGCACTGGCCGTCCAGAAGCGACCGTTAAGCGCCCGGCCGCACGCTGATCGGCATGAACCAGAATCCTCCCTCGAACCCGGGCTTCCCGGGAGCGGACCCGTACAACCCCAACGAATCGACCCAGCTGCGTCCCACCTGGCAGTCGGGCGAGACCCCGCAGTACGCGCTGCAGCCGCCGTACGGCGCCCCGGCGCAGATGCCGCCGCAGTACCCGATGCCGGGACCCGCCGCACCCAAGGCACCGCGCCCGCGCTGGCTCCTGCCCGGCCTCCTCGGTGGCGGCGCCGTGCTGCTGGTGATCATCCTCATCGCGGGTGTGGCGATCGTGCGGAGCGCCGGCGGCTCGTCCAATTCGCCCGGCGATACGGTCAAGGCCTACTTCGCCGCGCTGCAGGCCGGGGACGCGAAGAAGGCGTTGAGCTACGGCAAAGAGGCGCCCGCCACCACCGATCTGCTCACCGACGAGGTGCTCCGCAAGCAGACCGCGCTGGCCCCGATCAAGGACGTCACCATCGTCAGCTCGTCGGCCGACACCTTCGGCAAGGTGCACCTCACCGTGACCATCGGCGAGGTCGCCTACGACGAGGAACTCATGATGGAGAAGGCCGGCAGCGATTGGAAGCTCAAGACCGCCGCCGTGAAGATCGAGCCCTCCGTCTCCTCCGACGCCGATAAGAAGGCCCTCACCATCCTGGGCAAGCCGTTGCCCGCGTCCGGCGTCGCCTACGTCTTCCCGGGCGCGCTCGACCTCGGCACGTCGAACAAGAACCTGCAGGCGCAGTCGTCGAAGTACAGCATCGACGGCGGCACCGGGCAGGCCTCGGTCAAGGGACTCTCGGCGTTCTCCATCGGCGGCTCCGTGCGGATCGCGTTCGGGCTCAGCGAGGCCGGCAAGAACTCCGCCCGGCAGCAGATCGCCGCCACGTACGCCGGGTGCGCCGCGTCGAAGGACGGGATGCCGGCGGGCTGCCCGCAGTCCGACTTCTTCGGCGCCGACGGCTCCTACACCTGGACCGCCCCGAACGCCGACGGGATCGACCTCAGCGACGAGGTCAGCAACGGCACGATGACCTTCCGCGACAACCGGCCCTGGGCGTACACCGCCACCTCCCGCGACGGTCGCCCGCTGACCGGCACCGACACCGCCTTCACCACCGGCACCATCACGGTGACCCCGGACGCGGTGGCCGTCTCCGTGCGATGACCGGCCGACGATTAGGCTGAAGGGCATGAGTGCCCAGCTTTCCGAGATCGACCTTCCCGAGTACGCGGACGTGGTGGACCGCTACGAGCCCGTGATGGGCATGGAGGTCCACGTCGAGCTCGGCACCGCCACCAAGATGTTCTGCGGTTGCCGCACCGAGTTCGGTGCCGAGCCCAACACGCAGGTGTGCCCCACGTGCCTCGGGATGCCGGGCGCGTTGCCCGTGGTCAACGAGGAGGCGGTGCGCTCGGCGATTCGCATCGGCCTGGCCCTGAACTGCTCGATCCGGCCCTCGTCGCTGTTCGCCCGGAAGAACTACTTCTATCCGGATCAGCCGAAGAACTACCAGATCAGCCAGTACGACGACCCGATCGCGCACGACGGCTACGTGGACGTACCGCTCGAGGACGGCACCGTCTGGCGGGTCGAGGTCGAGCGCGCCCACATGGAGGAGGACACCGGCAAGTCGACGCACATCGGCTCGGCCACCGGCCGCATCCACGGCGCCTCGCACTCCCTGCTCGACTTCAACCGCGCCGGCGTCCCGCTGGTCGAGATCGTCACCAAACCCATCGAGGGCGCGGGGGAGCGGGCACCCGAGATCGCGCGTGCCTACGTCACCGCGCTGCGCGACCTGCTGGCCGGGCTCGACGTCTCCGACGTCCGCATGGATCAGGGCTCGATGCGCTGCGACGCCAATGTCTCGCTGAAGCCGAAGGGCACCACCGAGTTCGGCACCCGCACCGAGACCAAGAACGTCAACTCGCTCAAGTCCGTCGAGGTCGCCGTGCGGTACGAGATGCGCCGCCAGGCCGCGGTGCTCGACGCCGGCGGCGAGGTCACCCTCGAGACCCGCCACTTCCAGGAGGGCGACGGCACCACCACTCCCGGCCGCCCCAAGGAGAGCGCCGAGGACTACCGCTACTTCCCGGACCCGGATCTCGCGCCCGTGGCGCCCGCCGCCGAGCTGGTCGAGGAGCTGCGCGGCACCATCGGCGAACTGCCCTGGCTGCGCCGTGCCCGGATCCAGGCCGACTGGAACCTGTCCGACGAGGTGATGCGCGACCTGGTGAACCTGGGCGCGATCGACAAGATCATCGCCACCGTCGACGCCGGCGCCACCCCCGATGCGGCGCGCTCGTGGTGGGGCAGCTTCCTGCCGCAGCAGGCCAACACGCGTGAGGTCGAGCTCGAGGCGCTGGCCATCTCGCCCGCCCAGGTGGCCCGCGTGATCGCGCTGGTCGAGGAGGGCAAGCTCACCAGCAAGCTGGCGCAGCAGGTTATCGTCGGTGTACTCGACGGCGAGGGCGAGCCCGACGAGGTGGTCGCCGCCCGCGGCCTCGAGGTCGTGCGCGACGACGGTGCGCTGCAGAAGGCCGTCGACGAGGCGCTCGCCGCCAACCCCGACATCGTGGACAAGATCAAGTCCGGCAAGGTGGCTGCCGCCGGCAAGATCGTGGGCGATGTCATGAAGGCCACCCGCGGCCAGGCCGATGCGGCCCGCGTCCGCGAGCTGGTGCTCGCCGCCTGCGAGTAGCCCGTCAGTCCTCGCCGCCGGTGGCATCGCCACCGGGGAGCGGGAGCAGCACGATCCGGTCGTCCGTCGGCGCGACCGGTCCGGTGACCTTGTTGGTCGTGAGTCCCTGCGGCAGTCCCTTCGGTCCCGTCGCGAGGCGGCCGAAGACCCCGTAGCGCTTGCGGTCGAGCATCGGGATCGGTTCGCGATCCGCGGCGGTGGCGCCCTTCGGCAGCAGCACCAGTTCGACCTTCCCGGCCCGGCTCTCACTGACCACCACGCCACCGTCGACCGCGGCGCAGCCCTCCAGGCCCGGCCGGTCGGGCCAGGACCAGGCCACCGTGGTGGGGGAGCCCGGCGTCACCACGCGCAACCGGTCCTGCGTGACGCCCTGGTCGGCCACGAAGACCGGGCCGCCCTCCGGATTCCGGCACAGCGATGCGCGGACCCCGCCGTCGGTGGCGAGCACCTTGGGCGGCACCGGCGTGCCCGGGGTCGGAGAGGGGAGCAGGAGCACCTTGCCGGCCAGCGACTGCGGGTCGCGCGCGGCGTTCGGATCGCCCGCGTTGCCGGTGGCCACCACCAGATCGCGGCCCACGAACAGCAGGGAACCGGCATTGCCGATGGGGCCCTTGGGGATCCCGGCCAGGATCACCTTCGGCTCGTCGCCCGGCGTCACCCGCACCACCCGGTTATCGGTGGGCGTGCTGACGTACGCGAACATCAGGCGGTCTTCGGCGTAGCTGGGCGAGAGGACGAGCGAGGTGAGCCCGCCATCGCCCGCGGTGTCCACGCCGATCCGCAGGACCTCGCGGTTGGGCATGTCGGTGGTCGTGTACTGGACCGCCCCGCCCCGCTCGGCGACGTACCCGTTCTCCAGCTCGTCCGTGGGGATCACCGCGGTGGGATCGGTGAGGCAGGTGGCCAGCACCAGCGGGTCCTGATCGATGCACGGGCCGGGCGGCTTCGGTGGCCGGCTCGTGGGGAGCGCCTGCGGTGTGGTCGTCTGGGCGCCGCCGGTGGGCAGGCCGGTGAACGGCGCCGACTCGCTCCCGCTGAAATCGGCGCACGCCGAGACCAGCAGCACCGCGGCGACCGACGCGGCCAGCGTGGCGCGCGCCGCCCGGGACCCCTCACTCATGCCGCCACCCTACCGATCGGGGGTGAGCGCGGTTCGCTCCCGGCTCGGACGGCCCGCGCACTCTACGCTGGGTGACGTGAGCGACAAGGACGGAACCGAGAAAGAGTCGACCGACGCCCCGCAGGCCCCGTTGGACACCTCGTCCACCGGCGATCTGCCGCGGTTCGGTGAGCGACACCCGACCGGTGGGTTCGTGCTCGACCCCCACGACGATTCGGATACCGGCATCGGCCCGGTGCTGCCGCGGTACCGCGACGAGCCGACGGTCGCCGGGGACGACAGCGCGCCGCCGACTGCGGCCGCCGCCGTGACCCCACCCGCCGCCGTGACCCCGCCCGCCGGGGACACCCCCGCGGTGCCGGACACGAGCGACCTCGCCGCGGCCATCGCGGCGGCGAACGCCGCCACCGAGGCCATCTCCACCAGCGGCACGACGCCGGCCGACGGTGCCGCGCTGTCCAGTGAGGAGCGCGACGAGTTCGGCAAGCGGTACAACCGCCGCGCCGGCCGCGAGCGCGCGGCGCAGGCGCGGGCCGAGGCCGAGGGCGTCCCGGTCGAGGCCGCCGCCACCGATGTCATCGAGCCGCCGCGCGGCCGCCGCTTCGGCAAGCCCGTGGGCGACGAGAGCGAGGAGCTGCGGGCGGCCAAGCAGGCCGCCAAGCGCGGCACCACCGACCTCGGCCTGCTCGTGCTGCGGGTGGCCGTCGGCGTGATCCTCGCGGCGCACGGCGCGCAGAAGCTGTTCGGCATCTGGGGCGGCCCGGGCATCGACGGCTTCGCGAAGTACCTGCAGAACAGCCCCGACCCGTCGCTCGGCTTCGAACGCTTCACCAAGGTGATCGCCGTCGCCACCGGCGTGGTCGAACTGGGTGGCGGCGCCATGCTGGTGCTCGGCCTGCTCACGCCGATCGCCGCCGCCGGCGCCGTGGGCGTGATGCTCTCGGCCACGCTGTTCAAGCTGACCACCCTGGGACAGGGCATCGTCTTCTTCGCCCCGAAGGGCGTGGAGTACGAGCTGCTGCTCATGTTCGCCTCGGTCGCGATCCTGCTCACCGGGCCGGGCAAGCTCTCGCTCGACTTCAACCGCGGCTGGGCGCGACGCCCCTACATCGGGTCGGTGGTGTGGCTGATCATCGCGATCGCCGCGGCCGTCACGGTGTGGATCCTGCTCAACGGCGCCAACCCCCTGGTCAAGCGCTGACCCCACGCAACGAAGAAGCCCCGGTCCACGAGGACCGGGGCTTCTTTCGACTATCGGGTCACGGCACGTGCCGCACCGCGCCCTTGTCGGCCGAGGTGGCCAGGGCGGCGTAGGCGCGCAGCGCGGTGGTCACGGTGCGCTGCCGGTCCTTGGGCTGCCACGGGCGTTCCGAGGCCTCCATCTTGGCGCGGCGCCGCTCCAGCTCGTCGTCGTCCACCAGCACCTCGAGGGCGCGGGTGTGCACGTCGATGCGGATCCGATCGCCGTCCTCGACCAGGCCGATCACGCCCCCGGCCGCGGCCTCGGGGGAGATGTGGCCGATCGACAGGCCCGATGTGCCGCCGGAGAACCGGCCGTCGGTGATCAGCGCGCACACCTTGCCCAGTCCCCGGCCCTTGAGGAAGGACGTGGGGTGCAGCATCTCCTGCATGCCGGGGCCGCCCTTGGGGCCCTCGTACCGCACCACGATCACGTCGCCCGGCGTGATCTGCTTGCCCAGGATCTTCGAGACCGCCTCCTCCTGCGACTCGACCACCACGGCCGGGCCCTCGAAGGTGAACAGGTCCTCGTCGATGCCCGCGGTCTTGAGGATCGCGCCGTCCACGGCGATGTTGCCGCGCAGCACGCACAGCCCGCCCTCCACGGTGTAGGCGTGCTCGATGTCGCGGATGCAGCCGCCCGCCTGATCGGTGTCGAGGCTCTCCCACTGGTTCTTGGTGGAGAAGGGCTCGGTGGTGCGCACTCCGCCGGGTGCCGCGTGGAACAGCTCGAGCGCCTCGTCGGTGGCCTTGCCGGAGCGGATGTCCCAGTCGTCGAGCCACTTGTCGAAGGACTGCTCGTGCACGGTGTGCACGTCGGTCTCCAGCAGGCCGCCGCGGCGCAGCTCGCCCAGGATGGCGGGGATTCCGCCGGCCCGGTGCACGTCTTCCATGTGGTAGTCGCTGTTCGGCGACACCTTGGACAGGCAGGGCACCTTGCGGCTGATCGCGTCGATGGTCTCCAGGTCGAAGTCGACCTCGCCCTCCTGCGCGGCGGCCAGCGTGTGCAGCACGGTGTTGGTGGAACCGCCCATCGCCACGTCCAGCGCCATCGCGTTGCGGAAGGCGGCCGGGGTGGCGACGTTGCGGGGGAGCACCGACTCGTCGCCGTCGCGGTAGTAGCGCGTGGCGGCCTCGACCACCACGGTGCCCGCGCGCTCGAACAGGGCGCGGCGCGCGGCGTGGGTGGCGAGTGTGGAGCCGTTGCCCGGCAGGGCCAGACCGAGGGCCTCGGTGAGGCAGTTCATCGAGTTCGCGGTGAACATGCCCGAGCAGGAACCACAGGTGGGGCAGGCGGACCGCTCGACCTCGCTGAGCCCTTCCTCGTCGATCGCGTCGTTCGCGGACGCCGAGATGGCGGTGATGAGGTCGGTGGGCGCCTTGGCGATCCCGTCGACGATCACGGCCTTGCCGGCCTCCATCGGCCCGCCGGAGACGAAGACGGTGGGGATGTTCAGCCGCATCGCGGCGTTGAGCATGCCCGGGGTGATCTTGTCGCAGTTGGAGATGCACACCAGCGCGTCGGCCGTGTGAGCGTTCGCCATGTACTCCACGGAGTCGGCGATGATCTCGCGGCTGGGCAGGCTGTAGAGCATGCCGCCGTGGCCCATGGCGATGCCGTCGTCGACGGCGATGGTGTGGAACTCGCGGGCCACGCCGCCGGCGGCGCGGACCGATTCGGCGACGATCTCGCCCATGTCCTTGAGGTGCACGTGACCGGGGACGAACTGGGTGTACGAGTTGGCGATCGCCACGATGGGCTTGCCGAAGTCGCTGTCGGTGAGGCCGGTGGCGCGCCAGAGCGAGCGAGCGCCCGCGGCGTTGCGGCCGACGGTGGTGGTGCGTGAGCGGAGCGGTGGCATTGGACGTGAGCCTCGGATCTTGAACTAGTGGCTGAGAAACGGATTCCCTCTACAGGAATGAGCCTGCGCGAGGGTGATTTATTCCCCGGTGATGTCCGGAATGCGTCCCCCGGAGGCGGTTGCGACGCGGGGGAGCTGGCTCAGGGTCACGGCGGGTAGGCGCACCTCGGAGCCGTCGGTGCGGACGGCGTAGACCGCACCGTTGTTCCCCAGTCTAATCCCCGACAGGTCGTCCCAGTCGATGGAGTCGCTGCTCGTGACCCGCACCGAGCGGATCCCGCTGGGGCCGATCACGGTGCGTACGCGCAGGATCCAGAGCGCGGCCAGGATCGGAAGCAGCAGCAGCAGCCAGCCCAGGACCTGCAGGCCCACGCTCGCCGCGCCCCCGTCCATCGCGCGGCCCACGGTCCACGGTCCGACGATGGGCGCCAGGCACACCGCGAACAGTGCGACGCCGAGCAGGGCGATGCCGGGGTGCTTGAAGACCACACGATCGCCCGCGTTGATCGGCACCTCGGTGTCCGAGGTGTGATCGGTGGTCACGATGCGGGTCGAGTCCTTGGTGGCGGGGCTGTCGCTCATAACATGCATTGTCGCATGCGGCAGCAACATCCCAGAATGTGAGACGCACTGACTCGCCGGTTTGACTCAGGCGCACGTGGAGGCCTACTTTCACTGTTGTGAAGCACAGCTACCAGCTCCTCGTAATCGGTCGGCGCGTCGCCGCCTGAACCGGTTACATCCGTTTCACACCAGCATCGACGCGCCACCCTCGCTCAGCTACCGCTGACGGGGGTTTTTTGTTGCCCGGATGGACTTCCGGACAGCGCCGCGCGTCGAACCGTCCATAACGCAGAAGATCTCCACGAGCACGAGAAGGTCAAGCCGTGAGTGCACCTACCGCTCGGCCCCACCCAGGGCAGAAGCCCGGGGCCCGCAAGCCCGGCGCCGGAATCCCCGGCGCGCACCCCGCCGCCTCGAAGTCGAACGTCGCCGACGTCGCGCACAGCACCCTCGACGGTGCCCGCACCGTAGCGCCCGAGCGCGTCACGGGCGCGCAGTCCGTGGTCCGGTCGCTCGAGGAGATCGGTGTGGACACGGTCTTCGGCATTCCCGGCGGCTGCATCCTCCCGGTCTACGACCCGCTGCTCGACTCCAAGAAGGTGCGCCACGTCCTGGTGCGGCACGAGCAGGGTGCCGGCCACGCCGCCACCGGCTACGCCCAGTCCACCGGCAAGGTCGGCGTGTGCATGGCCACCTCCGGTCCCGGCGCCACCAACCTGGTGACCCCGCTCGCGGACGCCCAGATGGACTCGGTCCCGATCGTCGCGATCACCGGCCAGGTGGGTCGCCCCCTGATCGGCACCGACGCCTTCCAGGAGGCCGACATCTCGGGCATCACGATGCCCGTCACCAAGCACAACTTCCTGGTGTACGACGCCGCCGACATCCCGCGCGTGATCGCCGAGGCCTTCTACCTGGCGCAGAGCGGACGCCCGGGCGCGGTGCTCGTCGACATCCCGAAGGACGTGCTGCAGGAGGACACCGTCTTCTCCTGGCCGCCGCAGATCGACCTGCCCGGCTACCGCCCCGTGACCAAGCCGCACGGCAAGCAGATCCGGGAGGCCGCGCGCCTCATCGCCGCGGCGAAGTCGCCCGTGCTCTACGTGGGCGGCGGCGTGCTCAAGGCCGAGGCCTCCGAGGAGCTGCTGAAGCTGGCCGAGCTCACCGGGATTCCGGTGGTCACCACCCTGATGGCCCGGGGCGTGTTCCCGGACAGCCACCCGCAGCACATGGGCATGCCCGGCATGCACGGCACCGTCGGTGCCGTGGCCGCCCTGCAGCGCTCCGACCTGCTGGTCACGCTCGGCGCGCGGTTCGACGACCGGGTCACCGGCAAGCTCGACTCCTTCGCGCCGGATGCCAAGGTGATCCACGCCGATATCGACCCGGCGGAGATCGGTAAGAACCGGTTCGCGGACGTCCCGATCGTGGGCGACTGCAAGGAGGTCATCACCGAGCTGATCGCGGCGATCTCCGAGGACCGCGCCACCATCGCGGCCCCCGACCTCGCCACCTGGTGGAGCTACCTGGACGGGATCCGCGAGACCTACCCGCTGGCGTACAACAAGCCCTCCGACGGTGCGCTGAGCCCCGAGTTCGTGATCGAGCGCCTCGGCGCCGCAGCGGGTCCCGACGCGATCTACTGCGCCGGCGTGGGCCAGCACCAGATGTGGGCGGCGCAGTTCGTCAAGTACGAGAAGCCGCGCACCTGGCTGAACTCGGGCGGCCTCGGCACCATGGGCTACGCGGTTCCCGCGGCCCTCGGCGCCAAGATGGGCGCTCCCGAGAAGGAGGTCTGGGCGATCGACGGTGACGGCTGCTTCCAGATGACCAATCAGGAGCTCGCCACCGCCGCTATCGAGGGCGCACCGATCAAGGTGGCCATCATCAACAACGGCAACCTGGGCATGGTGCGGCAGTGGCAGACGCTCTTCTACGAGCAGCGCTACTCCAGCACCGACCTGTCCACGCACTCGATGCGCATCCCCGATTTCGTCAAGCTCGGCGAGGCCCTGGGCTGCGTCTCCTTCCGCTGCGAGCGCGAGGAGGACGTCGACGCGATCATCGCGCAGGCCCGCGAGATCAACGACCGCCCGGTGGTCATCGACTTCATCGTGGGCGCCGACGCCCAGGTGTGGCCGATGGTGGCCGCCGGCACCAGCAACGACGAGATCATGGCGGCGCGGGACATCCGTCCGCTGTTCGACGAGGACGACGCGGCCGACGAGCCGGCCGTCATCCACGCCGTGATGGAGCGTTCGGAGGAGCAGAAGTGAGCACCACGCACACGCTGAGCGTTCTGGTCGAGGACCGTCCGGGCGTGCTCGCCCGCGTCTCGTCCCTGTTCTCCCGCCGGGGTTTCAACATCGAATCCCTCGCGGTGGGCGGTACCGAGCTCAAGGGCGTCAGCCGCATGACGATCGTCGTGACGGTCGACGAGCTGCCCCTGGAGCAGGTCACCAAGCAGCTGAACAAGCTGGTCTCCGTTCTCAAGATCGTCGAACAGGATTCGACGACCTCGGTGGCGCGCGAGCTCATGCTCATCAAGGTGCGCGCCGACGCCACCACCCGTGGCCAGGTCACCGACACCGTCGACCTGTTCCGGGCCAAGATCGTCGATGTCTCACCGGATTCGGTGACCATCGAGGCCACCGGCACGCCGGACAAGTTGGATGCGCTGCTGGCCGTGCTGGACCCGTTCGGAATCCGGGAGATCGCCCAATCGGGTGTGATCGCCCTGGGTCGGGGTCCGAAGTCGATCACGGCAACGCGATAATCATCACAAGTTTCTAGGAACCGAAGGGATACCGAACCAAGTGGCAGTCGAAATGTTCTACGACGAGGACGCCGACCTCTCGATCATCCAGGGCCGGAAGGTGGCCGTGATCGGCTACGGCTCGCAGGGCCACGCGCACTCGCTGAGCCTGCGTGACTCGGGCGTCGACGTGCGGATCGGCCTGCAGGAGGGCTCGAAGTCGCGCGCCAAGGCCGAGGAGCAGGGCCTCACCGTGGACACCCCGGCGCACGTCGCCGAGTGGGCCGACGTGATCATGGTGCTCGCACCCGACACCGCGCAGGCGTCGATCTACACCAATGACATCGAGCCCAACCTCAAGGACGGCGACGCGCTGTTCTTCGGCCACGGCCTCAACATCCACTTCGACCTGATCAAGCCGCCGGCGAACATCACCGTCGCCATGGTCGCGCCGAAGGGCCCGGGCCACCTGGTCCGCCGTCAGTTCGTCGACGGCAAGGGCGTTCCCGCGCTCATCGCCGTGGACCAGGACCCGAAGGGCGAGGGCCAGGCCCTTGCGCTGAGCTACGCCGCCGCCATCGGTGGTGCGCGCGCCGGCGTCATCAAGACCACCTTTAAGGAGGAGACCGAGACGGATCTCTTCGGTGAGCAGGCCGTGCTGTGCGGCGGCACCGAGGAGCTCGTCAAGACCGGTTTCGAGGTCATGGTCGAGGCCGGTTACGCGCCGGAGATGGCCTACTTCGAGGTGCTGCACGAGCTCAAGCTGATCGTCGACCTCATGTACGAGGGCGGCATCGCGCGCATGAACTACTCGGTGTCCGACACCGCGGAGTTCGGCGGCTACCTCTCGGGCCCGCGCGTCATCGACGCCGGCACCAAGGAGCGCATGAAGGAGATCCTGTCCGACATTCAGGACGGCACCTTCGTCAAGCAGCTCGTCGCGAACGTCGAGGGCGGCAACAAGCAGCTCGAGGCGCTCCGCAAGGAGAACGCCGAGCACCCGATCGAGGTCACCGGCAAGAAGCTGCGCGACCTGATGAGCTGGGTCGACCGGCCGATCACCGAGACCGCGTAACCGGGTCTCCCCACACGCCGGAGCCCCGTCGAACCGCTGAGGTTCGACGGGGCTCTTGTGTGTCCGGGCGAGGAGGACTACCCTACTGAACATGTTCAGTGAACGTGTTCAGTCGCGGTCCGAGGCGAAGGCCGACACCCGGGCCCGGGTGCTCGCGGCCGCCGATCGGTCGTTCCGGGCGCACGGTTTCGCCGGGACGACGGTGCGCGCCATCGCCGCGGACGCCGGCGTCAGTGTGGGGACCGTGATGGCGGTCGGTGACAAGGATGCGCTGCTCATCGCGATCGTCGACGACTGGATCGCGGCGGTGCACGCCGAACGCCCCGGGGGTGAGCCGCTGCCCGCGCTGTCGGCCGACGAGGCCGTCGCCCGGCTGGTGGGCACCGTCGCGCCCTTCGTCACCTACTTCAACGCCGACGGTGACCTCTCGCGCGAGTACGCCGCCGTGCTCGCTCGGGGCGTTCATCGCTCGCGGACCTTCGGCGACCTGGCGGACGAGCTCCGCGGGGACTTCGCGCGGATCTTCGCGGCTGCGGGGCATCGCGATCCCGAGGCCGCGGCACGCACCCTCTACTTCGTCTACATCGGCCTGTTGTTCACCACGTCCGGGGCCGCGATCACGCGGGAGGAAGCCGGTGCGGGTCTCATTGAAGCCATCGAACAGATTCTCGGACAAGGAGTTCCGCAATGACCACTGGATACATCGATACCCCGCACTGGCCCTGGCTCACGGTGGCGCTCGCCGTCGTCCTCCTCGGCGACGCCCTGCTCTCGATCCGGCCGCCGCAACTCATCCAGGACTGCCTCGACGGGGTGCGGTTTCCGCGTGACTGGTGGTGGACGCTCATCGTGATCAAGGTGTGCGCCGGTGCCGGGCTCCTCGCCGGGCTGCAGTTCCCGGGCGTCGGCGTCGCGGCGAACGCCGGCGTGGTGGTCTACTTCGTCTGTGCGGCCGTGGCGCACGTGCGCGCGAACTTCATGGGCTCGACCTTCTGGGTGAACTGCCTGGGGATGCTCGCCTTCTCGACGATCGTGCTGATCGCGTCCTACGTCTAGCGCGTCTCGAAAGAAACCAGCGCTGCTGATTGATAGTGATAGTCTGGGGCCAATCGGCTATCACCAGGGTGGGGCCGCGGACGAAAGCGAGACGTGAGATGCGACTGGCACTGACGCACATGAGCCGGACCATGAACGACCCGTTCCCGGGACAGGCGGAGTACGAGGAGACGCTCCAGGATCTCTCGGAGGCGTCGGTGCGGCGCAACTTCGACCCGTACATCGACATCGACTGGGACAACCCGGAGCTGGCCATCGTCCCGGACGATCCGCGCTGGGTGTGCGATCCCCGCTTCGATCCGATCGGCCGGCACCCCTGGTACCAGGCGCAGCCGCTGGCTAAGCAGATCGAGATCGGCATGTGGCGCCAGGCCAATGTCGCCAAGGTGGGCCTGCAGTTCGAGTCCATGCTGATCCGCGGCATCATGCAGTACACCGCGGCGCTGCCCAACAACTCGCCGGAGTTCCGGTACGCCACGCACGAGGCGAAGGAGGAGTGCCAGCACACGCTGATGTTCCAGGAGTTCGTCAACCGCGTGGGTGTGGACGTCCCCGGCGGCAGCTGGTTCCTGCGCCGCATCTCGCCGATCGTGCCGCTGTCCGCCACGATCACGCCGCTGTACTTCTACATGATGGTGCTGGGCGGTGAGGAGCCGATCGATCACCTGCAGAAGCAGTTCCTGCGCTCGGGTTCCGAGCAACATCCTGCGATGAGCTCGATCATGCAGATCCACGTGGCCGAGGAGGCCCGGCACATCGGCTTCGCGCATCAGTTGCTGGAGCACCGCATTCCGGCTCGCGGATGGTTCCCGCGCCTGGTGCTCTCGTTGATGCTGCCGATCACCATGCGGGTGATGGTCACGATGATCATGATGCCGCCCAAGCAGTTCTGGGAGACCTTCGACATCCCGCGGTCGGTGAAGAAGGACATCTTCTGGCGTTCGCCCGAATCGCAGCAGATGAAGCGCGACGTCTTCGGCGATGTGCGGATGATGGCCGAGAAGGCGGGCCTGTGGAATCCGCTGGCCCGGCTGATGTGGCGGATCTGCGGTATCGACGGCCGCGTCTCGCGCTTCCGCAGCGAGCCGGCCTACGCCGCGCAGTAATCTCTCTGTCATGGGTGAGGACAATCGAGTTCCGGGTCCGGCGTGGGAAGGACGTGCGCTGAGGTTGCCCGCCGCGCCGGTGGCCGCGAACGCTGCAGAACTCGCGGTCGTCGCGGTGGACGCGGCGCGGTCCGTGGCAGGACTGGAGCTCGACTACACGCCGGGCTCGCTGCGTGCAGTGGACGAGGTCCTCGACGGCTTTCGTGAGCCGGGGTCCGACGCGATGGCGGAGACGATCTTCGTCTTCGGCTGCTACGTCGGCGAGGTGCTGGTGCGGCACGCGGGCTACCGATGGATCGACACTCCGAATGACGGAGTGCAGTTCGTGGGGCCGCTGAGCGTGGTGTCCGGTGGACAGTACGCGTCACCGATCAACAAGGCCTTCAAACGTGTGGACGAGGGCGAAGTCGACAGCGTCGCCTATTTCTACGAGGTGTTCAGCGCCCCGAACTCCTGAGCCGGATCACAGTCGCGCTATCGCCCGGGTCGCGGCGTGGAAGCCGCACATACCGTGCGCGGCCGGACCGGGCGGCGTCGCGGCGGAGCAGATGTACATCCCCGGCACGCCGAGGTCGTAGGGCTGCAGCGTGATCCGCGGGCCGAACACCAGCTGCATGGGGTCCTTGGCGCCGGTGTTGATATCGCCGCCCACGAAGTTCGCGTTGTAGCGGGACATCTCGGTGGTCGAGCACACCGCGGTGCCCACGATCCGGTCGCGGAATCCGGGGGCGAAGCGCTCGATCTGCGCGATGATCGCCGCCGTGGCGTCGCCGGTGAAACCCGCCGGGACGTGCGCGTACGACCACACCGGATGCACATCGCCCGAGCTGCGTGAGGGGTCGGCCAGGTACTGCTGGCCCACCAGCACGAAGGGCCGCTCGGGCATCCGTCCGGCCGCGATCTCCCGCTCGGTGGCGGCGACCTCGGCGAACTCGCCGCCGAGGTGCACCGTGCCGGACCGTCGCGCATCGGGATTGGTCCAGGGCACCCCGCCCTGCACCGCGAAATCCACCTTGAACGCGCCGGGACCGTGCCGGAACCGGCTCAGCGCACGCCCGATCCGCCGCGGGAGGCGGTCGCCGAGGATCGCCGCGACCTGCCCCGGATCCAGGTCGAACAGTGTGACATCGGACGCGGGTAGGTTCGCCGCGCTCACCCGGGCCCCGGTCTCGATCTTCCCGCCCAGATCCTCGAACTCGGCGGCCAGAGCGGCGGCGATGCTGCCCGATCCGCCCTCGGCCACCTGCCAGCCGTACCGGTGGCCGGCGGTGATGAGTCCCAGGCCGATGGCCGAGGTCATCGGGCGATGCAGCGGCTGGAAGGTGTGCGCCGCGATGCCCGCCCACAGGCCGCGGGCCTGCGGGGTGCGGAAGGCGCGCCCCAGCGCCGCAGCGGGGAGCGGCGTCGGCATCCCGAACTCCGCCAGCGCCACCGGATGCCGCGGCACCCGCAGCATCGGCCCCATCATGGTGGGGGAGATCGCGTCGAAGTGCCGCACCGACCGGTCGAACAGCCGGCGCCACACCGCGCCGTCGGGCCCCAACCCGGCGGCCGTCTCGGCCACACCGCGGTGCAGCACGCCGGCACTGCCGCCGTCGAGGGGGTGCACGCAGTCCAGCTCCGCCGAGCGCCACCGCAGCCCGCGCCGCTCGATGTCGATCGAGGCCAGGAACGGCGAGCCCACCGCCATGGGATGGATCGCCGCGCAGTGGTCGTGGATCAGGCCGGGGGCCAGAGCCTCGAAGGAGCGCACGCCGCCGCCCACGGTGTCGGCCGCTTCCAGCAGCGTGGTCTCGATCCCCGCGCGGGCCAGGGTGATCGCCGCGGCGAGCCCGTTGGGTCCGCCGCCGACGACGGTGCCGGTTGTCATACCGACGAGCCTACGGGGAACCGCACCGGGTCGGTCGTCCACGTGATCTCGCAGGAGACCGGACCGTCGGGCAGCCAGGGCTGGCTGTTCACGCAGTCGATCACGCTCCACCGTCCCCGCGCGATCACGCCGAGGGCGGCGTCGATGATCTTGAAGTCCTGGCTCATCCGGGTGATCGGCTGCGATTCCGCCCACACCACGATCACCTCGCCGGGCTCGAACCGCGCCTGCTCCTGCACCGCGGCGATCAGGCGCTCGTCGTGCAGGTGCCCGTCGCCGAAGTTGAAGCCGATCAGGGTGTTGCACACCAACTCGCCCTCGCGCAGCGTGCGCTGCTCCACATCGGGCACGTGCCGCAACATCATCGAGAACAGGCCCCGACCGTTGCTGTGCAGCGCCCGCCAGCCGAGCCCCTTCTCCAACAGCACCTCCGCCCACTTCCGATCGATGCCGAAGGCCACGAACTGATCGACGGTGTTGTGCACCGGCCGCTGCACCCGATTCAGCTTCTCCTCGGCACCCGGCGCGAAGGCCCACATGCCCGTCGCCCAGTTACCGGCGTACTGCCGCAGCGAGGGGAGGAACGAGACCTTATCGGGCCGGATGTTGCCGAGCACCGGGAAGAAGGCGAGCGCGGCCAGCGTGGGCAGCACCAGCCAGGCCGGCGACATGTCCAGCACCGAGAACCCTTCCTGTGCGGGGAATCCCACGAACAGGAAGACGGCGGTGTACGCGAACAGCAGGTTCCACTCCAGCGGCACCGCCAGCGGGAAGGTGGAGATGATGAACAAGTGGTAGCACACCATGAACACGGCGCACACCACGGTGAGCGTCCGGTTGGTGGAGAAGAGCAGCACCAGGGGAGCGGCGATCTCGACGAACGTGCCCAGCCCCTCGGCCATGAACCGCGACAACTTCGAGGGCAGCAGATCGTGGGGCGCGTTGCGGTAGTGCGCCCGCCGCAGTCCCTTGAACGGCATGCACGGCGAATTGGACACCATCACCGGGATCACCATGATGAAGTGCCGGCCGATCTTGGACAGTCCGGCGCCCACCCACACCGACACGATCAGCAGCTTGAGCCCCACGATCAGGGTGGCGAAGGAGAGCAGCGGGAACAGCGCGAACATGATCAGGGCGGGTAGGTACTGCTCGCCGCGCGCGCCGAGGAAGATCGTCTTGTCGCGCAGGCCGATCAGGATCAGCAGTGCGATCGGCGCGAGCATCGACACCGGCGGCAGCAGCGGCCACGGCGAATCGCCCACCGCGCCGCCGGGCAGCGCGATACCGACGACCAGACTCGCGAGCAGGGCGAGGTACAGCGCCACGTCGAGACCGGTGCGCCGGTTGCCGGCCGTGAACGGCACCCAGGTGTACGGGCGCAGTCGAATGGTCCCGGTGCGGGCCCAGAACCGGATCCCGCCCGTCATCGGCTTGATCTTGAAGGTCAACGGTCCCCACGCGCCCGCGATCCCGATGGCCTCGAGGAGCACGGTCCACAGCACCAGCTTCTGGTAGACGATCGGCTGGTTCCACCACTGGCCGACATCCCAGAAGTGCAGGCCCGATGTGGCCGTGGCGGCGAGCACTCCACCGAAGGCGAAGAGCACCGCGAGTTTCGCGATGTACACCAGGTAGATGCCCCAGGCGCTGCCGAAACCGTTGTCCACCCAGTGCTGCGTGGCGAACTTGGAGCGCTCGCGAATGGGGCGGGCGAGGAATTCGTCGGGGTCGACGGGCGGGAAGGCGGGTTGCAGGAATCCCATGGCGGTCTTCTTCTCTCTTCGCTTCGGGACGGAGGTCAGTGGGCGGCGTCGAGGCGGCGCAGGGCGGGCTTGTCGATCTTGCCGACGGGGTTCTTGGGCAGTTGATCGACGATCGTGACGGCGGTGGGCTGCTTGTACTTCGCGAGATGCTCGCCGGTGTGGGCCAGGACCCGCTCGGCCGCGAGCGAGGCGCCGGGGGCGGCCACCAGGTAGAGCACGGGTACCTCGCCGTACTTCTCGTCCGGGCGGCCGATCACGGCGGCCTCGGCCACCCCGTCCAGCGCGTACACCGCGGTCTCGATCTCCTTGGGGTAGATGTTCTCCCCGCCGCGGATGATCATGTCCTTCGCGCGGTCCACCAGGACGAGGTAGCCGTCCGCATCGAGGAATCCCACATCGCCGGTGTGCAGCCAGCCGTCGACCAGTGTCTTCGCCGTCTCCTCCGGCCGATTCAGGTAGCCGCGCATGATGTTCGGTCCCGCGAGCAGCACCTCGCCGGCCTCGCCCGCGGGCATCTCGGCACCGTCGGCGTCGACGATCCTGATCCGCTGCTCCGGGAGCGGCAGGCCCACGGTGCCCACCTTGCGGACACCGTCGAGCGGGTTGCAGGTGGCGGCGCAGGTGCACTCGGACAGGCCGTAGCCCTCGATGAGCGGGAAGCCGTACCGCGCCTCGAAGCCCGTCAGCAGCTCGCGGCTCGCCGGTGCGGCGCCGCACACCGCGAACCGCACCCGCGAGGTGTCGGGGCGCACCTCGGGCGGCAGGCCCGCCAGCATGGTGTAGATGGTCGGCACGGCCGAGAAGTACGTGGCCCCGGTGCGTTCGACGATGTCGAAGAAGGTGCGCGGATCGAATCGGCCCACGATGGTCACCCGGCCGCCGGCCCGCAGCGGGTTGAGGGTGGAGACCACGATCGCGTTCACATGGAACAGCGGCAGGATCAGCAGGCTGTGCTCGCCGGGCTCGAACTCGAAGGCCGCACTCGACATCTCGCTCATCGCGATCAGGTTCGCGTGATCGAGCATGACACCCTTCGGCCGCCCCGTGGTCCCGGAGGTGTATATCAACAGCGCCAGGTCCGACGGTGCCGCCACCGCCGCGCCGTCGTCGGGCGCGTTCTCCAGCAGGGACTCCGGGCGCAGGACCGTCACTCCGGCGGGGGCCGCGTCGTCGGTCGCGATGAGCACGCGCGCCCCGGCGTCGCTGATCTGATAGCCCGATTCGTTCGGTGTGAGATAGGGATTGATCGGGGTGGCGGCGGCGCCGAGCCGCCACGCCGCGAACAGGTCGACCACCAGGTGTGCGGTGTTGGGCAGCCGGATCGCCACCACATCGCCGCGTCCGACTCCCGCCGCCCGCAGCCCGGCGGTGGTGCGCCGTACCGCGTCGAGGAAGGCGGTGTTGTCGAGATCGAGCGCGTCGTCGGCGACGGCCGGATCGTGCGGCGCGGCCCCGGCGCGGGTGTCGGGGACGGTGGCGAAGGTGAGGTCGGTGGACACGGCGACTCCTATTCGTTCGGTGAGGAGAACCCTAGGCGTGATGTGATGTCGGTCACTCCGTCCCGCGGCGACCAAATCGGTGCGGGATTTCGTCGTGGGAGGACAAAGGAATCGCCTCACGAGACGTCGACAGAGCCCTAGCCTGACCTCATGAGACAGTCGTCGGGCAGTCCCGAACTCGGCTCCGATCCCATCGGGTCCACCGTGGCCGGTGTGCTGACCTCGTTGGAACCGCACACGGTTGCCGATCGGATGACCGCGCTCATGCTGGCCGAGATCCCGGAGCTGCGCGGTGATCACGCCCTCGAACTCGCCCTGGCCGCGAGTGTCGCGGGCAACGTCGACACCGTGCTGCACGCCATGGTGCTCGGCGTGGATCCGGCCTCCATCGAGGCGCCGCTCGCTGCGATGGAGTACCCGCGGCGGCTCGCCCAACGCGGCCTGCCGGTGACGGCGCTGGTGCGCGCCTACCGTCTCGGCCAGGCGAGCATGGTGCGGCAGATGCACGACGCCGTGCGCGCCACCGGCCTGACCGCGGAACAGAAACTCGCCGCGCACGAATGGATCACCGACTGGTCCTTCGCGTACTCCGACACCGTGATCGAGACCGTCATCACCGCCTACCAGCGCGAGCGCGACCGGTGGATGCAGGCCCGGTCCGGGGCCCGGGTGGCGCGCGTGCGCGAGCTGCTCGCGCACGACGGCCCTGTCGACATCGACGCCGCCTCGCTCGCCCTCGGCTATCCACTGCGCCGCCACCACCTCGCGCTGATCGCCTCGTACCCCGACGAGACCGACCGCGTGGAGCGGCTCGAGTCCTACGTTCGTGAGCTCGCCACCGCCGTCGGCCCCGTGGAGGCGCCGCTGCTGCTGGCCGCCGATCAGCGCACCGTCTGGGGCTGGCTGCCGGTGGCCGACCCGGTCGAGGCGATCGACCGGGCGCGGGCCTTCGCCGCACCGTCGGGCGACGGTCCGCGGGTGGCCTTCGGAGCCGTGCGCCCCGGCGTGGAGGGCTTCCGCCGGTCGTACGCCGAGGCCGCCGCGGTGCGGCGCAGCGCGGGGGAGCGTCCGGTGGTCTTCGCGGGCGACCCCGGGGTGATGGTGGCGGCGCTCATCGGTGCGGACCCGGCCGCGGCGGGGCGATGGGCGCGGGACGTCCTGGGACCGCTGGCCGACGACACCGAATCCGACGCCCGCCTCCGCGGCACCCTCGCGGTGTACCTGCGGCACGGCGGAGGGTTCAAGGCCGCGGCGGCGGAACTGAACCTGCACCCGAACTCGGTGAAGTACCGGGTGCAGCGCGCCCTGGAGCGGCGTGGCCGCGGCATCGGTGCCGATCGCCTCGATGTGGAGGTCGCGCTGCTCGTGTGCGACCCGGCGGCAGGTGGGCGCCCCGCAGGTCACTAAGCTTCAGGCCACAACCGGCACCCTGATTGAGGAGCGCAAGTGAGCCGTCCCGTGGTATTGATCGCCGACAAGCTGGCACCGTCGACAGTGGAGGCGCTCGGCGACGGCGTCGAGGTGAAGTGGGTCGACGGTCCGGACCGTCCCGCACTGCTGGCCGCGGTCCCCGAGGCCGATGCGCTGCTGGTGCGCTCGGCGACCACCGTCGACGCCGAGGTCCTCGCGGCCGCCACCAAGCTGAAGATCGTGGCCCGCGCCGGCGTCGGCCTGGACAACGTCGACGTTCCCGCCGCCACCGAGCGCGGCGTGCTCGTGGTCAACGCGCCCACGTCGAACATCCACACCGCCGCCGAGCACGCCGTCGCGCTGCTGCTGGCCACCGCCCGGCAGATCCCCGCCGCCGACGCCACGCTGCGCGAGCACGAGTGGAAGCGCAGCAAGTTCAACGGTGTCGAGATCTTCGGCAAGACCGTCGGCGTGGTGGGCATGGGCCGCATCGGCCAGCTCGTCGCGCAGCGCCTGGCCGCGTTCGAGACCAAGATCATCGCCTACGACCCCTACGTGAGCCCGGCCCGCGCCGCGCAGCTCGGCATCGAGCTGGTGACCCTCGACGAGCTCGTCGAGCGCGCCGACCTGATCACCGTGCACCTGCCGAAGACCCCGGAGACCAAGGGCCTCATCGGTCGCGAGCTGCTGGCCAAGACCAAGAAGGGCGTCATCATCGTCAACGCCGCCCGCGGCGGCCTCGTCGACGAGCAGGCGCTCGCCGACGCCATCACCTCGGGCCACGTCTTCGGCGCCGGACTCGACGTCTTCGAGACCGAGCCCTGCACCGACAGCCCGCTGTTCGAGCTGCCGCAGGTCGTGGTGACCCCGCACCTGGGCGCCTCGACCTCGGAGGCCCAGGACCGCGCCGGCACCGATGTCGCCAAGAGCGTGCAGCTGGCGCTCGCCGGCGAGTTCGTCCCCGACGCCGTGAACGTCAAGGGCGGCGCCGTCGACGAGGAGGTCGCGCCCTGGCTCGAGCTCACCCGCAAGCTCGGTGTGGTGCTGGGCGGCCTGCCCGGCCCGCTGCCCGAGAAGGTCGGCGTCACCGTGCGCGGCGAGCTGGCCAGCGAGAACGTCGAGATCCTGCAGCTCTCGGCCCTGCGCGGCCTGTTCTCGGCCGTCATCGAGGACGCCGTCACCTTCGTCAACGCCCCCGCCCTCGCGGAGGAGCGCGGCGTGAGCGCCGAGCTGGAGAAGCTCTCCGAGAGCCCCAACCACCGCAGCCTCGTGGACGTGCGCGCCGTGTACGGCGACGGCACCGTGCACAACGTCTCCGGCACCCTGTCGGGCCTGGGCCAGGTGCAGAAGGTCACCAACATCAACGGCCGCAACTTCGACCTGCGTGCCGAGGGCTTGAACCTGTACGTCGCGTACCCGGACCAGCCGGGCTCGCTGGGCAAGCTGGGCACCGTGCTCGGTGACGCCGGCATCGACATCCAGGCCGCGGCGCTCAGCCAGGACGCCGAGGGCGACGGTGCCACCGTGCTGCTGCGCGTGAGCCAGCCGGTGCCGGCCGATGTGCAGCAGAAGATCAGCGACGCCGTCTCGGCCACCACCGTGGTGCAGGTGGACCTGTCGTGAAGCTCGCGGTGATCGGTGGCGACGGTATCGGCCCCGAGGTGGTGGCGGAGGCCCTCAAGGTGCTCCGCGTGGTGGTCGGCGAGTTCGAGACCACCGACTACGACCTGGGTTCGCGTCGCTATGAGCGCAATGGCGAGCTGCTGACCGACGAGGATCTGGCGTCGCTGCGCGAGCACGACGCGATCCTGCTCGGCGCCATCGGCGATCCGCGCAAGGTGCCGCCGGGCGTGCTGGAGCGCGGCCTGCTGCTGAAGATGCGGTTCGCGCTCGACCATCACGTGAACCTGCGGCCCTCCAAGCTGTTCCCCGGCGTCGAATCGCCCCTGAAGAACCCGGGCGAGATCGATTTCGTGGTGGTCCGCGAGGGCACCGAGGGCGCGTACACCGGCAACGGCGGCGCGATCCGCGTGGGCACCCCGCACGAGGTGGCCAACGAGACCTCGGTGAACACCCGCTTCGGCGCGGAGCGCGTGGTGCGCTACGCCTTCGCGCTCGCGCAGACCCGCCGCAAGAAGCTCACGCTGGTGCACAAGACCAACGTGCTCGTCTACGGCGGCGGCCTGTGGCAGCGCACCGTCGACGAGGTGGCGCGCGAGTTCCCTGATGTCGCCGTGGATTACAGCCACATCGACGCGGCCACCATCTACCTGGTGACCGACCCGTCGCGGTTCGACGTGATCGTCACCGACAACCTGTTCGGCGACATCCTCACCGATGAGGCCGGCGCGGTCTCGGGCGGCATCGGCCTGGCCGCATCGGGCAACATCGATGCGACGGGCACCAACCCGTCGATGTTCGAGCCCGTGCACGGCAGCGCCCCCGACATCGTGGGCCAGGGCATCGCGGACCCCACCGCGGCCATCCTGTCCGCGGCGATGCTGCTGCGTCACCTCGGCAACGAGGAGGGCGCGCAGCGGATCGAGACGGCCGTCGCGGCCGATCTCGAGGCCCGTGGCGACGCCCCGATCCGCACCGTCGAGGTCGGCGACCGCATCGCCGCCGCCCTCCGCTAGGCCCCGTTCTCTGACTTAACGTCGTTAGCCCACACTGTTTCCCCAGGAAGCGGTGTGGGCTAACGCTGTTAAGTCAGGAGGGGGTGGTCGACGGTGCCGGCTCCCGGTCCCGTTCCCGCGGCTGCGCATCGCGGGGGACGAGGGGGTAGGCGAGCAGCGGGGCCAGGGCGACGATGCCGAACGCGGCGGCGAAACCGGTGGCGTGGATCAGCGTTCCGAGGATCGGTCCCGCCGCCGTGGTCACGATGAACTGGCCGGTGTTCTGGATGCCGAGGGCGCGCCCGCTGTAGTACGGGCCGGCCTTCTCGGCGATGGCGGTGAAGGCCAGGCCGTTGTCGGCGACGGTGACGACCGAGGCGATCAGGAAGACCGCCACCGCGACCGGCGATCCGATGGCGGTGAGCGCGCCGAGTGCGCCCATCGACGCGGCGGCGCCCAGGGCGATCCACTTGATGGGCGCGGTGCGCGACCCGAGCCGGTCCGACCAGGCGCCCGCGGCGATCCGCCCCAGCGCGCCGCAGAGCTGGCTGGCGGAGACCAGCAGGCCTGCGGTGGCGGGCGTCCAGTGCAAGCCGATGATCAGCCAGGTGATGCCCCACGTCCACACCGCGCCCTGCGGCAGCACCAGCAGCAGGGAGACCGCGTGGATGCGGGCCAGGAAGGAATCCTCGCGGTACGGATTGGCGCGGGCCTCCGCGGCGGCGGGACCGCTCTCGGGCCGCGGCGGGTCGATGATGAACGCCCACACCAGGATCAGGGAGATCGCGGCCACGGTGAGCGGGACCAGCATGGCGGCGGTCAGGCCCACCCGGTTCGCGAGCAGCGGCATCGTGAGCGAGAGCAGGGCGATGCCCAGCGGCTGCGAGGTCTGGCGGATGCCCATCGCGGTGCCGCGACTGGAGGCGGGGAACCAGCCCACCACGATCCGTCCGCTGGCGCCGTTCCCGCTCGCCGCCATCGCCGACGACATGAACAGACCGATCGCGACCACCGGCAGCGGTGCGTGCGCGGCGAAGGCGGCGACGGTGCCCGCGAGACCGGCGGTGGCACCGGCGAGGCTCACCAGGAGCACGCGCCGCTCGCCGTAGCGATCGATCATCGCACCCCACAGGATGGTGGTCAGCAGGAGTCCGGCGGGCGCAGCGGCGGCGAACAGTCCCGCGCGCTGCGGGCCGAGACCGTCCTGGATGAGCTGGGGGAGGAGGAAGGCGGTGCAGTTCACAGTGGCGGTGGTGGTGATCGCGGCGGTCATGGAGACCACCAGGATCCACCAGCGGCGGGCGGCGGACATCTCCATCGCGACTCCCAACTAGTGAGATTGCATGCTTAACATCTGAGACGAAGCCTAGCGGATCGAAGTAGCCCGGCCAAACGGTAGGCTCGCGGCATGCGCCTTGCACGAATCGCCAGCAGTGACGGAGTCGCGTTCGCGGCCATCGAGGGAGACCCGGACGACGGTGCGCGGGCACGCGAGATCTCCGAACACCCCTTCGGCACACCGGAGTTCACCGGGCGCAGCTGGGCACTCGACGATGTGCGGCTGCTCGCGCCGATCCTCGCCAGCAAGGTGATCTGCATCGGCAAGAACTACGCGGCGCACGCCGCGGAGATGGGTGGCGAGGCACCCAAGGATCCGGTGATCTTCATCAAGCCCAACACCTCGATCGTGGGCCCGCTCGCGCCGATCAAGCTGCCCCGGAACTCACAGCAGGTGGACTACGAGGGCGAGCTCGCCGTGGTGATCGGCCAGCCCTGCCGCGATGTGGCCGCCGCACGCGCCAAGGACGTCATCCTCGGCTACACCGTGGCCAACGACGTGACCGCCCGCGATCAGCAGGCGCACGACGGCCAGTGGACCCGCGCCAAGAGCTACGACAGCTTCTGCCCGCTGGGCCCCTGGATCGAGACCGAATTCGACCCCTCGGACGCCCGGATCTACACCGAACTCGACGGCGAGATCAAGCAGGACTCCCGCACCTCGCTGATGATCCACTCGATCGGCGACATCGTGGAGTGGATCTCCTCGGTGATGACCCTGCTCCCGGGCGATGTGATCCTCACCGGCACCCCCGAGGGCGTCGGACCGATCCGCGCCGGACAGCACGTGGCCGTCACCGTCGAGGGCATCGGCACGCTCACCAGCCTCGCCGAGGACCGCTGATCACTCCCGGTCGATGATGCGCACCGTCCCCGGCTCGCCGGGGCGGTACGCCTCCCACGCGGGGTGCGCGGGGCGTCGTGTGGCCACGAATCCCGCGACGGCGCGGCGGATCCGCTGTGCCAGCGCGCGCGCTGCAAACGTCCGACTGTCGTCACTGAAGGTCCGGCGCCGAGCGCTCGAACCTCCGCGTGTGCACGGCGACTACCCTGGTAGCCGTGACTGAGCTCCCCTCGAACCCCGCCGTCCGCGTGCGCTTCTGCCCGTCGCCCACTGGTATCCCGCACGTGGGCATGGTGCGCACCGCGCTGTTCAACTTCGCGCACGCCCGCCATACCGGCGGCACCTTCGTCTTCCGCATCGAGGACACCGATGCCGCCCGCGACAGCGAGGAGAGCTACGCCGCGATCCTGGAATCGCTGCGCTGGCTGGGCCTGAACTGGGATGAGGGCCCCGAGGTGGGCGGCCCCTACGGCCCCTACCGGCAGTCCGAGCGCAAGGACCTGCACCTGGACGTGGTGCGCAAGCTGCTGGACGCGGGCCTGGCCTACGAGGCCTTCTCCACCCCCGAGGAGGTGGAGGCGCGGCACGTGGCCGCCGGCCGCAACCCGAAGCTGGGCTACGACAACTTCGATCGCGACCTCACGCAGGAGCAGCGGGCGGCGTTCATCGCCGAGGGCCGCAGCCCCGTGGTGCGGCTGCGGATGCCCGATCGCGATCTCGCATGGAACGACATGGTGCGCGGTGAGACCAGTTTCGCCGCCGGCAGCGTGCCCGATTTCGCGCTCACCCGCGCGAACGGCGACCCGCTGTACACCCTGGTCAACCCCGTCGACGACGCGCTGATGAAGATCACCCACGTGCTGCGCGGCGAGGACCTGCTCAGCTCCACCCCGCGGCAGATCGCGCTGTACGAGGCGCTGCAGCAGATCGGTGTGGCCGATTTCACCCCCGAGTTCGGGCACTTGCCGTTCGTGATGGGCGAGGGCAACAAGAAGCTCTCCAAGCGCGATCCGGAGTCGAACCTCTTCCACCACCGCGACCGCGGCTTCATCCCCGAGGGACTGCTGAACTACCTCGCGCTGCTCGGCTGGGGCATCTCCGCCGACAACGACGTCTTCAGCCTCGACGAGATGATCGCCGCCTTCGACGTGCACCGGGTGAACTCGAATCCCGCCCGCTTCGACCAGAAGAAGGCCGATGCGATCAACGCCGAGCACATCCGCCTACTCACCGCCGAGGACTTCGCCGCCCGCCTGCGCGCCTTCCTCATCGAGCGCGGGCACGTCACCGATGCGCAGCTGGGACCGGAGTTCGCCACGGCGGCCGATCTGGTGCAGACCCGCATCGTGGTGCTGGGCGACGCCTGGGACCTGCTGAAGTTCCTCTACGTGGACGAGGCCGAGTTCACGGTCGATCCCGCCGCGGCCGCGAAGAACATCAAGGCCGATGCCGGCCAGGTGCTCGACGCCGCCTCCGAGGCGCTCGCCGGACTCGACGCGTGGACCACCGAGGCCATCGAGGCGGCGCTCAAGGGCAAGCTGATCGACGAGCTGGAGCTCAAGCCCCGCAAGGCCTACGCCCCGATCCGCGTGGGCGTCACCGGTTCGCCCGTGAGCCCCCCGCTGTTCGAATCGCTGGAGCTGCTGGGGCGCGAGCGCACCCTGGGCCGGCTGGCCTCGGCGCGTGCGCTGGTGCCCGCCGACGGTGCCGCGGGCCAGTAGGGGTTGACCAGCCGATTTGGCGTATCCGTTTCCGGTGGGTACGCTGAATCGCGGCTCAAAACGGGGTTGGAAACATCCCCGAGGCGAGTCATTGGCCTATGGTGTAATTGGCAACACAGCTGATTCTGGTTCAGCCATTCTAGGTTCGAGTCCTGGTAGGCCAGCGTGACAACGCTTCTGCGCGAGTGGAAGCGTGTCCTAGCCCCCGTCGTCTAGCGGCCTAGGACGCCGCCCTCTCACGGCGGTAGCGTGGGTTCGAATCCCATCGGGGGTACGTTCGATGTCGGTTGTGCTACCTTCATCGGCAGTTCTAGCCCCCGTCGTCTAGCGGCCTAGGACGCCGCCCTCTCACGGCGGTAGCGTGGGTTCGAATCCCATCGGGGGTACGCAGACGGAAGGCCCGGACCACACGGTCCGGGCCTTCCGCGTTCTCCAGGAGTGCTCATGGCCGACACCGACTTCTTCGCCGCACTCGACGGCCTGCTCGCCTCGAGCGCGGTGGTGATCGACCGCCCGCGCGGTACGGGGCACCCGCGATACCCGGCGATCGTCTACCCCGTGGACTACGGCTACCTCGACGGCACTGTGTCGGGCGACGGGCAGGGCATCGACCTGTTCCGCGGCACCGGCGCCGGACGGGGCGTGGTGGGCGCCTTCGTCATCGTCGATCCCGGCAAGCGGGACACCGAGATCAAGCTCCTCGTGGACTGCTCCGCCACCGAGATCGATGCCGTGGACGGCCTTCTCGGCCGGCTCTCGCTGCCCCGGGCGTACCTCGCCCGGTGAGATCAGCGGTCGCGCAGCCGCTGCACCGCGGGGGCCATCGCATCCATCAGCTCCGAGCTCACCGTGAAACAGGAGATGCCGAACCGGTCACGGCGTTCGATCAGCTTGGCGCACAGGTCGTCGGGGTCGCCGGGGAGCCAGGCGAGGGAGTCGCGTTCGGCCAGCCCGTCGGCGTGCGGCCCGAGGAAGTGTCGCGCGAAGGGCGGAACGTCGTCGCCGATCGCGAAGATCGACGAGGCGATCTCGACCCGGTCGGGCAGCGCCGAGGTGATCGCCTCGGCCTCGTCCGGCGTGGCCCCGGGGCTGATCGCCAGGGCGATGGTGTCGGCGCGGTCGGCGGCCAGGCGCAGGGCCTTGGGCCCGCCCGCCGCGACGAGAACCGGTGTGTGCGGCCCGGAGCCGTCCGCGGCGTCGAGGGCGTCGAGGGTGGCCGCCACCCGGGCCAGGCGCTCCGAGCCGGTGCCGAAGGGCACGCCGAGCGCCTCGGCATCCGCCGCCACATCCGGTCGTCCTGTGCCGATGCCGAATCGGAAGCGCCCGCCCGAGGTGGTCGCGAGGGAGTGCGCCTGCCAGGCCACATGCCGGGGATCGTGGAGCGGGGAAGCCAGCACGAAGGTGCCCACCTCCAGGGTGACGGTGGCGCCCAATGCCACCCCCGCGGAGGTCATCCCGTCGGGCAGCGGGTGGTTCTCGGGGAGGAACAGGCGGTGGAACCCCGCGGCCTCCACCGCGCGGGCCACATCGGGCCACGGGCCCTGGCCGGGAACGGGCATGGCGGTGACGCCGAAACGGAACGGATGCGGCATGAGGAGACCTCCGGGGCGGACGAATGTGCTCGCGTTCCACGCTACGCCCGCGGGACCGCTCCGCGCCGGTGGTCAGAGCCTGCGCTGCAGCGCTTCCGCGGCCTGGAGGAGGTCGGCCGCCCAGCGGGCGCCGGGGCGCCGCCCCATGCGGTCGATCGGCCCCGAAACGGAGATCGCGGCGATCACCTCGCCGCGGGCGTCCCGTACGGGGGCCGAGACACTCGCGACGCCCGCCTCCCGCTCGCCGGCGCTCTGCGCCCAGCCGCGCTTGCGGACCTCGGCGAGGGTGCGGTCGCTGAACGGCGCCTCGGTGGTGTCCGTCCACGCCGTGAGCACCTTCGCGCCGGATCCGGCGGTCATCGGCAGGCGGGTGCCCACGGGGACGGTGTCGCGCAGACCCGACGGAGGTTCCGCCGCCGCCACGCACACGCGGTGGTCGCCCTCGCGTCGGTACAACTGCACCGATTCGCCGGTGATCTCGCGCAACCGCGGCAGCACCATCACGGCGGCGTCGACGAGGGTGTCCGTGGTGCTGGCGGCCAACTCCCGCAGGGCGGTTCCGGGGCGCCAGAGCCCGTCTCCGTCGCGTGCGAGCAGGCCGTGCAGCTCCAGTCCCACGGCCAGACGGTGCGCCGTGGCCCGGGGGAGTCCGGTGCGCGCGCAGAGATCGGCGAGGCTCGCGGGCTCCTCGGCGGCGGCTCGCAGTACGGCCACCGACTTGTCGAGCACTCCGATGCCGCTCACCGGGGCGTGAGCCGGACTTTCGGTAGCGTCGGCCAGTGAGCTATTCTGTCCCATAGTTCGATACTAAGCTCTCGCATGGTGGGATTCAACGCGCAGCCCGCGTCCACCGGCGGAGCCCGATCGTAGGAGCAGGTGGAACCATGCAGCCGCGCACCATGGCCGAGAAGGTCTGGGACCAGCACGTCGTCGTCAAGGGATCGGGCGAGGGCGCCTCGCGTGAACCCGATCTCATCTACATCGACCTGCACCTCGTGCACGAGGTCACCAGCCCCCAGGCCTTCGACGGACTGCGCCTGGCCGGGCGGAAGGTGCGCCGGCCGGACCTCACCATCGCCACCGAGGACCACAACGTGCCCACCGACACGCTGGTCCAGCCCATCGCGGACGAGGTCTCCCGCACCCAGGTCGAGACCCTGCGCCGCAACTGCGCCGAATTCGGCGTGCGCCTGCACTCGATGGGCGACGGCGAACAGGGCATCGTGCACGTGATGGGACCGCAGCTGGGCCTCACCCAGCCGGGAATGACGGTGGTGTGCGGCGACAGCCACACCTCCACCCACGGCGCCTTCGGCGCGATCGCCATGGGCATCGGCACCTCCGAGGTCGAGCACGTGCTCGCCACGCAGACGCTGCCGCTCAAGCCCTTCAAGACGATGGCGATCAACGTGACCGGCGAGCTGCAGCCCGGTGTCACCTCCAAGGACCTGATCCTGGCGATCATCGCGAAGATCGGCACCGGCGGCGGTCAGGGCTACGTCTTGGAGTACCGCGGCAGCGCCATCGAGAAGCTCTCGATGGAGGCCCGGATGACCATCTGCAACATGTCGATCGAGGCCGGTGCCCGCGCGGGACTGATCGCCCCGGATCAGATCACCTACGACTACATCCAGGGCCGCGAGCACGCGCCCAAGGGGGAGCTGTGGGACGAGGCCGTCGCGGCGTGGGACGCCCTGCGTACCGATGAGGGCGCCGTTTTCGACGCCGAGGTCGACATCGACGGCAGCGCGCTCACCCCGTTCGTCACCTGGGGCACCAACCCCGGTCAGGGCCTGCCGCTGAGCGGTTCGGTGCCCGATCCGGAATCCTTCGGGTCCGACGGTGAGCGGGAGACCGCCGCGAAGGCACTGCAGTACATGGGGCTCGAGCCCGGCACGCCGCTGCGCGAGATCGCCGTGGACACCGTGTTCGTGGGATCGTGCACCAACGGCCGGATCGAGGATCTGCGCGCCGTGGCCGAGATCCTGCGTGGGCGCACCATCGCCGAGGGCGTCCGAATGCTGGTGGTACCGGGTTCGATGCGCGTGCGCGCACAGGCCGAAGAGGAGGGCCTGGGGCAGATCTTCCTCGACGCGGGCGCCGAGTGGCGCCAGGCCGGATGCTCGATGTGCTTGGGAATGAACCCCGATCAGCTGGCACCGGGGGAGCGCTCCGCGTCCACCTCGAACCGCAATTTCGAGGGGCGGCAGGGCAAGGGCAGCCGCACGCACCTCGTCTCACCCGCGGTGGCCGCGGCCACCGCCGTGCGCGGCACCCTCTCCGCGCCCGCCGATCTGGCCCCCCTCGACCTCGCGGCCGCCGGCGCCTGACCGCCGCCACCGCCCGAGACCTCAGTCGTACCTAGGAGACACCCCCGATGGAAGCCATCGTCACCCACACCGGAATCGGCGTCCCCCTGCGCCGTACCAACGTCGATACCGACCAGATCATCCCCGCCGTGTACCTGAAGCGGGTCACGCGCACCGGATTCGAGGACGGCCTGTTCTCGGCCTGGCGCACCGATCCGAACTTCATCCTCAACACCGCTCCCTACGACCGCGGCTCCGTCCTCGTGGCAGGGCCGGATTTCGGCACCGGCAGCTCCCGCGAGCACGCCGTGTGGGCCCTGATGGACTACGGCTTCCGCGTGGTCATCTCATCCCGCTTCGCCGATATCTTCCGCGGTAACTCGGGCAAAGCCGGTCTAGTGGCCGCTCTGGTCGAGCAGGAGAACGTGGAACTGCTCTGGAAAGCCCTCGAGAACGAGCCCGGTTTGGAGGTCACCGTGGACCTCGAGGACCGCACGGTGACCGCTGGGGACCTTGTGGTCCCGTTCACCATCGACGATCCGGTTCGCCATCGGCTGATGGCCGGATTGGACGATATCGGCATCACTTTGCAGCAGGTCGACGCCATCACGGAATACGAAAACCACAGGCCTGCATATAAACCCGTCACTATTTAGTGTGACTCAATTGCGTGCGGCGGCCCCGGATCGAACCGGTGCCGCCGCACGCGATTCCGACACACCCTGGATCAAATATGGCGTGGCACTTGGATTGAATGCAATCCTGCGTTTACGGTATCCGTAGTTGGCTCAGCGGTGAGCCACCGACTGCAGAGGAAAAGCGTTCATGAACAAGGCAGAACTCATTGAGGAGCTCACCGAGAAGCTGGGCACCGACCGACGCACCGCCGGTGCCGCCGTCGAGGCGATCGTGGACACCATCGTCCGCGCGGTCCACGCCGGTGACTCGGTGACCATCACCGGTTTCGGCGTCTTCGAGCAGCGCAAGCGCGCCGCTCGGGTGGCTCGTAACCCGCGTACCGGCGAGACCGTCAAGGTCAAGCCCACGTCCGTGCCCGCCTTCCGGCCGGGTGCGCAGTTCAAGGCCGTGATCTCGGGTGCCGCCAAGCTCCCGGCCTCCGGCCCGGCCGTGCGCCGCAGCTCCGCCACCGCGACCCCCACGAAGGCCGCGAAGAAGACGGCGGCGAAGAAGGCTCCCGCCAAGAAGGCCGCACCGGCGAAGAAGACCGCCGCCAAGAAGGCCGCACCCGCGAAGAAGGCTCCGGCCAAGAAGGCTCCCGCCAAGAAGGTCGTGCCCGCGAAGAAGGCTCCGGCCAAGAAGACCGTGACCAAGGCCGCACCCGCGAAGAAGGCTCCGGCCAAGAAGACCGTGACCAAGGCCGCACCCGCGAAGAAGGCTCCGGCCAAGAAGGCTCCCGCCAAGAAGGCCGCGCCCGCGAAGAAGGCTCCGGCCAAGAAGGCCGCGACCAAGGCTCCGGCCAAGAAGGCGCCTGCCAAGAAGGCTCCCGCCAAGAAGGGCAAGAAGTAACGATTCCCGCCCACTGCCCCTGGACGCCTCAGTGCTCCAGGGGCAGTGGCGTGTCTATGTGATCCGCGGTGAGCAGCACGCCGTCGGCCGTGGTCACCACCCAGACGCTCGCCTTACGGTTGCGGGCGGCGGGCAGGCGCACATCGTCGGCTCCCGCCCACCAGGCGGTGAGGTCCGGGATCACCCCGCCCTGGCTGCACACCACGGGCACGATCCCCGAACGCTCGCCCTCCCGGGCGATCTCACGGATGCGTCGGTGCGCCGCGGCCGGATCCCGTGCATAGGCCTGTTCGGAGACGGTGGGCTCCTCGACGATCGGCAGGACCGATTCCTCGGCGAGCGGCTCGAGCGTCTGCTGGCACCGCACCGGCGGGGCAGACAGCAGCCTCCCGGGGCCGAAGGCGCCGCACAGGTCCACCAGGGCCTCGGCCTGGGCCCGCCCGTGCCGATCCAGCGGTCGCGCGAGATCGTCGCCCTGGTAACCCTGTTTGCGGCCCGCCTTGGCGTGCCGCACGATCAGCATCGTCGCCGTCGACGACGGCTGCTTGCCGAACTCCCGCAGGATGCGTTGGTCCATCGAGTAGGTGAGCAGCTTGCCGCCCTCCTTCACCGAGCCCCAGCGCAGCTCGTCGGTCTCCTCGTTCGGGACGAACTCACCCGTGCCCGCCAGAGCGGACCAGTACACGACCCGCTTGCGCGCGGTGGCGCCGCTGCCGCCGTGCCGCTTGCGCCGGGGCACGTCGTAGGCCACCTTGCCCACGGCGCGCACGAACCGGGCCCGGAAACCGGTCTCCTCGACCACCTCCCGCAGCCCACCCACGACGGGATGCTCGTCGGCCTCCACGTGCCCCTTGGGCAGCGACCAGTCGTCGTAGCGCGGACGATGCACCAGGGCCACCTCGGGCCCCGCCGGGCCGGGGCGCCACAGCACGCCCCCGGCCGCGTGCACCACCGGGCGGGTGTCCTTGCCGCGACCGCTCATCGGCGGCCGGCGCGGTGTGCGCGCATGAGCTCCCGCTGATGATCTCGCACGGGGTCGCCCGGGGTGGGGGAGGCGTTCCAGTTGCCGTCGGCGTCCAGCACCCAGCACCGGGTCGCGGGATCCAGTGCGGAGTCGAAGATGTCACCGAGTTGCTGGGTGAGGCGCGGATCCTTGACCTGGGCCATCACCTCGATGCGCCGGTCCAGGTTGCGGTGCATCATGTCGGCACTGCCGATCCAGAACTCGCCCGCGCCACGGAAGTGCAGGATCCGCGAATGCTCCAGGAACTGCCCCAGAATCGACCGCACGGTGATGTTCTCACTCACCCCCGGCATACCCGGCCGCAGCGCACAGATCCCGCGCACCACCACCTGCACGGGCACGCCCGCCTGGCTGGCGCGGTAGAGCGCATCGATCACCTGCTCGTCGACCAGAGCGTTGGCCTTGAGTCGGATTCCGGATTCCTTACCCGCCCGGTGCAGCTCGATCTCGTCGTCGATCCGGTCGATGATCCCGGACCGCACACCGTGTGGTGCAACCAACAGGTTCCGGTACTCCTCCTTGCGGGAGTAGCCGGTGAGCCGGTTGAACAGGTCCGTGAGATCGGCGCCCAGATCGGGATCGGCCGTCAGCAGGCCGACGTCCTCGTAGAGCCGCGCCGTCTTCGGGTTGTAGTTGCCCGTACCGATGTGGCAGTACCGGCGGATGTGCGATCCCTCGCGGCGCACCACCAGGCAGGTCTTGCAGTGCGTCTTGAGGCCGACCAGACCGTAGACAACGTGCACGCCCGCCTGTTCCAGCTTCCGGGCCCACTTGATGTTGGCCTGCTCGTCGAACCGCGCCTTGATCTCCACCAGCGCCACCACCTGCTTGCCGGCCTCGGCGGCGTCGATCAGCGCATCGACGATCGGCGAGTCGCCCGAGGTGCGGTACAGGGTCTGCTTGATGGCCAGCACCTGCGGATCGGCGGCGGCCTGTTCGATGAAGCGCTGCACGCTCGTCGAGAACGAGTCGTACGGATGGTGCACCAGGACATCGCCTTCCCGGAGCGTGGAGAACACGCTCTTCGGCGTCTCCCGCTCGCCGAAGGCGGGGTGCGTGACCGGGACGAAGGGGGCGTCCTTGAGCGCCGGACGATCCACGCCGTACAGCTGGAACATGCAATTGAGATCCAGCAGTCCCGGCACGGTGATCACATCGGCGGGGTCCACGTCCAATTCGCGCAGCAGCAGCTCCAACATGTGCTCGGACATGTCCTCGGCCACCTCGAGGCGCACGGGCGAGCCGAACCGGCGGCGTGCCAGTTCCCGCTCCAGGGCCTGCAGCAGGTCCTCGTCGCGGTCCTCCTCGACCTCGAAATCCGCGTTGCGCGTGATGCGGAAGACGTGATGCTCGACCACGGTCATCCCGGGGAACAGCACATCGAGATGTGCGGCGATGAGGTCCTCCATCGGGAGCACCGCGTTGTCCATCCGGTCGGCCCGCACGGTCACGAGCCGATCGACGTTGTCCGGCACCTTGATGCGGGCGAAGTGCTCGCCGCCCGACGTGGCATCGCGCACCGCCACCGCCAGATTCAGCGACAGTCCGCTGATGTACGGGAAGGGATGCGCAGGATCGACCGCGAGGGGAGTCAGCACCGGGAAGACCTGCGTGTGGAAGTACTCCGCGAGCCGCTCGCGTTCCTCCGCCGACAGATCGTCCCACCGCAGCACCGAGATGCCCTGCGCCGCCAGCTCCGGGCGCACGGCGTCGCTGAAGACCAGGGCGTGCTTGCGGGAGAGCTCCTGCGTGCGCTGCGAGATGAGCCGCAGCTGCTCGCGCGGCGACATGCCGTCGGCCGACCGCACCGACAGCCCCATCTGGTCGCGCCGCTTGAGCCCGGCCACCCGCACCATGAAGAACTCGTCCAGGTTCGAGGCGAAGATCGCCAGGAACTTCGCGCGCTCCAGCAGCGGCTGCGAGGCGTCCTCGGCCATCGCGAGCACGCGGGCGTTGAAGTCGAGCCAGCTGAGTTCGCGGTTGAGGTACCGGTCCTCGGGAAGATCACTGGCGGCCTCCGTGGGGGCCGCCGGCGGCGCCGCGGGGATGGCGGTGATCCGCCCGGGCAGAACCGAGGCCGGCTCGGATTGCGGCGCCGGTTCGGGCGCGGGATCGGGGGACTGCGGCTCGTTGGTCACCGCCCCATTCTGTCGTATCAGCAGCGCGAGTTCGACGCGATGCCGGGATCGCAGGCGGCGATCGCCGCGGTGGTGTGAACTCCCAGCGCCGTGGGGGCCTTCAGATCGGCCGGGGTGTCGATGTCGGAGCGCAGGCCGGGCCACGGTCCGGCGAGGGCGAGCGCCCCGCCACCGGCGTGCGCGGACGCGGAATCCGGTCCGAACGCGGGGCGCAGCGCGTCGCCGGCGGGACTGAACAGCGCGGCCGTCCCGGTCCCGGCACGGTCGGGAACGAAGGCTCGGCGGCCACCGGCCGCCGCGAGGAAGGCCCGCAGCTCGTCGACGCTGACGCCCGGCAGGTCGGGCTGCAGGGCCAGCACGGCCACCTCGCCCTCCGCCCCCGCCGCCGCCGCCCCCGCGGACAGGGCGGCGTTCAGCCCGCCCGGAGAGGGCTCGGGTACCGAGCGGGCACCCGCGTCGGCCGCGGCGGCCCGCACCGCGGGATCGGGCGAGACCACGTACGCGGCAGTGATCTCCGGCACGGCGAGCGCCGCGGCGAGCACATCGCGCAGCATCGCCAGCACCAGCCCCGGTACCGCCTCGCGGTGGCCGTCGCCGGGCGCGGCGAACCGCGATTTCGCGGTGTCCAGCGCCTTGACGGCGGTGACGACCACGAGGGCGGGAGGCGCATCGGCGCCACGCGGTGCGGTCATGACCACCAATCTAGGCGGGCCGAACCCGGCCTGCCGACTGCGGGCGGGAGATACGCTCAACGTCGGGCTTCCGTCGCGGCAGGGCGGGATGCGGAACGCGATGCGAGAAGGGTGGGCCGAATGGTCGACGTTGCAGTGATGGGCGCCGGATCCTTCGGCACCGCGATGGCGAAGGTCTTCGCCGAGGCCACCCGTCCGGAACCGCACCGCGTCACCATGTGGTGCCGCCGCCAGGAGGTCGCCGATCAGATCAACGCGACCCGCATCAACGCGCAGTACCTGCCGGAGGGCGTGCTCCCCGAGAACCTCACCGCCACCCACGATCCCGAGGAGGCGATGCGCGGCGCGGGGCTGGTGGTGCTCGCCGTGCCCTCGCAGACCTTGCGCGCCAACCTCGCGGACTGGGGCCACCTGATCCCGCCGGACGTCACGGTGCTCAATCTCGCGAAGGGTATCGAGATCGGCACGCTGAACCGGATGAGCGAGGTGGTCGCCGAGGCGGCCGACATCGACCGCGACCGGATCGCCGTGCTCACGGGACCGAATTTCGCGAAGGAGATCGCCAAGCGTCAGCCGACGCTCGCCGTGATCGCCTCCACCAACGAGCGGCGCGCCCAGCACACCCAGTACCTCGTGCGCACCGACTACTTCCGGCCGTACACCAACGACGACGTGATCGGTTGCGAGATCGGCGGCGCCACCAAGAACGTGATCGCCCTGGTGTGCGGCATCGCCTCGGGCATCAACCTCGGCGAGAACTCGCGCGCGGCCATCATCACCCGCGGCCTGGCCGAGACGCTGCGGCTCGGCACCGCCCTGGGCGCGCAGCCGCTCACCCTCGCGGGGCTCGCGGGTGTGGGCGATCTGGTGGCCACCTGCAGCTCACCGCAGTCCCGCAACTTCAGCTTCGGCGCGCGGCTCGGCCAGGGGATGACCGTCGACCAGGCGCAGGCGGCCGCGCACGGCCAGGTGGCCGAGGGTGCCAAATCCTGTATCTCCATCGCCGATCTCGCACGCAAGGTGGGCGTCGAGATGCCGCTCACGGAGGCGGTGCGCGCGGTCTGTTACGACGGTGTGCCCGTCTCCCGTGCCATCGACGACCTGCTCAATCGCGATGTCGGTGGGGAGTGGCATCAGCCGACCAGTGCGTAACCACGTGGCCCCGGCCGGGGCGCACCCGTAAGGTGGTCTGCCGTGACGGACTCGCGGATCAAGGTGGCAGTGGTTTTCGGCGGACGCAGCAGCGAGCACGCTGTCTCGTGCGTCTCGGCGGGCAGCATCCTCGGTCACCTCGATCCCGAGCGCTACGAGGTGGTGCCGGTGGGCATCACCTCGTCCGGTTCGTGGGTGCTCTCCGATGCCGACGCGCAGAGCCTGCGGTTCGCCGACCGCGCGCTGCCGAGCGTGCCCGAGGGGCCGACCGATCTGGCCCTGCTCCCCGGCGCCGAGCTGGTCTCCGTCTCGTCCGATGCGGCCGGCTCCGTGCTCGGTTCGGTCGATGTGGTCTTCCCTGTGCTGCACGGCCCGTACGGCGAGGACGGCACCCTGCAGGGGCTGTTGGAGATGGTGGGCGTGCCCTACGTGGGGGCCGGTGTGCTGGCCTCCGCGGCGGGCATGGACAAGGAGTTCGCGAAGAAACTCCTCGCCGCCGACGGCTTGCCGGTGGGCGACTTCCACGTGCTGCGCCAGCGCGACACCGAGGTGCCCGCCGACGTCCTGCATCGGCTCGGCCTGCCGCTGTTCGTCAAGCCCGCGCGGGGAGGATCGTCGATCGGCATCACCCGGGTCACCGATCTGGCGGCGTTGCCCGCCGCGATCGCCGAGGCCCGCCGGTGGGATCCGAAGGTGATCATCGAGGCCGCCGTGATCGGCCGTGAGGTGGAGATCGGTGTGCTGGAGCGCCCCGACGGCACCGTGCACGCGTCCGCGATCGCCGAGATCGAGATGGCCGCCGACGCGGAGCACTCGTTCTACGACTTCGAGACCAAGTACCTCGACGACCGGGCGCAGTACACCGTGCCCGCGAATCTCACCGACGACGAGGCCGCCGCGATCGGCGACCTGGCGGTGCGGGCCTTCCACGCCTTCGACGGCCAGGGCCTGGCCCGCGTGGACTTCTTCCAGACCGCCGACGGTCCGGTGATCAACGAGGTCAACACCATGCCGGGATTCACCTCCACCTCGATGTACCCGCGGATGTGGGCCGAATCGGGTGTGGGCTACGCCGAGCTGCTGAGCCTGCTGATCGACACGGCGCTCGCCCGCGGCACCGGCCTGCGCTGACTAGCGGCCCAGGTCGAGCGACGCGGCCTGGAGGTTCGCCCTGATCGCATCGGAGACGGCCTGGATCGCGGCGGTACCGGCGCTGTCGGGTACCCAGAGCGCCACGTAGGGCCGGTGATCCACCGCGACCCAGTAGGCGCCGCCGTTCGGGGCGGGCGCGCCCGCGGGCGTCGACTGCAGCCATTGGACCCCGTTGACCACCTGCAGCTTCGAGGTGTTGGTCAGGTCGGTCGGGCGATCGGTACCGCAGCGCACCTCGACGGCGCCGGCCTTATCGCTGGTCCAGCGGGCGAAGCCCGTGGGTTCGGTGGTGTCGTCGCGGCGGAAGACGCCCAGCTCCGCGGGGATCGCCGCGAGCAGTTTCCCGCACGCGGGTTCGCCGGCGGCGGGAGCCGAGACCGACTTCAGGTGGCCCGCCTCGGCGGTCGCGCGCAACTCGCCCTCCTTCTGCTGGGCGAGCACGAGGAAGACGGCGAAGCAGACGATCACCGCCACGGGGAGTGCCACGACCGTCGCCAGGAGGGCGGGGCTGCGGCGCTGGCGGGGCTCGGGGGCCTTGGTCTCGTCTGCGTTGTCCACGTTCGATACGGTAGCCGCGATGACATCTACGGGCCCGGGCCGGGCCGGGCAGCCGCCCGCGCGCACCGTCGCCGAACTGGGCGAGGAGGGCGTGATCGCGCTCGCCACGGCGCCGATCGGTCCCGATCCGCGGGTGCTCCTCGGCCCCGGTGACGATGCGGCCGTCGTGGCCGCCCCGGACGGCCGAGTGGTGATCTCCTCCGACGCCCTCGTCGAGGGGCGACACTTCCGGTTCGAGCTGACCACGGCGGAGCACGTGGGGCGCCGCGCGATCGCGCAGAACGCGGCCGATATCGCGGCCATGGGCGCGGTGTGCACCGGCTTCACGGTGACGCTGGGCTGCCCGCCCGCGACTCCCGAGCACGTCGTGGCAGGCATCTCGCGGGGGATCGCGCGCGGCGCCCGCGATGCCGGCGGAGCGGTGGCGGGCGGAGACGTGGTGCGCACCGAGCAGGTGCTGCTGGCGATCACCGCGCTCGGCGATCTGCAGGGCCGCGCGCCGGTGCTGCTGTCGGGTGCCCGCGCCGGCGATGTGGTGGCGGTGTGCGGAACCCTGGGGCGATCGGCCGCTGGCCTGGCCGCCCTGGATGCCGGGCGCGCGGACGATTTCCCGGAGATCGTCGAGATCTACCGCTGCCCGGTGCCGCCGCTCGCCGCCGGGCCGGGCGCCGCCGAGGCGGGGGCCACCGCGATGACCGACGTCTCCGACGGGCTGCTCCGGGACGCCCGCGCCCTGGCCGCCGCGAGCGGCGTCCGGATCGAGCTCGACGGTGCCGCCCTGCGCCCGGACCCACTGCTGCTGGCCTGCGCATCCGCGCTCGGCGCGGACGCCGACCACTGGATCCGCACCGGCGGCGAGGATCACGCCCTGCTGGCGACCTTCCCGCCTGCGACGGTGCCGGACGGGTGGCGCGAGATCGGTACCGTCCGGGACGCCGACGGTGCGCCGGGCACCGTCACCGTCGACGGTGCGGCCGGGCCCGAGCGGGGCGGCTGGAACACCTTCGACAGCGACACCGAGGACGGCGGAGAGGGACTGTGATGACGGCGAGACCACTGGCGGAGACCGTCGAGGCGGGCTGGGCCCGGGCGTTGGAGCCGGTCGCCGGCGACATCGCGGCGATGGGGGAGTTCCTCCGCGCCGAGATCGCCGCGGGCCGCAGCTACCTGCCCGCGGGCGAGAACGTGCTGCGCGCCTTCACCCAGCCCTTCGACGAGGTGCGGGTGCTCATCGTGGGCCAGGATCCGTACCCCACGCCGGGACACGCTGTGGGCCTGTCTTTCTCGGTCGATCCCGCGGTGCGGCCGGTGCCCCGCAGTCTGCAGAACATCTATCAGGAGTACACGGCCGATCTCGGCCTGCCCGCGCCGGCGAACGGCGATCTCTCGCCGTGGGCGCAGCAGGGTGTGCTGCTGTTGAACAGGGTGCTGACGGTGCGCCCGGGCGAGCCCGCCTCCCATCGGAAGAAGGGATGGGAGAAGGTGACCGAGTGCGCCATCGATGCGCTCGTGGCTCGGGACGCGCCGCTCGTCGCGATCCTGTGGGGCCGTGATGCCGCTTCGCTGGGGCCGCGGCTGGGCGACACCCCGCGGATCGAGTCGGTGCATCCGTCGCCGTTGTCGGCCTCGCGTGGCTTCTTCGGCTCGCGCCCGTTCTCCCGGGCCAACGAGGCGCTCGCCGGACTGGGCGCCGAGCCCGTCGACTGGCGCCTACCGCACCTCGCCGAGGTGCGCTGAAACGAGAAAGAGGGCCCGCGACCGGTTGGTCGCGGGCCCTCTGTCAGTCTTGTCGCGGAATCAGCCGCGGACGACCTTGCCGGCCTTGATGCACGAGGTGCACACGTTCAGGCGCTTGGTCTGACCGGGCGCCACCTGGGCACGCACGGTCTGGATGTTCGGGTTCCACCGGCGATTGGTACGCCGATGCGAGTGCGACACCGACTTACCGAAGCCGGGGCCCTTGTCGCAGACGTCGCAGACGGCAGCCATGTCGTGTACTCCTCGCAATAGATGTATCTGTCGTTCCGCCTCGGTGGTCGGGTCTCGATGGACACGCCCGGACGCGAGGCAACCCTGCAATCATAGACCCATAACGGTCCACGCGACAAACCGCTCCGGCAGCCCTCGGCTGTGGGACGACCCACTAGGCTGGGAGCCGTGACGGGACCGATGGAGCCGGACGGCCGCGTGGTGGTGGCCTGGCTGCGGCGCGCGGTGCTCGGACTCGAGCGTTCCGTCGACGAGATCAACGCTCTCAACGTCTTCCCCGTGGCTGATGCCGATACCGGTACGAACATGCTGGTCACGCTCCGTGCCGCCGCCCGCGCGGCGGAGGAGGCCGACCGCTCGGAGGGGCCCCATGCGGTGGCCCGTGCCACCGTTGCCGGCGCCGTCTCCGGTGCCCGCGGCAACTCCGGGGTCATCGTCTCGCAGATCATGCGCGGCGTGGTGGGAGAGCTGGGGCCGGAGGCCGATCTCACCGCGGCGGGCCTCGCGGCGGGCCTGCGCACCGCCACCGACCTGGTGACCTCCGCGGTCGCTGCACCCGTCGAGGGCACCATCCTCTCGGTGCTCCGCGGGGCCGCCGACGGTGCGGGAGCCGCCCTCGCCGCCGGTGGCGATCTTCCCGTGTGCGTGCGCGCGTCCGCCGACGCCGCCTTCGACGCCCTGCTGCGCACCCGCGCCCAACTCGATGACAACGCCCGGGCCGGTGTGGTGGACGCGGGCGGCCGCGGCCTGCTGGTACTGCTCGACGCCTTGGTCGAGGTGACCGCGGGTGCGCCGCCCGAACGTCCCCGCTTCACCCGGCAGGTGGCACCGCACGTGCAGGTCCAGGTGGAACCCGGGGGCGCCGCCCACGGCCACGATCACGACGATCCGCCGCGCGGTCCGCACGTGGACTACGAGGTGATGTACCTCCTGCCGGAGGCGACCGAGGCGTCCGCGAACCGGCTCCGGGACGAGCTGCAGACCTTCGGTGATTCCGTGGTCGTGGTCGCCGCGTCCGACCCCGATCCGGTGGCCACCTGGTCGGTGCACACGCATACCACCGAACCCGGACGGGCCATTCAGGCCGGACTCGCGCTGGGCAAGCTCCGCGGCATCGCGGTGAACGTGCTCCAGGAGACCGGCCACGGCGAGACCCCGCTGCAGGCGCTGCTCGACGCGCCGCGCGCCATCGTCGCCCTGGTCTCGGGTGAGGGGGCGGCCGAGCTCTTCGCCGCCGAGGGGGCCGAGGTGATCCGCTGCGACGAGGGCATCACCCACGCGGCGCTGCTCGCGGCGCTGCACAGGTTCGAGGGCCGCGAGGTGCTGCTCATGCCGAACGGAGCGCTGCCCACCCCGGAGCTGCTGGCCGTGGCCGCCCGCTCCCGGGAATCGGGGGTGCTGGTGACGCTGCTCCCCACCTCGTCGATGGTGCAGGCCATCGCCGCCCTCGCGGTGCACGATCCGCGCGGCCACGCCGCGGACGACACCTTCTCCATGGCCGAGGCCGCCGCCGGCGCGCGCTGCGGCTCCGTGGTCGCGGTCACCGAGGACGCACTGACGATCCTCGGCCCGTGCGGGCCCGGGGACTACCTCGGCATGGTCGGCGGTGAGGTGGTGGTGCTGGAGGAGGATCAGTACTCCGCCGGTGAAGCGCTGGCGGAGCTGTTGCTCGCGACCGGTGGCGACATGGTGACCGTCTTGCTCGGTGACGCCGGCGACGGCGACTTCCCGGACCGGGTGGGCGCGGCGCTGCGGCCCGACCGCCCGGAGGTCGAGGTGGTCGGTTACCGCGGAGGGCAGACCGGCAGCGTGATGGAGATCGGCGTCGAATGAGCCCAGCCGCGGACCTCACACTGCAGACTCCGCTGGTCGATGCGATCGATCCCGAGATCGCCGATCAGATGACCTCCGAACTGGGGCTGATCACCGTCGGTGATCTGCTGCGGCACTTCCCGTTCCGGTACGAGGGCGGCGCCTCGATCGACGAGGGGACGCGAGCCACCGAACCCAAGATCGGCGACGACGTGGTGGTGATCGGCACCGTCACCGCGGTGACACCGCCCCGGGCCCACCACCGCGGCAAGAAGATGTTCAAGGTGCAGGTGGTCAACAAGGTTCGCGCCTACGACGTGACCTTCTTCAACTACCTGCCCAAGCCGATCCAACCCGGCCGGCAGATGCTGCTGATCGGCCGGCTCGGCGAGTTCAATCACAAACTGCAGCTGACCCATCCGGACTGGCTGGTGCTCCCGGACGACGATATGAACTCCGCGCAGGCCTTGGCGGCCAACGAGACCGGCGCCACGAAGGCGGGCTCCAAGCGTCTCAAGCTGGCCAATCTCGCGCTGCTCACCGGTCCGGTGGTGCCGATCTACCACGGCACCAAGAACATGCCCACCTGGCTGATCGCCTCGATCGTCGACGCCGTGCTGGGCCGGCTGGCTCCCGTCCCCGAGTCGCTGCCCGCCGAGTTCCGGACGCTGCACGGGCTCCTCGACCTCGACCAGGCGCTGCGGGTCGCACACTTCCCGAAGCGGCGCACCGAGGCCGACGCCGCCCGGCGGCGCCTGGCCTTCGACGAGGCGGTGGCCATCGAGACCGCGCTCGCCCGGCGGGCGCACGACGTGGGCACGGTGCCCGCACCCTCGCTCGCCGCGCCGGACGGTCCGCTGCAGACCGGTCTGCGGGAGCGGCTTCCGTTCCAGCTCACCGACGGTCAGGAGGAGGTGCTCGCCGAGATCCTCGGTGACCTGTCCCGTGACCATCCGATGACCAGGTTGCTGCAGGGCGAGGTGGGCTCGGGTAAGACGCTCGTGGCGCTGCTGGCGATGCTGGCCGCGGTCGATGCGGGCTACCAGGCCGTGCTGCTCGCGCCCACCGAGGTGCTCGCCACCCAGCACATGCTCTCGATCACGAAGATGCTCGGCGACCTGGGGGAAGCGGGCCAGCTCGGTGCGGCGGAGGCCGCCACCACCGTCACCCTGCTCACCGGTTCGATGAACACCAAGGCCCGCCGGGCGGCGCTGCTGCGCATCGTGACCGGCGAGGCGGGGATCGTGATCGGTACGCACGCGCTGCTGGAGGACACGGTCGACTTCTTCCGGCTCGGCCTCGTGGTGGTCGACGAGCAGCACCGGTTCGGTGTGGAGCAGCGGGACCGGTTGCGACGCAAGGGGCCCGACGACATGACGCCGCACCTGCTGGTGATGACGGCGACGCCGATCCCGCGCACCGTGGCGCTCGCGCAGTTCGGCGACATGTCCACCTCGGTGCTGCGCGAACTGCCCCGTGGCCGGCAGCCGATCCAGACCTCGGTGGTGCCGCAGTCGCGTCCCGGTTGGATCGAGCGCGCCTGGGCGCGGGTCGACGAGGAGGTCCGGGCCGGGCGGCAGGTGTACGTGGTGTGCCCGCGGATCGGCGACGATCCGACCGGCGAGCAGGCGAAGTCCTCGTTCACCGATGAGGACTACCAGTTCGAGCAGGTCGCGGCGCCGTCGCGGGGGAAGTCGGCCCGGGCGGAGGTCGCCGAGGAGACTGAGCCGCAGGACGATCAGCCCCGGATGACCTCCGCGATCGACATGTACGCGCAGTTGGTCGGCGGCGAGCTGGCGGAGCACCGGATCGCGCTGCTGCACGGCCGGCTGCCCGCGGAGGAGAAGTCCGAGATCATGGCGGAGTTCGCCGCGGGTGACGTGGACGTGCTGGTGGCCACCACCGTGATCGAGGTGGGTGTCGATGTGGCGAACGCGACCACCATGGTGGTGATGGACGCCGAGCGATTCGGCATCAGCCAGCTGCACCAGCTGCGCGGTCGTGTCGGACGAGGCGGCCTACCCGGGCTGTGCCTCCTGGTCACCGACACCCCGTCGCCCCGCACGATGGAACGGCTGGAGGCGGTGGCGGGCACGGTCGACGGCTTCGCCCTCGCGCAGCTCGATCTCGAACACCGCGGTTTCGGCGACATCCTCGGCGTGGACCAGTCCGGCCTGGCGCGGCGCCTGAGCTTCCTCGATCTGGCCAACGACGGCGACGTTCTGGACGCCGCGCGGGCACTCGCCTTCGAGGTGATCGATGCCGATCCGGAGCTGGAAGATCATGTGGCGCTGCGCGAGATGAACGCGGTGATCCTCGGCGGCAGCCGCGAGGACTACCTCGACAAGGCCTGACTAGCGCGCGGCGGCGAGGGCGGCGAGTTGCGCGCCCCAGAACTCGACGACCTGCTCGCGGCGCTCGGTGTCATCGGACAGCAGGTCCGCGAGCCCCAATCCGCGCGCCAGATCCAGGGTGGCCTGCACGGCGCGACGGCCCTGCTCGTCGTCGCGATCGAAGCCCAGCAGTGTCATCGCGAGCCCGAAGACCTCACGGGAGTGCCGATTCTCGAAGGGCAGCATGCGCTCCCGCAGCGCATCGTCGCTCGCGGCCGCCGTCCACACGTGGAGCGCCGCCTTGAACAGATCGTCGGTGTAGTACTCGACGATCAGCCGCGCCACCGCGTAGGGGCGCTCCGGGCCGTCGGGGACCGCGGCGCCGGCCTGCCGGGCGTGCTCGATCCGCTGCTCGCCCATGTACTCCAGCGCGGCGGTGATGAGGTCCTCGCGGGTGGGGAAGTGGTGCTGGGCGGCCCCGCGGGAGACCCCCGCCTGCCGCGCGACACTGCCGACGGTGGTCGCCCCCCAGCCGCGGGCGGCCAGGGAGGCGATCGTCGTCTCCAGCAACCGCTGCCGGGTCTCCCGGCTGCGGGACTGCTGCGGCGCCCGGATGGGCGGTCGGAGGGCACTCATTCGGGCCAGCTTAGTGCGCGGCCACGGGCTCGGCCCAGCTCGGCGCGCGTTTCTGCAGGAATGCGGTGATCCCCTCCACCGACTCCGGTGAACCGAACAGCCGGGCCGACTGGTCGGCGAGCGCCTCGGCGCGGGTGTCGAACGAGGCGAGCACGTCGTGCCACAGGATCTGCTTCGTCTCGCGCAGGCCCTGCGGGCTGCACAGCCGCAGCTCCGCGAGCTGCGCCGCCACCGCGGCCTCGGGATCGTCGACGGCGGCGGTGATCAATCCGTGGCCCGCCGCCTCGGCCGCGTCGAACTTCCTACCGGTCAGCAGGAGTGACGAGGCCACGCGCGAGGGCAGGTGCGGCAGCAGCACGAGCGAGACCATCGCCGGTGCCACGCCGATCCGGGTCTCGGTGACGGCGAAGGTCGACTCCGGTCCGGCGAAGACGAAATCGCAGGAACCGATGAGGCCGAAGCCGCCGGCCCGGACGTGGCCGTTCACCTGTGCGATCACCGGCTTGGGGGATTCGATGACGCCGCGCATCGCATCGATCATCGCGAGAGTGCGCGACTTCGGGTCCGCTCCCGCACCGTCCGCCGCCGCCTCCTTGAGATCGGCACCGGCACAGAAGGTGCCGCCGGTGTGGGTGATCACCACGGCGCGGACGGTGTCGTCGATCCCCGCGCGATCGATCCCGGCCCGCAGGTCGGTCAGTAGCCGCTGCGAGATCGCGTTGCGGTTGTGCGGGCTGTCGATCGTGAGGTGGGCGGCACCGTCGCGGGCCTCGTACCGCACCAGGGGCGCGCCCTCGGATCGCTCGGTCACGATGCCTCCTAGTAGCTCTTGGGCAGGCCGAGCGTGTGCTCGGAGATGAAGTTGAGCACCATCTCCCGGCTCACCGGGGCGATGCGGAACAGGCGCGAGGCCACCAGCATCTGGGCCAGCCCGTACTCGGTGGTGAGCCCGTTGCCGCCGAGCGTGTGGATCGCCCGGTCGACCGACTTCGCGCCGGCCTCGCCGCCTGCGAACTTCGCCATGTTCGCGGCCTCGGCCGCGGCGAACTCCTGGCCGGCGTCGTACAGCGTGGCGGCCTTCTGCAGCATCAGCTTCGCCAGCTCGGTCTCCACCTTGAGCTCGGCGAGGGGATGGGCGATCGCCTGGTGCGCACCGATCGGGACCTTGAAGACGGTGCGGCCCTTGGCGTAATCGACGGCCCGGTCCAGGGCGAACCGCGCCGAGCCGACGGATCCGGCGGCGGCCATGATCCGCTCCGGGTTCAGGCCGGCGAAGAGCTGCGCGATCGCGGCGTCGGGCTCGCCGACGAGGGCGTCGGAGGGGAGCCGCACATCGTCGAAGAACAACGTCCACTGCGACTCGGGAAGCCCCACCTCCATGGGGATCTTGGTCTTCTGCAGGCCCGGTGAATCGGTGGGCATCAGGAACAGCGCGGGGCGCAGCTTGCCCGATTTGGCGTCCTCGGTGCGCGAGACCACAAGGATCACGTCGGCCAGCTCGATACCGGAGATGAAGGTCTTCTGCCCCGAGATGATCCAGTCGTCGCCGTCCCGGCGCGCGGTGGTGGTGATCCGGTGGCTGTTGGAGCCGGCGTCGGGTTCGGTGATGGCGAACGCGGCGATGGTCTCGCCGGACGCGATGCCGGGAAGCCAGCGCTGCTTCTGCTCGTCGGTGCCGAACTTGGAGATGATGGTGCCGTTGATCGCCGGCGAAACCACCAACATCAGCAGCGACGAGCCGACCGCGGCCAGCTCCTCGCCGACGATGCCCAGTTCGTACATGCCGGCTCCGCCGCCGCCGTACTGCTCGGCGATGTTCACGCCGATCAGGCCGAGGTCGCCCGCGGCCTTCCACAGTTCGGTGGGGCCCTCGCCCGAGGCGATCTTCTCGCGCATGTACTCGGGCCCGAACTTCTTGCCGAGCTCGGACACGGTCCGGCGGAGGGCGATGCGCTCCTCCGACTCGATGACGTCCATCGATACGGTCATGGCTACTCCTGCTCCTCCAGCACGGCGACCACTGCGCCGGCGTCGATGTTCTGGCCCACCTCGACCGCGATCGTGGTGAGGACTCCTTCTGCGGGGGCGCTGATGGCGTGTTCCATCTTCATGGCTTCCATCCACAGCACCGGCTGCCCGGCGGTCACGGTGTCGCCCACCGCCGCGCCGATGCGGGTGATCACGCCGGGCATCGGCGCCAGCAGCGATCCCGCCGCCGCGGCCGCCTCACCCGAGGGCAGCGGGTCGATCAGGGCGAGCGTGGCACCGCCACGGGCGGAATCGATCTCGACCACGGTCCTATCGCCGGGGTAGGCGGTCACCACGACGGTGCGCCGTACACCGTCGCGTTCCACGGCCACCGTGGCCGTGGAACCGTCGTCGCTCACGGTCGCGACGGCGCCGGAGTCGGCGGTGAACCGCTTCTCGGCGGCGTCCTCGAACTCGGGGACCAGCGTGCGGGCACCCACGTTGCGCCAGCCGGGCGCCACGTGCGGAAGCGGGCTCGCGGCCGCGGCTCGGCGGTCGAGCACGGCTCCGGCGGCGTCCGCCGCCACCGCGAGATCGTCGTCGTCGAGCAGGGGCGCGGCGAGGCGCTCGAGCCGCTCGCCGGTGAGGAAGTCGGTCGCGAAATCGCCGGCCTTGAAGTCGGCGTCGGCGAGGATCCGCACCAGTAGGTCCCGGTTGGTGGTGATGCCGTGGACGACCGCCTTGCGCAGCGCGGCCTCGGTGATCGCGAGGGCCTGCGCGCGGGTCGGCGCGAAGCCGATCACCTTGGCGAGCATCGGATCGTAGAAGACCTCGACGACGCTGCCCGCGGGCGCGAGGGCGCTGTCGAGCCGGATGCCGGGGCGGTCCGGTCCGGAGAACTCGCTGACCACGCCGGGCACCTCGAAGCGGTGCACGGTGCCGGCGGCGGGACGCCAGTCGTTCGCGGGGTCCTCGGCGTAGAGGCGGGCCTCGATGGCCCAGCCGCGGGTGGCCGGCGGCTCGGCCGCCGGGAGCGGGAGTCCCGCGGCCACGTCGAACTGCAGGCCGACCAGGTCGAGGCCGGTGGTGGCCTCGGTGACCGGGTGCTCCACCTGGAGACGGGTGTTGACCTCGAGGAAGAAGAACTCGCCCGCATCGGTCGCGAGGAACTCGACGGTGCCCGCACCGGTGTAACCGATGGCCTTGGCGGCGTTGGCGGCGGCCTCGTACAGGGCGGTGCGCATCGCCGGATGCCGCTCGACGAGCGGCGACGGGGCCTCCTCCAGAACCTTCTGGTGGCGGCGCTGGATCGAGCACTCGCGCTCGCCGACCGCCCACACGGTGCCCTGGGAATCGGCCATCACCTGGACCTCGATGTGCCGGCCGCGCTCGAGGTAACGCTCGCAGAAGACGGTGCCGTCGCCGAAGGCCGACTTCGCCTCGCGCTCGGCGGTCTCCAGGTTCTCCTGCAGCTCGGCGCGCGTGCGGACCACGCGCATGCCGCGGCCGCCGCCGCCCGCGGAGGCCTTCACCAGGACGGGGAAGTCGCTGTCGGAGACCTGATCCGGGGTGAGGTTCGTGAGCATCGGCACGCCGGCCTCGGCGAGCCGCGCTTTCGCCGCGACCTTGGAGCCCATTGCGGTGATGGCCTCGGGCGAGGGGCCGATCCAGACGATGCCCGCGGCCTGGACCGCGGCGGCGAAGTCGGCGTTCTCGGAGAGGAAGCCGTAGCCGGGGTGGATGGCCTGCGCGCCGGTGGCCTTCGCCGCGGCGATGATCTTCTCGCCCTGCAGGTAGGTGTCGGCGGGGGACTCGCCGGGCAGGCGCACGGCCTCGTCGGCCTCGGCGACGTGCGGCGCGTTCGCGTCCGGGTCGGAGTAGACGGCCACGGCGCGCAGGCCGCGGGCGTGGGCGGCGGCGATGACGCGGCGGGCGATCTCGCCGCGGTTGGCGACGAGGACGGAATCGAAGGAGCCGGCGGCGAGGGCGGAATCGGCCGCAGTGGTGGTGATGTCGGTCATGGAGTTCCTCACATCCGGAAGACGCCGAAGGCGTCGGTGCCGTGGACGGGGCCGTTGTGGATGGCGGAGAGGGCCATGCCGAGCGCCGTGCGGGTGTCGCGGGGGTCGATGATGCCGTCGTCGTAGAGCATGCCGGACATGAAGGCCGGCAGGGACTCCTTGTCGATCTGGGTCTCGATGGCGGTGCGCATGCCGTCGACGAAGGCGGGGTCCATGGCCTGACCGCGGGAGGCGGCGGAGGCCGCGGCGACCTCGGTGACCACGTCGGCGAGCTGCTTTGCGCCCATGACCGCCGAACGCGCGCTGGGCCAGGAGAACAGGAACCGCGGGTTGAACGCGCGGCCCGCCATGCCGTAGTGGCCGGCGCCGTAGGAGGCGCCCGCGATCAGCGAGAGGTGCGGCACCTCCGAGTTGGAGACCGCGTTGATCATCATCGAGCCGTGCTTGATCATGCCGCCGCGCTCGTACTCGGCGCCCACCATGTAGCCGGTGGTGTTGTGGATGAACAGCAGCGGCGTGTCGTACCGGTTCGCCAGCTGGATGAACTGCGTGGCCTTCTGAGCCTCCTCGGAGAACAGGACGCCACGGGCGTTGGCCAGGATGCCGATCGGGTAGCCGTGCAGGTTCGCCCAGCCCGTGGTGAGCGAGCCGCCGTAGAGCGGCTTGAACTCGTCGTAATCGGAGTCGTCGACGATGTGGGCGATGATCTCCCGCGGGTCGAAGGGGATCTTCAGGTCGTCCGGGACGATGTCGAGCAGGCCCTCGGCGTCGTAGCGCGGGGGCTTGACCACGCTCGACGGTGCCGCGCCCTGCTTGCGCCAGTTGAGCCGCTTGACGATCGAGCGGGCGATGCGGGCCGCGTCGAGTTCGTCGCTGGCCAGGTAGTCGCCGAGGCCCGAGGTGCGCGAGTGCATCTCGGCCCCGCCGAGGGTCTCGTCGTCAGAGATCTCGCCCGTCGCGGCCTTCACCAGGGGCGGACCGGCCAGGAAGACCTTGGAGCGCTCCTTGATCATCACCACGTGGTCGCTCATGCCGGGGATGTAGGCGCCACCCGCGGTGGAGTTGCCGTAGACGACGGAGATCGTGGGGATCCCGGCCTTCGACAGCTGCGTGAGGTTGCGGAACATCGCGCCGCCGGGGACGAAGACCTCCTTCTGCGTGGGGAGGTCGGCGCCGCCGGACTCGACGAGCGAGAGCACGGGGAGGCGGTTCTCGCGGGCGATGTCGTTGAGGCGCAGCGATTTGCGCAGCGTCCACGGGTTCGAGGTGCCGCCCTTGACGGTGGGGTCGTTCGCCACCACCATCACCTCGACGCCCTCCACGACACCGATGCCGCCGACGAGGGAGGCACCCACCTGGAAGTCACTGCCCCAGGCGGCCAGCGGCATCAGTTCCAGGAACGGGGATGCGGGGTCGAGCACGCTGTCGATCCGCTCCCGCGCGGTCAGCTTTCCGCGTCCCCGATGCCGCGCCACGTACTTCTCGCCGCCGCCGGCGAGGGCCTTGTCGAACTCGGCGGTGAGATCGCCGAGCTTGCCGATCATCGCCTCGCGGTACGCGGGCGCGTCGGGTGAGGGGGTGCTGCGGAGCACCGTCATGGTCGTGTTCCTTTGCCTTCGTGGGTTCCGGAGTGGGGGATCACTTGTAGCCGAGGCGATTGGCCGCGAGCGTGGTGAGGATCTGGTTGGTGCCGCCGCCGATGCCGAGGATGCGCACATCACGGTAGTGCCGCGATACCTCGTACTCGGACATGTACCCGTGGCCACCGAACAGTTGGACCGCCTCGTTCGCGACCCATTCGGCGCATTCGACCGCGGTGTTCTTCGCGAAGCAGGCCTGCGGCACCAGCTCGGCCGCGGCCGCGGGACCGCTGGTCTCGAGGGCGACGGTGTACTGGTCGGCCACGTGCCGGCTGTACACGCGGGCGACCTCGATCCTGCGCCGCATCTCGGTCACGGTGTTCTGCACGGCCTGACGTTTGATCAGGGGCTGGCCGAAGGTCTCCCGCTGGCGCACCCAGTCGAGCGTCAGGTCCAGGCAGCGCTGCGCATGCGAGTACCCCTGCACGGCGAGGGCCAGGCGCTCGGTGACGAAGGCGGCGCCGATCAGCAGGAAGCCGCTGCCCTCCGGGCCGATCAGGTTCTCCGCCGGGACGCGGACGTCGGTGAACGAGAGTTCGGCGGTGTCGGAGGCGTGCCAGCCCATCTTCTTCAGCGGTGCGCTCACCTCGAAGCCCGGCAGCCCTTTGGGGATCACCAGCAGGCTGATGCCGGAGGCGCCCTCGCCTCCGGTGCGGACCGCCGTGACCACCCAATCGGCGCGGATGCCGGAGGTGATGAAGGTCTTGGCGCCGTTGACGATGTAGCTGTCGCCGTCCTTACGCGCGGTGGTCTTCAAGTGCCCGACATCCGAGCCGCCGCTGGGTTCGGTGATGCCCAGCGAGCTGATCTTCTCGCCCGCGAGCACCGGTGCGACCCACTGCGCCTTCTGCTCATCGGTGCCCGCGAGGATGATGTGCGGCACCGAGATCCCGCAGGTGAACAGGGAGGCGAACAGGCCGCCGGAGCCGCCCGCCTCGTGCATCGCCTCGCACACCACGAGCGCGTCGCGGGGATCGCCGCCCCCGCCGCCCACCGATTCGGGGAAGGAGACGCCGAGCAGGCCGAGGTCGCCCGCCTTGCGGTGCAGATCGCGGGGGAGCAGGCCCTCGGCCTCCCACTGATCGAGATGCGGCAGGATCTCCCGCTCGGTGAAGGCGACCACGGTCTCGTGCAGCGCGCGGCGCTCCTCGGTGTCCCAGGGGGTGATGGTCATGCGTTCTCCTCGGGCTGGACGGGCAGCAGTGCGGTGGGCAGGTCGACGGTGCGGGCGCGCAGCCATTCGCCCAGGCCCTTCGCCTGCGGATCGAAACGGTAGCCGTGCGCGACGCCCTTGCCCAGGAGGTCCTCGATGACGAAGTTCACCGCACGCAGGTTCGGCAGTTCGTGCCGGCGAACGGGGAGGTTCGCGGTCTCCGGGAGCAGTTCGCGCAGCAGGGCCTCGGTGAGGTTCGTGCGGAGCCAGGCGTAGGCCTCATCGGTCTCCGCCCACACGCCGATGTTGGCGCTGCCGCCCTTATCGCCGCTGCGCGCGCCGAACAGGGCGCCCAGCGGCACGGAGGCGGTCGCGCCCTGCGTGGGCGCCGGCGTACCCGGCTGTGAGGGATCGGCCGCAAGCTCCTGCGTCACCGTCGGGGGCGCGATGTCGACGACGGTGCCGTCCGGGCGGTGCGCGCGGTGCGGCACGTCGGCGTTGGGCACGTACACGGCCTGGTAGACGCCGTAGGGGCCGCCCTTGCCGGGGGGTGCCATCGGCGAGGCGCCGGGGTAGGTGGCGAGTGCGAGTTCCACGGCGGCGGAACTGAAGGCGCGGCCCACCCGGTTCGGGTCCGGATCCCAGGCGACGGCGGTCAGGGTCGCCGATGCGGCGGCCTCGGTATCGGCATTGGGATGGTCGGTGCGGGCCAGCCGGAACTGCAGGTCCGACGGTGCCGGATCCAGCGCGGCCCGCAGCTGGGCCTCCAGGAGGGCGGCCTTGCGCTCGATGTCGAGGCCGGTGAGCAGGAAGGCGATCTCGTTGCGGAACCCGCCGAGTGTGGTGGTGGCCACCTTGGTGGTGGTGGGCGGCGCCTCGCCGCGCACGCCCGTCACCGCCACGCGATCGTCGCCGTCCTGGGCGAGCGACATCGAGTCGAGCCGCAGGGTGACATCGGGATTGGCGTACCGCTGCCCCGTGACCTCGTAGAGCAACTGCGCGGTGACGGTCCCCACCTCGACCACGCCGCCGGTGCCCGGCTGCTTGGTGATGACGAAGGAACCGTCGGCCGCGATCTCGGCGATGGGGAAGCCCGGGTGCAGCAGCTTCTCGATCGGATGCCGGTCGAAGAAGGCGTAGTTGCCGCCGGTGGCCTGGGTGCCGCATTCGATGATGTGCCCGGCGGCGACAGCGCCGGCGAGCGCGTCGAAGTCGGTGCGCTGCCAGCCGAACTCGGCGATGGCCGGGCCGAGGATCACCGAGGCGTCCGTGACGCGGCCGGTGATCACGATGTCGGCGCCGGCGGTGAGGCAGTCGGCGATGCCGAACGCGCCGAGGTAGGCGTTGGCGGTCACGGCGTTCGGGACGCCCAGATCGCCCGCCCGCGCGAGCAGATCGTCACCGTCGACCCAGCCCACCCGAAGGTTCCGGCCCCGGCCGTCGGTGTTCTCGATCTCCTTCTGCACCGCGGTCGCGAGACCCTGCGGGTTGAGGCCGCCCGCATTGACGACCACCTTGGTGCCGCGGTCCGCGAGGGTGTTCAGGTGTGGGGTGAGGTGGCGCAGGAAGGTCTTCGCGTAGCCGAGATCGGCGTCCCGGAGCCGGTCGCGGCCCAGGATCAACATGGTGAGCTCGGCCAGGTAGTCGCCGGTGATGTAGTCCACCCGCGGCCCGTCGAGGATCTCGCCGAGGGCGGCCGCGCGATCGCCGTAGAAGCCGGAGATGTTGGCGATGCGGACGCTGCGGTTCTCGGTCACTTCGACGATTCCTCCTGCGGCGCACGGCCGCTGCCGGGTGCGCCGGCGAAACATTGTGCGATGGTCAGCCAGTGGGTGGCATCGTCGCCGGTGGCCACGAGGTCGGTGTCGGCCACGTTCACACGCTGGGTGGCGAGGCGGCAGAAGTCGACGAGCGAGCCGGTCACGCGCTGGGTGGCGTCGCCCGGGCCGAAGGCGATCACCTCGCCGTCGGGCGCGGTGAGCACCACGCCGAAGGGCTCGGCGGGCGGTGTCTCGCCGTTCACCGTGTAGGCGAAATCGCGGGTCTTGTAGGCGATCTTGGCCACATGCGGCAGGGCGGCCGGAACGTCGAAGGCGATGCCCGCCGCGTCGGCGATGTCGAGGCCGTGCGCCCAGGTCTCCATGAGTCGGGCGTTCGCCATGGTGGCCGGCCGCATCGGCGGGCCGAACCAGGGGAGCGGGGTGCCGGGATCGGCGGCGCGCAGCGCCTGGGCGAGGGCGACCCTGCTCCGGTCCCAGCGGGCGCGCAGGTCCGGATCGGCGGCCAGCTCCTCGGCGCCGGCGTCGACGAATCCCATCGGGTCCTGCATCGCCTCCTGCAGGATTGCAGTGAAGCCGTCGGGATCGGTCGCGGCGACGAGGGAAACCTCGTCGGTCCACGCCAGGTGGGCGACCTGATGGGCCACCGTCCAGCCCTGCGCGGGGGTGGGCAGCGACCAGTCCGGGAGCGAGTCCGCGATCTCGGCGACCGCGTTCGAGGTGGCTTCGAGGGCGTCGAAGACGGGGGCTGAGGTGGGCACGGACCCACTGTGGCATTCGGCGGCGAAAAAAACAAGCAGCAATGCTTGTTTAAGGGCCCGGGCGTCGGAGTGAAACGCCCGCGCGGTCCTGCTGGGCCCACGCGGCCGCTTCGCTCAGGCGCTCACCGCGCCCCGAATCGCTTCCAGGCGGACAGTCCCGCGGTGAGTGCAGGTGCCCAGAACCGCCACGGAATCCCCGCCGGCGGATAGAAGTTGAGCCGGGCCTGGTGGGCGATCGTCTGCGCCTCGGTGTACTTCAGGAGCCCGTCCACCCCGTGGCGCCGTCCGAGGCCCGAATCGCCCATGCCGCCCATCGGGGAGTCGATGCTGCCCCAGGCTGCGGCGAAGGCATCGTTGATGTTCACCGTTCCCGAATGCAGCCGCGCCGCCACCTCCCGCGCGCGCTTGGTGTCCGAGCCCCAGACGCTGCTGTTCAGGCCGTACACCGTGTCGTTGGCCCGACGCACGGCCTTCTCGTCGTCGGCCACCGGGTAGATCGAGACGACCGGTCCGAAGGTCTCATGCGCGTAGAGGGTCATCTCGGGCGTGACGCCGGTCAGGATCGTGGGCTCGTAGAACAGGGGGCCGATATCGGGGCGGGCGCGGCCGCCCGCCAACACGGTCGCGCCCTTGCTGACCGCGTCCTCCACGTGTGCCGTCACCGTCCGCAACTGCTTCGCCGTGGTGAGGCTTCCGACCTCCGGGCGGTAGTCGAACGCCGCCCCCACATTCAGGGCTCGCGTCCGCTCGACGAACTTCGCCACGAACTCATCGCGTACCGACTCCGCGACGTACATGCGCTCGATCGAGACGCACAGCTGACCCGCGGACGGGAACGCCGCGGCGACGGCTCCGGCGGCGGCGCGGTCGATATCGGCGTCGTCGAGGACGAGCATTGCGTTCTTCCCGCCGAGCTCGAGCGACGCGCCGATGAGGCGCTCGCCCGCATCGCGGGCGATCTGTCGACCGGTGGCGGTGGAACCGGTGAACATCATGTAGTCGGCGCCCTGCATGAGGGCATCGCCGATGGAGCTGCCGCGGCCGATAACCATCTGCCACACGTCCTTCGGCAGGCCGGCCTGATACATCAGGTCCATGGCCCACAGTGCGGTGAGGGCGGTTTGTGTATCCGGCTTCTGCACGACAGCGTTGCCCGCCATGAGTGCGGCGATCGCGTCGGTGGCGGCCATCGACAGAGGGTAGTTCCACGGCGAGATGATGGCCACGACACCCTTGGGGTGGTGCAGTTGCGTCGTGTGGGTGAGGAACGGGAGTGCCCCGCGCCGGCGCTCCGGGGCGAGAAGCTTCGGGCCGGTGCGGGCGTAGTAGCGCGCAGCGATCGCGGCATCGGCGATCTCGAGGAAGGCGTCACGGCGGGTCTTGCCGTTCTCGGCCTGCATGAGGTCCAGCCCCGTGTCCTGGTTCTTCAGTACCAGATCGTGAAAGCGCAGCAGGATCTTCGCCCGCTCGGCCGCGGGCGTTGCAGCCCACCCGGCCTGCGCCCGACGGGCCCGGTCGAAGGCGAAGTCGACTGCGTCCGGGGTCGAGACGGGGAAGTCGCCGAGGGGCTCGCCCGTGTACGGCGCGGTGGTGACGGACCGGTCCGCGTCGGTGGTAGCGGTCACCCGTCCGGCGAGCCGGCGCAGCAGCGCGGGGGTCAGGGACGCCGGAAGTGCGGCGTCGACGCCGACGGTGGCTGTGGTGGGAGTGTCTGTGGTGATGGTCATTTCGGCGTCCTTCAGCGAACCGAGAAGGGGACCGGCATGTGCAGCGCGGCCTGGGCGGAGGTGTTGACGTCGAACGAGATCGCCCGGATCGTCTTGAGCGAGCGCAGGTCGTCGGCCATGCGCCCCTCACCGAGCTGGAGGTCGAGGCCGCGCGGGAGGACGGAGCTGCCGCTCGCGAGGATGTTGGTCTGGTTGAGCGTGGAGTGCCACGCACCCTCTCGCTTCGTGTACGAAGTGAGGGTCGAGACCTTCTCCCCGCTCGCGAAGCGGCGCTGCTTCGGGGTGGCGGCGGAGAGGGCGACGTCGATCCCGCCGTCGGCGTTCGCGATCCGTGCGCTGGTGCTGGTCTCGTCGATGTCGACGTCGAGTCCGGTGACCCACTTGGGGAAGCCGTAGCCGTCGTGGCCGCGTACCTGGGCGATCTCGGTGTTCACCGGCAGCGAGAGCACGTACGAGTGCAGGTGGTCGTCGCCGAGGGCGGAGACGGCATCGGCGACCGCCGTGCGCCGGCCGCCGTTGCGGGCGGGTCGCACCGCGACGCCCACGGCCGCCTCCGTGTAGAAATCGATGTCGCACACGTCGTACCGGAAGAGCATCAGCGAGACCACGCCGACTCCCGGAGCGATCTCCAGGGGCGAGAGCTCCTCAGGGAGTCGCTTGCGGATCGCGCTGCTCGGGGCCAACAGGGTGAGTCGCGCCGAGGACATCGCGTAGTAGAAGTTGGGCGTGCGCGTCGAGCCGATCGGCGACTGCACCTCCGTCTTCGGGAGGGTGCGGAAGAAGTCGACGCCCGGCACCCGCGGGTCGGCGGCCACCTCGTCGAGGGGGACGTCCATCCGATACCGGTCGAACAGGCCGGCTTTCGGGACCGAGACGGTCCGTCCGCCCAGGTCGACAGTGACAGTTGCTGCGGTCCCAGTGCTCATGTGCGTGATCCTCACTCAATGTATGCGTTGCTTACATGTCGACAGTAGGCTCGCGGTGTAAGCACTGTCAACATGTGTGAGCCACCTCGCAGGATGTCGGCTCCGAGGCATTGTTGACACTGCTTACATCGACGCCTACTGTGGAACTGCCGCGGCGGTCGCCGCAAGCTTCACGACAACGAAAGGTCCTCAGGTGCAAACGATCCTCGGCGCGAACGGCCAGATCGGGACCGAGCTCGCTCGGGAACTCCACGCTCGATACACCACCGACATCCGCCTCGTCAGCCGCAATCCCAAGCCACTGCATCCGACAGACGAGCTGGTGGCGGCGAACCTGCTCAGCGCCGAGGAGACGGACGCCGCCGTCGCCGGCAGCGAGATCGCCTACCTGACCGTCGGCCTGCCGCCGGACTCGCAGATGTGGGCGGATCAGCTCCCGGTGATGATGCGCAACACCATCGAGGCGTGCGCCAAGCACGGCACGAAGCTGGTGTTCTTCGACAACACCTACATGTATCCGATGACGGACGTGCCGCAGACCGAGGACGCGCCGTTCCGGCCCGCCGGTAGCAAGGGGCGGACCCGGGCGCAGATCACGACCATGCTGCTGGAAGCCATGGCAGCCGGGCGCGTGGAGGCCGTCATCTGCCGCGCCCCCGAGTTCTACGGCCCCGGCAAGACCCAGGGCTTCACCAACACGATGGTCTTCGATGCGATCGCCGCCGGTAAGAAGGCACGCGTCCCGCTCCGTGATGATGTCCGCCGCAGCCTGATCTGGACGCCGGACGCCAGCCGCGCCATGGCGCTGATCGGCAACACCCCCGCGGCGTACGGGCAGACCTGGCACCTGCCCGTCGACGACGCACGGCCGACGTACGCCGAGCTCATCAGCATCGCCTCGGCGGCCTGGGGTCGGGAGATCGACTACTCGGTCGTGCCGAAGGCCGCCTTCTTCGTGGCCCGGCTCTCCAACAAGGGCGTTCGCGAACTGTGGGAGCTGCTGCCGCGCTACGAGGTGGACAACATCTTCGTCTCGGACAAGTTCAAGGCAGCGTTCCCCGAATTCCGCGTGACCACCTTCCAGGAGGGGGTGGCCACCATCCACCACGAGCACGACGCCTGACCAGATGAACGAACTCGACCACCCAGAAGCGGGCACCATGTCCAAGCGCATCCTCACCGTCGTCACCAATGTCGGTCACTACGACGACCCGTCGCACAAGACCGGCCTGTGGCTCTCCGAGCTCACCCACGCCTGGCACGTCTTCGAGGAGGCGGGGTTCGAGCAGGTGCTCGTGAGCCCGAGCGGCGGCCCTGTGCCGCTCGAGCCGCGGTCGCTGAAGTTTCCCAACTACGACAAGACGGCCAAGGCCTGGCGTGCGGACCCCGCGCGGATGGCCCTGCTGGAGACCACGAAGAGCCCGGACGAGATCGACTCCGCCGAGTTCGACGCGATCTTCTTCACCGGCGGACACGCCGTGATGTACGACTTCCCGGACAGCGAAGGCCTGCAGCGGATCAGCCGCGAGATCTTCGAGCGGGGCGGCATAGTCTCGTCGGTGTGCCACGGGTACTGCGGCCTGCTCAACACGCGCCTCTCGAGCGGCGAATATCTGGTCGCGGGCCGCAAGGTCACCGGCTTCGCCTGGCAGGAGGAGGTTCTGGCGCGGGTGGACAAGCTCGTGCCGTATAACGCCGAGGCGGAGATGAAGAAGCGAGGCGCACGGTACGAGAAGGCGAAACTGCCGTTCGTCTCATACGCCGTCGTCGACGGGAACCTCGTCACCGGGCAGAACCCGGGCTCGGCGAAGGAGACAGCGAAGAAGGTCGCCGCACTCCTGTGACGCGGCGCGACAGCTAGTCGCAGGTCGACGCCGCCCGGTCGATGACCGCCGCTGACGCCCGATCCACCGACACTCCGTACTCCCGGGCCACGAAGGCGAACTGCCGCGCGTACTGGCAGTGGAACCGCTCGTTCGACGGCATCCACCGGCCGGGCGGGCTGTCGCTCTTGTTCTCGTTCGCCGGACCGTCGACCGCCACCAGGTTGCGCGGATCGTTGGCGAACCGGGTGCGCTTGTCGTCGTCCCACGACCACGCGCCCATGTCCCAGGCGTAGGCGAGCGGAATCATGTGGTCGATCTGCACCTTCGCCGAGGTCTTGGCGCCCCGCTCGAACCGGACGGTGCTGCCGCTGTACGGATCGGCGAGCGTGCCGGTGGCGACGGCCCTCGGGCAGGCGGAGGTGCGGGCATAGGTCTTGTCGATCAGATCGCGGTCCAGCACGTCGTTGCGGGTATCGCACCCGTTGTGGCCCAGGGGCGCTGCCTGATCGTCGGTCCAGGCCTTGCCGAAGGAGGCACGCCGATAGGGCTGCGGAGCCCGCACTCGGGACTCCACGATCGTCACCCCGGCCAGCGGAGCACCGTCGGCAACCGTGCCCGGTGCGGGGGAGGGGGCGGCACCGTCGGACCGATCCCGGACCGCGCCGACCGCCACGACGATGGCCGTGAGCGCCGCGAGGACGAGCGCCACCCACATGCGCCGCGACAGGCGCCGGCTCCTCCCCCGAGTAGTCACCGCCGGAACGTAACACCGCGCCCTGACACACACGGCCGGACACGTATTCTCGGACCATGAGCACGCCCACCACGCAGGACGCCGATCTCACCGCCGCGACCGAGGCGGTCCAGGAGGCGGCGCGCGCCGCGCGCGCCGCGTCCAAGCAGCTGGTGACCCTGACCACCGAGCAGAAGAACGCGGCGCTGCACGCCGCGGCCGACGCCCTGCTCGCGAACAAGGACCGCATCCTGGCCGCCAACGCGGAGGACGTGGACCGCGCCCGCGCCGCCGGCACCGAGGAGTCGCTCGTCGACCGGCTCGCGCTCAACGCCTCCCGCGTTGACGGCATCGCCTCCGGTCTGCGCCAGGTGGCCGGCCTGCCCGATCCGATCGGCACCGTCCTGCGCGGTTCCACCCTCCCCAACGGTCTCGAGCTGCGACAGGTCGCCGTGCCGCTCGGCGTGGTGGGCATCGTCTACGAGGCCCGGCCCAACGTCACCGTCGACGCCTTCGGCCTCACCCTCAAGTCCGGCAACGCCGTGCTGCTGCGGGGCTCCAGCTCGGCCGCGTCCAGCAACGCCGCGCTGGTCGCCGTGCTGCGCGAATCGCTCGCCGCGAGCGGCATCACCGAGGACGCCGTCGCGCTGCTCTCCGCCGAATCCCGCGCCAGCGTCACCGCCCTGATCCGCGCCCGCGGCCTCGTCGACGTGGTGATCCCGCGCGGCGGCGCGGGACTCATCGCCGCCGTGGTCCGCGACGCAACGGTGCCCACCATCGAGACCGGCGTGGGCAACTGCCACATCTACGTGCACTCCGCCGCCGACCTCGACATGGCCGAGCGGCTCGTGGTCAACGCCAAGACCCGCCGCCCCAGCGTGTGCAACACCGTCGAGACCGTGCTCGTCGATGCGGCGCTCCGCGACACCTTCCTGCCCCGCCTCCTCCGAACCTTCCAGGCCGAGGGCGTCATCGTGCACGGCGACGAGGCCGAGATGGTGCCCGCCACCGAGACCGACTGGGCCGACGAGTACCTGAGCCTGGACGTCGCGGTGAAGGTGGTCGACGGGCTCGACGCCGCGATCGAGCACATCGACCGCTACGGCACCGGGCACACCGAGGCCATCGTGACCGGCGAGCTCGCCGCCGCCCGCGAGTTCAGCACCCGCGTGGACGCCGCCGCCGTCATGGTGAACGCCTCCACCGCCTTCACCGACGGCGAGCAGTTCGGCTTCGGCGCCGAGATCGGCATCTCCACCCAGAAGCTGCACGCCCGCGGCCCGATGGGCCTCCCGGAGCTCACCTCCACCAAGTGGGTGGCCTGGGGTGACGGACATGTCCGACCCCGCTAACAGGCGGCCTCCGCGGAGGTAGGTTGTCGCCATGGCTATCAACGAGTCCCTCGAATTCGACATCGACGCCCCGGTCTCACTGGTGTTGGACACGCTGGCCGATGTCGACGCCCTGCCGAACTGGTCGTCGGCGCACAGCAACGTCACCGTCGTCGAGCGCGACGCGAACGGCCGGCCCAGCGTGGTGGACGCCTCCGTGGGCCTGCTCATGTTCAGCGACGATCTGACCTTCGACTACGTCTTCACCGACACCAGCTGCAAGTGGGACACCCGCAACGAGGGCACCGCCGTCCGCAGTCAGGGCGGCATCTATGAGCTGTCTCCGAAGGGCGACGATCAGACGCACGTCAAGGTCACCATGTACCTCGACCCCAAGGTCAAGGCGCCCGGCTTCGTGGTCAAGAAGGGCATCAAGATCGCGATGGACATCATCAAGAACGGCCTGACCAAAGAGGTCATGGCACGCAAGGCTGCCGCCTGACCTACCTCCTTCGGTGCACGCGGCGCGGCTACCCGTGAACGGGTTCTCGGAGCGGGGGTAGGTTGGCGCCATGACAATCAACGAGAAGGTCGAGTTCGAGATCGACGCGCCCGCCTCGCTCGCCTACGCGACGCTGCTGGATGTCGAGTCGCTCCCCGAGTGGTCGTCCTCGCACAAGAGCGTGGAGGTGGTCGAGCGCGACGCCTCCGGCAACCCCAGCCTGGTCAAGGTCGAGGCCGGCCTCATGGGCATCAGCGACAGCCTCACCTTCCGCTACGAGTTCACCCCCGAGACGAAGGTGGCGTGGCAGTCCGAGGGCGAGGGCCTGGCGGTGAAGTCGCAGGGCGGCTACTACCAGCTGACCCCGATCGGCGACGACAAGGTGCACGTCCTGGTCGACATGAACATCGACCTCAAGGTCAAGCTGCCCGGCTTCGTGGTGAAGAAGGGCGTGAAGATGTCGGCCGAGATCGCGTCGAAGGGCTTCACCAAGGAGGTCCTCAAGCGGAAGGCCGCGCAGTGACCAGTGCCGTCGCGCCGGCTCCCACTGCCCTGTTCAGCAGCGTCGACGATGTCGCCGCCGCGCTCCGCGAGACGGGCTACATCCCCTCGACCGCGACCGCCACGGCCGTCTTCCTCGCCGACCGGCTCGGTAAGCCGCTGCTGGTCGAGGGACCGGCGGGCGTCGGTAAGACCGAGCTCGCACGCGCCTGCGCCCAGGCGCGAGAGGCCCGCTTCGTCCGGCTGCAGTGCTACGAGGGCATCGACGAGGCCCGCGCCCTCTACGAGTGGAACCACGCCAAGCAGATCCTGCGGATCCAGTCCAGCGGGAACGACGGCGACTGGGACGACACCAAACAGGACGTCTTCTCCGAGGAGTTCTTGCTGCCCCGCCCGCTGCTGCAGGCGGTCCGGGAGAGCGGACCGTCGGTCCTGCTGATCGACGAGGCCGACAAGGCCGACCTCGAGTTCGAGGGCCTGCTGCTCGAGGTCCTCTCCGACTACGCGGTCACGGTGCCCGAGCTGGGCACCATCGTCGCGCAGCGCAAGCCGCTGGTGTTCCTCACCAGCAACGCCACCCGCGAGCTGTCGGAGGCGCTCAAGCGGCGCTGCCTGTACCTGCACATCGACTTCCCGGACGCCGAGCTGGAGCTGTCGATCATCCGCAGCCGGGTGCCGGAGCTCTCGTCCGAGGTGGCGCAGCAACTGCTCCGCGTGATCGCCACCCTGCGCGGGCTCGACCTGAAGAAGAAGCCCTCGGTCTCGGAGACGCTGGACTGGTGCCGCACCCTGCTCGCGCTGGGCATCACCGGATCGGCCAACGGCTCCATTGACAAGGCCGCGCTCGCCGCCACGCTCGGTGTGGTGCTCAAGCACCAGGTCGATATCGAAACCGCCTCGGCCGCACTGGGACTGTAGCGATGACAGCGCCCACCGGGACCCCGCTCGACGGCCACCTGCACGCCTTCGTCCGCGCACTGCGCGGCAAGGGCATGTCGATCGGGCCCGGCGAGGCGATCACCGCCGCCGAGGTGCTGACGGTGCTCGACCTCACCGATCGCAGCCAGCTCCGCGAGGGGCTCGCAGCGGTACTGCTGCGGGAACAGATGCACCGCAAGTCCTTCGACGTGATCTTCGATCTCTACTTCCCGGTGCGCGGTGGCCTGGGCCTGCCCGGATCCGCGTCGGGCAGTGGGACCGGTGGACCCGGTGGCTGCCAGGGCGTGCCCGGCGAGGTCGACCCGCTCACGATGCCCGCCGCCGACACCCCACCGGACCCCGATGCGGCGCGCGAGGCCCTGCGCCAGGAGGCCGTCGCCGCGCTCGTCGCCGGCGGCGACCACGACGGCATCGCCAGCCAGATCGTCGAGCAGCTCGGCGAGTACAACTCCGCCACCGGCACCGCCTTCTCCTCGTACCAGGCGCTCAAGGCCCTCAACCCGCAGACGCTCATCGCCGCGATCGCCAACGGCCTGCTCTCCGCCGCCGGCGAGGACGGGGCGCAGCCCGGCAGCTTCGAATACGAATCGGCGCGCCGCGTCGCGCGGGCACGGGTGGCCGAGCTCAGCGAGCGGGTCCGGGAGCTCACCTCCGTCGCGATGGCGGCCCGGCGGGGCCCCGAGGCCGTCGTCGAGTACGCCGCACCGCAGTTGCCGGAGAACGTGGCCTTCTTCGCCGCCACCCGCAGCGAACTGCATCGGATGGAGCAGACCGTGCGCCCCCTGGCCCGCCAGCTCTCCACCCGGCTGCTGGTGCGCCGTCGCCGCGCCCGCCGCGGACCCATCGATCTGCGCCGCACGCTGCGCAAGTCGATGTCCACGGGCGGCGTCCCGATCGATCTGGCGCACCGTCGGCCCCGGCCCACCAAGCCCGAACTCGTGCTCCTGTGCGACCTGTCCGGTTCGGTCGCGGGCTTCTCGAACTTCACATTGCTGCTCACGCACGCGCTGCGGGCCGAGTTCTCCAAGATCCGCGTCTTCGGCTTCGTCGATTCGGTGGACGAGATCACCGACTACATCGACACCAGCCGCACGCTCACCGTGGACACGGTGGTCGACATGTTCGACCGGGTGATCCGGGAGACCAAGGTCGCCCGGTTCGGCGGCTCCGACTACGGCAACATGCTGCGCACCTTCCTGCGCGACTTCCCCGACGCCGTCACCCACCGCGGCACCCTGCTGATCCTGGGTGACGCCCGCAGCAACCACACCGATCCCGCGCTGGCCGAACTGAACGAACTCGTCGAGAGCGCGCGGCACGCGTTCTGGCTCAACCCCGAGCGGAAGGTCTCGTGGGGAACGGGCGACTCGGTCGCCGACAAGTACCGCCGGGTGATCGACATGTACGAGTGCCGCACCGCCGGGCAGCTCGCCGATGTGATCGGGCGACTGCTGCCGGTCTGACCCGGCGCGCACGCACACCATAGGATCAACTCCCATGCCCACCGCACGCGAGTCCCGCGCCGCCGGCCGCAGCCGCGCCAGTGACACTGAACGCGGCCGCATCGGTGACACCAGACGCCGCCGCGTCGGCGTCATGGGCGGGACCTTCGATCCGATCCACAACGGTCACCTGGTGGCCGCCAGCGAGGTGGCCGACCGGTTCGACCTCGACGAGGTGGTCTTCGTCCCCACCGGCAAGCCCTGGCAGAAGAGCGGCGTCACCCCCGCCGAGGACCGGTACCTGATGACGGTGATCGCCACCGCCTCGAATCCGCGGTTCTCCGTGAGCCGCGTCGACATCGACCGCGGCGGCGACACCTACACCGTGGACACCCTGCGCGACCTGCGCGCGCAGGCCCCCGACACCGACCTGTACTTCATCACCGGCGCCGACGCGCTGGCCTCGATTCTGAGCTGGCAGGACTGGGAGGAGCTGTTCGGCCTCGCCACCTTCGTCGGCGTCTCCCGGCCGGGGTATCAGCTCGCCGCCGATCACCTGACGAACGTGCCGCGGGATAGATTGTTCCTCGTGGAGGTGCCCGCCCTGGCCATCTCGTCGACCGAGTGCCGCGCGCGGGCCGATGCCGGACGTCCTGTCTGGTACCTCGTCCCCGACGGCGTCGTGCAGTACATCGCCAAGCGCCGGCTGTACGAGAGCCACCCGGAGACCCCGGGCAGCACCCTGAACCCAGGAGGATCATGACCGCATCCGAGAACGCCCGCCGACTGGCCACCGTCGCCGCGCTGGCCGCCGACGACAAGCTCGCGACCGACGTCGTGGTGCTCGACGTGTCCGAGCAGTTGGTGCTCACCGAGGCCTTCGTGATCGCCTCGGCGAGCAACGAGCGCCAGGTGAACGCCATCGTCGAGGAGATCGAGGACAAGCTCCGCGAGATCGGCGTCAAGCCCACCCGCCGCGAGGGCACCCGCGAGGGCCGCTGGGCGCTGATCGACTTCCTGGACATCGTGGTGCACGTCTTCCATCAGGAGGAGCGCGAGTTCTACGCGCTCGAGAAGCTGTGGAAGGACTGCCCGCACATCGAGGTCGAGGGACTCGGCGAACGCTCCGCTGACGGGGACGCCGGAGACGCGCCCGAGGGCGAGTGATGCGGGTCGAGGACGGGCTCGACTCGTCGGTCGAGCGGCTCACCCCGACGGTGCGCCGGCTGATCCTGCTGCGGCACGGCCAGACCGCGTCGAACGCCGAGGGCCGGATGCAGGGGCAGCTCGACACCGACCTCACCGACCTCGGCCGCCGGCAGGCGCTGGCCGCCGCCGATGCGCTCGCCGACCGGGAGCCCCTGGCGATCCTCAGCTCGGATCTGCGGCGCGCCCGCGATACCGCGGAGGCGCTGAGCGTGGCGACGGGCGTGCCGGTGGAGACCGACCCGCGGCTGCGCGAGACGATGCTGGGCGACTGGCAGGGCCTGACCCATACCGAGGTCGACGCGTACATGCCCGGCGCCCGCCTGCGCTGGCGCGACGCACCGGAGTGGGCACCTCCCGGCGGTGAGGCCCGGGTCGATGTGGCCGCCCGCTCCTATCCCGTGGTCACGGAGCTGATCGACCGATTGCCCGAATGGGGCGATGCGGAACGGCCCGTGGTGCTGGTGGCCCACGGCGGCCTGGTCGCCGCGTTGACGGCCCGCCTGCTCGACCTGCCGGTGTCCTCGTGGCCGGTGCTCGGCGGCCTCGGCAATTGCAGCTGGGTGCAGCTCAGCGGTCACGGCGATGCGCCCCGCTGGCGCCTGGACGTGTGGAACGCCTCCGCGGACGTGGCCCCCGAGGTCCAATGACGGAACCGACGTCGACGCTGCTCGTGCTCAGCGATTCGCTGGGCTTCTACGGTCCCGAGGGCGCGCTGCCCACCTCCGATCCGCGGATCTGGCCCAATCTCGTGGCCGCCGCGCTCGGTCAGCGCTGCGAGCTGTTCGGCCGCGTCGGGTGGACCACGCGCGACGGGTGGTGGTGCGTGAGCCAGGATCCGCGGGTCTGGGCGACGATCCCGAACGTCGACGCCGTGGTGCTCGCGCTCGGCGGCATGGATTCGCTGCCCTCGCCCGTGCCCACCGCGCTGCGTGAGCAGATCCGGTACCTGCGGCCGGCATCGCTGCGAGCGCGGGCCCGCGACGGCTACGCGGTGCTGCAGCGGGTCTTCGCACCCGTCGGCTGGCCGATGGCGCTGCCCCCCGCGGTGACCCGGGACTACCTCGATCGCACCCACGCCTCGATCGCGGCGCTGCGGCCGCACGCGGCGACCGCCGTGCTCGGACCCGCGGTGCACCGCACGCGGGCGTACGCCTTCGCGCAGCCCGGCTGGGCCAGGACCGACGCCGCCATGCGCAGTTGGGCCGAGGAGGCGGGAGTGCCCTACGTGCCGGTCCGTGACCTGTGTGAGTGGTCGTTCGACCTGGGGATCAATAACATCGACGGGATCCACTGGTCGTTCGAGATGCACGAGCAGGTCGCGCAGCGCGTGCTGCGCGCCCTGCGCGCGGAGGGGAGGTAGTCGTGAGCGTGGTCGTGGTGACCGATGCCTCGGCGGCGATCGCGCCGGAACGCGTGCGGGAGGCGGGGATCCGCATCCTGCCGCTGCACGTGCTCTCGGCCGACGGCGAGTTCATCGACCGCGGTACCGGCTACGAGGCCGAGCGCTTCGTCAAGGAGGGCGTGACCACCTCGGGCCCTTCGGTCGGGGAGGTCCGCGAGGTGCTGGAGGCGGCGGTCGCCGAGGCGGACGGTGACGGGGTCGTGGTGATCACCATGAGCTCGCACCTGAGCTCCACCTACTCGACCGCGGTCTCGCAGGCGGCCCTGATCGACGACTCCATCCGGGTGATCGACTCGCGCTGCATCGATATGGCGATGGGCTTCGGCGTGCTGGAGGCTGCGCGCCTGGCCGCGGCCGGTGCCACCGCGGACGAGGTGGCCGAGGCCGCGCACGAGGTGCTGGGCTCCGCGGAGGGCTTCTTCTGCGTGGCCAAGCTTGACCACCTGCGTGCCGGAGGCAGGGTGAGCGCGCTGGCCGCACTGCTCGGTGGGGCCCTGCAGATCGTGCCGGTGCTGCGTCTGGCGGATGGCCGGATCGTCTCCGAGCGGAAGACCCGGACGGTGAGCCGTGCGCGGGATCAGTTGGCGCCCTTGGCCTCGGAGCATCTGGGTGACCGTCCGGCCCGGGTCGCGGTGCACCACGTGGAGGCCCCCGAGGCGGCGGCGAAGGTGGCCGAGCAGGTGCGCGCGGCGTTCCCGCAGCTGGTGGAACTGGTGATCGGGCCCTTCGGTGGCACCATCGCCGCGCACCTCGGTCCCGGCGCGGTCGGCGTCGCCGTGGCCCCGGCGCTCGGCGACTAGCACGCGCCGCTGACGGGCTGCCCCGCTAGCGGGCAGTTCTCCACAGGTTCGGGGTTATCCACAGGCACGCCGAATCCGCGGTTCTCCGCGGCTTCCACGACGGATCGCGGGCCTAGCGTGCGGGCATGGACGGCACACGGAATTCCCGCGACGACCGCGACGACGGCGCTAGCGACCAGGCGTACGCGCGACCCGAGTGGCTCGACGACTTCGCCGAGCCGCCGCGCGGGTCCCGCGCCGACGACGAACTCTGGGATCGGGAACCGACGGGGTGGCGCTCCACGGTCGACCGCGTGCGCACCACGCCGCGGGCGGCGGTCGCGCTGTGCGCCGTCGGGGTGATCGCGGCGATCGTGGCCGCCGTGGCGATCTTCGGGTCGTCCGGCTCCGGCGACGCGGGGCAGTACCCGGTGGTGAACTTCGCCGGGACATCCTCCACCGCTTCGGCATCCACGTCCGCGGCTGCTGTGCCGTCCAGCCCGGCCGTGCCGCGGGAGTTGGTGGTGGCCGTGGTGGGCCTGGTCCGCGCCCCCGGTCTGCATCGGCTCGCCCCCGGATCGAGGGTCGCCGATGCCCTGACCGCCGCCCGCGGCACCCTCGGCGGCGCCGACACCGCCGGTCTCAATCTGGCGCAGCCCCTGCGCGACGGCGACCAGGTGGTGGTGGGGGTGGCCGAGGGGAAGTCGGCGGTGAAGCTGCGCAGCTCGGTGGTCTCGGCGGGCGCGGGGCCGGGAGCCGCCGGCGCCTCCGGGGCCGCGGGTGGTTCCTCGGCCGTGCCCGGGGCGCAGGTGAACATCAACACCGCGGGAGCCTCGGAGCTCGACCGGTTACCCGGCGTGGGCGCGGCGACCGCTGCCGCGATCATCTCGTACCGGGAACAGAACGGGCCCTTCAAGACCGTCGAGGATCTGGGCAAGGTCGCGGGGATCGGCGACGCGAAGCTCGCCAAGATCAAGCCCATGGCCACGGTGTGAGATGCAGGAGCGCGTCGATCTGCGGTTGCTCCCGGCGGCTGCCGTGGCGTGGGCCGCCACCGCCCTCGCGCTGCGCTCCGCGGCCGCCGCGTGGTCGATCGCCGCCGTGCTGATCCTGGTGGCCGTCGCCGCCACCAGGATCGGCGGATCGTCGCAGACGGTACGGGCCGTGAGCATCGCGCTGGCCGCGGCGGCAGGCCTCGGAGCCGGAGTCGCCGTCTCGGTGGCCGTGCGCGTGCACGACAGGGAACGCGCACCGATCGCCGATTTCGAGGGTGCCGGCCGCGTGCTGGTGGTGCTGGAGGTGAACGAATGGCCGCGTCAGCGCAGCGGCGACCCGGGTGGCCACCTCGACGCCTCGCGGGTGCTGGTGCCGGCCACGGCACTGGCGGTGCAGGCAGTGGAGACGGTTCCCGCACACGGCTCGGTGCTGCTGCTCGGCTCCACCTTCGATCTGGGTTCGGTGGTGCCGGGGGAGCGGATCGCGATGCGCGCCACCGTGCTCCGCAGCACCCGCCCCGGCCTCGTCGCGGCGGTCCTCGTCGGATCGGGCGATCCCACGGTGCTCGAACGCGCACCGCCGCACTTCCGTGCCGCCGCACAGGTCCGCCGGTCGTTCGCGGCGGTGTCCGCGGACGCCCTGCCCGTCGACGCCGCGGGGCTGCTCCCCGCACTGGTGCTGGGCGACGAATCGCACACGCTCCCGACGGTGCGCGGCGACTTCCAGGACTCCGGACTCACCCACCTGACGGCCGTCTCCGGCGCCAATTTCGCCATCGTGGCGCTGTGCGTGCTGGGGCTGTGTGCGGCGCTAGGTTTGTCGATCACGGCGCGGGCGGTGGTGACGGCGGTGGCGATCATCGCCTTCGTCGGTCTGGTGGGTCCGACGGGGTCGGTGGTGCGGGCGGCGGTGATGGGCCTGCTCGGTGTGGGGGCGCTGGCGCTGCGACGCGGGCGGCAGCCCTTCTCGGCGTTGCTGGCGGCGATCGTGGTGTTGCTGGTGGTGCGGCCGCAGTTGGCGCTGGACCTCGGCTTCGCCCTATCGGTGGCGGCCACGGCGGGACTGATCCTGTGGGCACCGGTGGTGCGGGATCGGTTGGTGATGCGGAGGGTTCCGGACACGCTGGCGGGGCTGCTGGCCGTCACGGTGGTGGCGCAGGTGGTCACGCTGCCCTTGGTGGTGGCGCTGTCGGGTCGAGTGCCGTTGGGTGCCTTGCCGGCGAATCTGTTGGCGGGGCCGGTGATTCCCGTGATCACGGTCGTGGGAACGCTAGCGGCGATGTCTTCGCCGGTGGCACCCGTGCTCGCGGAGGTGGGGGCGCGGGCGACGGGGCCGGAGTTGTGGTGGGTGCTGATGGTGGCGCGGTGGTGTGCGCGGCTGCCGGTGCTGGTGGTGCCGGGCGGTTCGGTGGCGGGGCTGTTGCTCGTCGTGGCGTTCGGTGTCGTCGGTGCGGTCTGGCAGCATGGGAAGCGTGGCAGAGAGCGCGCGGGTACACGTGGTGGTGGGGACCGAGGACCTCCTGGTGGAGCGGGCCGTCTCCGCGATCGTGGAGGACGCGCGGGCGAACGCCGGTGACGCGAGCGCGCTGGGCGGTGAAGCGGTACCGGTGACTCGCTTGCGCGCGGGCGACGTCGACCAGTCCGAGCTCGCCGAACTGCTGAGTCCGTCGCTGTTCGCGGAGGAGCGGATCGTGGTGCTGGAGTCGGCGGCCGAGGCAGGGAAAGCGCCCGTCGACCTCATCGTCGAGGCGGCGCAGAACCCGCCGGACGGAATCACGCTGGTGATCGAGCACAGCGGTGGCGGCCGCGCGAAGTCGATGGTGGCCGCACTTAAGAAGGCCGGCGCCGCTGTGGTCGAGGTGCCCACCATCAGCAACGCGCGCGACCGCACCGATTTCGCGAAGTCCGAGTTCCGGGCGCAGAAGGTGCGGGTCTCCGACGAGCTGGTCGAGCTCCTGGTGGATTCGGTCGGCAAGGATCTGCGCGAGCTGGCCGCGGCCATCGCGCAGCTGGTGGCCGATACCGGCGGCCGGGTGGATCTGGCCGCCGTGAACCGCTACTACGCGGGCCGTGCCGAGGTCACCGGATTCGAGATCGCCGATAAGGCCGTCGCCGGACAGGTCGCCGCTGCGCTGGAGTCCCTGCGCTGGGCCCAGCACCGCGGTACGCCGCACGTGCTCATCGCCGACGCGCTGGCCGACGCTGTGCACTCGGTGGCCCGCATCCGTGGCCTGGGACGTACCCCCGATCAGTACCGGGACGCGGGGGAGCTGGGAATGGCGCCGTGGAAGGTCAAGAAGATGACCCAGGTGGCCCGCCGTTGGCGCGCCGAGAACGTGGCGCTGGCGCTGGCCGCTGTGGCCGCGGCGAACGCCGACGTGAAGGGCCAGGCGGCCGATCCGGACTACGCGCTCGAACTCGCTGTCCGGAAGGTCGCCACGCTCGCGAGCTGACGGCCCCGGCCGCACCCGGATACGCGAAAACCGCGCCGATCCGGTTCCGGCTCGCGTGGTGCCGGGGGACGGTTCGGCGCGGTGATACGCGCGTCTAGCGGAGGATCAGAGCTTGTTCAGCGCCAGGGCCAGGGCCGACTTCTTGTTGGCGGCCTGGTTGGTGTGGATGATGCCCTTGCTCGCGGCCTTGTCCAGCTGCTGGCTGGTGCTGGCGAGGAGGGTGGTGGCCTTGTCCTTGTCGCCCGCATCCACGGCCTCGCGGAAGTGGCGGATGGCGGTACGCAGCGACGACTTCGCCGACTGGTTGCGCAGGCGGTTGCGCTCGTTGGTCTTGATCCGCTTCATCTGGGACTTGATGTTGGCCACGCGTCAAACTCTCTTGTCACTCGAAAGGCATAAGAACAGTCGGTACTGACTGCCGACGTACCAGGTTACCAGCGCGGCGGGGACAACCCAAATCGCAGTGCTGCCCGGGCGAACATCACCTGGCCCACACCTTGCCACCGCCTGAACGAGTGCGCTGCCGAATCGCGGCCGGTACGGCACGATATGGCGAGTGACCCCGCAGAAACAGGCCAAGTCCCACACCCGGCGGCCGGCCGTTCCCCGACTGTCCGACGATGCGCGGCTGTTCGCGGGATACGACGACGCCCCGTCGTTCGGTGCCGCCTACGACGAGATGTTCGCCGAGGACGGCACGGTCCGCTCCCCGTACAAGCGGGTCTTCGAGGCGCTCTCCTCGGCCGACGAATCCGATCTCGCCGCGCGCGTCGACGCGCTCGGCGCCGCCTTCATCGACCAGGGCGTGACCTTCTCGCTGGAGGGCCGCGAGCGGCCCTTCCCCCTCGACCTGGTGCCGCGCGTGATCGCCGCAGGCGAGTGGAACCGACTCGAGAAGGGCATCAAGCAGCGGGTCCAGGCGCTCGAACTGTTCCTCGACGACATCTACTCCGAACAGGAGATCCTGCGCGATCAGGTGGTGCCCAAGCGCCTGGTCACCTCGTGCGCGCACTTCCACCGCCAGGCGGCCGGCATCCGCCCGCCCAACGGCGTGCGCATCCACGTGGCCGGTATCGACCTGATCCGCGACGCCGAGGGCACCTTCCGCGTGCTGGAGGACAACCTGCGCTCCCCGTCGGGCGTGAGCTACGTGATGGAGAACCGCCGGACCATGGCGCAGGTCTTCCCCGACCTGTTCCTGCGCCACCGCGTGCGGGCCGTGGGTGACTACAGCTCGCACCTGCTGCGGGCGCTGCGCCGGTCGGCCGCGTCCAACGAGGCCGACCCCACCGTCGTGGTGCTCACACCGGGCATGGCGAACTCCGCGTACTTCGAGCACTCGCTGCTCGCCCGCCAGATGGGCGTCGAACTCGTCGAGGGCCGCGACCTGTTCTGCCGCGACAACGTGGTCTACATGCGCACCACCGGTGGCGAGCAGCAGGTGGACGTGATCTACCGCCGCATCGACGACGACTTCCTCGACCCCATGCAGTTCCGGCCCGATTCGGTGCTCGGCGTGGCCGGGCTGCTCAACGCCGCCCGCGCCGGCAACGTGGTGATCAGCTCGGCGGTGGGCAACGGCGTGGGCGACGACAAGCTCACCTACACCTACGTGCCCGAGATCATCGACTACTACCTCGGCGAGAAGCCCCTGCTGCAGAACGTGGACACCCTGCGCTGCTGGCTCGACGAGGAGTGCGAGGAGGTGCTCGACCGGATCGACGAGCTGGTGATCAAGCCGGTCGAGGGGTCGGGCGGCTACGGCATCGTCTTCGGGCCCGACGCCAGCGAGAAGGAGCTCGCGGCCATACGCCGCAAGGTGGCCGCCGATCCCCGCGGCTGGATCGCGCAGCCGGTGGTGCAGCTCTCGACGGTGCCCACCAAGATCGGCGAGAGCGCCCGTCCGCGGCACGTGGACCTGCGTCCCTTCGCGGTCAACGACGGTGACGACGTGTGGGTGCTGCCCGGCGGCCTCACCCGCGTCGCGCTGCCGGAGGGCTCGCTCGTGGTGAACTCCTCGCAGGGCGGCGGCTCCAAGGACACCTGGGTGCTCGCGGCGCGATCCTCCGTCGCGGAGGCCGAACTGGAGGGCGAGGCGCTGGTGCCCTCGCGCGATCTGGCGGAGCAGCCCCAGGTGGAACTGGGGCCCGATCTGAGCCAACAGGATCAGCAACAGCAACAGGCGACCTGGACGGAGGCACCGCATGCTCGCGCGTAACGCCGAGGCGCTGTACTGGATCGGCCGGTACTCCGAACGCGCCGACGACACCGCCCGGATGCTCGACGTGACGGCCCACCAGTTCCTGGAGGACGCCACCGTCGACGAGGACCGCGTCTCGCGACAGCTGGTGCGGGTCTTGGGCATTCCGGAACCGCCCGCCGATCAGCCGCTCGACCTGCGGTCGGTGACCGAGGTGGTGGCCTACAACCGGGATCCCGGCAGCGGTTCGATCGCGGCCACGATCTACGCGGCGCGGGAGAACGCCCGCGGTGCCCGCGAGGTGACCTCGTCGGAGATGTGGGAGTGCCTCAACTCCACGTACAACGGCCTCGCCGAACGCGAGCGCGCGGCGCGCCGCCTCGGCCCGCACGAGTTCCTCAACTACATCAAGAACCGGGCGGCGATGTTCTCCGGCCTCACCGATTCCACGCTGTCGCGGGACGAGGGCTACCGGTTCCTGTTGCTGGGCCGCTCGATCGAGCGGATGGACATGTCCATCCGGTTGCTGCTCTCCCGCGCCGGCGATCGGGCGAGCTCGCCCACCTGGGTCACGGTGCTGCGCGCGACCGGCGCGCACGACACCTACCTGCGTACCTACCGCGGTGTGCTCGACGCCGCCCGCGTGGTCGAATTCATCCTCGTCGACCGGCTCTTCCCGCGGTCGGTGATCCACGCGCTCACCACCGCCGAGGACTGCCTGAACGCGATCGAGGGCGGCCGCGAGGGTCGCCTCGGCACCCGCACGGAGGCGCAGCGCCTGCTGGGCCGGGCCCGTGGCGAGCTCGAATTCCTTGCTCCCGGTGAGCTGCTCGACGATCTGCAGCGCCGCCTGGTCGCGCTGCAGGAGCTGGGACACGAGGCGGGCGAGGCCATCACCGCCCGCTACTTCCACGTGACGCCCTACGTCGCCTGGACCGATGCCCGCGCCCGCGGCGATATCGACACCATCCTGGAGGGGGAGCTGTGAGCTGGCGTCTTCGAGTCGTGCACTCCACCGGATTCGGCTACAACGCGCCGGTCACCTCGTCGTACAACGAGGCCCGGCTCACGCCCCGCAGTGACCAGCGGCAGAACGTGATCCTCAACCGCGTCGAGACCGTCCCGGCCACCCGTGCATACCGGTACACCGACTACTGGGGCACCGCGGTCACCGCTTTCGACCTGCACGCGCCGCACACCGCACTCGAGGTGACCGGTGCCTCGGTCGTCGAGACCGAGGCTTCCGAGCCTCCGGAGGAGATCGTGAGCTGGGAGGAGCTCGACTCGGCGCGCGTGCGCGACCGCTACGACGAGCTCCTGGGTTTCACCGATTACGTTCCGCGGCACCGCAAGCTGGGTTCGCAGGCGAAGAAGCTCGTCAAGGACCTCGGTCCCGACGAAGCGGTGCTCGAGTTGTGCCGCTGGGTGCACGGCGAGTTGGACTACGTGCCCGGCACCACCGGCGTGCATTCGTCCGCGATCGACGCGTGGGACGAGCGCAAGGGCGTCTGCCAGGACTACGCGCATCTCACGCTGCTGATGCTGCGCAGCGTGGGCATCCCGGCCCGATACGTCTCCGGGTATCTGCATCCGCAGCGTGACGCCGAGATCGGCTCGACGGTGGCGGGCGAGTCGCACGCCTGGATCGAGGCGTGGACCGGCCACTGGAACGGCTACGACCCCACCAACGACGTGCCGATCGGTGAGCGGCACGTGTCCGTGGGCGTGGGCCGCGATTACGCCGATGTGCCCCCGCTCAAGGGGATCATCGCGGGCGGCGGGGCCTCCGATCTCGACGTGGTGGTGGAGATCACCCGCCTCGCATGACATTCGACGTCCCGCTGCAGATCGCCGTCCGGGGTGCCCGGGTGCACAACCTCCGGGACGTCGACGTCGATGTGCCGCTGCGTCGTCTGGTGGCCATCGCGGGCGTCTCGGGTTCGGGTAAGTCCTCGCTCGCGATGGGGGTGCTGTATGCGGAGGGCTCGCGCCGTTACCTGGAGGCGCTGTCCACCTACACCCGGCGGCGGATGGCGCAGGCGCCGCGGGCCGCGGTCGATTCGGTGGAGCACGTGCCCGCGGCGCTCGCCCTGCGCCAGCGCCCCGGTGTCCCCGGTGTGCGCAGTACCTTCGGCACATCCACGGAGCTGTTGAACGTGGTGCGGCTCATGTTCTCCCGGCTCGCGTCGCACCGCTGTCCGAACGGGCATTACCTGGCCCCGACGATCGACGTCGCGGCCGGGATGGACCTCACCTGCCCGGAGTGCGGAGCAGGTTTCACCCCGCCCGGCGCGGAATCGCTCGCGTTCAACTCCGACGGCGCCTGCCCCACCTGCGCGGGCACCGGCATCGTCCGCGAGATCGACGGTGCCACACTGATCCCCGACCCGTCGAAGACGATCGCCGACGGCGCCGTCGCACCCTGGTCGATGTTCGGCTTCTCCTTCATGCCCCAGGTCGTGGCCGACCTCGGCGTCCGCATCGATGTGCCCTTCGCCGAGCTCACCGACGCCGAGCGGGAGATCGTGCTGCACGGCCCCGCGGAGAAGCGGAATGTCGCGGTCTCCAGCAAGAGCGGCAAGCTTTTCGAGGTCAATTTCACGTATCGGAGCGCGAACGCCGCCGTGCAGGAGGCACTCGACAAGGCCACGACCGAGGCGGGACTGGGGCGGGTCAATCGATTCGTGCGCTCGGGGCCCTGTTCCGACTGCGGTGGCACGCGCTTGAGCCCGCAGGCGCGGGCGCCCCGGATCGGTGATCTCGGGCTCGCCGAGGTGACGGCGATGCCGCTCGACGAGGTGGTCGCCTGGGTGCCGGGCGCCGTTGAACCGCTGCCGGCGGACATGCGGGAGATGGCGGCGATCCTCGTCGACTCGCTCCTGTCCATCGCGCGGCGGTTGCGGGAGCTCGGGCTCGGCTACCTCGGCCTCGATCGGGCGGCAGGCACGCTGTCCACCGGTGAGCGGCAGCGGGTTCAGCTCGCCCGCGCGGTCCGCAATCGCACCACCGGCGTGCTGTACGTGCTCGACGAACCGTCGGTCGGCCTGCACCCGGCGAACGTCGAGGGCCTGGTCGGCGTGATGCGCGATCTCCTCGCCGACGGCAACTCCGTCGTGGTCGTCGATCACGACCTGGACGTGCTGCGCGAGGCCGAGTACCTGATCGAGATCGGCCCCGGCTCGGGCGGCGAGGGCGGTCGCGTGATCGCGACGGGGACCGTGGCCGAGTTGGAGTCCGATGCGGCGTCGCTGCTGGGCGGATTTCTGGCCGGTCGGGAAGCGGTCCGCGTGCGCCCGCGTCTCGCTCCCGACGAGGTCTTCGCGCCGGGCCGGATCCACCTGGAGACGGCGCCGCTGCACACCGTGCAGGCGCTCACCGTCGACGTCCCCGTCGGCCGGATGACAGCCGTCACCGGCGTCTCCGGCTCGGGCAAGACGACGCTGGTGCTCGAATCCCTCGTGCCGGCGATCTCGGCGCACGCCGCGGGAGAGCCGCTGCCGGAGCACGTCAGCGTGCTGGAGGCCCCGTCCATCGGGCGCGTGAACCTGGTGGATGCAACACCGATCGGGATCAACGTGCGCTCCACCGTCGCCACCTACAGCGGCGTGCTCGACGACCTGCGGCGTGAGTACGCCAAGACCGATGCGGCGAAGGTCCGCGGCTACAAGACGGCCGACTTCTCCTACAACACCGGATCGCTGCGCTGCCCCCGCTGCGACGGCACCGGACAGGTATCGCTCGACGTGCAGTTCCTCCCGGACGTCGACATCGAATGCCCGGCGTGCGGCGGACGCCGGTACGCCCCCGCGGCGGCGGACGTGCGCTGGCCGGAACCCGACGGCCTCGCGCTCCCCGAACTGCTCGCCCTCACCGTCCGCGAGGCGGCGGACCGGATCGCCTTGCCGCGCATCGCGAAGAAGCTGCGCACCCTGGTGGACCTCGGGCTCGGGTACCTCACCCTCGGTGAATCCACCCCCGCGCTCTCCGGCGGCGAGGCGCAGCGGCTCAAGCTGGGCAACGAGCTCGGGCGCGACCAGTCCGACGCGGTGTTCGTGCTGGACGAGCCCTCGGTGGGCCTGCACCCGAAGGACGTCCGCGTGCTGCTGGACGTGGTGCAGCGGCTCGTGGATCGCGGCGCCACGGTGATCGTGGTCGAACACGATCTGGACATGATCGCCAATGCCGACCACGTGATCGACCTCGGTCCCGGAGGCGGCGCCGCGGGCGGAACCGTCGTCGCCACGGGCACACCCGAACAGGTGGCCGCAGCCGCCGGGAGTGTCACCGGGCGCTACCTGCGTCCGCATCTGGAGGCGTGACGGCACTGCCGACGAGGAGATGAAGAAGCGGGGTGCCGCTTCCAGAAGGCCGAGCTCCTCTGACCCGCCTGCCGTGTGCCAGGCTGAGGGCATGCCGAGTCGGGTCGAACTGATCAGGACGGCGGCCCTGAGCGGCGTCGCCGAATACGCCTACGCCGCGACGGCGCCGAAGGAGGCGCGGCTGATCTTCCTCGCCGGATCCTGCCCGCTGGAACTGGACGGCAGCACCGCCGCCGTCGGCGACTACGCGGGTCAGGCGGCGAAGTGCGTCGAGAACCTGCGGATCGCGCTCGGCGCCGCCGGGGCCACGATGGCGGATGTGATCTCCACCCGCGTGCTGGTCGCATCGTCGCGCCAGGCGGACCTCGTCACCGCGTGGGAGGTGGTGCGCGCCGCCTTCGGCGAGCACGACGCGCCCAGCACCCTGTTCGGCGTCACGGTGCTCGGCTACGACGATCAACTCGTCGAGATCGAGGCCGTGGCCGCCGTCGTCGACTGAATCAGCTCCAGCCGTAATCGGCCCGGAGCCGCGCGGCCACGAGCTCGAACCGAGCACGGTCGAGCACCGAGCCCTCGCGGCGGATGCCGTCCTCCGGCACATCGAGTACCCGGTCCAGGCGCACCCAGGACGGGCGGCGGTCCTCGTCCCAGGTTCCGGCCCCGATCGCCAGCCACTCGCGGTCACCGTCGTGCTTGGCCTGGCTGGACAGCATCAGTCCCAGTAGCGCCGCACCGGACCGCCCCACCACGAGCACCGGACGGTCCTTGCCCTGTCCGGCGTTCGGGCCGGTGGTCTCCTCGAACTCCACCCAGGTCCACACCACCTCGCCCGGATCGGCCCGGCCGTCGAGCTGCGGGGCGTAGGCGATGGCGCGCGCCATCAGTTCCGTGCGGGTCGACGTCCGGGTGACCGGGCGGCCCGGTGTGAACTCCTTGGCCGGTGCGGCGGGTTGTTCCAGGCCCAGTGCCTGCGTCACCGTCTGCGTCACGACCTGGGTGAGCGCCTCGCGTCCGGCCCGTACGGGCGCGGAGTCGAGGACCTGGCCCGCGAGCCGGGGCCCGTGCTCGCGCGCGAGCTTGCGGGCCACGGCCGCGAACCGCGTGAAATCGTTCGCCATGTTCCCCAGGATAGGACCAATCAGCCCGCGGTGATCAGCTCCGCACACCGCTCGCCCACCAGCATCACGGTGATGTTCGGGTTCACCGTGGTGTGTTCCGGGAACACGGAGGCGTCCGCCACGCGCAGCCCGGCGGTGCCCTTCACCCGGAGTTCGGGGTCGAGCGGGGACATCGGATCGTCGACCGCGCCCATCCGCACCGTGCCGACCGGGTGGTAGACGGTGTTGTGCGTACGGCGGATGTAATCGGCCAGCTCGGCATCGGTCTGGGCGGCGGGACCGGGGTACAGCTCCCGCGCGACCCATTCGGTGAGCGGAGCCGCGGCGGCGATCTCCCGCGCCTTCCGGATTCCGGCGATCATGACGCGCAGGTCGTGGCCCTCGGCGTCGGTGAAATAGCGCGGGTCCACCTTGGGCTTGTCCCGGAAGTCCCGGGAACGCAGCCGGACGGTGCCGCGCGAACGTGCGTGCGTCACGTTGGGCGTGAGGCAGAAGGTGTTCTCCGCCGTGGGATAGCCCTGCCGCACCGTGTGCATGTCGAACGGGACGCTGCCGTAATGCATCATCAGATCGGGGCGGTCCAGGCCCTCCTCGGTGGTGGTGAAGATGCCGATCTCCCACCACTGGGTGGACTCGCGGACCATCGGCATGGTGGTCTCGAAGCCGATCACGCCCTCGGGGTGGTCCTGCAGGTGCTCACCGACGCCGGGGGAGTCGACCAGGACGTCGATGCCGTGCTCGCGCAGGTGGTCCGCCGGCCCGATCCCGGAGAGCATCAGCAGTTTCGGGGAGTCGATCGCGCCCGCACTGAGTACCACTTCGCGGGTCGCGGTGATGCGAGTGGTGCGGCCGAAGGCGTTGTCGGTGATGTCGACTCCGACGGCCCGGGGTTCCTCGCCCGTGGTGTCGAAGACCACCTGCTTGGCCCAGGCCCCGGTGCGGATCGTGAGATTGGGCCGGTCCATCACCGGATGCAGGTAGCTCACCGACGATGACGACCGCGTGCCGTCGGCGCGGCGGTTGATCTGGAAGAAGTTGGCGCCGTTGATCACCGTGTGGTCGTCGTTGAAGGTGGTGCGCGGAATGCCCACCCGTTCACAGGCGTCCAGCAGGGCGACACCGCACGGATCGTTCGGCGGCACCGTCATGATGTGCACCGGGCCCGAGCGGCCGTGGTGCTCGCCCGGAGCGTCGTTGGTCTCGATCTCCGGGTACAGCCGGTACACCGAATCCGAGCCCCAGCCGGAGGCGCCGTGCTCGTGCTCCCACGAATCGAGATCCTCACGCGGGGCCCAGAAGGCGATGCAGCTGTTGTGGGAGCTGCAGCCGCCCAACACCTTCGCGCGGGCGTGCCGCATGAACGAGTTGCCGTTCTCCTGCGGCTCGATGGGGTAGTCCCAGTCGTAACCCGATTCGAGGAGTTCCATCCACCGGTCCAGCCGCAGGATCGCGTCGTCGCCCACATCGGAGGGGCCGGCCTCCAGCAGGCACACGGTGACCGTCGGGTCCTCCGACAGGCGTGAGGCCACTGCGGCGCCGGCCGATCCGGCGCCCACCACCACGTAGTCGTAGGTCTCGTTGTCGGCGGTCGAGCTCACTGATCATCCTTCCGATCGGCGAACCATCCGGTCACGGACGGTCGCAGGTTCTCGTACACGTGCTTGGCCTCGAGGTACTCCCCGAGGCCCGTGGGGCCCAGCTCCCGGCCGATGCCCGAGGCGCCGAAGCCGCCCCACTCGGCCTGCGGCAGATAGGGGCCGAAGTCGTTGATCCACACGGTGCCGTGGCGCAGCCGGCGCGCCACCCGGCGGGCGCGGCCGCCGTCGGCGGACCACACCGCCCCGGCGAGGCCGTACTCGGTGCCGTTGCCGATGGCCACCGCCTCGTCCTCGGTGCGGAAGGTCTCGACGGTGACGGTGGGTCCGAAGGCCTCGTCATGCACGCAGGCCATCGACGGATCGCACCGATCGAGCACCGTCGGCAGGTAGAAGAAGCCGTCGTCGAGCGAACCGGAGCCCTGGTCGCCGGTGGCGAAGGCGCCGCCCGTGCGGACCACCGCGCCGTCGGCACGGGCCTGCTCGACATAGGCGTGCACCTTGTCGCGGTGCGCCGCCGAGATCAACGGGCCGGTCTCGGTGCCCTCCGCGAAGGGCAGACCCTGCCGGATGCCCTCGGCGCGGCGCACCAGCTCGTCGACGAAGACGTCGTGCACCGACTCCTCGATCACCAGACGCGCACCCGCGGAACAGACCTGACCCGAGTGCAGGAAGGCGGCGTTGAGCGCATTGTCGACCGCGGCGGCGAGACCCTCCGGCGTCGCGCAGGCGTCGGCGAAGATCACGTTCGGGTTCTTGCCACCCAGCTCCAGCGCGACCTTCTTCACCGTGGTCGAGGCGTTGGCCGCGATGAGGCGGCCGGTGATCAGGCCGCCCGTGAACGAGACCAGGTCGACATCGGGGTGGGTGGACAGCGGGGCGCCCGCTCCGGCACCCGCGCCGAGCACCAGGTTCGCCACGCCGTCGGGCAGGCCCACCGCCTGCAGGACCTGCATCAGCAGGATCGAGGTGTGCGGGGTGAGCTCCGAGGGCTTGAGCACGAAGGTGTCGCCGGCGGCCAGCGCGGGCGCCACCTTCCACGCGGCCTGCAACAGCGGGTAGTTCCACGGTGTGATGAGCCCGCACACGCCCACGGGCTCGTACACGATCTGCGAGCTCACATCGGCCGATCCGGCGTCGACCACCCGACCGGCGTCCTGCGCCGCGAGCTTGCCGAAGTAGCGGAAACAGGCGGCGATATCGGCCATGTCGATCTCCGACTCGGACAGCCGCTTACCGGTGTCCAGCGTCTCCGCGCGAGCGAAATCATCCTGGCGGCGGTCGATCTCGTCGGCGACCCGGAGCAACAGATCGCCGCGTTCCGCGGCCGGTGTGTGCGGCCACGGGCCGGTGTCGAAGGCGCGCCGGGCGGCCGCGATCGCGGCCTCGGTATCGGCGGCGGTGGCCTCGTCGACGACGGCGACCTCGGTGCCGTCGGCGGGGCAGACGATGGTGCGGGTGCCGCCCTCGGCGGCGTTGCGCCATCGTCCGTCGATGAAGAGGGTCGGTTCGGTCATGCGGGTGTCCCTTCCGGTTCGGTGGATGCCTCGGGGGTGGATTCGGGGTGTGCGTGATCGGCGGCCGAACGGCGCAGGTGCAGGTAGCCGAGGTGCCGCTCGTACTGGTCGAGGATGTCGCCGATGATCTGCTCACGGGTGTATCCGTTGAGCGTGTAGCCCTGCGAGCCCTCGGCGAGGTACACCTCGCAGCGGAAGTACCGATCGCCCGACCGCTGCGCGAGAACCGCGTAGCTCGGCGCCGGCGCCGAGACGGGCCACACGCAGTACTCGAAGTGCGGCTCGCCGGCGAGATCCACCCGGAGCGTCGGCGAGGGCAGGGATTCACTGCGGCCGGATTCGTCGACGGTGGCCGTCATCCCCTCCGAGGCGAACACCGCCGACACCTCGCGCATCGCGGGGGCGACCGTGTTCTCCAAGTACCGTTGGGTGGCGGCGCGACCCGGGTAGTGGATCGTCGAGAGCAACCGCCTGCGCCAACTGCCCGGCTCGGTGGGACCACGGCCGGCGGCCAGCGATTTCGGCAGTGCCGCACGGTAACTGTCGAGCTTGTACGACTCCGTGTGCAGTGCCCGCAGGAGCGACAGACCCACCAGGCCCAGCACGAAGGAGAAGGGCAGACCCATGATGATCGTCGCCTTCTGCAGCGTGACGATCGAACCCTCGTTGCCCGCGAACAACATCGAGAGCGTGAGCAGGCCGATGGCGAAGGACCAGAAGATGCGGATGCTGCGAGCGCAATCGGCCATCGGATCGGGCAGCTTCGAGGTGAAGTTGCCCATCACCAGCGAGCCGGAATCGGCACTGGTGACATAGAACAGCAGGCCGGTGAACGTGGCGATCGCCAGCAGGATCGGTGCGCCCGGGTACTTCTCGAGCAGCGAATAGAAGCCGATCTCCGGGGCCGATGCGGTGGCCTCCGCGAAGGCCTTGTCGCCGCGGGCCACCTCGAGTGCGCTGTTGCCGAACACCGAGATCCACACCAGGATGAAGCTGAAGGGCACCACCATCACACCGAAGATGAACTGGCGCAGGGTGCGCCCGCGGGAGATGCGGGCCAGGAAGAGCCCGACGAACGGGGCCCACGCCACCCACCAGGCCCAGAAGAACAGTGTCCACGAATCGAGCCAGCCGCTGGGATCGCTTCCGGGAGTCTCGGTGTGGGTCTGTTCCCAGGCGAAAGTGTCCATCGTGCGATCGAGGAAGGTGGCCAGGTAGTCGCCGGTGTTCTGCACGACGCCGTTGAGCAGGAAGTCCGTGCGCCCCGCCACCAGGATGTACACCAGCATCGCGATCGCCATGATCACGTTCAGCTCGCTGAGCCGCCGGATGCCCTTATCGACGCCCGTCGTGGCGGAGATGGTGGTGATGATCACCGACAGGACGATCAGCCCGATCTGCGCGGCCTTGCCCTGGGGGATGCCGAAGAGTTGGTGCAGGCCGTAATTGAGCTGCACGATGCCGATGCCCAGCGAGGTGGCGATGCCGAAGATCGTGCCGAGCACGGCGGCCACGTCGACCGCGTCGCCGAAGCGGCCGTGCACCCGCTTGCCGAGGATCGGGTACAGCGCCGCGCGAATGGTGAGCGGAAGGTTGTGGCGGAACGCGAAGTACGCCAGGGCGCCTCCCATGAGCGCGTACATCGCCCAGCCGGTGAGGCCGTAGTGGAAGACCGTCCAGGTGACCGCCTCGCGGGCTGCGTGATTGGTCTCGCCGGGGCCGACCGGCGGCGTGAGGTAGTTGCTCACCGGCTCGGCGACGGAGAAGAACATCAGGTCGATCCCGATGCCCGCGGCGAAGAGCATCGCGGTCCAGGTGAACAGGTTGTATTCGGGGCGTGATTCCTCGGGGCCCAGGCGGTATCGGCCGTACCGGCTCACCGCGATGAACACCACCACGCCCACGATCACCGTGGCCAGCAGGAAGTACCACCAACCGAACCAGGTGGTGATGAATTCGACCACGCCGCTGATCACGCCCTCCGCGGTCGCCGGGGAGGCGAGCGCCCACAGGGCGAAGGCCAGAACCGAGCCCGCGGCGGCGAAGAAGACTCGGCGGTTCAAGGAGCTCGTCGGTGTCGAATCGTCGTCTACTGGTTTCGATGTTTGTGAGGATTCAGAATCACTCATGTCGTTCAACGCTACCGTGGTTGTCGTGCAGCCGTACCCGGTCGGGGGTTCTCCCCACAGTTCAGGCGGCGAGTCGTGACCGAGATCCGCAGCTACCGCGAATCCGATCGCGACGCCCTCCGGGAGCTTTTCGAACGCGCCGGTGAGGGCTCACCGTCGGGGGAGTTGTGGGGCCACCCGCAATCCGAGCGCGCGGTCTACCTCGACCCGTACATCGAGCACTGCCCGGCGAGTCTGTTCGTGGCGGAAACCGGCGGTGAGCTGGTGGGTTACCTCACCGGATGCCCGCCGGGATCCTCGTTGCCCTCCGAGGACGACCGGATCGTCCGCGCCCTGTCCAGGCCCTCCGTGCTGGTGCGTCCGGCCACGTGGCGGTTCGTCGGCCGCGCGGCGATCGACACCGTCCGGGCGCGCGCGGAGACCGGATCGTCCGGCGAGCTGCGGGACCCGAGGTGGCCCGCGCATCTGCACATCGACGTGGCGCCGCAGGCGCGGGGCACCGGCGCCGCGGACGGGCTGATGGACGCCTGGCTCTCCCGGCTCGATGGTGCCGGGTGCTACCTGCAGACGCTGGTCGAGAACCCGCGGGCGATCCGGTTCTTCGAGCGATTCGGTTTCCTGCCGCACGGACCCACGCCGACGGTGCCGGGGGTGCGGTACCGCGGCGGACGCGTGCACCAGCTCACCATGGTGCGGCCTTTGCGCGCGGCATGAGAAACTGGAGGGTGACGTGTGCCGGGACCCCGGCCAGCCGCCCGAGGAGTGAGACCGATTCCCAGCTTCGCCGACACCACTTTCACGGATCCCTCGCGGATCCGTAACTTCTGCATCATCGCGCACATCGACCACGGGAAGTCCACCCTGGCCGACCGGATGCTGCAGCTCACGGGTGTGGTCGAGGAGCGCGCGATGCGGGCCCAGTACCTCGACCGGATGGACATCGAGCGCGAACGCGGCATCACCATCAAGGCGCAGAACGTGCGGCTCCCGTGGACGATCAAGGGCGAGGACGGCTCCGACGAGGAGTACGTCCTGCACATGATCGACACCCCCGGTCACGTGGACTTCACCTACGAGGTCTCACGCGCGCTGGAGGCCTGCGAGGGGGCGATCCTGCTGGTGGACGCCGCCCAGGGCATCGAGGCGCAGACGCTCGCCAACCTCTACCTCGCGATGGACAAGGACCTGGAGATCATCCCGGTCCTCAACAAGATCGACCTCCCCGCCGCCGATCCCGATCGGTACGCCGAGGAGATCGCGCACATCACCGGCTGTGAGCCGGAGGACGTGCTGCGGGTCTCGGGTAAGACCGGCGTGGGTGTGGACGCCCTGCTCGACCGCGTGATCGAGAAGGTCCCGCCGCCCGTCGGCGACGCGGACGCGCCGGCTCGCGCCATGATCTTCGACTCGGTCTACGACACCTACCGTGGCGTGGTCACCTACATCCGCGTGGTGGACGGCAAGATCGTGCCGCGCGAGAAGATCCAGATGATGTCCACCGGCGCCACCCACGAGCTGCTGGAGGTGGGCATCGTCTCGCCCGAGCCGAAGCCCTCGAAGGGCCTCGGCGTGGGCGAGGTCGGCTACTTGATCACCGGTGTGAAGGACGTGCGCCAGTCGAAGGTGGGCGACACCGTGACCACCGCGCGCAAGGGCGCTGAGGAGCCGCTCACCGGCTACGAGGAGCCCCGCCCGATGGTGTACTCCGGCCTCTACCCGGTGGACGGCTCGGACTACCCGGACCTGCGCGAGGCGCTCGACAAGCTGCAACTCAACGACGCCGCGCTCACGTACGAGCCCGAGACCTCGGTGGCGCTGGGCTTCGGCTTCCGCTGTGGCTTCCTGGGCCTGCTGCACATGGAGATCACCCGCGAGCGGCTGCAGCGCGAGTTCGGCCTCGACCTGATCTCGACCGCGCCGAACGTGGTGTACCGCGTGGTCGGCGAGGACGGCAAGGAACAGATCGTCACCAACCCGTCCGATTGGCCCGAGGGCAAGCTGCGCGAGACCTACGAGCCGATCGTGAAGACCACCGTGATCGCGCCCAGCGAGTTCGTGGGCACGATCATGGAGCTGTGCCAGTCGCGGCGCGGCGAGCTCGGCGGCATGGACTACCTCTCGGAGAGCCGCGTGGAGCTGCGCTACACGCTGCCGATGGCCGAGATCATCTTCGACTTCTTCGATTCGCTGAAGTCGCGCACGCGCGGCTACGCCTCGCTCGATTACGAGGAGGCCGGCGAGCAGCTGGCCGATCTCGTCAAGGTCGACATCCTGCTGCAGGGCGAGGCCGTGGACGCCTTCAGCGCCATCGTGCACCGCGACGGCGCCCAGGCCTACGGCAACAAGATGACGGTCAAGCTCAAGGAGCTGATCCCGCGCCAGCAGTTCGAGGTGCCGGTGCAGGCCGCGATCGGCTCGAAGATCATCGCCCGCGAGAACATTCGCGCGATCCGCAAGGACGTGCTGGCCAAGTGTTACGGCGGCGACATCAGCCGAAAGCGCAAGCTGCTCGAGAAGCAGAAGGAGGGCAAGAAGCGGATGAAGACGATCGGTCGGGTCGATGTTCCGCAGGAGGCCTTCGTGGCCGCGCTCTCGTCCGACGCGTCCGGCGATAAGCCGAAGGGCAAGTAGCTCGCCGGGAGGCCGTTCGCCCTCCCGATGAACCTCAGGACTGCAAACCATTCCTCATGTTTGCAGTCGTAACGATCCGTTCTCGCTGTGCGACAAGGAGATCAGCGTCACACGACGCGGGTCGCCGTACTTCGGCGGCCGTCCGAGATCGACGGGAACGGGGAGTCATCATGAGGAAGATTGCATTGGCGGCAGCATCGCTCGCGGTTGCGGGTGCCGCATCGCTGGTCACCACGCCCACGGCGGGTGCGTTCGTGCCCTTCGTCGACCTGCAGGTGACGGGCGGGATCTCGTGCAGCGGACCGCTGCCCGGCCGCGCGGAGACCAACTCGCAGACCGATCACGGCTACGTTCGCAACAACGGCAACGTGCCCGCGCAGAACGTGTGGTTGGGTTTCGGCGGCGGAGGCGGCGAGGGGCGCGCGACGCTCGCACCCGGCCAGGGCTTCGCCGTCACCCGAACGGTGCCCACCTGGGGTTGTCCGTTCCGGGCCACCTGGGTGCACACCGCCACCAGCTCGTTCGACATCAACTACACGAACAACTTCTTCGTGGCGCGGAACTGACGTCTCAGCCGAAGTATTGGAATCCGCAGGTCGGGCGCGGCTGGCTGACCAGAGCGACCAGCATCTCGCCCATCATGATGGTGCAGGTCAGTTCCGCGTCTCCGCCATCGGCGGTGAACTGCGTCGGCATCCTGTCGCGGACCTCGAAGGTCTGCTCCCAGGGCGTCGTCGCGGTCACCGTCTGCTCGGGTCCGCCGTTGATCCGGAACCGGATGGTGACGGCCCCGGCCCCGCCGATCAGTCGCATGACGGCGGTGCCGACCACCGCCCCCGGCGGTGGAGCGCTCGTTGTGGTGCCCGGCGCCGGGACGGTGTCCGTGGAGGTGGGTATCGCTGTCGCAGAAAGTGTTTCGGGAACAGTCGCCGTACCGGAGACGGTCTCGGAGCAACCTGTGATCGCCAGGCACGCGGCAAGGGCGACGGTGACGGGCAGCACGGGCCTCATGGCCGAACGGTAGCGAGCCCGGACCGGTTCCGGAGGCGAATGCGGAAACACCGCGGAGCCGGCTAGGACAAGGTCGCGTCGAGGCCGAGGAATGTTCCGTACGCGCGCGCCGCCCTGCCCAGCCGCCGGGTGTTCGCCACGGTGATCTTCGTGAAGGGCTCGATCGTGATCGCCACCTGCTTGGCGGTCGCCTTGCGGCTCCAGGTGCCCACGATCTCGCCGTCGACCACCACGATCGGCTTGAAGACGCCGTTGCGGCCCGGCACGATCCGGCTGAAGAAGGCCTCGTCGAGTTGCGGAGACCGCGAGCCGTATCCGATCACGTACTCGTCGAACGCGGGGAGGAGCAGGGGCGTCGCGAGCGCCTCGTCCACCTCGGCCGCGGTGATATCGGACGACCCCGCCGCCACCAGATAGGTGGTGCCGGCGAGCGTGATCGTCTCCAGCGCCGGCCCGGCCGCTTCGAGCCCGGCGTCCACGCTGCCCATCGCCAGGTAGCACCACTTGCCGATGTCCTGGCGGGTGACCGGGCCCCGTCCCGCGACGAATCGCGATACCGCCTCGCCCAGAGTGTGTTCCGGTTCGCGGCGGTCGGCGATCCACTCATCGGCCAGGGCGAAGGCGTCGGCCTTCGAGCGCGGATCCGCGAAGACGATCGCCATCAGCTCAGTGAGGTCGCGCAGCACATGGCCGGTCTGCGTCCCGTCGAGCGCGATGCCCGCGGCGGCGCAGGCCTCGACCAGCTCGGGCCGGGTGCGGCTGAGGCCCCCGATGAGTTCGGCGCGGATCGCCCGCTCGGCGTCCGCCATCATCGCCTCGGTGATGCCGAGGTCCGGGCGTCGCTTCGCGGCCTCGGCGCGGGACCGTTCGGTGAGGAGGGCGCTGAGCCAGTGCAGATCCTCGGGCGCCGCCACCTGGAGCGTGCCGCGGGCGGGACGGTTGCGCACGATCCGCCGCTCCGCGAGATCGCTGAGCACCGCCGCATCGTCGGGATGCTCGGCGGCGCGGAGCGACAGCGCGAACCGCACGGCGGCAGCGTCCTGGGCCTGCATCGCGAGCATGCCCCGCGCCACATCGGGTGCGGTGCGCCAGTCCCGGACGCCGGGCACGAGGCCCTGTGCGCGCAGCCGCAGGGCGCGGATCAACCGGATCTCGGGGTCGACGGTGGCCATGGGTCCGGATCATGCCACGGCGCCGGCCGGGCGTAGCGTGATCTGTGTGTGGAACACCTGGCTGACGCGCACGCTGAACATCGACCTGCCGACCCTCGGAGCCCCGATGGGCGGACGGGCCGGCGGAGAGCTCGCGGGGCAGGTGACCGCCGCCGGAGGCCTCGGCATGATCGGCGCCGCGCGGTACGCGACGCCCGAATGGATCGACGAACAGCTGCGGGTGATCCGCGCAGCGGCCGGTGCCGACGCTCCGTTGGCATTCGGGCTGCAGACCTGGTCGCTCGGCGACGGCGAACTGCTCGATGCGGTGCTGGCGGCGAAGCCGAAGCTGGTCTCGCTGTCCTTCGGTGATCCGGCTCCGTACGTGCAGCGCGTGAAGGACGCCGGGGCGGTGGTGATCTCGCAGATCAACTCGATCGAGGATCTCCGCGAGGTGGAGGCCGCGGGCGTCGACGCGGTGGTCGCTCAGGGCGGCGAGGCGGGCGGGCACACCGGCCGGATCGCCACGCTCCCGCTGTTGCAGGAGGTGCTGCGCGCCACGGATCTTCCGGTGCTCGCCGCGGGCGGCATCGGCACCGGTGCGGGTCTCGCCGCGGTGCTCGCGGCGGGCGCGCAGGGAGCCTTGATCGGCACCGCGCTGCTGGCATCGCCGGAGACCGTCGGGCCCGATTACGCGATCAAGGTGCTCCTCGAGGCGCGAAGCACTGACACGGTGTACACCGACGTCTTCGACAAGGCGCGCCATCAGCCCTGGCCCACCCGGTGGTTCGGGCGAGCACTCACCAACGACTTCACCGAGCGATGGCACGACGGCGACGGGGTCGAGGCCTCGTCCGGCACCGAGCAGGAGATCAGCGCCAGCTACGACGGTGACGATCCCCGCGGCGGTGTCGTCTACGCCGGTCAGGTTGCGGGGCTGGTCGACTCGGTGCGGCCCGCACGCGAGGTGGTCGAGTCGATCGCCGCCGACGCCGAGGTCCGGCTGCGGGCCACCGCTGGATTGTTCGACGCGTGATCAAGCTGGTGGCGCCGAAGGTGCCCGCGTTGAAGCTGGCGGCACTCGACGACGGCGATGCCGCGGATCTGGTTCCGGGGGAGACCTACGACCGATTGCGGTTCGCGGACGCCGTGGTCGAGGACCGCGATCTCGGCGGGATCACCTTCAGCGAGTGCGAGCTCGCCGACTGGGAGCTGCGCGAGACCGCGCTCGCCGACGCGGCGCTGTTGGAGACGCGCATCGCGCGGATGTTCGCGACCGGCTTCTCGGCGCCGCGGGCATCGTTGCGGCAGGTGGAGTTCGACGGTGCGCGAATCGGCGCGATGGAATTGTTCGATGCCAAGATCCGGTCGGTCACGGTGCGGGACAGCCGACTCGGATTCGTGAACCTGCGCGGCGCCGACATCCGCGATGTGCGGTTCGTCGACTGCGTGCTGGACGGGCTCGATCTCGGCGATGCCACCGCGATCCGGGTGGCCTTCGACGGCTGCTCGGTGGGCGACCTGGACGTGACTCGGGCGAAGCTGCAGCACGTGGATCTGCGCGGTCTGCGGATCGAGCGGATCCGCGGCGTGGAGGGCATCGCGGGTGCCACAATGTCGCAGATGCAGGTGATGGGGCTCGCCGAATCCTTCGCCGCCCACCTCGGCATCGCAGTCACGGATTGAACCCTATGCCGATGCGCCACGCTGCGAGCTCCGCGAGCGTGGCCCCGGCGAGGACGATCACGGGGCGAGGGCCACGTGTGGGTCCGGCCAGGAAGCCGACGGTGCCCGCCGCGACCGCCGCCACCGGACCCAGCCCGAGCAGCACAGTGCCGCCGAGCGCGCGCCGAAGCTGCCGCTGCGTGTAGTGCGGCGCGGCATCGGCGGTGATGATCACGGCGCCGCCGAAGTGGCTGAGCGACTGTCGCAGCAGGGTCAGCTGGGTGCGCTGGAGACCGACGGCGAGAACAGCGAGACCGCGCTGCCGGCAGCGGTCGATGAATCCGTTCATGGCAGTAGCCTCCCGCGGATCGGGCGCAGCGGGATCCGTGGAACTACTCACCTCGGCCCGGGTACTTTCGAAGGGTGACCGTCGATGCCGTTCTCGCCCCCAGCGCCCTTCCGTTCGCGCTCCCGGACTTCGCGGCGTTCGCCGACGCCGACTACGAGGCCGCCTTCTCCGAGGGCTTCGCGCGGCACCGCGCGGAGATCGACGCGATCGCGCAGAACCCCGAACCAGCGACCTTCGCGAATACGGTCGAGGCGATGGAACGTGCGGGACAGGATCTGGGACGGGTTGCGGCCGTGTTCTTCTCGATCACGTCGACCGACCGCACCGATGCCCTCGAAGAGATCCAGGCGAAGGTCTCGCCGGCCTGGTCCGCGCACTACGACGCGATCCTCATGGACGCCGCGCTGTTCGGCCGCATCGACGCGCTGCACTCGAGCCGCGACACCCTGGGCCTCGATGCCGAATCGCTGCGTCTGCTGGAGCGCTACCACCTGCGCTTCACCCGCGCCGGTGCCGCTCTCGACGCATCGTCCCAGGATCGGCTCAAGCAGATCAATACCGAACTGGCCGAGCTCACCACCGAATTCTCCCGCCGCACACTCGCCGACACCAATGCCTCCGCCGTCCACTTCGATTCCGCGGAGGAGCTCGACGGCCTGGACGCCGACGCCGTGGCCGCCGCTCGGACCGCGGCCGAGGCGGCCGGACGGGACGGCTATCTCCTCGCGCTCGGATACCCGCTCAATCAGCCCAATCTCGCCCGCCTGACCGACCGGGCCTCTCGGCGACGCGTGTACGAGGCATCGTCGGCCCGCAACACCCGCGGAGGCGCTAACGACACCCGCGCACTGATCACCCGGATCGCCGGACTGCGCGCCGAGCGCGCCGGCCTCTTCGGCTACCCGCACCACGCCGCGTACCAGATCGCCGATCAGACCGCCGGGACCGCCGAAGCCGCGCAGGCGATGCTCCGCGACCTCGCGGCGCCCGCCGCCCGCAACGCCGCCGCCGAGCGCGCGGAGCTGGAGACCCTCGCCGGCCACGACATCGAGGCCTGGGACTGGCCCTTCTACGCTCGGATCGCCGAACAGCGCGCACAGGCGGGAGACGGCGATGCCGGTGCCCTCAGCGACTTCCTCGCACTCGACGCCGTGATCAGCGACGGTGTTTTCGAGGCCGCGCACCGCATGTACGGACTCACCTTCACCGAGCGCACCGACCTCGCGCTGCACAATCCGGCCGCGCGTGCCTGGCAGGTGGACGGGCCCGACGGTGCGCCGGTCGGCCTGTTCGTGGGCGACTACTTCGCTCGGCCCAGCAAGCGCGGCGGCGCGTGGATGACCAGCTTCGTCGATCAATCGCACCTGCTGGACGCGCTGCCCGTGGTGATCAATGTGTGCAACTTCGTCGCCCCGCCCGCCGGCCGTCCGGCTTTGCTCAGCCGCGACGAGGTGCGCACCGTCTTCCACGAGTTCGGCCACGCCCTGCACGGCCTGCTCTCGGACGTGACCTACCCGTACTTCTCGGGCACCAGCGTGCCCCGCGACTTCGTCGAATTCCCCTCGCAGTTCAACGAGATGTTCGCGGCCTGGCCCACCGTGCTCGACGGTTACGCCCGGCATCACGAGACCGGAGCGCCGCTGCCGCAACAGCTCCGGGAATCGATTCTCGAACCGGGCACCCGCGGTGAGGGATTCGGCACCGTCGAATACCTCGGCGCCGCCATCATCGACCTCGCCTGGCACACCCTCGCGCCCGGCACCGTGATCGACGACGTCGCCGCCTTCGAAGCGGCAGCGCTCGCCGACGCGGGACTCGATGTGCCCGGCGTGCCGCCCCGCTACCGCGGCCCGTTCTTCAACCACATCTTCTCGGGCGGCTACAGCGCCGGCTACTACAGCTACATCTGGTCCGAGGTGCTCGACGCCGACGCCGCGGCCTGGTTCACGGCACACGACGGTCCCACGCGGGAGAACGGCGAGCGCCTACGCGCCGCCGTCCTGTCCCGCGGCGGCAGCGTGGACGCCTCCCAGGCCTACCGCGACTTCCGGGGCGCCGATCCGGAGATCGGGCCGCTGCTGGAGCGGCGCGGACTCACCGGATAGCCCCTCCGCTACGGCGTGTGGTGCGCCGGGAGGAAGGCCGACGCGTCGTGCTCGGACTCCTCCGCCCGGATCACGTGCACCACGGCGTTGATCAGCGCCAGGTGCGTGAACGCCTGTGGGAAGTTGCCCAGGTGCTTACCCGACTTGGGATCGATCTCCTCGGCGTACAGCTTCAGCGGCGACGAGTAGGCCAGCAGTCGCTCGCACAGTGCCCGGCCGCGCGCCACCTCGCCGATCTCCACGAGCGCGGACACCAGCCAGAACGAACAGATCGTGAAGGTGCCCTCCTCGCCGGACAGGCCGTCGTCGGTCTCGTCGACGCGGTAGCGCAGCACGAGGCCGTCCTCGGTGAGCTCGTCGGCGATGGCGATCACCGTGGCCCGCACCCGCGGATCGTCGGACGGCAGGAACCGCAGCAGCGGCACCAGCAGGAGTGAGGCGTCGAGCGAATCGCTGCCGTAGCGCTGCGTGAACACGCCGCGCTCGTCCACACCGTGCTCGAGGATGTCGGCCTTGATCACGTCGGCCTGCTCGGCCCACTTCGCGGCGTAATCGTCCTCGCCGTGCATCGCGGCCAGTTTCGCGCCGCGATCGAGGGCCACCCAGCACATCACCTTCGAGGAGGTGAAGTGCTGCGGCTCGCCGCGCACCTCCCAGATGCCGCGGTCGGGCTCGCGCCAGTACTTCAGCGTCTCCTCGACCTGCTCCTTGAGCACCGGCCACAACGTCTCCGGGATGCGCTCGCTGGACTTGGTGTTCAGGTACACCGAGTCCAGCATCGTGCCCCAGATGTCGTGCTGGCGCTGGTTGTAGGCGCCGTTGCCGATCCGGACCGGCCGCGCACCGTCGTACCCCGACAGGTGGCCCAGCTCCTCCTCGATCAACGTGCGCTCACCACCCACGCCGTACATCACCTGGAGCGGGTGCCGCTCGCCGTTGTTCGCGCCGGAGACGTCCGCGATGAACGAGAAGAAGTCCTCGGCCTCCCGGTCCAGGCCCAGCGTGTACAGGCCCCACAGCGCGAAGGTGGAGTCGCGCACCCACGCGTACCGGTAGTCCCAGTTCCGCTCGCCGTGCGGCGTCTCCGGGAGCGAGGTGGTGGACGCCGCGAGCAGCGCGCCGGTCGGCGAGTACGTGAGTCCCTTGAGCGTGAGCGCGGAACGCTGCAGGTAGGAGCGCCACGGATGGTCCGGGAACTGGCCGCGGTTGATCCACTGCCGCCACGACTCCGCCGTCGACCACATCTTCTTCGCGGCCTCGGCGAAGGTCTGCGGCACCGGGTGCTTGCTCCACGACAGCGCGACGAAGACCTCGTCGCCCTCCTGCATACGGGTGTGCGCGCGGGCCTCGCGCCCCTCCAGCCCCAGCCGCATGTTGGTGGTCAGCTTGAGCTCGGGGTGCAGGTCCGTCTCCGACCGCGCCTTGGCGACCGCCTCGCCGTACCCGTCCGACGAGTACTCCCACTTCGCGCCCGCCCGGTTGTAGTCGAAGGCCGGCTCGCAGTTCAACTGCAGCTCGACGGTGCCCGAGACGCAGCGCACGGTGCGCAGCAGGATGTGCTCGGCGTCCCAGTCGGTGGGGGTCCGACGGTGCGTGCGCGAGCGGGTCTGCGTGTCGTGCCACGGGCCCATCACCAGCGCGTCCCGCACGATCATCCAGCCCGTGGACGTCTGCCAGGTGGTCTCGAGCATCAGGCTGCCCGGCAGGTACCGACGGTCCACCGGCACCCGCACGCCGTACGGCGCGAGCCGGAACGAGCCGGCGCCGCGATCGAGGATCGCGCCGAAGACGCTGGGGGAGTCCGGGCGGGGGATGCACATCCACTCCACGCTGCCGTCGCGGGCGATCAGGCAGGTGTTCTCGCAGTCGGAGAGGAAGGCGTAATCGTGGATCGGCGGGAAGGCGCTATCGCTGACGGCCGCCGCCGAGACTTCGGCCGCCGCGGCCGCCACCACGGCATCAGTCGGCTCCACTGCTGGGTTCTGCTTCGAGGCCATGCAGACCATGATGAGGCACGACCACGGTGATGTGCGCGCTGGGCGCTAGGCTGGCGTGGTGAACGTGCTGGCGCAATGGGTCGATGCGGTGGAGCTGTGGCTCACCGGTCTGCCCTTCGTCCTGCAGGTTTCGCTGGTGCTGGTTGTACTCTCGATGATCGCAATGCTGGTGGTTCGCGTGCTCACCGCGCTCATCAATCGGGTGGCCGACGCGCTGCACGGCCCGCTAGAAACAGCGGACGATGAGGAAGACGCAGGTCAGGTCCCTGCGGAAGAGGAGCGAAGTGGTGTCTGACAGCGGTGGCGGGTGGCGCGCCTACGTGCCCAAATCGAAGGTCACTCTCGCGCTGATCGGGCTGCTCATCCTGTTGGTCGTCGTCTGGGCATTCACGCGCTGACCTGACTCCGTACGATTCTCGCCTGTCCAGCCCGACGACGAGAACGGCGAGCATGATCGACAAGACCCGCCGCGGCACTGCCGCGTGGTCGCATCGCGGCCGTGCCTCGAGCATCGTCGTGATCGCCCTGAGCCTGCTGCTGGCGGCGTGTGGGGGCGGCTCCACGGACGTCCCCAACGGTGCCGACATCTCCAGCGGCCGCTACCAGGTGAATCTGGTCGGCTTCGCCGCCGCCAAGCCGGCCTTCGACGTGGCCATCCCGCTGTTCCGCAAGACCAACCCCGACGTGGGGTTCTCGCAGTCCTACGGCGCCTCGGGCGACCAGAGCCGCAAGGTGGCCCGGCACGTGCCCGCCGACGTGGTGAACTTCTCGGTGCAGCCCGATGTGACCCGCGACGTCAAGGCGGGCGTGATCGACAAGACCTGGGAGAAGACCTACCCCTACGATTCCGTGCCCTTCACCTCGCTCGTGGCAGTGGTGGTGCGCCCCGGCAATCCGAAGAACATCCGGGACTGGAACGACCTGCTCAAGCCGGGCGTGGAGGTGGTCACCCCGAACCCCGCCAGCTCCGGCTCCGCGAAATGGAACCTGCTCGCCCCGTACGCCGCGCTCTCGGACGGCGGGAAGAACCCGAAGCAGGGCCTCGACTTCGTCAAGGAACTGATCCGCGATCACACCACGGTGAGCCCGGGATCCGGCCGCGACGCCACCGCCGCTTTCGACTCCGGGCAGGGTGACGTGCTGCTGAGCTACGAGAGCGAGGCCGTGCTCATGCAGCGGCAGAACAAGGCCGATGGGAAGCCGCCGGTCGAGTACTTCTTCCCGCCGCAGACCTTCCGCATCGAGCTGCCGGTGGCCGTGGTGAACACCGCGCAGGACCCCGAGGCCGCCGAGCGCTTCGTGAAGTTCCTGTTCTCGCCGGAGGCGCAGCGCGCTCTCCCGGACTCCGGCTTCCGCGCCTCCGACCCGACCGTGGCCGCCGAGACCACGGGGCTGTTCAGCGCCCAGCCGCAGCAGGTGTGGACCATCAAGCAGCTCGGCGCCGAGCTCGGCAAGGGCACCGCCGCCAAGAACAACGGCAAGGACCTCGCCGGATGGTCGGCTGTGGACGCGGCACTGTTCGGCGACAAGGGCACCATCGCGGCCGCGTACAAGACGGGGGGCAAGTGATGCGCACGATCAATCCGCTGCGCATCGGCGTGGCCTGGCTGTGGGTCTCCCTGATCGTGCTGCTGCCCATCGCGGCGATCACCGCCACCGCCTTCGACGACGGCTGGTCCGGATTCTGGGCCGCGCTCACCGCCAAGAACGCGGTCTCCACGCTGGGGATCACCATCTGGGTATCGCTGATCGTCACGCTGATCAACGTGGTGATGGGCACGATCATCGCCTGGGTGCTGGTGCGGGACGACTTCCCCGGCAAGGGCGTGGTCAATGCACTCATCGACCTGCCCTTCGCGCTGCCCACCATCGTCGCGTCCATCGTGCTGCTCTCGCTGTACGGTCCGGACAGCCCGATCGGGCTGACGCTCAACGCGACCCAACCCGCCCTGGTGATCGCGCTGGCCTTCGTGACGCTGCCCTTCGTGGTGCGGCAGGTGCAGCCGGTGCTCATCGAACTCGACCGCGAGGTGGAGGAGGCGGCCGCCTCGCTGGGCGCCCCGAACCGGGTGATCGTCCGCAAGATCATCATCCCCACCCTGCTGCCGGCGATCCTGTCCGGAGCGGGACTCGCATTCACCCGCGCGATCGGCGAATTCGGCTCCGTCGTGCTGGTGGGCGGCAACATCCCGGGCGAGACGCAGGTGGCCTCGCAGTACATCCAGCAGCAGCTCGAGGTCGACAATCAGACCGCGGCGTCGGCCGTCTCGGTGGCGCTGCTCGCCATCGCCTTCGTGCTGCTGGCCGTGATGCGGTTCTTCGGCGGGCGCAGCGCCAAGCGGGAGGAGACGGCCGAATGAGACTGTCCAGGAAGTCCGTCCTGAGCCTGCGCACGGTGGCGCTGGTGTACCTGTTCCTGCTCCTGGTGCTCCCGATCGCGATCATCCTGTACCGCTCCTTCGAGCGCGGCTTCGGCCAGTTCTGGGACTGGATCACCACCCCCGCGGCGATCTCGGCGCTGCAACTGTCGCTGCTGATCGTGGCGATCGTGGTGCCGCTCAACGTGATCTTCGGCGTGTTCACCGCCCTGGCCCTGGCTCGCGGGAAGTTCCGCGGCAAGGCGGCGCTGCAGGCCGCGGTCGATCTGCCCTTCGCGGTCTCGCCGGTGGTCGTGGGCGTCGCGCTGATCATGCTGTGGGGCGTCGGCGGGTGGTTCGGCGGCATCGAATCACTCGGCTTCCGAGTGATCTTCGGTCTCCCCGGCATGGTCCTGGCCACCGTCTTCGTGACGCTGCCCTTCGTGGTGCGCGAGGTGGAGCCCGTGCTGCACGAGATCGGCACCGAACAGGAGCAGGCCGCGGCCACCCTCGGCGCGAACGGCTGGCAGACCTTCTGGCGGATCACGCTGCCCGCCATCCGTTGGGGCCTGACCTACGGCGTGGTGCTCACCGTGGCCCGCGCGCTCGGCGAATACGGTGCGGTGCTCATGGTGTCGTCCAACTTCCCCGGCATCTCCCAGACGCTCACCCTGCTGGTGAGCTCGCGCAACCACGACGACTACAACACCTTCGGCGCGTACGCGGCGGCGACGCTGCTGATGGGCCTCGCGCTCATCACGCTCGTGGTGATGACCCTGCTCGAAGCGACCCGGCGGAGGAACCGAGATGACGATTAACGTGCGGGGCGCGAACAAGCACTACGGTGACTTCGCCGCGCTCGACGATGTGACCCTGGAGATCCCCGACGGTTCGTTGACCGCTCTGCTCGGCCCGTCGGGGTCCGGCAAGTCGACGCTGCTGCGGTCCATCGCGGGCCTGGATCGGCTCGATTCCGGGCGGGTCGAGATCAACGGTGTCGACGTGACCGATTCATCGCCGCAGCAGCGCGACATCGGCTTCGTCTTCCAGCACTACGCCGCCTTCAAGCACATGACGGTGCGGGAGAACGTGGCCTTCGGCCTGAAGATCCGCAAGCGTCCCGCCGCCGAGGTCAAGGCCAAGGTCGACGAGCTACTCGAGGTGGTGGGCCTGGCCGGCTTCCAGCAGCGGTACCCCGCCCAGCTCTCGGGCGGTCAGCGGCAGCGCATGGCGCTCGCTCGCGCGCTCGCCGTCGACCCGCAGGTGCTGCTCCTCGACGAGCCCTTCGGCGCGCTCGACGCGAAGGTGCGCGACGAGCTGCGGGCCTGGCTGCGGCGCCTGCACGACGAGGTGCACGTGACCACCGTGATCGTGACCCACGATCAGCAGGAGGCGCTCGACATCGCCGACCGCATCGCCGTGCTCAACCAGGGCCGGATCGAGCAGGTGGGTACCCCGGAGGACGTCTACGACCGTCCCGAGACGCCCTTCGTGATGTCCTTCCTCGGATCGGTCGCCAGGCTCAATGGGGTGCTGGTGCGCCCCCACGACATCCGCGTGGGCCGTACCCCCGAGCTGGCCCGGCAGGGCGAGCAGACCTCCGAGGAGGCCGGCGTGCTGCGCGCCGAGGTCGAGCGCGTGGTGTACCTCGGCTTCGAGGTGCGCGTTGAGCTGAAGAACTCGGCCACGGGGGAGCGGTTCCACGCGCAGATCACCCGCGGTGACGCCTCCGCCCTGGACCTCTCCGAGGGCGACATCGTGTACGTCCGCGCCACCCACGTCCCGGAGATCTCCTCCGCCTCGTAACCGCCGAAATCCGTTTGCGGGCGCAGGTAACGTGGGCGGTATGACCGGATCCAATGCCATCGAGTTCCAGCGTGTGACCACCCGTGAGCAGCTCGAGGGGTTCCAGCAGTGCGCTTCGATCGGCTTCCAGGCCCGGCTGCCGGACGCCGAACAGTGGCTGGAAACGGTCTCGGGACAACTCGATTCGCTCGATCACCGGATCGCGATCGACGGCGGCCGCACCGTGGGCACCTTTCTCTCCTTCGATCAGGAGCTGACCGCCGTGGGCGGCGCGACGGTGCCGGTCCGGGCCGTCTCCGCCGTCACCGTGCTGCCGACGCACCGGCGCCGCGGCATCCTCGGCACCCACATGCGCGGCTGCCTCGACGAGGCCCGCGCCAACGGTGCCGCCGCCGCAACTCTCATCGCGGCCGAGTACGCGATCTACGGCCGCTACGGCTTCGGGCAGAGCACTGAGACCGTCGACTACCGGATCTCCGTGGACCGCGCCACGCTCCCGCAGCCGCCCGTCGATCAGGTGCGATACGTGGACAGCGCGGAGTACCTGGAGGCCTCCACCTGCATCCGCGAGCTGATCGACTTCCCCGGCCGCGTCTCCAAACTCGACATCAATCTGCGTCGCACCGCGGGAGTCATCACCGGCGGTGGCCCTGATGAGACGCTGCGCGTGGTGCTTCGCCGCGGCGGAGCCGTTGCCGGAGTCCTGGCGTACACGATGGCACCGAAATGGACGGACAGCCGGCCGGACTCGACCCTGAAGGTGACCGAGCTCCTCGGTATCGACGCCGCGGCCGAGCGTGACCTGTGGGCCTTCGCGATGAGCATCGACTGGGTGATGTGGGTCGAGGCACCGCAGCGCCCACTCGACGATCTGGTGACCACCGTGCCCGCCGATCCCCGGGCGGCGCAGGTATCCAATCGCACCGACTTCCTGTGGATCCGGCCCTTCGATGTGCCCGCGCTGTTCTCCGCGCGCACGTACGCGATGCTCGATCAACTGGTGCTGGACGTGACCGACCCCGGATACGACGGTGCCGGACCCGGCCCGGCGCACGGCCGCTTCCTCATCGACGGCGCCACCGGGGAATGCACGCCCACCGACGATCCCGCGGACCTCGCCGTGGACATCGCCGACCTCGGCCGCCTCTGGCTCTCCGACGAGCCGGTGTCCCGGCGCGTGGCCATCGGTGCGATTCGTGAGCTGACCGACGGTGCGGCCGCTCGCGCCGACCGTCTGCTGGTGAGCCCGCGCCGCCCGTGGGCGGTCGAGATGTTCTGATGCGTGATCCGTCGACCTCGCCGGAGTACCTGCGAGTGGAACGTGACATGCACGTGAGCGGGCTTCACTACGAATTCGCATCGCCGAGCGCTGACCGTCTGCCATGGAAATCGATGCTCGCCCATGATTTCCCGGCCGGCGATCTATGGCTGTCACTGAAGGGAGCGGGATCCGTAGCGATCCGCTTCGCGGACGCCGGCGACGAGGAGGAGCGGACCCACCTGGTCGCGGACCAGGTTCAGGACGCCGTCCTCGACTCCGCGCAGGTCGTCAGACCCGCCCGCACGTGGCCTCGTGCCGAGCGCGGCGGGAGCCCGTTGTGGGCACGGCTGCGTGACGGCGTGGCCGTGTGGGAGAGCGTGGATGGCAGCGAGATTCACCGGGTGGGAGAGCTGCCCGCGGGACGGTAGCGGGAAACTCGGGCCGGGACGTGAGGCTCACGTCGTTGGTGCCGCCGTGGCGCTCGGGCCGGCCACCTCCCCCTCGACGAAGTCCGTCCGCGTCCCGAGCCGGTTCCACGCGAGAAGCACCGTGCCGGCGGCGATCACCGCGCACACGACGAAGGCCGCGGACACCGGCCAGGGGTCACCGCCCGTCGAGGCGACGAGTGCGGCCGCGACGGCGGGCGCAGGGCCCGCGATCAGGGCGGCGGTGGGCTCCCGGACGAGGATCACGCCGCTGAGGCGGTGCTGGGGTTCGAACAGGGTGGTGAGAATGGCGCCCTGCGTGGCGTAGAGGGTGGCGAGGCCGACCGAGATGCCCAGCACCATCACGGCGACGATCACGAACTCGTTCCCGGTTCCCAGGGCGGGGAAGACGAGGAGGCCGAACACCGCGAATACGGCGCATCCCACGAGCCACACCTGCCTGCGCCCGTACCGGTCGCCCAGATGCCCCGCGAGGGGCGTCATCCCGATCGCGCCGGTGGAAGCGACCAGATTGGCCAGCAGGCCGAAGCTAGCCGGGAGATGCAGCGTCTTGGTGATGTAGGAGAGCAGGAAGACCTGGGTGAGCGAGGAGAACGCGAGATACGGCCCGTTGATGCCGAAGCCGACCAGAATCTCCCGCCACTGGGTGCGCAGGGCCTCGACCACCGGGAAGCGGGTGATCCGGCCCTCGTCCTTGAGCTCCCGGAACTCCTCGGTCTCCATGACGCCCGTGCGAATCCAGAGGCCGACGCCCAACGTGACCACACTCATCAGGAAGGGCAGGCGCCAGCCCCAGCTCATCAGCTGATCGTCGGGGAGCAGCGAGATGAGGGCGAAGACCGCGGTGGCGATCACGATGCCCGCGAAGACGCCCATGCCGGGGAGAGAAACGCGCAGGCCGAGGCGACGCTTATCGCCGTTCTCCGCCATCATCACCAGAGATCCGACGTATTCGGCGCCGGCGCCCATGCCTTGGAGCACCCGGCAGGCGGCGAGCAGGATTGGCGCTGCGATCCCGATCGACTCGTACGTGGGCAGCAGGCCGATGGCCAACGTGGCGACGCCCATGACCAAGAGGGTGATCACCAGCATCGGCTTACGTCCGACGCGGTCGCCGAAGTGGCTGAACAGCAGCCCGCCGATTGGGGCGGCCGAAGTAGCCGATGGCGAAGGTCAGAAGAGAGCTGATGACCTGCGTCGTCGGGTCAGCGGACGGGAAGAACAGCGGCCCGAAGACCAGCGCCGCGGCGAGCCCGAACAACGTGAAATCGTAGTACTCGACGACGCTGCCGATGATGCCCGCCCAGGCGGTGCGGGTGATGTTTCGCTGACGCGACTGGCCGGATCCGGGCATGGGTGAACTCCTGCAAACGAGACGAGCTCCGGTGGACGACCGGGGCGACGCGAGGTGATCCGACAGGGAATCGGACCTGCGATCTGCGCCACACTAGTTAAACATCCGATGTATAGATCGTCGTAGGAATTCACGAAAAAGCCCGCCGCCTCCGAGCGGGAGGCGGCGGGCTCGTTGTCCGAGTGGTCAGACCAGATGCGCCAGCGCGTCGCCCACCAGGCCGGCGGCGAGCGTGTTGCCGCTCTGCGGGTCGATCAGCAGGAAGCTGCCCATCTCCCGGTTCTTGTCGTAGTCGTCGGCGACGATCGGCTCCGCTGTCTGCACCGAGATCCGGCCGATCTGGTTGAGCTCCAGACCGTCTCCCGGAGCGACCGTGAGGTTCTGCTCGTCGAAGACCGCGTCGACACCGCCGATGATGGCCTGCGTGGTCCTCGTGCCGTGCTTGAGCAACAGGCGCGCACCGATGCGCAGCGGCTTCTCCGCCAGCCAGCACACGGTGGCCTCGAACTGCTGCCGTGGCTCGGGAGCATCTGCGGCCGAGACGATCACATCGCCGCGGGAGACGTCCACATCGTCGGCGAGGATCACCGTGACGCTGCGCCCGGTGTGGGCGGAAGCGAGCTCACCGTCGGGCGTATCGATCCGCTCGACCCGGCTGCGCGTTCCCGCGGGGAGCACCAGCACCTCGTCGCCCACGTCCACGGTGCCCGCGGCCACCTGTCCGGCGTACCCGCGGTAGTCGGGGTACTCGGGCGTGCGCGGCCGGATCACGTACTGCACCGGGAACCGGAACCCGATGGGTTTGATGTCCGGATCGGTCGGGATCGACTCCAGGTGCTCGATCAGCGACGGACCGTCGTAGTACGGCGTCTGGTCCGATCGGGAGGCCACGTTGTCGCCGTGCAGCGCCGACACCGGAATCGCGTGGACCGCATCGTCGGCCCAGCCCAACGAGCCGGTCAGCGCGCGGAACTCGGCCGAGATCTCCTGGAAGACCGCGGCCGGGTCTTCGACGAGGTCGATCTTGTTCACCGCCAGAACCAGGCGCGGCACGCCCAGCAGCGACAGCACGGCGGCGTGCCGACGGGTCTGCTCGATGACGCCCTTGCGCGCATCGGTCAGCAGGATGACGACCTGCGCGGTGGACGCGCCGGACACGGTGTTCCGGGTGTACTGCACGTGGCCGGGGGTGTCGGCCAGGATGAAGGACCGGTTGGGCGTCGCGAAGTAGCGGTAGGCCACGTCGATGGTGATGCCCTGCTCGCGCTCGGCGCGCAGGCCGTCGACCAGCAGCGACAGATCAGGAGTGTCGAGACCCTTGTCGACCGACGCGCGCGTCACGGCGTCGATCTGGTCGGCCAGCACCGACTTCGTGTCGTACAGCAGACGGCCCACCAGCGTGGACTTGCCGTCGTCGACCGAACCGGCGGTGGCCAGGCGGAGGAGTGCGGGGGCGCTGCTCATCAGAAGTAGCCCTCTTTCTTGCGGTCTTCCATCGCGGCCTCGGAGACCCGGTCGTCGCCGCGGGTGGCGCCGCGCTCGGTGAGCCGCGACGCCGCGACCTCGGCCATGATCTGCTCGTTGTTCGCCGCGGTCGAGAGGATCGCGCCGGTGGTGGAACCGTCACCCACCGTGCGGTACCGCACCGACAGGGTCTGGACGTCTTCGCCCTCGCGGGGGCCGCCCCACACGCCCGAGGTCATCCACATGCCGTCGCGGTCGTACACCTCGCGCTCGTGCGCGTAGTAGATCGAAGCCAGCTCGATGTCCTCACGGGCGATGTAGCGCCAGATGTCGAGCTCGGTGAAATTGCTGATCGGGAACACCCGCACGTGCTCGCCCGGTGCGTGCCGGCCGTTGTACAGATTCCACAGTTCGGGACGCTGACGCTTCGGATCCCACTGGCCGAAGGCGTTGCGCAGGCTGAAGATCCGCTCCTTGGCGCGGGCCCGCTCCTCGTCGCGGCGGCCACCGCCGAAGACGGCATCGAACTTGTTCTCAGTGATCGCATCGAGCAGCGGCACCGTCTGCAGCGGGTTGCGGATGCCGTCGGCCCGCTCCTCCAGCCGGCCGTCGGCCAGGTAGTCCTCGACCTTGGCCACGTGCAGGCGCAGGTTGTACTTCTCGACCATGCGGTCGCGGAAGTCCAACACCTCGGGCAGGTTGTGGCCGGTGTCCACGTGCAGCAGCGCGAAGGGCAGCGGCGCCGGCCAGAAGGCCTTGACCGCGAGGTGCAGCAGCACCGTCGAATCCTTGCCGCCGGAGAACAGGATCACCGGGCGCTCGAACTCGCCCGCTACCTCGCGGAAGATGTGAATGGCCTCGGACTCGAGCGCGTCGAGGGTGCTGAACTCCGCAGTCGTGGCCGGAGGGTTCTCGGAAATGGTCATGAGGCGTGGAGTCCGCATTCTGTCTTGGTCGAACCGGCCCAGCGGCCGCTTCGAGGATCGGAACCGGGGGCTGGCTTCTTCGTGCAGGGCTGGCAGCCGATCGACGGGTAGCCCTCGTCGACGAGAGGGTTCACCAGAACGCCGTTCTCGGCGATGAACCGCTCCATGTCCTCATCGGACCAGTCGACGATCGGATTCACCTTGAGCAGGCCGAAGCCCTCGTCGAAGGAGATGAACGGAGCGTTCGCGCGCGTCGGCGACTCCACCCGGCGGATGCCGGTGACCCACGCGCGGTAGCCGCTCAGCGTCTCCCGCAGCGGCACCACCTTGCGCAGGTTGCAGCACTGCGCGGGATCGGAGGCGAACAGGTCCTTCCCAAGCAGCGCATCCTGCTCGCCCACGCTGTGCTCGGGCGTCACGTTCAGCAGCTCCACGTCGTAGATCGCCTCGACCGCATCGCGCATGCCGATGGTCTCGGGGAAGTGGTAGCCGGTGTCCAGGAACAGCACCTTCGGCCGGTCCTGGACCTGCTTCGCGAGGTGCACCAGCACGCCGTCCTGCATGTTGGAGGCCACCACGAAGTCCTCGCCGAAGGTGTCCAGCGTCCATCGCAGCAGGGTGAGCGCGTCGGCGCCCTCCAGTTCCGTCGAGGCGCGCTCCGCGAGCTCGCGCAGTTCGTCGGCGGTCGCGCCGGTCAAGGGATTCGACGGGGCAGTCATCGCAAGTCCTCCTCAGCGGCCCGGAGCGTCCACTGCGCGAAGCGCTCATCGCCCTCACGCTGTGCCACGAAGTTCCGCACCACTCGCTCGATGTAGTCCCCGAGCTCCGTCGACAGCACCTTGTGCTGGCGCAGCTTGCGGCCGAACCCGCTGTCGAGCCCGAGGCTTCCACCAAGGTGAACCTGAAAGCCCTCGACTTGATTCCCCTCGTGATCGTCCACGAGCTGTCCCTTGAAGCCGATATCGGCGATCTGGGACCGCCCGCACGAGTTCGGGCAGCCGTTGATGTTCACCGTGATCGGGACGTCCAGCTGGGCGTTGATATCGGCCAGCCGCTCCTCCAGATCGGGAACCAGCACCTGCGACCGCTTGCGGGTCTCGACGAAGGACAGCTTGCAGAACTCGATACCACTGCAGGCCAACAGGTTCCGTCGCCAGTGCGAGGGGCGGCCGTGCAGTCCCAACGGCTTCAGTTCATCGATCAGCGAATCGACCTGATCATCGGGGACGTCCAACACGATGAGCTTCTGGTACGGCGTGAACGAGGCCCGGTCCGAGCCCACCCGCTCCATCGCCGCGGAGACCTTGGTCAGCACCGATCCCGAAACACGGCCCGCGATCGGGGTGAAGCCGACGGCGTTGAGCCCGTTGCGCAGCTTCTGCACCCCGATGTGGTCGATCGGGCGCTCGGGCTTCTCGGGGGCGGGACCGTCGATCAGCTTGCGGCCCAGGTACTCGGTTTCGAGGACCTCACGAAACTTCTCGATGCCCCAGTCCTTGATGAGGAACTTCAACCGCGCCTTCGCACGGAGCCGGCGGTAGCCGTAGTCGCGGAAGATCGAGACCACGCCCTCCCACACATCGGGCACCTCGTCGAGGGGGATCCAGGCACCCACGCGCTGGGCGAGCATGGGGTTCGTGGAAAGGCCGCCGCCCACCCACAGGTCCAGGCCGGGGCCGTGCTCCGGATGCACGACGCCCACGAAGGCCACATCGTTGATCTCGTGCACCACGTCCTGCTGGCCCGAGATGGCGGTCTTGAACTTGCGCGGCAGGTTGGAGTACTTCGGGTCGCCGATGTAGCGGCGCACGATCTCGTCGATCGCGGGCGATGGGTCGAGCACCTCGCCGAAGGACTCGCCGGCCAGGGGTGAACCGAGCACCACGCGCGGGCAATCACCGCAGGCCTCGGTGGTCTTCAGGCCCACCGCTTCGAGTCGCTTCCAGATCTCGGGAACGTTCTCGATCTCGATCCAGTGGTACTGCACGTTCTCCCGGTCGGAGAGATCGGCCGTATCGCGGGCGAACTCGGTGGAGATCTCGCCGAGTGTCCGCATCTGCTCGGCATTGAGCTTCCCGCCGTCGCACCGCACCCGCATCATGAAGTACGGGGCCTCGAGCAGGTCGATGTTCTCGTCACCGGTGTAGGTGCCGTCGTAGCCCTGCTCGCGCTGGGTGTACAGGCCCCACCAGCGCATCCGGCCGCGCAGATCCGACTTGTCGATCGAGTCGAAACCCTGCTTGGAGTAGATGTTCTCGATCCGGGCCCGCACGTTGAGCGGGTTGTCGTCCTTCTTGGTCTGCTCGTTCGCATTCAGCGGTTCGCGGTAGCCCAGCTTCCACTGGCCCTCGGACTTCCGCTGTACCGGGCGCTTGCGAGCGGGCCGCGCGGCAGCGGCCTCAGCGGAGGAAACGGGGGCGTCGGCAGTCGACGTCATGGAGACTCCTGGGATTCACGAAGATGGCGCGCCGGGCTGTGGCGCAAGAGCGGTGCGGCGCGCAGAAACGCCGGAATCAGGCCTGACAGCTGCTGCTGCAGACCCGCAGGTAATCAATGTGCCGGCGCGAAGCCAGCAGCTCACCCTGTCCATCCATCGAGATCATTGTGCCACCGGCTGGGCGAAAGTTGGAATCGGGGTGGTTCGAACCACATCGCGGTTCCCGCCGCCGACCGGTTCGGACCCGGCAGCCGCGACTGCCAGACTGGAGGAGTGACACAGTCCCTCGCCGCCCCCGCCCTGCCCTCACTGGAGGGCGGCTCCGCGCCGTTCGGGCTGTACCTGCACGTCCCGTTCTGCGCCACACGCTGCGGATACTGCGATTTCAACACCTACACCGCCGGTGAGCTGGGCGGATCGTCGTCCCCGCAGGCGTGGGCCGAGGCGATCGATGGTGAGCTGGCCCTGGCGCGCGCCACCGTCGGCGACGTGCCCGTGCGGACCGTGTTCGTGGGCGGCGGGACACCGTCGCTGCTGGGTGGCGACGGTCTGGCAGCCCTCCTCGACACCGCCCGGCGGCACTTCCGGTTCGCCGACGACGCCGAGATCACCACCGAATCGAACCCCGAATCCACCTCACCCGAGTTCTTCGGGCGGTTGCGTGACGCCGGATTCACCCGCGTCTCACTGGGCATGCAGTCGGCCGCCGCACACGTGCTCAAGGTGCTCGACCGCACGCACACCCCTGGCCGGGCGGTGGCCGCGGCGAAGGAGGCCCGCGCCGCGGGCTTCGAGCACGTGAACCTGGATCTGATCTACGGCACGCCGGGGGAGACCGACGCCGATCTCGCGGCCTCGCTCGACGCGGTGCTCGACGCCGGCGTCGACCACGTCTCCGCGTACGCGCTCATCGTCGAGGACGGCACGGCGCTGGCGCGCCGCATCCGCCGCGGCGAACTCCCCGACACCGACGACGACGTGCTGGCCCGCCGCTACGAGCAGGTGGACGCCGCGCTGCGCGGCGCCGGCTTCGACTGGTACGAGGTGTCGAACTGGGCGCGCAGCGACGCCGGACGGTGCCACCACAACGAGCTGTACTGGGAGGGCGCGAACTGGTGGGGCGCCGGCCCGGGCGCCCACGGGCACATCGCCGGGACCCGCGTGTGGAACATCAAGCACCCCGCCCGCTACGCCGATGCCGTCGGCCGCGGCGAACTGCCGTTGGCCGGGCACGAGACACTCACCGCGGAGGAACAGCACGTCGAGGACGTGATGCTGCGGGTGCGGATGCGCTCGGGCCTGCCGCTCACGGTGCTCGGTCCGGATGAGCGTGAGCGCGCCGACGCCGAGGTCGCCGAAGGCAACCTCGTCCGCGACGGGGCGGCCTACGTGCTCACCGACGCGGGGCGGCTCCTCGCCGACGGCGTGGTGCGCCGCATCCTCGACTGACGATCAGGCCAGCGACCACACCACGGTGACGGTCACACTCAGCGACTGCTCGCCGGATTCGATCGGGACCGGCGCCGCGGCCGCGCCCTGGACGCCTCCCGGTGCCGAGAAGTCCCGGGTGCTCGGCGTGCGCGCCGACGGGACCTCGCTCACCGTCCGGACCTCGCCGAGCTTCCCGCCCGCCAGCTTCGCGTACTGCTCCGCGCGGGTCTTGGCCGCGGCGAAGGCCTTATCGCGGGCGGTGGCCTTGAGGGCGTCGTCGTTCTCGATGTCGAAACCCACCGAGTTGATCCGGGTGCCGTTCCCGCCCGCGGTGGCGAGATCGCCGAGCAGCTTCGACGCGGAGTCGAGCTTGCGCACCTTGATCGTGAGCGACTGCGTCGCCTCGTAGGAGGTGATCGACTGGTCCGGGCCCGTGCGCGCGGAGACGTCGACGTTCGCGGTGGCGATGTCCTTGCGGTCCACGCCGTTCGCGGCGGCCGCATCGATCACCTTCTGCGCGCCCGACGACGACTGGTTCATTGCCGTGCTCACGTCCGCGGCCTGTTGCTGCACCGCCATCTTCACGGTGAGCACATCGGGTTTGCCGGAGGCCTCACCGGTGCCGACCGCCGTGATCTCACGCGGAGAACCGTTGGGATCGGACGAGGAGCAGGCGGACAGCGCTCCCACGGCGAGCGCGGCGGCCGCCAGCGCGCCTGCGGCCCGCCGGCGCAGCGGAGTGGACTTCGGCTTCGTCATGCCCCGATGGTGCCAGCGACGGAAGGCCGCCGGGCCGAATCGGTCGTTACCTCAACGCACCTTTCAGTGCGACAACTCCCATTCCACCGTCACCTGCGCGCTCACCGAGCGCTCGCCGACGGCCATCGCGGGACCGCTGTCGCTCTGCTTCGAGGCGAACATCACGCCCGACATCGGGCCGGGACCCGCGGGTTCGTCGGCGATCGACCGCACCGGACCCAGCGCGGCGCCGGCCAGGCGCGCGTACTGCTCCGCCCGGCGCCGGGCATCGGCGAACGCGGCCTCCCGGGCCCGTTCGAGCGGACCGTCACCGTCGGACACCGCGAAGGTGACCGACTCGATCCGGGCGGCGTCGCCCGCGGCGGCCGCCGCGGCCTGCAGCACCGCCGCCGCTCGACCGGTGTCGCGCACGGTGACGGTGAGCGACTCCGACGCCGCGTACCCCTCCAGTCGCCGGTCCTCCCACGGCCCGGTCTCGACGGCCTGCAAGCCGACGTCGGTGGTGGCGATGTCCCCGTCGGCGACGCCCGCCGCGCGGACGGCCGCCACGACCGCGTGTGCCGCGGCCGAGGCGCCGGAGAACGCCGCGGCGACATCGCTCGCGCGCGTCTGCACGCCGATCCGCGCGATCACCACATCGGGGACCGCGGGGGCGGAACCGGTACCGGTCTGGCGGATGGTCGAGGTCATGAGGAGTCCCTTTCAGTCACGCCGCGCGTGTTTGCCCTGCCTGACCGAGGATGCCGCACGCGGCGGGGTACCGGGGGCGAGCGCATGCACCCGGCAGTGCAGGACCTGCCGCCCGCGGAGCGCGGAGCGCACGGCGCGGTGCAGACCGTCCTCGAGGTACAGGTCGCCGTTCCACTGCACGGCGTGCGGGAACAGGTCACCGAAGAAGGTGGAGTCCTCCGAGAGCAGCCGGTCGAGGGCGAGGACCGCGGTGGTGGTGATGAGCTGGTCCAGGCGCACCTGCTGCGGCGGGATCTTGGACCACTCCCGATGAGTGAGGCCGTGATCGGGGTACGGCTTTTCGTCGAGAACGCCCTTGAAGATCACCGTTCGACTCTAGCCCGCGTAAACTGGACCTTCGAGGATGAACCAGGCCGATCGGAGGTGACGCGCTCGATGTCGAGCACCGAGGACCGTCGTTTCGAGGTGCTGCGGGCGATCGTGGCCGACTACGTCGAGACGCAGGAGCCCGTGGGGTCGAAGGCGCTCGTGGACCGGCACCAGCTCGGAGTGTCCAGCGCCACCGTCCGCAACGATATGGCGGTGCTGGAGGCCGAGGGCTACATCACCCAGCAGCACACCAGCTCCGGGCGTATCCCCACGGAGAAGGGCTACCGGCAGTTCGTCGACCGGATCGCGCAGGTCAAGCCGCTGTCGACGGCGGAGCGCCGGGCGATCCTCCAGTTCCTGGAGACCGGCGTCGATCTCGACGATGTGCTGCAGCGCTCCGTCCGGCTGCTGGCCCAGCTCACCCGTCAGGTCGCGGTGATCCAGTACCCGGTGATCAGTTCGGCGCGGGTGCGGCACCTCGAAGTGGTGGCGCTGGCCCCCACGCGGCTGCTCCTCGTGGTGATCCTGGACTCCGGGCGCGTGGAGCAGCGGCTCGTCGAGCTGGGCGGCCCCGCGTCCGACGAGGAGCTCTCACGGTTGCGTGAGCTGTTCGGCGCGGCCGTGCACGGCAAACTGATCCCCGACGCCTCGATGGCCGTGGCCGATCTCGCGCCGCTCGCGCCGCGGGACATGCGCGACGCGGTCATCCGCGTCTCGACGGTGCTGGTCGAGACCCTCGTCGAGCGGGCGGACGACCGCCTGGTGCTCGGCGGCACCGCGAACCTCACCCGCAACGCCGGAGATTTCGACGCCGTCTCCGGATCGCTGCGCAGCGTCCTGGAGACGCTGGAGGAGCAGGTGGTGGTGCTCAAACTGCTCACCGCGCGACAGCACCCGGGCACCGTCTCGGTGGCCATCGGCTCGGAGACGCAGGACGAGAACCTGCGCGGTGCCTCCGTCGTGTCCACCGGCTACGGCTCGTCGGGCGCGGTCTTCGGCGGCGTCGGCGTGCTGGGCCCCACCCGGATGGACTATCCGGGGACGATCGCGTCCGTCGCCGCGGTCGCCCGCTATGTCGGCGAGGTGTTGGGGGCTCGCTGACCAGGCCGAATGGCCGCATCGCCATACGTGGTGGAATCATGAGTTGAGCGGAGCGCTATCAGGTCTCCGCGCCCGAAGTTCGAGTACCGAGTTCGTTGTGAGGAATTAGCTGCTGTGGCCCGTGACTACTACCGCATCCTGGGCGTCGATTCGAAGGCCTCCGATCAGGAGATCAAGCGTGCCTACCGGAAGCTGGCCCGCGAGCTGCACCCGGATGTGAACCCCGACGATGCGGCCCAGGAGAAGTTCCGCGACGTCTCCGACGCCTACGAGGTGCTCAGCGATCCGGACAAGCGCCGCATCGTCGATATGGGCGGCGATCCGCTCGACAGCTCGCCCGGCGGCTTCGGCGGCGGCGGGTTCGGCGGCGCGAGCGGCTTCACCGGCGGCCTGGGCGATGTCTTCGAGGCCTTCTTCGGCGGCGGCATGGGCGGCGGGGGCGGTCGAGGCCCGCGCGGCCGCGTGCGTCCCGGCAACGACGCGTTGATCCGCATGGAGCTCGATCTCGAGGAGTGCGCCACCGGCGTGAGCCGGGAGATCACGGTCGATACGGCGGTGCTGTGCGACAAGTGCCAGGGAGCCGGGACCGAGGGCGATTCCAAGCCCACCACCTGCCCCACCTGCCAGGGTGCGGGCGAGGTGCAGTCCGTGCAGCGCTCCTTCCTCGGCCAGGTCATGACCTCGCGACCCTGCCCCACCTGCTCGGGGGCCGGCGAGGTCATCCAGAACCCCTGCACGAAGTGCGCCGGCGACGGCCGCGTGCGCACCCGCCGCACGCTCACGGTGAAGATCCCCGCCGGTGTCGGTGACGGCATGCGGGTGCGGCTCGCCGGGCAGGGCGAGGTGGGCCCCGGTGGCGGTCCCGCCGGCGACCTGTACGTGGAGGTCAGCGAGCGCGAGCACGAGGTCCTGGTGCGCGACGGCAACACGCTGCACGTGACCGCCCGGGTCCCGATGTTCGACGCCGCGCTCGGCGCCTCGGTCACCGTGCCCACCGTGATCGACGGTGAGCTCACGGTCGAGATCCCGGCGGGTACCCAGCCGGGTGACACCAAGGTGCTCCGCGGCCACGGCATGCCCCAGGTCAACTCGCAGAACCGCGGCAACCTGGTGGTGCACTTCGACGTGGTGGTCCCCTCGCGGCTGGACAAGAAGCAGGCCGAGAAGCTGCGCGAGTTCAAGGCGCTGTTCCCGGGCGAGGAGCCGCAGGTCGCCGGTCGCGGTGGAGCGGACCAGTCCAGCGGGCTGTTCTCGCGCCTGCGCGACACCTTCGCCGGACGGTAACCGCAGGTGGCGGCCACCGTCTTCCTCGCGGAGTCGTTGCCCGCGCCCGGCGCGGAGTACCTGCTCGACGGTGACGAGGGCCGACACGCGGCGGCGGTGCGACGGATCCGGGTGGGGGAGGAGCTCGTGCTCTCCGACGGTGCGGGCGGTTTCGCCCGGTGCACGGCCGAGTCGGTCGGCAAGTCCGATGTCACGCTGCGCTGCACGCAGACGTGGACGGTGCCGGAGCCCTCGCCCCGGGTGATCGTGGTGCAGGCGCTGCCGAAGTCGGATCGCGCGGAGCTGGCTGTGGAGCTCGCGACCGAGGCCGGCGCCGACGAGATCGTGCCCTGGCAGGCCGCGCGGTGCGTGTCGCGGTGGGACGGTGCGAAGGGCAAGGCCGACAAGGGCGTCGCCCGGTGGCGTGCAGTGGCACGGTCGGCCGCGAAACAGGCCCGGCGAGCGTATGTTCCGCGTGTGCACGATCTGGTGACGACGCGGGAACTCATACCGCTACTCACCAGTATGGATGCGAATGTAGTTGTCTTGCATGAAGGTTCAGCGGTGCCGATCGGGCAAGTTGACTTCTCAGTAACAACAACCGTCGTTATTGTAGTGGGACCGGAGGGTGGAATCAGCCCCGAGGAACTGGATGCCCTGGTCACCATGGGTGCGCAGCCCGCGCTCCTCGGTCCCACGGTGTTGCGGACGTCGACGGCGGCGGCCGTGGCGCTCGGGGCCCTCGGCGTCCTGACCGACAGGTGGGAGCAGACCCCACCGGCTTAGTGCCCGACTGGGAAGGCTTCAACACGATGGCGCGTCGCATCTTCTACGGCAGCGAGGAATCGCAGCACGGGCACTTCTACCCGGGTGACGACTCGAAGCCGCTGATCACCCTGGTGCACGGCGGATACTGGCGGAACCTGTACTCGATGAGCATGGAGTCGAAGGTCGCCAAGGACCTCAACGACCGCGGCTACCCGGTGTGGAACGTGGAGTACCGCCGGGTCGGCGAGCCCGACGTGAAGTGGCCGATCCCGGGTGACGACGTTCTCGCCGCGATCGACTACGGCACGGAGAAGCTCGCCAAGAACGGGCATATCGTGGCGGCGCACAGCGCCGGGGCCACGCTCGCGGTCTGGGCCGCGGCGCAGCGTCCCGACCTGCTGGGTGTGATCTCCCGCGGCGGCGTACTCGACCTGATCGAGCGCGGCGACGGCGATCAGTCGATGCGGCTGCTCTTCGACCTGGGACCGAATGCCAATCTGCGGCTGATCAAGCGCACCTTCGCGCAGGCCAGCCCGGTGGCCCAGATGCCCTTCAAGACGCCCGTCCGCGCGCTCCACGGCCGCTTGGATGAGCAGGTTCCCTACCAGCTCTCGGAGTGGTTCCTCTCGCAGGCGCAGGAGAACGGGATGGATGCCGAGCTCACCATGATCGAGGGCGAGGGTCACGACGACTTCCTCGAACCGGGCTCGAAGGGGCACGCGGCCACTCTCGCCGCCATCGAGGAACTGTCTGTGCGCTGAGTAACCAATCTGAGGTGGGCGGCGATTTAACGATCGTGAACCTTCCGCACGACAGATTGGAGAGCACGATGAACATCCGCACTCGCACCCTCCTCGGAGCCGCTGCTGCAGGAGCGATCGGACTGGGAGCCCTCACCGCAGGAGCGGGCGCCGCCGGCGCCGCCCCGGGAGCGACCCCGCAGATCTGCTCGCAGGGCGCTGACCTCGTGGTTTTCGGAGGCAACCAGGCCGGACAGTATCCCAACATCGACCAGCGCGTTCCGGGCGTCGGGTACGCCCTCGCCAATCTGCCGGCCGGCGCCACGGACTGGACCGGAACGCTGCAGCGGCGCGATGTGGTGACCGGGAAGTCCGGATCCGCCGGTCCCGTCGCACAGCCCTGGATCGGTACGAACACCATCCAGTTCTCGCAGCTGCGCACGGGTCCGGGGACCAAGGCCGTCACGATCACGGTGAAGGGACCGGAGGGCCAGACGCTGAGCTGTTCGGGCCGATTGGTCGTGACCTAGGCCGGACACCGGAATCTCAGAGGCGGTACCACCCTCCGGGGGACTAAACTGGAGATATCCACCCCGGGAGGGATGGTGCCCCACCTCTTCGACGAAGGATCGACGCACCGCGTGCCAGACCGCAACAGTTCCGAAATCCGCGCCCAGGCAGTGACCCCGGCGCGGTCCACCATCGAGATTCCCATCGAGCTGACCTTCGGACTCCTCGGCCCCGCGGACGCCAACCTGCGCGCCCTCGAAGGAGCGCTCGACGCCGACATCCACGCCCGCGGCAACGTCCTCACGCTGTCCGGTGCGCCGGCCGACGTGGCGCTCGCGGAGCGGGTGCTGGCCGAGCTGCTGGCCGCCGTGCGCAGCGGCGTGGCGGTGAGCCCCGAGGAGGTGCGCCGTTCGGTCGGCATGATGACCGACGGTTCCGGCGAGTCGCCCGCCGAGGTGCTCACGCTGGACATCATCTCGCGCCGCGGTAAGACGGTGCGCCCGAAGACCGTCAACCAGAAGAAGTACGTCGACGCGATCGACGAGCACACCATCGTCTTCGGTGTGGGCCCCGCCGGTACCGGCAAGACCTACCTCGCGATGGCCAAGGCCGTGCAGGCCCTGCAGTCCAAGCAGGTCAGTCGCATCATCCTGACCCGTCCCGCCGTCGAGGCCGGTGAGCGCCTGGGCTTCCTGCCCGGCACGCTCAACGACAAGATCGACCCGTACCTGCGGCCGCTGTACGACGCGCTGCACGACATGATGGACCCGGAGGCGATCCCGAAGCTGATGGCCGCGGGCGTCATCGAGGTGGCGCCGCTGGCCTACATGCGCGGCCGCACCCTCAACGACGCGTTCATCATCCTCGACGAGGCGCAGAACACCACCGCCGAGCAGATGAAGATGTTCCTCACCCGCCTGGGCTTCGGTTCGAAGATCGTGGTGACCGGCGATGCGACCCAGGTCGATCTGCCCGGTGGTGCCACCAGCGGGCTGCGGGCCGCGGTGAACATCCTGCGCGGTATCGACGACATCCACATCGCCGAACTGTCGAGCGCCGATGTGGTGCGGCACCGCCTGGTGGCCGAGATCGTGGACGCCTACTCCGAGTTCGAGGAGCAGCTCGCCTCCAGCAAGGTCCGCCCCACCTCGGGTGCGCGCCGGATGCCGGGCCGCCGATGAGCATCGAATTCGCCAACGAGTCGGGGTTCGACGTCGACGAGTCCGAGTTGGTCGCGGTGGCGGCCTTCGCCATCGCCGCGATGGACGTGCACCCGGGTGCCGAGCTGAACATGCTCGCCGTCGATCTGGACACCATGGCCGACCTGCACGTGAAGTGGATGGACCTGCCCGGCCCCACTGATGTGATGAGCTTCCCGATGGACGAGCTCACGCCCGGCGGGCGCCCCGACATGCCCGAGGCGGGCCCCGCCACGCTCGGCGACATCGTTCTGTGCCCCCAGTTCGCGGCCGAACAGGCCGAGGCTGCGGGACATTCCACCGCGCACGAGCTGAACGTGCTCACCGTGCACGGCGTGCTGCACCTGCTCGGCTTCGATCACGCTGAGCCGGAGGAGGAGCGCGAGATGTTCGGCCTGCAGGACAGCATCCTCGCCGAGTACTACGCCGAGCTGCGCGAGAACGAGCGCCGCGTCAAGCAGGCCGCCCGCGACGAGAAGCTGCTGGGCCGCACCGGATTCCTCGGCCGGCGGGACTGATCCGTGAGCTCGTCGATCCTGCTGGTCGTCGGCGTCGTGGCACTCGTCCTGCTGGGTGGGCTGTTCGCCGCGGTCGACGCCGCGCTGCTCACCGTCTCGCCCGCCCGAGTCGAGGATCTCGTCGAGGACAACCGGCCGGGCGCGAAGCGGCTGCAACGCGTGCTGCAGAACCGTCCGCTCTACGTCAACCTCGCGGTGCTGCTGCGCACCGCCTGCGAGATCTCCGCCACCGTGCTCATGTTCATGGTGATGGACCGCTACCTCTCCACGGCGTGGACGGCCGTGATCACCGCCGTCACGATGACCGTGGTCAGCTACGTCCTGATCGGTGTGGGGCCGCGCACCCTCGGCCGCCAGCACGCCTACTCACTGGGTTGCGCTGCGGCGCTGCCGATGCAGGTGATCGCCACCCTGATGGGGCCGATCACCCGCTTGCTCATCCTGCTCGGTAACGCCGTCACACCCGGCCGCGGCTTCCGCAACGGCCCGTTCGCGACGGAGGTCGAGCTGCGCGAGCTCGTGGACATGGCGCAGCAGCGCGGCGTGGTCGACGAGGACGAGGGCAAGATGATCCAGTCGGTCTTCGAACTCGGCGACACCGCTGCCCGCGAGGTGATGGTGCCGCGGCCCGAGATCGTGTGGATCGAATCGGATAAGACGGTGTCCCAGGCGATCCGGCTCGCCGTGCGCTCCGGCCATTCACGCATCCCCGTGATCGGCGAGAACGTCGACGATGTGCAGGGCGTGGTGTACCTCAAGGACCTCGTGGCGCTGCCCGACGGCGTGGACACGCACGCGATCGAGGTGGGTACGCTCGCCCGCGCCGCGGTCTTCGTGCCCGATTCCAAGCCCGTGGACGCCTTGCTCCGCGAGATGCAGCTCACCAACAACCACATGGCCGTGCTGGTGAACGAGTACGGCTCCATCGCCGGCTTGGTGACCATCGAGGATGTGCTGGAGGAGATCGTCGGCGAGATCACCGACGAGTACGACGCCGACGAGATCGCGCCGGTCGAGGACCTCGGCGACGGGATCTACCGCGTGTCCGCGCGCCTGGACCTCGAATCGCTGGGGGAGCTGTACGACGAGGACATCGAGGAGGACGAGGTCGACACCGTCGGCGGTCTGCTCGGACTGTCGCTCGGGCGTGTGCCGCTGCCCGGCAGTGAGGCCCGCGCGCACGGCCTGCTGCTGGAGGCTGAGGGATCCACGGATCGCCGTGGGAGGATGCGGATAACCACCGTCGTGGTGCGCCGCGCCGACGACGACAACGAGACCACCGCCGCCGAGGCGGACGAGAAGGAGACCGTGTGAGCGACCTCAGCGAGGAGGACCGCAAGCTCGTCACGCTGGCGCGCGGCGCCATGGGCCGGGCGGGTGCCGATCACGGCGCCGCGGTGCGGGATGCGGACGGCCGGAGCTACGCCGGTGCGCCCGTGGCCCTGTCGTCGCTGTCGCTCACCGCCCTGCAGGTGGCGGTGGCCTCCGCGGTCAGCTCCGGCGCGCAGGGGTTCGAGGCAGCGGTGCTGATCGGCGAGGTCGACGGTGCCGACCCCGGCGTGGCCGCCCTGCGCGAGGTGACGCCGCAGGCGCACGTTCTACTGGTGGACGCGGCCGGGGAGGTCCGACGATGACCGACGCTCCTGATGCGGTCGAGCAGGAAGACGGCGACGAGACGGAATTCCGTTCGGGGTTCGTCTGTTTCGTGGGACGGCCGAACACCGGCAAGTCGACGCTGACGAACGCGCTCGTGGGGACCAAGGTGGCGATCACCAGCTCGCGGCCGCAGACGACGCGTTCCACCATCCGCGGCATCGTCAACCGCCCGAACTGCCAGCTGGTGCTGGTGGACACGCCCGGTCTGCACCGGCCCCGCACGCTGCTGGGGCAGCGGCTCAACGATCTGGTGCGTGACACCTACTCCGAGGTCGACATCATCTGCCTCACGATTCCCGCGGACGAGAAGATCGGTCCCGGTGACAAGTACATCCTCGATCAGGTGCGGCACATGGCGCGGCGCACGCCGCTGCTGGGCGTGGTCACGAAGATCGACAAGGTGGGCCGCGACAAGGTGGCCGAGCAGCTGCTGGCGGTCTCCAAGTTCCTCGGCGAGGGCAGCGATGTGATCCCGGTGTCGGCCGCATCGGGGGAGCAGGTCGAGGACCTGGTCCAGTTGCTGGCGTCGAAGATGCAGCCCGGTCCGGCGTTCTACCCGGACGACGAGGTGACCGACACCGACGACGACACCATGATGGCCGAGCTGATCCGCGAGGCCGCACTGGAGGGCGTGCGCGACGAGCTCCCGCACTCGCTGGCGGTGGTGATCGAGGAGGTGCTCGAACGCGAGAAGACCGAGGCGCAGGAGAAGTCCGGCAAGCCGGGGATGCTCGATGTGCACGCGTTGCTCTACGTGGAGCGGCCCTCGCAGAAGGCCATCATCATCGGCAAGGGCGGTTCGCGCCTGAAGGCCGTGGGCACCGAGGCGCGCACGGAGATCGAGAAGCTGCTGGGCCGCAAGGTGTTCCTATCGCTGCATGTGAAGGTCGCCAAGGACTGGCAGCGCGACCCGAAGCAGCTGGGCCGCCTGGGCTTCTAGCGGGCGAGCATCTCGGCGACGGGGATCTCGACGAGCTCCGAGTAGCCGGTTCCGCTCCAGCGGTAGAGGGCAGAGACTGTCGCCACGAGGAAGTCGTCGCCGTGGCGCGCCACCGTCGGATGCTGGAAGGGAACGGGCGCGATCGCGACGGGCTGGAGCGTTTCGGGGTGCAGCCGGACGAGGAGTCGGGCGTCCTCGTCCTCGGGGTGCGGGCACGGCTCATCGAACTCCCACCACTGGCTCCGATCTCGGTCGCCGGGCACCCAAACGACGGTCCATGGCTCGCCATCGAGTGCTGCGTAAGTGCGCGGTGGTTGCGGCTCGCCGCTGATGAGCTGCACCGTGAGATCGCGCTGAACCTCGTAGCCGTCGACCCATTGCACACGTGGGGATCCATCGCGGTCCTCGACAGCCGCGAGCCCCGCATGGGAGCCGTTGATCCGTACCGGCCGCCCGGAGAGGCCGCCGGGGTTGGGGCCGAGCTCGTGCAGGACGGGGCCGACATCGACGGACCCGCTGGCGCCGACCCGGACGAGCCGATGATTCCGGTCCTCGGGGTCCGTCGCGCCGTTCGACATCAGCAGCAGGAAGCCGTCGGCGGCAGTGATCGCCGATTCCATCCATCCGCCCTCGAAGAGGAAGGGAGGCAGCTCATCTGCGCCATCAGGAAGCAGGTGCAGGCGTGAACTCTCCCTCCGGTTGATCACCAGGAGTCGCCCGCCGTGCCCGCGCAACACCCGATCCGGTGCCTCGTCGCAGACCTTTCGCACGTCGTCGCCGGCGATCCGATAGAGGCCGGTGGGCCTGCCGATCCAGCAGGTGCTGCCGTCGCACCAGATCGGCGGCGCGCCGCTGAAGCCGCCGACCGGTTCGGGGAGGACGTACTCGCGGATGTCGTTCGTGCCCAGGTCCAACCGCACGACGATCGGGCGTGACCAGTCGGCGATCCATGCGACGTCACCGTCGACCGCTACGGCGCCCGGTAGAAGCCTTGGGGGTCAGGTCCGGCGGGGGCACGGCGAGGTCGAGGTCGACGATGGCCGCCCACTCCTCCCGAGCCTCGTCCGGGCCGGTCGTCTCGCGCCCGCCGAACCACTGCGGGCAGGTTTCCACGTCCCTGTACTCGTACGTTCCCGGGATCGCCTCCCACCGACCCAGTTCGTGGTTCACCCGCATCAGAACCGATTCGATCTGAACGCGAAGGATCCTGCCGCGCACGGATTTCGGTTTTCCGTAGTAGACGTGGTCCGCGTAGACGGAGCCGCGTACACGTTCGACGCCGCCGGGCGGTCGCGGCGACATCCAGGAGACCTCCCACCCGGGTCCCTGCAGCGTCGTCGGCCAGCACAACGTCTTCGTCTCGCCTCGGCGGCCGAACGGGGTGGGTTCACCCTCCGATATCGCGGTGCCGATGAGTTCGCTCACGGCGGCGTCACTGGGGTCGTGCTCGCTCTCCTCGCGGAAGGCGATCCGGTATTCGCCGATCTCCCCGACGACGGGCGGTGTGGGGGAGCCGTCGCCGAGCATCCAGCTCGCGATGCTGAGCCGCAGGGGGAGTGCCGCGTGCGGGCGGTCGTGGGGGCTGATCACGCCGACTCCGGCGCGTCGACCTTTCCGTTCGAGTTCGTCATGTCGTATCTCCTCGTGACGTTCCACCGCCCAGTCTGCCATGGGCGCCGCGACACGAGCGGCACACGGGACCGATGTCGGTCCGAGGTGGGATGATGGAGGGTATGAGGTCGTACCGGGACAGCGCTGTGGTGCTGCGGCAGCACAAGCTGGGGGAGGCCGACTACATCCTCACGCTGCTGACCCGGGAGAACGGCCTGGTCCGGGCGGTCGCCAAGGGGGTGCGCCGTCCGCGGTCGCGGTTCGGTGCCCGCCTGGAGCTGTTCGCCCACGTCGATCTGCAGCTCTACCCCGGGCGCAGCCTGGACACGGTGACGCAGGTGCATTCCATCGCCGCCTACTCGGGTGATCTGGCCGGCGACTACGGGCGGTACACCACGGCGTGCGCCGTGATCGAGACCGCGGAACGGCTCGCGGGTGAGGAGCGCGCCCCGGCGCCGGAGCTACACCGGCTCACCGTCGGTGCGCTGCGGGCGATCGCCGGGGGCATGCGCGACCGTGAGCTGATCCTCATCTCCTTCCTGCTCCGCGCGATGGACGCCGCGGGCTGGGCCCCGGCGCTCACCCTGTGCGCCCGCTGCGGCGACGACGGCCCGCACCGCGCCTTCCACGTGGCGGCCGGCGGCGCGGTGTGCGTGCACTGCCGCCCCGCGGGGTCGGCGGTTCCGGCGCAGGGCGTGCTGGACCTGTTGGTGGCTCTGGCCAGGGCAGATTTCGATTTCGCCGAGACCACGGGGGATCGGGTGCGTCGCCAGGCGAACGGTCTGGCCGCGGCGCACCTACAGTGGCATGTAGGACGGCAGTTGCGATCGCTGCCCATGATCGAGCGGCATGCGCCGCACAGTTCGGCCTCGGCGACGGGAGCCGGGGGAACGGAGGTAGACGGTGCCGGGATTGCGACGGGCTAAGGCCAAGGCCGCCCCCACCGCCACGTCGAGCACCGTCCGGCCGCCGGACCCGCATCCTTCGGGTGCCACGCCCCCGGAGATCCCCGCGGAGCTGGTGCCCAACCACGTGGCACTGGTGATGGACGGCAACGGCCGCTGGGCCCAGGACCGCGGTCTGCCGCGCACCAAGGGGCACGAGCAGGGCGAGGCGGTGCTCATGGACACCGTGTGCGGGTGCATCGAGCTGGGGGTGAAGAACCTCTCGGCCTACGCCTTCTCGACCGAGAACTGGTCGCGCAGTCCCGACGAGGTGCGCTTCCTCATGGGCTTCAATCGTGATGTGATCCGCCGCCGCCGCGATGAGATGAACGAGATGGGCGTGCGCGTGAAATGGGCCGGACGCCGTCCCCGCCTGTGGCGCAGCGTGATCAAGGAGCTCGAGGTCGCGGAGGAGCTCACCAAGAACAACACCGTGATGACGCTCACGATGTGCGTCAACTACGGCGGCCGCGCCGAGATCGTCGACGCCACGCGTGAGATCGCCCGCCGTGCGGCGGCGGGGGAGATCAAGCCGGAGGGCATCACCGAGCAGACCTTCGCTCACTACCTGTACCAGCCGGACATGCCCGATGTGGACCTGTTCCTGCGGCCGTCGGGCGAGAAGCGGTCGTCGAACTTCCTGCTGTGGGAGAGCGCCTACGCCGAGTACGTGTACCAGGACACGCTGTTCCCCGATTTCGATCGCCGCAACCTCTGGGAGGCGTGCCTCGAGTACGCCAAGCGGGACCGGCGATTCGGCGGCACCAAGTGACGGACCCCACCGCGCGCTTCGACGTATTGCGCCGGCGGCTGGAGGCGGCCCTCGGGACCGTCGTCCCCCTCCGCCGGGACGCCGAGGGGACCATCCGCATCGAATTCGGCGAAGCACCGGCCTCCGTGCAGGTCGACGAGTTGTCGGAGGGGCTGGACTTCTACTCCGTGACCCAGGTGATCGCTTTGGACCTGCCGCTGTCCGACCGGTTGGTCGCCGATGTGGAGGCGGCCGGTGAGTCGATTCAATTCGGGACGCTGCGGTTGATGCGGCGCGAGGTCTCGGCCGATCTGGTGCTCCAGTACTCGTTCCCGGCAAGCGAACTCGGCGGCGATGCGCTCCGAGACTTCGTGGCCTTCCTGCTGTCGCAGGGTTTGAACACCCGCAAGCGCCTCCTCGGCTGAGTCAGGGCAGGCGCGCCGCAGTGGTCACGATCAACTGCGGCGCCACGTGCACCGCGGGATCGTCCGCGGCGGCGAAGAACTCGTCGAGGTCCGCGCCCGCCACGCCGCCCTCGCGCAGCCGGTCGGCGACCGGCCGGATGAGCGCGGCCCAGCGGTCCACGCCCGGCCCGCCGCCGAACCGCGAAATCCGGGTCTCGACGGTGATGTCCGTGCCGCCGGACGCTGCGATGAGTCCGGCTGCGGCGGTGGCGAAGCTGAGCGACATGCCACCGTGCTCCGCCCAGGAGTGATAGCCGTCGAACACCCGCCGCACCGCCTGCGGTGTCACCGGGTCCAGGTGCAGGGCCAGCGGTTCGGTGATCACGACGTTTCCGTGCGGTCGTACCCAGGAGCAGATCCGCGCGAGCGCCGCAGCGGGATCGGGCAGGTGGGCGAGCACGTACCGCGCATGCACCACGTCGTAGGCGATGCCCTCGGTGGGCGACCAGGTCGACAGATCGGCAGCCACCACGGCGAGGCCGCCGGTGTCGGCGCCGATCGCGGAAACGTCCCGGTCGAGGGCGGTGACGGTGCCCTCGGGCGCCACCTCTCGTGCCAGGCGGCGGGCGAGATCGCCCGTGCCGCAGCCCACATCGAGGATCGATCCGTTCGACGGTGGGCACAGCCGGGCGATCGTCGCCACGGAGAAATCGTCCGACGAGGCGCCGATCGCCGCCAAGCGGGAACGGTCACCGGCGCCGCCTTGGCCGAGAGTCACGGGCGGAGCAGGATCTTGCCCGAGCGCCCGGGGCGCCCATTCGCGGTCGCCGCGTCGGCGATCCGGTCGAAGTCGTAGATCCCGTCCACGGGCAGCTTCAGGGTGCCTGCGGCGGCGCCGCGCACGATCTCCTCGACCAGTTCGCGACGTTTCGCGGGCGCCATCTCCTGGCTCACCGTGCGGCCCCAGAAGCCCTTGATGGTGAGCTCCTTGAAGATCACGTCGTTCACGGGGATCTCCAGCAGTGCGGTCTGTCCCGCGCCGGCCGCGCTCATGGCGCCGAAGGAGACGAGGGTGCCGCGCTGTCCCAGCAGCCGGGCCAGGTCGGTGCTCGCGGAGCCGCCCACCGAGTCGACCGCGGCGGCGTATCCCGTGTCGCCCGCGAGGGCGGCGGCGCGCTCGCGCCAGTCGGGGGTGTCGGTGGCGATCACGTTGGAGATGCCGAGCGCTGCGAGTTCCTCGACCGCCGCCGACCGCCGGACCAGACCGGTCACGTTGACGCCGCGGGCCGCGGCGAGCTGCGCGAGGAGCCCGCCGACCATACCGTTGGCGGCGTTCTGCACGATCCACCCGCCGGGCTGCACCTGGAGGTACTCCAGCAGCGATGCGGCGCTGAAGGGCATCGCGAACAGTTGGGCCGCAGCCTCGTCGGGGATGGCGTCGGGAACGGGCAGCACGGTGTCGGCGTTGGCCACGAAGTACTCGGCCCAGGTGCCGAACGCGCCGCCGGTCATCACCCGCTGGCCCACGGACAATCCGGTGACGCCCTCGCCGAGCGCCTCGATCACGCCGACGGCCTCGGAGCCGCTGCGGGCGGGGAGGGTGGGCTTGTAGCCGTAGTCGCCCTTCACGGTCCACAGGTCGTGGTTGTGGATGGAGGCGAGCAGGGTACGGATCAGTACCTGACCCGAACGGGGCTCGGGCGCCGGGATCTCCTTGACGCTGAGCACGGTTGCGGGATCGCCGAATTCGTCGTGCATGAGTGCGCGCATGATGGTCTCCTCAGAGGGTTTCGAAGGTCAGTCGTCGGCGACGGTCACGGTGACGTCGACGTTGCCGCGGACGGCATTGGAGTACGGGCACACCTGGTGCGCGGCATCGGCGAGCTCTTGCGCGGTGGCCGCATCCAGCTCGGGAATGATCACTTCGAGCGTCACGACGAGCGCGAATCCGCCGTCACCGTTCGGGCCGATGCCCACGCGCGCACCGACACTCGAGCCGTCGATCGCGACCTTGCGGGTACGTGCCACGAGCTGCAGTGCGGAGTGGAAGCAGGCGGCGTAGCCGGATGCGAAGAGCTGCTCGGGGTTCGAGCCCTCGCCGCTGCCGCCCATGCCGACGGGGATCGCGAGATCCAGGTCGACCCGGCCGTCGTCGGTGCGGACGTGGCCGTCGCGGCCGGCGCCCGTGGCGATCGCCTCGGCGGTGTACTTGACGTCGATCATGCTGTGACTCCTCGTGATGGGGGATGAATGAGATCAGTCGTGGACCGCGCAGAAGCGCTTGGCGAGGTCGCGGAGGGTCTTCGCTTCGTCGGGGGACAGGTTGAAGCGTTCGCGCACCTCGCGCTGCACCGCCGCAACCCGGGGCTGCATCGCGCGCCCGGAATCGGTGACGTGCACGGTGACCATTCGCTCGTCCTCCTGGTCGCGGCGCCGCTCCACCAGCTCCATCGCCTCCAGGCGGCGCAGGAGGGGCGACAGTGTTCCGCTGTCCAACCGCAGGCGCTCGCCCAAGGCGGAGACGGTGATGCCGTCCTGCTCCCAGAGCGCCAGCAGCGTGACGTACTGGGTGTAGGTCAGGCCCAAGGTCGACAGTCCCTCGCGGTACGCGTTGGCGGCGACTTTCGAGGCCGAGTACAACGCGAAGCACACCTGTGAGTCCAGCAGCTCCTCGTGTTCCACTCCTTGAATATTGCACACAACTGGATTGTGCGCAATCGAAATCGACCGATGTTCGCGGTCGCTCCACGCTCGCCGACCTGCAGCTTTACAAATCAGCGAAATGTGTCCACGAACTGCTTGACAAACGCCGTGAATATGTCAAATACTGAGCGCAGAGCTTATGACCTCAGTCACAGCCCCGCGAGGGGCGATCAGTAAGGAGGGCACCGTGAAGGGCCTCGCTTATATCGACGCCGACGGCAAAGAGGCCGTCTGGACGGACCACAAGAAGCGACTGTGGCTGTGGGGACTCTTCGTTCCCACCGCGCTGTTCTTCGCCGTGGGCCTGATGTGGCTGCTCGGCCTCGGGCAGACCCCGCTGATGTACCTGGCCCCGGTGCTCTGGTGGATCGGGCCGCTCCTGCTGTACGTGATCCTCCCGATCGTCGACATCAAGGCCGGTGACGACGGCGAGAACCCGCCGGAGGAGGTGATGGAAGCCCTGGAGGATTCCAAGTACTACCGCTGGCTCACCTACATCTTCCTGCCCTTCCAGCTCGCCTCCCTGGTGGCCATGTGCTACTTCCTCACGGCCGACAACCTCACCTGGCTCGGCGGCGTCTACGCCGCCGGCGGCGGGCTCAGCCTGATCAGCAAGATCGGCCTCACCCTCAGCCTGGGAGTCGTTGCCGGTATCGGCATCAACACCGGCCACGAGCTCGGCCACAAGAAGCCCGAGAACGAGCGCTGGATCGCCAAGCTCACCCTGGCGCCGGCCATGTACGGCCACTTCTTCATCGAGCACAACCGCGGCCACCACGTGCGCGTCGCCACCCCCGAGGATCCGGCCAGCGGCCGGTTCGGCGAGACCTTCTGGGAGTTCCTGCCGCGCAGCGTGTGGGGCAGCCTGAAGTCCTCGTGGGAGCTGGAGAAGACCCGCCTGAAGCGGCTCGACAAGAGCCCGTGGACGCTGAAGAACGATGTGCTCAACGCCTGGCTCATGACCGTGGTCCTCTACGGAGTGCTCACCGCGATCTTCGGCTGGTACGTGCTGCCCTTCCTGATCATCCAGGGCGTCTACGGCTTCAGCCTGCTCGAGTCGGTCAACTACCTGGAGCACTACGGCCTCATGCGGCAGAAGCTGGCCTCCGGCCGCTACGAGCGCTGCGCCCCGCGGCATTCGTGGAACTCGGACCGCATCATCACCAACGTCTTCCTGTACCACCTGCAGCGGCACAGTGATCACCACGCCAACCCCACGCGTCGGTACCAGACGCTGCGCTCCTTCGAGGAGGCACCGTCGCTGCCGCAGGGCTACGCCACGCTCATCGGTCTCACCTACTTCCCTCCGCTGTGGCGCCGGATGATGGACCACCGCGTGCTGGAGCACTACGACGGCGACATCACCAAGGTGAACATCCACCCCCGTGTCCGCGACAAGGTGCTCGCGCAGTACGGCGCCACCGCCGCGGGAGAGCAGGCCGCCGCATGAGCGCCTTCAAGTGCCCCATCTGCGACTACGTGTACGACGAGGCCGCCGGCGCACCTCGGGAGGGATGGCCGGCGGGCACCGCCTGGGCCGATATCCCGGACGACTGGAACTGCCCCGACTGCGGGGTCCGCGACAAGATCGACTTCGAGCCCGTCTAGAGCGGGGGATTGGAACCATCATGAGCGACGCACCCTTCAAGCTGTTCCGTTGCCTGCAGTGCGGATTCGAGTACGACGAGGCCGAGGGCTGGCCCGAGGACGGCATCGAGCCCGGTACCCGCTGGGACGACATCCCCGACGACTGGTCCTGCCCCGACTGCGGTGCCGCTAAAGCCGACTTCGAGATGGTCGAGGTGGCGCGGGGATGAGCGACGGCGTGGTGATCGTCGGCACGGGCGTCGCGGGCGCCACCGCGGCCCTGGCGCTGCGGTCCGGCGGATACGACGGAGCGGTCACGCTCGTCGGGCGCGAACCGCACCTCCCGTACCGGCGTCCCACGCTCAGCAAGGACGTGCTGCTGGCCGGCATGGAGGTCGAGAAGGCCCTGCTGAAGCCGGCAACGCACTGGGACGAGGCCGGCATCGCCGTGCGGACCGGAGTCGCCGTGACCGGCGGGGACACCGGGGCCCACACCCTGGAGCTGTCCGACGGTGCCGCCCTCGGCTACGACTCGCTGGTGCTGGCCACCGGCGGCGCGGCGCGCCACCTCCCCGGCCTGGAACCGGGACCGCGCGTGAAGTACCTGCGCGACTACGCGGACGCGGTCGGGCTGCGCGACGAGCTCGGCCGGGCCGGCTCCGTGATCGTCCTCGGTGCCGGACTGATCGGCTCCGAGGTCGCCTCCGCCGCAGCCAAACTGGGGGCCACGGTCACCGTGATCGAGCGGGCGCCGCTGCCGCTCGCCCGGGTGGTCCCGCCGGCGATCGGCCGGCGTCTGGGCGCGCTGCAGCGCGGCGCCGGGGTCGACCTACTACTCGGTGTGCGGCCCGGGGCGATCACCGTCGATCCCGACCAGGTGGCCGTGGCGCTGCCCGACGGTGCAGCGGTGGTCGCGGACCTGCTGGTGGTCGCGGTCGGCAGCGCACCCGACACGGGACTGGCCGAGCGCCTGGCCCTGCGGGTGGACGACGGTATCCTGGTCGATGAGCGGTACCGCAGTTCCGCCGAGGACGTCTACGCCATCGGCGACTGCGCGCGGGTGCCCAACCCGATCGAGGGCGGCACCTACCGCGCCGAGAACTGGTCGGCGGCACAGGATCAGGGCACGGCGGTGGCGCAGGTCCTCCTCGGTGGAGCGCCGGCGGCCACGGTGCCCTGGGGCTGGTCGAACCAGTTCGGGGCGGTACTGCAGTTCGCGGGATGGCCCGCGGCAGAAGACGCGCTGGAGGTGGACGGAACCGTGGAAGCGGCTGAGGGCGGCACCTTCGTGGCGCGATGCAGCAGGGACGGAGCCCTCGTGGGCGCGGTGGCGATGGGCCGCCCGAAGGAACTGCGCGCCGTCCGCGGCGAGCTCGCCGAGAAGATCACGGGGGCGAGGGTGCCATGACCGCCGTCGCGACCGGGAACGATCTGCCCGCCGCCGCCAAGCCCACCGTGCGCGATCAAGCGCTCGACGCGGTGAGCACGGTGCTGCGCGGTAAGGACTGGTCGGCGGTCACCATGGCCGCGGTCGCACGGCAGGCCGGCGTCAGCCGGCAGACGCTGTACAACGAGTTCGGGTCCCGCAAGGGACTGGCGGTCGCGTACGTGACCCGGTTCGTCGACGGGCTGCTGGCGTTCGTCCAGCAGCGCGTCGACGCGCACCCGGGCGATATCGACGCCGCGATCGAGGACGCCATGCGCGGCGTCTTCGAGATCGGAATGGGAGACCCGGTGGTGGTCAACATCGCCGGTCCGAACCCGCACCGCGACCTCGTGGGAATCGTCACCGTGGACGGCACCCCGATCCTCAAGCGCGCCTCCGCAGGCCTCGCCGAGATCCTCGCCCTGAGCTGGGCGCAGGTCCGCCGGGCCGATGCTCAGGTGGCCGCCGGTGTGCTGGTGCGCCTTGCCTTCAGCCACCTCACCATGCCGCTGGAGGGGCCGGAGGAGGCCGCCACCGAGGTGGCCACCGCGCTCTCACCCTTCTTCGACCGGGCCCTGCGCGACTGAGCCGGGTCAGCCGCGGCAGTCGGCGCAGCGCCCAAAGATCTCCAGTGTGTGCGTGACATCGCTGAAGCCGTGGGCGGCAGCGGTTTTCGCGGACCACGATTCCACCGCGCGGTCGGTGACCTCCACCGTGCGGCCGCACTCGCGGCACACCAGATGGTGATGGTGATGCTCGCCCGAGCAGAGCCGGAACAGCGCCTCGCCGCTATCGGTGCGCAGGGTGTCGACTGCGCCGGCCTCCGCCATCGCCTGCAGGTTCCGGTACACCGTGGTGAGCCCGATCGACTCCCCGTTGGTGCGCAACTGCTCATGCAGTTCCTGGGCCGACTTGAATTCCGAGACCGAGCGCAGCGCCTGCGTGATGGCACCGCGCTGTTTGGTGGCGCGCACCCCCGTCGCCTTCGCGGTGTTGCCCGTCATCGTCATGCCCCCTGCCGTTCCGTGGCGTGCGCCACGGCGTCGACCACGATGTGGGCGAGGTGGTCGTCCACGAGGCGGTAGGTGATCTCGCGGCCGTTGCGCTCGCCGCGGACCACGCCCGCGGATTTGAGGACCCGCAGATGCTGGCTCACGAGGGGCTGGGTGACGCCGAGCATGTCGACGAGCTGATGTACGCACAGGTCGGTGCGCATGAGTTCGAGCACGATCGAGATCCGCACCGGCGCCGCGAGGGCGCGAAGCAGGTCTCCGGTGGCGGCGAGGATCTCGGGCTCGGGTTGTGCGCTCGCCTCGTCGACCGAGCAGTCCGCGATGTCGGTAGGAATGGGGACACCTCCTGTTATCGCCAACCATTTTCATATGCGAAGTCGGCTACGTCAAGCCGCCCTGGTGGAGGCCTCCCATCGCGGCATTGCGGGCCGGTCGACCGGTAGAGTCGACACGTTCGTACCTGCCTGTCGAGACGTCGGAGATGAAGCGCGCCGTGGCCAAAGCAACCAAAGTCGATACCGTCGCCAACCTGTGCAAGCGCAGGGGACTGGTCTTCCAGTCGGGTGAGATCTACGGCGGCACGAAGTCGGCGTGGGACTACGGGCCGCTGGGCGTGGAGCTCAAGGAGAACATCAAGAAGCAGTGGTGGCGCAACATGATCACCTCGCGCGACGACGTGGTGGGTCTGGACAGCGCGATCATCCTGCCCCGCCAGGTGTGGGTCGCGTCCGGCCACGTCTCGGTGTTCAACGATCCGCTCGTCGAGTGCCTGAACTGCCACAAGCGGCACCGTCAGGACCACCTGCAGGAGGCCTTCGCCGAGAAGCGTGCCGCCAAGGGGGAGGAGATCAACCCCGACGACGTGCCGATGACGGAGATCGTGTGCCCCGACTGCGGCACCAAGGGCCAGTGGACCGAGCCCCGCGACTTCAACATGATGCTCAAGACCTACCTCGGCCCGATCGAGTCGGAGGAGGGCCTGCACTACCTGCGGCCCGAGACCGCACAGGGCATCTTCGTGAACTTCAAGAACGTGATGACCACCGCGCGCAAGAAGCCGCCCTTCGGCATCGGCCAGATCGGCAAGAGCTTCCGCAACGAGATCACGCCCGGCAACTTCATCTTCCGGACCCGTGAGTTCGAGCAGATGGAGATGGAGTTCTTCGTCAAGCCGGGTGACGACGACGAGTGGCACCAGTACTGGATCGACTACCGCCTCAAGTGGTACACGGATCTGGGTATCGATCCGGAGAACCTGCGCCTGTTCACGCACCCGCAGGAGAAGCTGAGCCACTACTCCAAGGGCACCGTCGATATCGAGTACCGCTTCGAGTTCACGGGCAGCGAGTGGGGTGAGCTCGAGGGCATCGCCAACCGCACCGACTTCGACCTCGGCACCCACACGAAGCACTCGGGCGAGTCGCTGGAGTTCTTCGACCAGCAGTCGGGCGAGCGGTACACGCCCTACGTCATCGAGCCCGCAGCCGGCCTCACCCGCTCGCTGATGGCCTTCCTCGTGGACGCGTACACCGAGGAGGAGGTGCCGAAGGCCAACGGCGGCACCGACACCCGCGTGGTGCTCAAGCTCGACCGCCGCCTGGCGCCGGTCAAGGTGGCCGTGCTGCCGCTCTCGCGCGACGAGAAGCTCTCGCCGAAGGCGCGTGAGCTGGCCGCCGAGCTGCGTCAGTTCTGGAACGTCGACTTCGACGACGCGCAGGGCATCGGCAAGCGCTACCGTCGCCAGGACGAGATCGGCACGCCGTTCTGCATCACCGTGGACTTCGACACGCTCGAGGACAATTCGGTGACGGTGCGCGAGCGCGACACCATGGCGCAGGAGCGTGTGCCGCTGGCGCAGGTGCGCGAGTACCTCGCCGCCCGCCTGCTGGGCTGCTGAGCCCTACCGGCCGGTCGCCAGTGCGGCGCTGATCAATTCGGGCGAGGGTCTCGCCTAGGGGGTTTGTCGGCGGTGGTCTCGGGGCGCCATTCGCCGAGCACCCCGGGGCCCACGAGCGGGTTGGTGCCGATGATCTCCTCCCCGTTGGTCCGATTGATCAGGTAGCCCGGTGTCCGGTGCCGTCCGTCGCCGGAGCCGCGCTGACCGCCCGCCGCGCCGGGCGTTCCGCCGAGGGGCATGGAGGTCGCACGCGCACCCGAGGCGGACGGCCCGGACACCGCTGCGGTGGATGTGGCGGACCGCAGCGCTGAGCCCTCCGACCGCAGGCCGAGCGGCGATGGGCCGCCGCCTCCAGCGCGCAGGCCGCCGGCGCCGCCGCCAGGTGAACGGCCCCCGCCTGTCGCGGCGCTCGCGGCCGGCGAGAACAGTGGAGTCAGATTCGAGCCACCGCCGTCATAGCGGTCGGTCCGTACGGTGCCGTTCTCACCGGCGGCCGGGATACCGTCGGTCGATCCGGCGGACTCGGGCGTCCCGGCGGGGCTGGTCCCGGGAGGCTGCCCGGTTCCCGAGGTCGACGGTGCGCCAGGGGCTCCTGCAGCGCTGTTCGTCGCGTCCGCAGTGACGCCGTCGGCCGTGACGCCGTCGGCGGTGGCGGTGGAGGGGTCAGACGGAGTCGACGCGGCCGTGTCCGTGCCGGCCCCTCCGGACGACGACCCGCTCGCCGGGGTTCCGCCGGACGCGGATCCGCCGGGTGCGCTGATCGGCGCCGGCCCCTGCGGGCCGGAGGTGCCGGTGTCCCCGTCGAACGTCGGCTTCTTCACCTCGTCGCCCAGCGGGAGCGTCGAGGCATCGGCCTGCACGGGCGAGGTGTAGACGGAGCGGAGCTGCGCCGCCAATTCCCCACCGACGCCGCCGGAATCGGTGTCCCGCACAGAGCAATCGCGGAACTGCTCGTTGGTCCTCGTGGCCGTGTCGGAGAGGCCGTTGACCTGATTGATCACTCCGGCCGCCGACACGGCCGATTCATAGGAGGCCTTCACATAGTTGCCGACCACCTCGAACGAGCGCGGAGCCGGATCACCCAGCCACTTGGACGCCTGCGAGGCGACATCGCGTTCCAGCTCGGCGATGCTGTCCATCTGGGCGAGGGAGGCGGCGAGGATCACTTCCTTATCGGCGGCGATCCCGGCCCCCGACAGGCTTTGGGCGAACAGGCGGATCTGGAACCGCGACCACCCGTCGAAAGGAGTTGCACCTACCGTTTGGAAGTCCGCCATATTGATTGGACGCATGTGCGCGTTGATCGGTTCCCGATCTCCGCCCGGACGCTACGGCGCTTTCGAGATCGCGAGGGTGGCGAACGCGATGGCGGCGTCACACTCACGCGTCAGCCCGGGGGAAGCACGGAGAGGGAGCGCGCCGGTGATGACGACAGCCGCCTCAGAGAGGAAGACGGCGGTGCAGTCGGTGGGCGTGGTCGCGACCGCCAGGCGGCGGCCCTGCACCATCCGGTCTGGCTGCCAGGAGCGGAAGTTCTGATCGCGCTTGTAACCATCCAGGGTGTCCTGATTGCCGACGATCTGCGAGAAGTTCAGGTATTCGCGATCGCTAGGGCTCGACCTGACGCCACTCCAATCGCATCCGCGAAAGTTGGGCGATCGAGATTTGCCAGCATCTCTGATCGTGGTCGGATCAATGTTGAGGACGCGGAGTTCCTGCGAGGTGTAAGCGATGCACGGTTCGAATCGAGTCCCGTCGTTGCGCTCGTTGGTCCGGCCCTCGACGGTAGTCGCGAACGGCAGTGGTGCCGTCGGCGCTGCCGTTCGGCTTGGAGTTGCTGGTGCGGCCGTCACCTCGACTTGACTGTGTCGACCGGCGTTCACGGGATTGCCCGGAACGGACGTCGTGCAGCCGCTGAGCGCGAGCGTGCACGCGATGCCGACAGCAGGAATCCAGCGCCAAATGCTGGTGTCAGCGCACCTGCGGTTCGGACGCAATGCATGGCCCGCCTGGCTACCGTCTGCCACGGTGTTCTACGGGGCTTTCGAGATTGCGAGGGTCGCGAAGGCGACCGCTGCGTCGCACTCTCGTACCAGCCCAGATGAAGGGTACGGCGTGATTGTTCCGGTGATGACCACGGCGGCCTCGGAAATGAAGGCGGCTGTGCAGTCGTACTTCGTCGGTGCGACAGCTAGTCGCCGCCCCATGACGATACGGTCGGGCTGCCATGGTCGGAAGTTCTGCTCGCGCTTGTAATCATCCAGGGTGATCCGTTTGCCGACGATCTGTGAGTAGTTCAGGTAACTTCGATCCGACGGGCCCGCTTTGACGCTTGTCCACTCACAGCCTCGGAAATTGGGCGATCGGGATTTGGCGGCGTCCGCGAGTGAGAACGGATCGATGTTGAGCGCGCGAAGTTCCTGTGCCGTGTAGGCAGTGCAGGGCTCGAAGCTGGATCCGTCGTTGCGTTCGTTCGTTCGGCCCTGGATCGCCGGTGTGAACGGCAGTGGTGCCGTGGGCGGGCCTGTCTGGCTCATCGTTGGCGGCGCATCTGTCTCTTCAGCTTGGCTGTCTCGATCGGCGCTCACGGGAGCGCCCGGAACGGAGGTCGTGCAGCCGCCAAGCGCGAGCGTGCACGCGATGCCGACAGCAGGAATCCAGCGCCAAATGCTGGTGTCAGCGCACCTGCGGTTCGGACGCAATGCATGGCCCGCCCGGTTACCGTCTGCCACGGTGTTCTACGGGGCTTTCGAGATTGCGAGGGTCGCGAAGGCGACCGCAGCATCGCATTCACGTGTTAGTCCAGGTGATGGGGAGAGGGCTATTGCCCCGGTGGTCACGACGGCGGATTCGGATATGAATGCGGCGGTGCAGTCGTATTTCATTGGTGCGACGGCGAGGCGTCGTCCCATGACGACTCGGTCAGGCTGCCAAGCGCGGAAGTTCTGTTCGCGTTTGTAGGCGTCGAGAGAGATCCTCTTGCCGACGACCTGCGAATAGTCGAGGTAGGTCCGGTCAGCAGGGCCAGCCTTGATGCTTGTCCAGTGGCAGCCGCGGAAGTTCGGTGAATTGGACTTAGCGGCGTCCTGCAGCGAGGCTGGCTCGATGTTGAGGTCGCGGAGCTCCTGCGCTGAGTATGCGGTGCAGGGTTCGAAGCTGGACCCGTCGTTGCGTTCGTTAGTTCGACCCTGGATCGTCGGCGTGAAGGGCAAAGGCATTCTCGGCACTCCGGTCAGGACCTGTGCTGATGGCACCGCTGTCGCCGTGTTTCGGCTGTCGCCGCTGGCGCTCACGGCTTCGCCGCGCAGGGATGTCGTGCAGCCCGTGATTGTTAGGACAAGCACGACGCCTGCGGCATAGCTTCTGCGCATTCAGCCGCCCGCCTGTTGAGCGACCTGGCTTATGTTGTCGGTCCCCTCACTCTCGCGCCTCTCCAGATCGCGCCGGAGTCGTCGCATTCCGTCGGCCATTCCCTCTGCGGCGCTAGCCTGCGCCATCATTCGGTTGTAGATCGAGTGTTCGTGCGTCACCACAGCCACGCGGACGTTGTTGGTCGCCGCAACGCCTTCGACTGTGTCGCCCAGGTAGTTGTGGGTACCCACGTCGTACACATCTCTCGCAGCAGTTCGTAGGCGCTCGGCATGCCGTTCGAGAGCCCTCGCGATCTCTTCCTGCGGGTTTCCGTCGACCACCATCATCGGGCGAGCCTTGGCCCGCTCGCGGGCGATCGCGATCATCGCTTCCATCTCCGGGTCCACGCACGCCTCCGCCAGTCGAGTCCTCATGTATTGGACGCGCCAGCTCAGCGATCGGTTCCCGATCGGTTGGTCATGGTCAGCTACAGGTGACCTCGACGCGGAACTTCTTGGTGCTCAGGTCCGCGGCACGTGCTTCGCCGGTGATCGTGTAGCGGTTGCCGGCCCGCGAGGTGGTGGCCGAACCGATTTGTCCGAGGGGCGTGTTCGTCACCGTCATCACGTTGCCGCCGGTCGCGATGAACAGAGTGTTCACCCGCGGCGGGTTGCCGTCGGTGATCATCGCGCCCACGCCCCGCGCGGTCTGCACGCTGCCCGAGCCGATCGAGATCGAATCGCCCACTCGCTGGCATCCCGCGTTCACGTACTCGGCGGCGTCCTGCCGCTTCCCGTCGACCTCGACCACCGTGCTGGAGTCGATGTTGGGGGAGGTGCACGCCGATGCGGCGACGAGGGCGCCGGCGATGGCGGCGCAGGCCGCCGCGCGGGCGGTCAGGGGACGGATTCGCATGGACACAAGGTACCCGTGGGATACTCATTCCCATGACGAGCGGCAAGGTTGTTCATTTCGACACGCAGCGTGGCTTCGGCTTCCTCGCCCCGGCGGACGGCGGCGAGGATGTCTTCCTCCACGTCAACGACATCGACTTCGACGAGTCGGCGCTCCGTCCCGGTACCGAGGTGACCTTCGAGGTGGAGAAGGGCGATAAGGGCCTCAAGGCCGTGAACGTGGCCGTGGTCGGCGGCGCGCCCGCCGCCGCTCCCCGTCGGGACCACCGCGACTCGCGCGATCACCGCGACTCCCGCAACGACCGGGGCGATCGGCCCGAGCGCCGGGAGGCTCCGCGCCGCGAGGCCGCGCCGCGCGCCGCCGCTGCCGGGGCGCTGGGCATGCAGGCCTTCCTGGACGAGATCACCGAGCAGCTGCTCGACTCCTCCGATGACCTGACCGCCGGCCAGATCATCGCGATCCGGCAGCGCTTCGCGGACTTCGCGTTCGCGCGCGGCTGGGTCACCGAGTAGCCGGTGCCGCTGCTACCCGGCCCCGCCGCGTACCAGCCCGCGGACGTCGAGCGCATCGTCTCCGAGGCGCCGAAGACGGCGGGCCTGGAGACGGATTCGGAACCCACGCTGTTCTCCGGCCCGCAATGGGAGGCGCCGCGGTGGGAGGGGCACAGTTCCGCCTTCGCCCGCGATCGGGCCCGGGTGCTGCACTCGGCGGCACTCCGCAGGCTCGCGGACAAGACTCAGGTGGTGGGTCCGCGCGAGGGCGATACGCCGCGCACCCGTCTCACTCACTCGCTGGAGGTCAGCCAGATCGGCCGCGGCATCGCCCTCGGCATCGGCTGCGACCCCGACCTCGTGGACCTCGCCGGCCTGGCGCACGACATCGGCCACCCGCCGTACGGGCACAACGGCGAGCGCGCCCTCGACGAGCTGGCCACCGACATCGGCGGCTTCGAGGGCAATGCACAGAACCTGCGCATCCTCACCCGGCTCGAACCGAAGGTGCTCGACGCGAACGGCGAGTCCGTCGGCCTGAACCTGACCCGCGCCGCACTCGACTCGGCCACCAAGTACCCGTGGCTGCGCCGGGAGCCGGGCGGAAAGTTCGGCGTCTACGACGACGACGCCCACATCCTGGACTGGATGCGCGGTGGTGAGGACGGACCGCACGGCCGGCGCCAGTGCCTCGAATCCCAGGTCATGGACTGGTCGGACGATGTGGCCTACTCGGTGCACGACGTGGAGGACGGTGTGCTGTCGGGCCGCCTGGATCTGCGCGCACTGGCCTCCGCTGAGGAGGTTCGCAACCTGTCCGGGTTCGGCGCCACCAGCTTCCGCGGCGTGGACGCCGCCGAGCTGGAGGAGGCGGGAGCGCGGTTGGCGGCCTTCGACGTGGTCGCCGACGCCACCCGCTACGACGGCAGCCTCGCCTCGTCGGTCGCGCTCAAGCGGATGACCAGTGAGCTGGTCGGACGGTTCGCCTCCGCGGCGATCAACGCCACGCGCACCGCCACCGGCGACCGACCGGTGTGCCGTTACCAGGCCGATCTCGAAGTGCCGCGCACCGTCCGTGCCGAGGTGGTGCTACTCAAGACGATGGCGCTGCAGTACATCTACTCCAACCAGAAGCACCTCGCGATTCAGCAGGGGCAGCGGATGCGGATCCACCGCGTGGCCGATTGGCTGATGGGGGCGTCACCGTCGAACATCGACCCGCTGTACTCGCCCGCCTACCTGGCCGCGGACACCGACGCCGCCCGGCTGCGCGTGGTGGTCGATCAGATCGCCTCGATGACGGAGACGCGCCTCGAGCGCATCGACGAGGCCATCGACTGAACCGGTCCGGACTCCGAACGACTAGACTCGTCTCGTGGTCGGCAGAATCCCGGAGCGTGACATCGCGGCGATCCGCGACCGCGCGCGCATCGAGGACGTGGTCGGCGAGTACGTAGCGCTCCGGCCCGCCGGCGTGGGGTCGATGAAGGGCCTGTGCCCGTTCCACGACGAGAAGACCCCCAGCTTCCACGTGCGCCCCACGCAGGGCTTCTTCCACTGCTTCGGCTGCGGCGAGGGCGGCGACGTCATCTCCTTCCTGCAGAAGATCGAGCACGTGCCCTTCGTGGAGGCCGTGGAGCAGCTCGCCGACAAGGTGGGCATCCAGATCAGCTACGAGGGCGGCACCCCCGGACCGAAGCAGGACCGTGGCACCCGGATGCGGCTCGTGGCCGCCAACGCCGCCGCGCAGAAGTTCTACGCCGAGCAGCTCCGCAGCCCCGAGGCGGAGATCGCCCGCACCTACCTCAAGGACCGCGATTTCTCCGAGGAAGACGCGGCGTTCTACGGCTGCGGCTACGCGCCCTCGGGCTGGGACACCATGACGAAGGCGTTGCTGCGCCAGGGATTCGACGTCAAGGAGCTGGAAGCCGCCGGCCTGTCGAAGCAGGGACAGCGGGGTCCGATCGACCGCTTCCACCGCAGGCTGTTGTGGCCGATCAAGAACCTCGGCGGCGACGTGATCGGCTTCGGAGCGCGCAAGCTGTTCGACGACGACAACCTCGGCAAGTACATGAACACGCCGGAAACCATGCTGTACAAGAAGTCTCAGGTGCTGTTCGGGCTCGACCACGCCAAGAAGCACATCGCCAAGGGGCATCAGGTGGTGGTGGTCGAGGGCTACACCGACGTGATGGCGATGCACGCCTCGGGCGTCGAGACCGCCGTGGCCTCCTGTGGTACCGCCTTCGGCGAGGATCACGTCTCGTTGGTACGACGACTCATGATGGACGACAGCTACTTCCGCGGCGAGGTGATCTACACCTTCGACGGTGACGAGGCCGGTCGCGCCGCCGCCATGAAGGCCTTCGAGGGTGACCAGAAGATCGCCGGACAGTCGTTCGTGGCGATCGCCCCGGACGGTATGGACCCGTGCGAACTGCGCCAGCGCCACGGCGACGAATCCGTACGCGACCTGATCGCGCAGCGGGTGCCCATGTTCGAGTTCGTGGTCAAGACACTGATCGCCGAGTTCGATCTCGATACCGCCGAGGGCCGCGTGCACGCCCTGCGCCGGTCCGTGCCCGTGGTGGCCCGGATCAAGGACATGTCCCTGCGCGACGAGTACGCCCGGCAGCTGGCCGGCTGGGTCGGCTGGGACGATGTGGCCCAGGTGCTGCGCCGGGTGCGCGAGGAATCCGCGAGGATCCGACGGGGCGAGGGGCGCCCCGCCCCGGGCGCGCCGGCACCGTCGACCAACCGGGTGCGTGACGTTCCGGCCGCCCCGGTCCCGGAGACCCGTCCCGCCGGGCCGCAGCGGCCCAATCCGGCCGACCCGGTGCTCTGGGTGCAACGCGAGGTGCTCAAATGCGCCCTGCAGGCCCCGGCGCTGGCGGGCACCGTTTTCGACGCGCTCTCCGACGACATGTTCACCGACCCCGCGTACCGGGCCATCCGGCTCGCCATCGAGGGCGCGGGTGGTATCGCCGCGGGTCTGGGCGGCGCGGAGTGGGTCGACACGGTGGTGCGGCACGCCGACGGTCCGGTGCTGGAGGCACTGGTCACCGAGCTCGCGGTGGAACCGCTCGAGGTGCAGGGCGAGCCCTCGCCGCGGTACGTCGAGGGGGTGCTCGCGCGCCTGCAGGAGGTGTGGGTCGGCGGCCAGGTGGCCGATCTGAAGTCCAAGCTCAAGCGCATGTCGCCCAACGCCGACGACGATTACAACCGGCTGTTCGGCGACCTCGTGGCGCTCGAGTCCTACCGGCAGAGCCTGCTCAAGCTGGCCGTGGGCGACACGGGCTACTAGTCAGCCGCTAATCGAGGTCGGTTTTGGGGGAGTAGACCACCGTATCGGCGTCGATCTCGCGCATCGTGCGCATCTTCGGATCGGGGTGCAGCGAATCGGCGAGCTTGCGGCGGCCCACCTCGACGGCCTTCTTCGTCACCGGGCTGGTGGCGATGGCCTTCGCGGTGCGGTTGATCTGCTCGTACCGACGACGCCCGGCCTTGGTGCCCAGCACGTAGCCGGCACTTGCGGCGATAACCAGACGGATCATGAGGCCACTGTACCCGCCGGATACCCTGCCCCCATGACCTCGTACCCGCCCGCGCAGACCGTCGAGGAGTTCGCGGCGAACCTCGCCGCGGTCCGCGCCCGGATCGACGCGGCAGCGGCGCGAGTGGGGCGCGCACCGTCGGACGTGCGACTGCTCCCGGTGAGCAAGACGGTGCCGCAGGAGCGGCTCCGGCTCGCCGTCGCGGCCGGCTGCCGGGAGCTGGGGGAGAACAAGGTCCAGGAGGCCAAACGGAAGTCGCAGGAGATGGCCGACCTCGACGTGGCGTGGGCGGTGATCGGGCACCTGCAGACCAACAAGGCCAAGGACGTGGCGGCCTTCGCCGCCGAGTTCCAGGCGCTCGACAGCGTGCGGGTGGCCGAGGCGCTGGACCGCAGACTCCAGCTCGAAGGGCGCGGCCTGGATGTGTACGTGCAGGTGAACACCTCGGCCGAGGAATCGAAGTACGGGCTCGCACCCGACGCGGTGCCCGGCTTCCTGCGTGAGCTGCCCGCGTTCACGGCCCTGCGGGTGCGCGGGTTCATGACGCTCGCGGAGTTCTCGTCCGACGAGGCGCGGGTGCGCGAGTGCTTCCGGAGACTGCGGGGCATCCGCGATCGTGCCCTCGACGTCGATCCCGGTCTGACGGAACTGTCGATGGGGATGTCCGGCGACTACGAGGTCGCGATCGAGGAGGGGGCCACCTGTGTTCGGGTGGGGCAGGCCATCTTCGGTTCACGGGCGCTCCCGGACAGCCATTACTGGCCGTCCGGGGGTTAGCCGGCGGCGGTGTCCGCCGTCGCGGCGGAGCGATCGCGCAGGATGCCCTCGATGAGGTCGGCGGCGCGGTCGGTGCCGCCGAGTTCGGCGGTGTCGCGCTGCCATTCGCGCACGCGCTCGGCGACCGCATCGTCGGCGACGAGATCGAGGAGGGCGGTTCGTAGCGCCGCGGGGGTGGCGTCCGCGGTGTCGAGGCGCCGGCCCACCCCCAGCTCCACGAGACGATCGGCGTTTTGGAACTGGTCCGCCGCCTGCGGCACCGCGATCATCGGCACCCCGTTGATCAGCGCCTCGCTGCACCCGCCCATTCCGGCGTGGGTGATGAAGGCATCGGCGCGACGCAAGACCGCACGCTGCGGCACCCACGAGCGGATCTCGACCGAATCGGGGACGGCGCCGAGATCGGCGGGGTCGACGAACGGGCCGATCTGAATGATGGTGTGCCAGCCCGGAAGATCGCCGAAGGCGGCGATGCAGGAGCGGTAGAAATCGGGGCGGCGGGTGAAGGTGGACCCGAGCGAGACCAGCAGTAGCCGATCGCCGTCCGGGACCTCGACCGGCTCGTCCGCGGTGCGCGTCGTCGCGAAACACGGTCCCACGAAGGTGACTCGCTCCTGATCCACCCGATCCAGGTGGGGTTGCATCGCGCGGGTCAGCGCGGCGATGGCGCGGTCGGACGCTCCGGCGAAGTCCGTCGGAGCGCCGGAGTCGTGGCCCTCCGCGCGCAGCCATGCGGCGAACCGCTCGTGCCACTCGTCGGCGCCGGGGAGCGCGCGCATCGCGGCTCCGACCTCCTCGTGATAGCCGTCCCAGGCGATCGTCGACGACGCCATCATGACGGCGGGCAGGCCGCGCGATGCGGCGTACACGCGGCCCGCGAACGCCGCACTGTCGAACAGGAGCAGGTCCGGTGGGTCCGCGTCGAACGCCGCGCGCAGCTGCGGAAGCATGTGGATCGCGTCGTCGAGGAAGACGTTCATGGCACCGAGGGGGCCCTCGGGTAACTTCGCCTCGTCGCCAGGGATGAGCGATCCGTAGTCGATCAGGTCGGCACCGGCGCCGACGATGGGTTCCGCCATCCGCGAGTCGTTGACGTACGAGACCCGGTGGCCGCGGTCCACCAGTTCTCGGATCACCTCCAGGCTGGGCATGATGTGCCCCATTGCCGGTATTCCGACCATCACGATGTGCGCCACGGCGATTCGATCCCTCCCATGTACCAGGTGATCCGATCCTGGCAGGGGCGGTTTGCAGTCCGCAATGGGAGATGTCACAGAACGAGCCGCCGGGCCGCCCGGGGCGGGGGAGCGCGCCGAGTACGATGTCCACGCCGACGGTGACCGTCGGAATCGGGGGCAGTAGCTCAGTCGGTTAGAGCCGCGGACTCATAATCCGCTGGTCGTGGGTTCGAGCCCCACCTGCCCCACTACATCAGTACTTCGCGCAGTTGGCGGCGACCAGGTTGATGCGCTTGTTGATCTCACCCTGATGCGTCTTGTACAGCGACGCCAGCTGCGGGTTCTGCGCGGCGAGCTGCTGGATGCGAGCGTTGCGCTCGGCGGGCGGGAGCGTGAGCACCTCGTCGGCGGTTGCGCGTCCACCCGGGACCTGATTGAGCAGGGGCAGGGCCTCGGGGGCGAGATCGGCCACGGCCCGCTCCACCTGCCCGACGTTGCACTGGGTCCCCGGAACGGGATCAGCGGGTGCTGCGGCGGCGGTGGCGACGGGGGCGGCGATGAGGGCGCCGATGAACGCGGTAGCGGTGGCGAATTTCCAAGTCTGCATGGTGTTTTCCTTTCGTCATGCGACGACTCCGGATGAGGTGTCGCCACGAAGCTACCGACGCGCGGCTGAGGAACCCCGGAGAGATTTCTCAGGCATTCACAGGCCAATCCGGTAACGCCGGGGATTCGGCGGCCCGCACCTGCAACGACAGCGTGTGGGCTGCGCACATGTTTGCGGGACCAATGTCGGGGTCCGGCTGTGGTGAGCGCGTGCGCTCGGCACTATCGCCCCTGCGTGTCGTTGGCGAATCCGCGACGGTGGGCGAGAACACGTCCTAACGTGTGTTCTAGATCACTGATCGGTCGAGGAGGGTGACGTGCTGGATCATTACGACGTTCGCAGCGGGGAATTCCACCTGGGGATTCGCCCACCGGCCGCGCGGCGCGCGAGTCTCGGGATATGGCGCGCCGTGAAGGCCGTTCTCAACGCGGCGGCCGACCTCGACGCCACCGTGTACGGGGCACGCCTGCACGCCCGGATGAGCTGCGAGCTGCGGCCCTAGCCTCACCGTCGGCGACTACTGTTACGTTGCGGGAAGACCGCGACGGGAGAACATCTGCCATGGCCGACGATCCACTCGACGTGCCCGCCCACGATTCCGAGAGGGTGGCGCCCGAGCCGAAGAAATCCGTCTTCGCCGCGGGTGCCCGCGCTGCTCGCGCCGCCAATCACAGCAAGACCGCGACCAACCTCGTCCGGGTCGCGCGCGAGAGCCTGCCGGGCGGCCCCAAGAAGGACCTCTTCCACCCCGACGCCGAATCGACCGAGCGCCTGTCGAGCCTCATCGACCGCATCGTCGGTGACGAGCCGACGGTGACCCGCGAGCTCGGGAACCTCGCCACCGCCACCTGGCAGGCTCTCATCAGCCGGCGCGACCGCGACTACCTCCCGCCGCAGCCGATCACCATCCTGTTCACCGATCTGGTGAGCTTCTCGACCTGGGCGCTGCACCGCGACGACGACGACATCGTCCGCCTGCTGCACGACGTCAACAAGACGACCAAGGACCTCGTGGAGCGGCACGGCGGCGTGATCGTCAAGACCATGGGCGACGGTGCGCTGGCCGCGTTCGACGGCGATACCGCCATCGAAGCGGCGTACGAGGTGATCGAGGCGGTCGGAACCATCCACGCCGCAGACGGCTATCGCCCCACCCTGCGGGCAGGCCTGCATACCGGCACGCCCCGCCGGGTGAAGGGCGATCTGATCGGCGTCGACGTGAACATCGCCGCCCGCGTCGCGGAGGCGGCGAATGGGGGAGAGGTACTCGCTTCGGAGACGGTTTTCACCGTGGCCGATCGGAGCAAATACCAGGTGCGACCTCGGCGTTTCAAGGCCAAGGGTGCTCCCCAGAAGCTACAGGTCTTTTCTGTACGCCCCCTGTATTGAGCCTGCGGGAGAACCCTGAGTTTCGATTCATTCGCGACATCTTTGTAACGAACGGTGTCATCGTCGAGATACAGCGTGTGACTTGAGTCGAAGACAACAGGGGCAGCATCGCGGCCCCGTCGCAACCCAAGGATGGGAACCGCATGAACAAGAAGAAGATCGGCGCCGCCTCGTTCGCCGTGGTCGCCGCTGCCGGGCTCCTCGCGGGCTGCAGCAAGTCGACCGACGGCGATAGCAGCCCCGTTGCCTTTTCCCCGGTGACCGGTGATCAGTTCACCGCCAACCCCGGTGCCTTCCAGACCGACGGCATCGCCGTCCCGCCGTCCGGCGTCACGATGGTGGGCAACCCCGTCGCCGCGCAGGCCGTCGCGAACTCGGGTCTGCCGCAGGGCACGATCACCTCGACCACCAAGAACACCACGGTGTACTACCCGCCGGCCCCGGCCATCCCGGGCCTGCGCCCCAAGCCGCAGCCGGCTCCGCCCGCGCCGATGGTGCGCCCGGTGGACTACCGCCCGTGGCAGTACACCCCGCAGGAGATCGCGGTCTACCAGCAGATCTGTGAGACCGGTCGCTGGAACGACTACCGCGCGGGCACCGAGGTGCAGAGCCAGACCTGCTACACCCTGTACGGCCGTCAGCTCGGTGTGAAGCCGTGGACTCCCGGCCAGCCCAAGCCCTGGCAGCGCCCGGACTACCCGAAGCCGTGGTTCGAGGCGAACTTCAAGGTCGACGTGCCCGTCATGTGGATCTACCCGCCGAGCTGGACCCAGCCCAAGCCGCAGCCGCTGATCTCGGTGTCGATCGGCATCAACCTGCCGGGCAACCCCTACGTCCGGGTGAACCCGCGCTACAACGAGCCCTTCTACCCCGTGTGGGCGGTCACCCCCGGCCGCGTCGTCGAGGTCCGTGACCAGGCCCGCATCGTCGCGCCGGTCTACACGACCACCACGACCACGACCACCACCACGACGACCACCACGACCACCGCTCCGGTGGCCCCCGGTGTCGTGCTGGCGCCGCTCCCGACCTCGGCCAAGGTGACGGCTCTGACGGCCGTTCCGGGCGCCCAGGTGGCCGGCAACGTCAACACCGACGCCTCGGTGACCGTCCCGACCGCTGCCGCGGTCAAGGGCGCCACCATCCAGGCGGGCACCAAGGCCTCGCTGGACGCCGGTGTGGGTTCGAAGGTCGACGCGACCGTCGCCAAGCCCGACGTGGCCGCGGGCAACGCCGGTGCGACGGTGAGCGCCGGTGCCGGTGCCACCGTGGGCAACGGCGGCGTGACCGGTGGCGCCAACGGCGGCGCGACCGCCACGGTGCCGGGTGCGACCGCAGGTGCGACGGCGACCGGTGGTGCCACCGCCGGTACCACCGCTCCGAAGGCCACCGAGACCCAGGCTCCGACGCAGACGCAGACGAAGGCCCCGACGCAGACGCAGACCGAGGCTCCGGCCCCGACGCAGACGCAGACCAAGGCCCCGACGCAGACGCAGACCGAGGCTCCGGCACCGACGCAGACGCAGACGCAGGCTCCGGCCACCACCACGACCCCGCCGGTGACCCCGCAGGCGACGGTCTCGACGGTGGCTCCGAAGCAGACGGCCCGCACCACTGCACCGGCTCAGGAGCCGACCGTGACCAAGCCCGCCACGGGCACGACCACGGCCGCCACCTGCACCCCTGAGCAGGCTGCCGAGGGCACCTGCAAGCTGTAACCCGCTAGCGCCTCGGGGAGACCTTCGGCAGGCCTCTGACCTGCTGATTGGTCTCCCCGAGTGCGTTGCGCTAAAGTTCTCTCTCGGTCAATCCCCCATAGCTCAATTGGCAGAGCATTCGACTGTTAATCGAAGGGTTACTGGTTCGAGTCCAGTTGGGGGAGCAAAGAAACCCGCAGGCGACTGCGGGTTTTTCTGTATCTAGAACGACCCCGTCGGGGCGGCGCCCCGCCATCCATTTCGCGGTGGCCGAACGGGCTTCCATCAATCTCGGGGCCCTCTTCGGTGTGCGGTCCTCCCCGTGCTCCTGAAGTGAGCCGGTTCACGAACGGTCGCAATTGAAGTACACTCATAATATTATGAACGTAATGCCATCCGTGCTACGAGGAGGAGGGCCCACATGGCGAGGTACAGTCCCGAACACAAGGAGGCGACTCGGCGCCGGATGGTCGAGGCGGCCGGGCGGCGGTTCAAGAGCAACGGGATCGACGGCTCGGGCATCGCGACCCTGGTCGCGGACGTCGGCCTGACGAACGGCGCCTTCTACGGTCACTTCTCGTCGAAGGACGATCTGGTCGCGAACGTCGTGGCGCAGCAGCTCGCCCAGCAGACCGCTGTCCTGAACGCGTTGCCAGCAGGGCGCGAGTCGGTCGAGACGTTCGTGGGCCAGTACCTGTCCGGAGCGCATCGTGACGACCTGGCAGGCGGCTGCCCTTCTGCTGCGCTGCTGGATGAGATCGGCCGGTGTGACGCCTCGGTCCGGGAGGCTTACACCGACGGAGTCACGGCGATGATCGAGGCGATCGCACGCCATCTGGACGATGGAGATTCGAGACGAACCGAAGCGCGTGCGATCGGACTGCTCTCGCTCCTGGTCGGCGCGCTCCAGACCGCCCGCGCGGTCACCGATCCGGAAGTCTCCGAGCAGATCCTGGCCGCTGCCTTCAGCAACGCCATGATCATCGCCGGTCTCTCGAGCAACCCCGCACCGCCGACGCGACAGGAACAGCGATGAAGGCCTTCGTCGTCACTCACTACGGCCCCGACGGGCTTGAAGCAGCTGACGTCCCCGCGCCCAGTGTCGGGCCTCGCGACGTCCTGATCGATGTCCGAGCGGCGAGTATCAACCCGCTCGACACGATGATCCGTAACGGCGAGTTCAAGCAACTCCTCAAGTACAAGCGGCCCTTCGTACTCGGCCACGACCTATCCGGGGTCGTCACCGAGGTCGGCGCGAGCGTTCGCGAGTTCAAGCCCGGCGACGAGGTGTACGCCCGACCGCGAGACCTGCGCATCGGCGCCTTCGCCGAGCAGATCGCGGTCGCCGTCGACGACATCGCGCTCAAACCCGCCTCCTTGTCGTTCGCAGAGGCTGCAGCGGTGCCGCTCGTTGCACTCGCCGCTTGGCAAGCCCTGGTCGACGTGGCGGACGTCCGATCCGGACAGAGGGTGCTCGTTCACGCAGGGGCCGGCGGGCTCGGCTCTACCGTCATCCAGGTCGCCAAATACCTGGGAGCGCATGTTGCGACGACCGTGAGCACCAAGGATCTCGACAGGGCCCGGGCGCTCGGCGCAGACGAGGTCATCGACTACAAGACACAGGACTTCGCCGACGTGCTGTCCGATTACGACGTCGTGCTGGACTCCCTCGGCGAAGAGAATCTCGAGAAGTCACTGACCGTCTTGCGCCCAGGGGGTCTCGCGATCAGCGTTGTCGGCCCACCTGATCCGGCCTTCGCCGCCCAACTAGGGCGACCGCTCTTCAGGCCGGTCATGGCTCTGCTCAGTCGCAAGATCCGGCGCCGAGCGAGCAAACTCGGCGTGCGCTACTCGTTCTTCTTCATGCGCGCCAGCGGCCCCCAACTCGCCGCACTCGCCGCTCTGTACGACGCGGGGAGCCTATGTCCCGTCCTCGATCGGACATTTCCCTTCGCCCAGACACTCGACGCCATCGCCTATGTGGAGCAGGGAAAGGCCAACGGCAAGGTCGTGGTGACCCGATGACGGCCCCCGTGTCCCGCCCTTCGTGATCACCGATCAGCACTAACCATCCCTACGACACCTCCGCCGCACCCTGAAGGAACCCCATGAGCGAGAACATGAACGAAGCAACGAACACGTCGTACACACGGGCGCCGAACCGAACCGTCAGCGTAGGCGACACCACGTACGCCTATCGCGAGCTCGGCCCGAAGGGCGGCGTACCCGTCGTCTTCTTCGTCCACCTCGCGGCGACCCTCGACAACTGGGACCCGCGCATCGTCGACCCCATCGCCCAGAACCGGCACGTGATCGCCTTCGACCAACGTGGCGTCGGAGCCTCCACGGGACGCGTGCCCAGCACTCTCGAAGAAGCCGCCGACCACGCCTTCGAATTCATCACCGCCCTCGGCCACAACAAGATCGACATCTTCTCCTTCTCGATGGGCGGCATGATCGCCCAGGACCTGATCGTCAAACACCCCGACCTCGTCCGCAAACTCGTCCTGACCGGCACCGGACCGCGCGGTGGCAAGAACATCGACAAGGTCGTCGGAGTGACCTACTGGGACATCCTCCGCGCCACCCTCACACGCTCGGACCCGAAGGAGTTCCTCTTCTTCAACCGCGACGCGACCGGGAAGGCCGCTGGCAAGGCGTTCATCAAGCGGCTTAACGAACGCACCGTCGACCGGGACCAGGAGATCAGCCTGACGGCACTGCGAACCCAGTTGAAGGCCATCCAGAAGTTCGGTCGCTCCGCTCCTTCTGACCTGTCGGCCTTCACTCAGCCGACACTCATCGCCAACGGTGACCACGATCGGATGGTCCCCACCGTCCTGTCGGAAGACCTGCACAACCGCATCCACGGCAGTCAACTGCTCATCTACCCCGACTCCGGCCACGGAGGCATCTTCCAGTTCCATGAGAAGTTCGCACCCGCTGCCGCCGAGTTCCTGGCCAGCTGAGGTCACCGGGGCCGCGTCGTCGGAACCGCCTCGGCGGCGGGGCCTGGAGAAAGCGGGCATGGAACACGAGGGGACACTGCGCTCGTATCGGGTGGTGCGCGGGCAGCGGCGCGATCACCACCTGTTCGCGTACGTCACCGAGTGAGAGCCGCAGCCGCGCCCAGCGCCGCCAGAAGCCCGATGTCGAGACGTTTCACCTGCTCCAGCCGTGGCCCCGCCCCGATCGACTGGGCGAGAGCCAGGTACGAGCCCAGCGAGACTGCTCCCGCGACCACTGCGGGCTTCCGGTGGTCGGGCCGCAGAGCGGCGTGGATCAGGCCTGTCCCGAGTAGCCCGAAGAACGTGGCGCGATGCCGCAGGAGCAGCTCGGTATCGGTGTCCGCGACTGCGACGCCGTACGTGCTCTCGACGCGGTCGCGGGAGAGCACGGCGACGGTGGGGATGAGATGGGCGATCCCGACTCCGGCGAGCAGGGTCCGTCCGAGCGAGTCTTTCAGCACGAGTACCTCCGGTAGTGAGTGCGTGCCACCTAGCATCGGCTCATGACTGCCACCGCGCTTCCAGAAACGTGCGCCGCCGTGAGCACCCTCTGGGTCTCGCCGGCGACCGCGGTCTACCTGGGGGCACCACTGGGTCTGGCGCCGCATTCGACATCGGTGCACTGCCTGGTGCTCGGCGTCGACGGACCGATCACGGTGCGGGTACCCGGACGCAGCGACATCGTCGGCCGCAGCGTGCTGGTGCCACCGCGCGAGGTCCACCAGGTGATTCCGACGAATGAGTCACGAATCCTGTTCTGTTACAGCGATGCCACGGCCGGCCGCGGCCGCGATCTGCTCGACGCGATGGGGGAGCGCACCGGGGGATTCGGCGTGCGGCACCGGGCCGAGAGCGCGCTGATCGACCTCTGCGCAGGAGACGCGCCCGGCGGGGCGGACATCCTCCGCACCGCCTTCCCCGCCCCCGACGGGCCGCTCGACGCGCGGATCGCGCGCACCGTCGAGCGAATCCTGCGGGAGCCGACACGGTCGGCGGACGAACTGGCGCAGGCCGAGAGCCTCTCGCGCGCACACTTCCTGCGCCTGTTCGGCGCGCAGACCGGTACCAGCTTCCGGCGCTACCGGTTGTGGGCGCGGATGCTGCACGCCGCGGCCGCCATCGCCGACGGTGCCGACCTCACGCGCGCCGCCGCGGACGCGGGCTTCGCCTCACCCTCGCACTTCAGCGACTCGTTCCTCCGGATGTTCGGGCTCACCGCGACGACGCTCACCCGGTCGGGTGCGACGCTCGTGGTGAGCGACGACCCGTCCGGGTGGGCGAAATAGCGGCCTAGGCCGCCTTGTCGGTGGTGCTGGCGCCGGACGAGGCCGTGTTGCCGGCCGAGGTGTCCGCCTTGGCGGGCGCATCCGACTTCTCGACCTTCGACGCGGAATCGCTCGAAGAGGTCGTGCTCTTGGATGCCGACGTGTCGTTCGATCCGGTGGTCGTGCCGGTGCCGGACCCGGTTGTCGGGGAGGCGGTTTCCGCCGAGGACGCCGGCGTCTCGACGGGAGTGCTGGGCGTGGACGGCGCCGTCGTGTCGTTCGGCGCGGTCTCCTTCGGCGTAGTGACCGTCGTGTCCTTCGGGGCAGTGGTCCCGGAGGCGGCCGCCGGGGCCTTCGCCTTGCCCTGATCCGCACCCACTCGCGAGGCGATCGATGCGACCGATTCGCCGCCCTTCTCCAGCGAGTGCGCGCCGGTGGCCGGCGCGTCCGCCTTGAGCGCGGTGGCGGTGGATCCCGCAGTCGAGGTCGACGGTGCGGTGGTGTCGGCGAGCCTCTTGGACAGATCGAGAATGCCCGACGCGGTGCCGTTCACGGCCGGGCCGTACTGGCTGGTGGCGAAATCGGAGATCGGCTTGAGCAGCAGATCGGAGAAGCCCTTGTAGACCGGCGTCAACAGCCCGGTGAGCGGGTTGAGCACCAGCGCGTCGATGCCGAGGATCTGCGTGAGCGATCCCACGCCCAGACCGCCGGTGATGGTCGAGATGATGCCGTTCATGGGGTCGGTCGGGAGCAGGCCGGTCGGGATGAGGCCGGCGCTGGAGTTCGGGCCTACGGTGTCGCCGATCTTGAGGTCGGTGAACAGCTTGATCCCGAACAGCGACGGCGAGGCGATGCCCATGCCCGCGGTGCCGAAGCTGAGTCCGCCGAGGCCGTAGATCAGCGGCAGGGGGATGCCGAGCGGGTTCTGCAGCAGCATCAGGTTCTGGCCGTTGTTGATGTTGAAACCGTTGGTGCCGATGTAGTTCCCGGTCGTCACGTTGAGATTGGTGAGGCCGAAACCGATCGGGGTGTTGATGTTGTTCAGCGTAAAGCCGATGGGGTTGTAGATGCCGTTCTGCGTGGGCAGCAGCACATTCGCTCCCAGCGTGCCGGCCGAGAGCAGGTTCAGCGGAAGCTTGAAGCCGGCCGCGCCGATCGGCACCGAGATCACCGTGTCGGTACCGCCCAGCGCGGCGGGCAGCTTCAGCGCGGCAGTGGGGGCGGCACCCCACCAACCGATCTGGCCGCCGAGCGGGAAGTTGTAGGTTCCGTCGCCCTGCGGCACCCAGATGGTGCCGCTCGGCAGAGAGCCAGTGGGCATGATCGGGATGTCGGGCAGCGTGACCGGCGGGATCAGCGGCGGGAGGCCGGGAAGGGTGATCCCGTTCAGCTTCAGGCCACTGGGGGTCTTGACGAAGGTATTGAGGAAGTTGGTCTGCCCCGACATTCCGAGCAGGCCCCAGTTGTAGGCGCTGGTGTACTTGCTCTGCGTGGCCTCGAGCCCGTCGATGAGCTGGCTGAGCGGCGGAAGCTGATTGAGAACACCGCCCAGGACCGGCAGATTCATGACGCCCTCGATGGCATTGCCGGCGCCGATCAGCAGATCCCCGCCGGGAAGCTTGCTGGGCAGGGGGAGCGCCACCGTCTGGCCGCCGGGCAGGACGATGTTCGGCACCACACCCGGCACACCGGTGGGCAGCGTGAGTCCGCCGATGTTCCTGAGGATCTGGGGAAGCTCGGTGATCTTGGTAGCGTCCGACTTCACGAAGCTGGAACCGAAGGTGGGGAGGAGTCCACCGCTGCCGGCGCTGATCGGACCCCACACGCTGTTGATGTTCTTCTGCGCGCCGTCGGACGCCTTGAGGAAGTTGTCGAGCGCATGCGAGTAGTCGCTGATCGCCTGGCTGTAGTTCGGAGCGGTCGCGGCCTGCGCGGGCGCGCCCATCATGCTGATTCCGGCAGTGGCGCCGACGGCGCCCGCTGCCAGCGCGGCGCGCCTGGCGGCCAGCTTCTTCGACGACTTGCGGTGCTTCGCTGACATGGGTCGGTCCTTCCAAGGCAAATGCAGACGCGAACGGTGCGTCCACGGGGCAGCCTAGGTCTGTTGAATTCTGAACAAACGCCAAATGTGCAGCCGCAAAGGAATTGTCATATTTGCAGGTGAGGTGCGGTGCTCAACTAACGATCGGATCGTCTGTCTGGTGTGGCCGGCGGGTAGGGTGACCACGTCGATCTGAGGAGGGAAATGAGTCTCGCGGAACTGGCCGAGTGGCCCGTCGAGAACGCGGCCGGAGCGCTGCTGCGCACCGACGAGGCGCGCACCGTCGACACCTACGGCGACCTCGACGCGGAATACGAACTCGCTTCGGTCACCAAGCTTCTCGTCGCCTACGGCGTCCTGGTGGCCATCGAGGAAGAGGCGATCACGCTCGATCAGCCCGCCGGACCGCGGGGGAGCACCGTCGAGCACCTACTCGCGCACGCCTCCGGCATCGCCTTCGACTCCGCCGATGTCCAGGCCCCGCCGGCCACCCAACGGATCTACAGCTCGTACGGCTACGAGCTGCTCGCCGACCTCATCGCCGCCGAGGCCGATATTCCCTTCCCGGACTACCTCGACGAGGCCGTCTTCGCTCCACTCGGCATGACGAGGACGCGACTCGCCGGGCCCGCCGGACACGGTGCCCGATCGACGGTGGCCGATCTGAGCCGCTTCGCCGCCGAGATCGCCGCGCCCACGCTGCTCGATCCGCGCACCGTCGACCGCGCGCAGGCGGTCCACTTCCCGGGCCTGCCGGGCTTCGTTCCCGGCTATGGGAAGTTCGCGAACAACACGTGGGGTCTGGGCTTCGAGGTCAAGGGGGACAAGCGCGCCCACTGGACCGGCACCCGGAACTCGCCGCGCACCGTCGGGCACTTCGGGCAGGCGGGCACGTACCTGTGGTTCGACCCCGATCTGCGGCTCGCGGCGGTGGTGCTCACCGACCGTCCCTTCGGCGCCTGGGCCAAACCGCTGTGGTCGGAGTTCAACGACCGGCTGATTTCTCAGGAACTTCAAGGCGAGTAACTGGCGCAACACGCGCATCATGGTGCACAATGGCTTCATAACTACATCGGTGTGATAAAGCGCAGCTGGTAGCTCCGCGGTTCGACAGACGGCTTGGGGAAGACGTTCTCGTCGAAACGAAGAAGGTGGCAACCATGCAGCAGCTGAGTCAGTTTGCAGAGGTGACGACTGGAGTCGTGTGGATCCACGCGGCACCTGCTGCTCTATGCCCACACGTCGAGTGGGCACTGTCGAGGACCCTCGACGCGCGGGCCACGCTCAAGTGGACCGCGCAGGAGGCCGTCCCCGGCATGCAGCGCGCCGTCGTCGACTGGGTAGGCCCGGTCGGCTCCGGTGCGCGGATGGCGAACACGCTCCGGGAGTGGAACTCCCTGCGGTTCGAGGTCACCGAAGACCCCTCCGAAGGGGTCGACGGTGAGCGGTTCTGCTATGCCCCGGGCCTGGGCCTGTGGCGCGGCACGATGAGCGCGTCGGGCGACACCCTGCTCGGCGAGGCCCAGCTGCGCTCGCTCATGCTCGAACAGGGCGGCGAGGGCCTGCAGACCGCCATCGACTCCCTCCTGGGCACCGCCTGGGACGACGCGCTCGAGCCCTTCCGCATGGGCGGCCAGGGCGCCGAGGTGACCTGGCTGTCCCAGGCCGTCGGCTAGATCACCAGACCTGCCTGATACCCGGCCCGGGCGGGCGAGCGCGGCGCGAAAGCGATGGCGCCCCGCCGGGACCGGGACACCGGCCGAACCGACCGCCGCGTGTCGGGCCCCTCTGCCACCATGGGGTCATGGCACTCACAACGTCGGAGAAGCAGCAGTTCCTCGCACAGCCCCTCGTCGCGGCCTTCTCGGTCGCCGAACCCGGCCGCGGCCCGCTCACGGTGCCGGTCTGGTACGCCTACGAACCCGGCGGCAAGCCGTGGATCACCATCAGTCCGCAGTCGCGCAAGATGCGCGCGATCGAGTCGACCGGCCGGTTCACGCTGATGGTCGACACCGTGACCCCACGCACCATGTACGTCAGCGTGGAGGGCCCGATCTCCGAGATCCGTGCCTCCACCGAGGAGGAGATCCACTCGATGGCCTCGCGCTACCTCGAAGGCGCCGAACTCGAGGGCTACCTGCAGTTCTCCCAGCAACTGGGGGAGCACGCCACCGTGGTCCTCGAACCGGAGCACTGGCTCGCCGCCGACCTCACGATGTAGTCCGGGGTGGTCCGGGCGACAACAGAAAACCGGCCGCCGGGAAAATCCCGACGGCCGGCCTCTGGAGTGAAGCTCAGTACTTACCGAACGCCAGCGCCACGTTGTGGCCGCCGAACCCGAAGGAGTTGTTCAGTGCGTAGTTGATCTCGCCCTTGCGTGCCGAACCGTGCACGACGTCCAGGTTGATCTCGGGATCCTGGTTGTCGAGGTTCAGGGTCGGTGGGATGATGCCGTCGCGGATGGACAGCACCGTCAGTGCCGCCTCCAGCGCGCCCACAGCACCGATCGAGTGGCCCAGTGCGCCCTTGGGCGCGTAGACCGCCGCGTCGGTACCGACGACCGCGTTGATGGCCTTCGAC
>NZ_BAAAII010000001.1:43407-144486 GCF_039525985.1 Tsukamurella strandjordii | reverse complement strand
GTCGAAGGCCATCAACGCGGTCGTCGGTACCGACGCGGCGGTCTACGCGCCCAAGGGCGCGCTGGGCCACTCGATCGGTGCCGTGGGCGCGCTGGAGGCGGCACTGACGGTGCTGTCCATCCGCGACGGCATCATCCCGCCGACCCTGAACCTCGACAACCAGGATCCCGAGATCAACCTGGACGTCGTGCACGGTTCGGCACGCAAGGGCGAGATCAACTACGCACTGAACAACTCCTTCGGCTTCGGCGGCCACGATGTCGCCCTCGCCTTCGGGAAGTACTAGTTAGACCGGGAAGCGGCGGGCGGCGCGGATCTCCCTGGGCATCACCGCGAGTGCCGCGCGCGGCGGGTGCGGGCTGCACGGCGCGGTAGTTCTCGAATTCGCTGGTGTTTCATCGGACGGCGATCGACGGTTCCACAGCTGTCGAACCCGTGCTCGCCGCGTACCTGCGCGGGATCACCACCGGTCGCGCGTAGGAATCACCCGCCCGCCGATTCAGGTGCCGCTCGCGCGCGGCGTGGCGAAATCCGCTGCCTCCGGTGCAGCCGGCACGCGGAGCTCGTACTGGTTCGGTGTCATCGCACCGCTACACAGACCGCACGAAGCAGCGAGCAATCTCGCGGCGATCGGGCTTGTAGCCGTCCCATTTCGCGGCGGGTACGTCGTCGTGCCCAACCTCGCTGAACCCGCATCGCAGGAAGAAGTCGGCGGCCTGGGCACTGACCGTCACCGCGAACAGATCCGAGAGTCCCTTCTCGCGGCAGATCTCCAATAGCCCGTCCATCAGCAAACCACCAGCACCGAGTCCGGAGAACTCCGCGACCGTGATCAAACCCGAGACCTCACCGAATCCTGTACCGGCGTACCGGTCCTTCTCGAGTCCGACGATGCCCGCGAGGTGGCCGGTCCGAAAGACCCGCGCACCGATCCCACCAGCGGCCACCTTGGCGATCTCGATCCGGCTGCGCGGCTTTAGAGTGCCGTCCAGTGATCCACGAGCGACCAAAGCCTCGATCGCCGGGAAGTCGTCCACCCGGAGCGGGGCGATGTGGAGGTAACGACCTTGTGTGAGGACGGTACCGCGGCCATCGAAGGTGAGCAGCTCGAAGTCGAGGTCTTCAGCACGGCAGAGGTTGACGCTGTATGCGCCGCCCGCCAGGGCTTCTCGCGCGGCGGGGGTGAATTCATCGAGCCCGCGTTCGGCCAAGTGCGCCGCCAGCCGATCGTGATGCAGATCGATATCCGCAAAGCTGCGGGGCGGGGTGCCCCAGCCGCCACCCGGATCGGTCAGCACCATCTTCGACGCCCGAACACTCGCACAGATCGCCCCCGCAGTGCGCGCGACGGATGGTGATTCGACCCCGACGACGACGCACGCCGATTCCGCGACAGTGAGCCACAGTTCGGCGACGGCCTCTTCGTTCCAGATCGTCGGGCCGTTCATGGTCCGTCCGCCGACCGTGGCGTTGGTGTCCGCGCACCACTCGGTTGGAACCACGAAGACGAACCGGGTGTCGCCTCCGTCGAATCCTCTGATCGTGCGCGCGACCGCTTCCAGCGCGACCGCGCTCAGCACGGGAAGCGCGACCACGATGGTGACTCCGCGGAACTCGTCGACGAAGAAGTCGCGCTCGGGAACCGGCACCCCGCCAGACGTCAGTTCGACGGCAACGCCACGCGGCACCCGCCGTCCCGGCCGCGGCGCCTCCCGCAGATCGTCAGTCACGATGCTCAAAATTACCGGATCGCGCACCGGAACCTGTCGCTGCGCATTCCGCGTGCAACCGGCAAGCAACTGCTCCGTGGTGCCCCCGGTGAGACTCGAACTCTTCGAACGGCCCACGCCGCAAGTCCCACCCCTCCGTCACCTGCACATTCTGATCCTGGCTGATCACATCTAAATGCGGCTGATCACGCGAGATCGTGCTCATTTCGTGCTCACAGACAGGCAACATGGACGTCTGGCTGTTCTCGCCCCGTCGCGGACCCCAACCCTCGGGTTCCACTCAAGCCTGACTCTGCCGCGCGGTCGCGCGGACATGATTGTCGAGTTCACTCGCAGCTACCCTCACATGGCTCGGGCACGGCAGCGCCTGAAATCCCGACATCGCCAGGAACATTTGCAGCGGTATCGGACCGAAGCTGCGCCACACACGGATCATGTCCGCTACGTCGCCGACCCCAAGCCCAGCTACGCCCTCGATGAGCATGAGGTCGGCGGTTGTGACCACAGCGGGCCACAGAACTCTCCCCGGATACTTGTTCACCAACTCTGCGCCGCCGATCGTGGCGAGCATGTTGGAGAGCGGCGTACTTGGCAAGCCTGAATCCGGCACTACGACGAACGGTGCGAAAGCGGTACTCGTAAACGATGCACCCTCCCATCCCAGCCGTGTGAGGTGATCAATCACCGAATCGAACTGGAGGTACTTCTTCTTGGTGAGGAAGGTCTCAAGGTTGTCTGAATACGCCTCCCCACCTGCGAGTCCCTCCGCGAGTTCCGCACGTAGCGGGCGATGGGTTGCGTCCACGATCCACGAGTAGGTCGGCGTCGGCAGCACCCAATCACATGCCTTCGGCTTCCCCTTCTTCACTTTCCAGGCGTCCTGCATCTCCTCCTCGCCCAGGATTACGGAGAAAGTTGTGCTCAAGTCCGCGATCCGCGCGATGGTGCGTCCAGTGACCTCCTCGAACTGGTGCTTGACCCCGTTCTGGAATTTGTTCACGAGTGCCGTCTCACCTTGTCGGTCGAACCCGTTCTTCACGTCCAGCTCGGGCAAACTTCCGAAGAATCGATCCATGCCCCACTGCGCGTGAAGGGCGAGCAGCGATCCATCGTCGAGTCGTAGGAACGGGAACTCCGTGAACGTGTACCGCTGTGTCTCGACGCCGCCGCTGTCTCGGTCCTCCACGAGCAGATCGCGGTAGCTCGCGATGTCGCGCACCAAGTGGGTGTTGATGTAGTCGATGGCAGGATCGCTGGCCCCCTGCGCCCGTAGGGTTGCCAGGTCAATTCGTGCCCGTCCCACGCGCAAGCGCGTCATGATCAGGTCACCTGCGAACAGGAACTCCTCCATCGCGAGTCCCGTCGCCTGCCGGAACGTGTCGGCAGGTATGTCGCCGAGCCCTGTCACCTTGGGTGACCAAGGGCTAAACCAGAACTCGTTGGTCGCACACTTCAGGTACTCAGGGAGCCACGGGGCGCTGAGCAACATCGCGGCCGCCTCGTCCGCCGCGATATCGCTGGCGAGCGAGTGCATCTGCTCCTTTGACAGAGTCCGCATCTTAGCGTCGAACTGCCGTGGGTCCGATGTGCCCAAGACTGCCTCGACGCTGTCGATGGAGTCATGCTCCTCGTTGATGGACAGCAGGAGAGACAACAGATCGTCGTCGCTGAGGTCGCCGTCGCCTCCGCCGCTCGTCTCGATCACTTCGCGCATCAGCCGACTCATAGTCTGCGGGGGTGCCACCCTTCCACCCTGCGCGACCCGACTTTGCACCGCTGCGTAGCAACGAGTGTCAACGAACCTTCTGGACTCGTCGGGGATCGTCGAAACGCTGGCGATGGTTGCTGCGTCGAGTTCCGCCTGCATTTCCGCCAAGCCGATGATCACAGTTTCGCTGTCTACCTTCGATAGCAGCTCGTGACGTTCAGTCTCAGACAGTGCAACGACTTGGACGGCGCTAGCAGTGACCGTCGTTGACATCGCGCCCTGCTGCATGTGCTGCGCCATCATCTGCATGTTCGGCGGGAGGTCGCTGACATCGGGGATAGGCATCGGTACTGCCTGTATGCCCAGTCGTCGTGCCCGCCGATCGCGCCGTGAACCCATGCTCGAGATGATCGCACTCGCGCCCGACAACTCGTAGGCCTACTGCGAGAGCTCCCCGTCCACCCTCGACACGATCAAGCGAGAAGCCGGCCGTCGGTAGCGACCGGCGCGATACCCAAGATGACCTCGCCTGGCCGACAGCGCCGCTCCCCGCTTGTGATCGCCAACCAGCAGTTACTCACACTCGGGCTGCCGGATCCCTCGCGATTCGCTCGATCGTCCCCAGCACTTCTCAATCGGCGCAAAGACGGTAGTTCGAGCGATAGGCGCAGGGGCGACCGTTGCCGCCTGGAGAACTCGCAACGTTCGCGTCTGTCGCGGCAGCGAGGTTCAGCGCCAGTAGCTGAGTGAGCAAGTCCTCACCCGGATTGAAGCCATATGTATCGAGAACTGCCGTGTCGAGGTCGTCGTGCAGATCACGCAAGACGGATTTACCTGGCGTTCTCAACGCATCGTATTGCTGAGCAAGGGTGATCCCCTCTGCAAGATTCTCGGCACGATAAGCGAGGATCGCAGCGGCTGCTTCCGCCACCCTCTCGACCGCCAAATCTGACGGATTTGAGGGCCATGGGAAAGTGTCCCAGACGGTCGTGGAAGTGTATCGTGGACGCGCTTCCAGCCTAGAGCAGCGTTCATCAAGCCAAATTCGATGAAGGGCCGACGAAACTATTCCCAACGAGTAGTCGTCATCGAGCGCCAGAACTGTCAGCGAATCGTCAGGGCGAACGCTGACATCGATAAACTGGAATACCGATATTCGCTTCTCGGTCGCGACACGCGATGTGGCCACGTAGCGCTTCAACGGCTTGATCGCTTCGAGCATCTCTTGCCGTCGATACGCGTGTTGCCACCACTTGTTCAAGAAGTTTCTATTGTGCCAATTTACCTTGGCTTTTGGGTTTCGCTCAAGGATTCTTGCGTTTTTCTCGGACTCTTCATCTGCCGAGTTCTGACGATCCGGGAGGACCATTGCCCGCAGTCGCGCGAGTGCACCAGGTGCTTCAGTTGCGACCCCGACGGCATCCACGTGCGGTAAATCTATCACCCGGTGGGCTGGGCCGAGCGAATGAAGTAGCGCATCGCCTCCTAGTACCGGATGAATGAATCGCGCTGATTTCGGGTCTTTCGCCTCTAGCCCGGCGGCTTCCTCGGGTGTCAGGCGAAACGCTGGAATCGCGCCGGTCGTCTGCCCTTGGAAGATTCGCTTTGGCTTCTTGTTGAGAGGCAGCGATTTCGCCTTTCGCACATCTGTGGCGGGACGCAGAGTTGGAGGAATTTCGTCCACCATTATTCTCAGATCACCGTTGTCCAGCCAAAGAGACTTTTTCTCGGGAGCGTGAGCGGCAGTCTTAGTCCAGTTCACGATTGAGACGGTCACATTTGCGTCGCCTGACCAAGGTTGCGCCGAGATGGCATCGAAGATCACTCCACCGCTGTCGACAATATATTCCAGGGATGCCCGGCGCGACGCGCCGTCACGAATTGCCTGGGTCGCAACGAACCCGGCGCGACCATCATCAGGAAGCGCCTCTTGAGCAAGCGGAAACCAGTATGTCACTAGGTCCGAGACGCCTGGACCAGGATATCGCTCATCGAGTCGCGAGCAGTAGTCCGAAGTCAGCTCGACGGCCATTCGCCGGCGCCCCATGTACGGTGGATTGCCAATTATCACATTGGCCGTCGGCCATGGCACGAAGAGCGCATCTCCCCAGCGAATCGAGTCGTCCAGGTTGTCCAGGGGGAGGGCGTCCGCTTCCTCGTCCAACTCGTCCGCAGCGAGCTTCTTAGCCATCATCATGGTCACTTTGGCAACCTCGACCGCGAACTGGTTGTTGTCGAGTCCGAGGAAGTGATCGGGGGTCACGTACGAGATGGACACCTGATTCTTGCGTACCTTCTGACGCTGCTGGATGCGCAGCTTGACCTCAGCCTCGAGTCGGCGCATCTCGCGGTACGCCACGTACAGGAAATTACCCGACCCGCACGCCGGATCGAGAACACGGAAATTGCCCATATCGAAGCGAACCTTCTCCAGTTCCGCAATCGTCTTCGCCGCCTGAATCCGAGCTCTCCACGGATCGACAATGCAGGGAAGAACCACCCGCGCGATATCGGCCTGCGAGGTGAAATGCGCGCCGTACGCGTGTCTCTCACCCTTGTCCATCGAGGTCTCGAACAGCGTCCCGAAGATCTCAGGCCGTACGTCCGACCAGTCCGTGGAGCAGGCAATCCTCATCGCCTTGAGTTCGTCCATGGTCATCTCGACCGGAACGATGTCCGCAAACAGGCCACCGTTGAAGTACGGCGTCCCCGCGAAATGCCCGCCCTTGGTCACCCCTGGGGTATTCATCTCCCGGAATAGTGAGCCCAACCAGTCGTAGGCATCGGACCCATCCTTCGATTCGTCCAGGGTCCGGGTGAAGAACTTCGACGGCAGTAGCCCGATGTCCTCGGCAAACATCGCGACCACCGACTGGAGCACGAAGCGCTGCGCATCGAGTCTGTCAACACCTCGGTCGCGCATCGCGCGGAACACACCTGACACCTGCGCGGCGGCCTCGCGGGTCACCTTCACCAGGTCGTTGCCGAAGATTGGAGTCTTGGGCTCGGGCAACAGGAACGCGAGCACCTCACGACGCTGAACGAGATCGTCTATCGACAGCTTGTCCATCGGCTCGTCGAGCTGGACATCGAAGTCGTAGATCCAGAACTCGTCGAAGTTGCATAGCACGACCCAGCGGGGCCGGTCAGGGACCGCTTGCATCCAGTACTTGAACGCCTGCGAATAGTGCTTCGAGAGGTCGGTTCCCGTCTTCTTCATCTCGAAGATGCAACGCGGCTTCCACATCAAGTCGGCGAAGCAGACGTTGCCCCAGTCCATCTGGTGAATCCGAGCTTCCGGAACCGCGCCCGCTTCGCGAATGCCGCCGTGGCCGTACGCCCTGAAGAGACGGTCGAGGAAGATCGTCGCCTCGCCCTTCTCGTCGCCCTTCAGGTGATGCTTCCGGTACTCGACGAACTCAGCGAGTGACTTCTTCAAGCTCTCCGACGACTCCACGGGCTCCATCCTACGGCGAGGCGAAGACGCCGCCCTTTCCCCGTGTGACGCCGCACGATCTGCGTCACACCGCAGCCTCGTTGGCCAGCTCCGCGGGCGCGCATTTCAAGGCTGTTCAAAGAATGCTGGGCCACAGCTCTGCCAGGCTCACTCTCGACACCTACGCGGATCTCTTCCCCGACGACCTCGACAGCGTCGCTGTCGCACTAGACCGCGCAGCCACCCTCTCCGCGTAAGCATCGGACCGAACTGTGCTCAAAACGTGCTCACGACCAGCTCTGAACCCGAAGACGAAAGAACCCGCAGGCGATCTACCTGCGGGTTCTTTCGTATCTCGGAAGTGCCCCCGGTGAGACTCGAACTCACACTGGACGGGTTTTGAATCCGTTGCCTCTGCCAATTGGGCTACGGGGGCGTCCGGCCGGCCGTCGTGCACGGCCAGCCGAGCAAGCTTACCCGGTCAGCGAACCACGCCCGCCTCGGTGTCCACGGAGGCGAGGAAGTCGTCGATCACGGGCCAGGTCTCGCGCACCGCATCGGGGCCGGCGAGCAGGCCGAGGTGGCTCGATTCCACGGTCGCGAACTCCACCCGGGGCGAGCCACTGAACAGGTCGACCCCGTGCCGGGCGCAGTCCCACGCACACAGCGCATCGCGGTGCGAACCGAACAACTGGATCGGCACGTCGATGGTCGACAGGTCCACCGTCTGCTCCCCCAGCGTCACCTTCCCGGCCGCCAGCTCACCGCGGTAGATCAGCCGCTCCCACAGCTGCGCCGCCAGCTTCCCGGGATACCCGGGGAACTTGCGCTGGAACCGGTCGATGGCCTCCATCCGCGCCAACTTCTCGGTGTCACCGAGGTTCTCCAGCACGAACTTCGGCTTCTTCAGCTCCCGGTCCCACGAGGTCGCACGGTAGGCCACCTGCACCACCGGCGCGGGGATCCCGCCCAGCAGACCGAACAGCGCGCCGGGCCCCGCACCGTCGACCGGCCGGGCGAGCGCGCGCACCAACGGGTACGGCGGCTGCGCGTCGTAGTTCAGGGGCGTCGCGATCGAGACGATCGACCGGATCGGCTGCTTCGACGCCCCCGCGGTGAGGAAGGAGAGCGTGCCGCCGAGGCTCCAGCCGTACAGGTCCACGCCGGAACCGTGGGGCGCCGTGCCGCCCCCGAAGTCCTCCAGCACCCGGGCGATGGCCTGCGGGATGATGTCGAGCGCGAAGTCCTCGAAACCCAGATTCCGGTCCCCGTAGCCCATCTCACCGAAGTCGAGCACGTAGGCGATCCGGCCGGTGGACGCGAGGTGCGAGACGACGGAGACCTCGGGCGAGAGGTCGTAGCAGGAGGCGGGTGCCGCGATCGGCGGGATCAGCAGCACGGGCGCGGCGCCGGCGGCCGCAGCGGCCTCCCGGGCCTCCTCGGAGGCGTAGCGGCGCAGCGTGCGGTGGGGCTCCTCGACCAGCGTGACGTGCGGAGTGTGCACCACGGGACGGATGCCGTCGCCCAGCGTGAGCGCCCAGAGGTTCTCCGCGCGAGCGCGCAACTGAGCCAGACTCAATACGTTCATGGGTAGACGGTACCGCGCACGTCCGAGCACCTTTCGCCCCGCCCGGTAGCCTTTGTGCACGCCCACGAACCGAAGGGGAACCGCATGACGCAGGACCGCGAACCGGCGGCGCACCGCGTGCTCGTCGCCGAGGACGAGGCGATCATCCGGCTGGACCTCGCGGAGATGCTGCGCGAGGAGGGCTACGACGTGGTCGGCGAGGCCGAGAACGGCCAGATCGCCGTCGACAAGGCCCGCGAACTGCGCCCCGACCTGGTGATCATGGACGTCAAGATGCCGGTGCGCAGCGGACTGGACGCCGCCGAGGAGATCGCCCGCGAGCGCATCGCACCCGTGGTGATGCTCACCGCATTCGGTCAGCGCGAGTTCGTCGAACGCGCCCGCGAGGCCGGGGCCATGGCCTACCTCGTCAAGCCCTTCACCAAACTCGACCTGGTGCCGGCGATCGAGATCGCGATCAGCCGGTTCGCCGAACTCGCCGCGCTCGAACGCGAGGTCACCTCACTCGCGGAGCAGCTCGAGACCCGCAAACTCGTCGATCGCGCCAAGACCATCCTGATGCAGGCGCACGGTCTCTCCGAACCGGATGCCTTCCGCTGGATCCAGCGCACCGCGATGGACCGTCGCACCAACATGCGCACCGTGGCGCACCTGGTGGTCGACACGCTCGGCGGTCAGACCGAGGGGTCCGGCAAGGCCTGACAGCGGCCCGCCGGTCCTTCACCGCGGATCAGATGGCGCGCATCGGGCGCTGCGGCATCGCCTGGTCCCGGTAGTACCCCGCGCGCGGGGTGTTCGGGAACGAGGGCGTCCCGTCGACGGCCGACTTGTCGTTCTGCCGGTCGATGACCTTCTTCACGGCCTGCGGCGACGTGCCGGTGTAGCGCGCGATGTGCACGATCGGGATACGGGCCGCATAGGCCGCCAGGATCGTCTTGCGGTACTGCTCCTCGGCGTTGGCCTTCAAATGCGACCAATGCGAGATCGGGCTGAGGAAGTCGCGCACCTCTTGCGGCGTGGGCTCGGGAACCTTCGGCATCTCTTCTCCATCGGTCTGACCCGGGAATCCCCGGGCAAGCTGACACAGGACCTTCAACTCTCCATCGATCCTGCCTCAAGCTTTGTTACACGTCGGTTGGATTAGTTCGGCGGGGGTGGTACAACGGGCAGCGATGCCTCCCTCAGCAGTGGCGACGCAAGCGCCGTCCATCCTCCATACCTGGGTCTTCACCCCCGTCGTGTCGGCTCTCATGATCGTCGCGACGATTCTGTACTGCTACGGCGTGATCCGCGCGCGTCGCGCCGGTTCACCGTGGCCGTGGACCCGCGTGCTGTCGTGGTTCATCGCCATGGCGCTGATCGTCTTCTCGGTCAACACCGTGATGGGTGACCTGGCCAAGCACCTGTTCTGGGCGCACATGGTGGTGCATCTCAACCTGATCACCGTGGTGCCGCTGTTCCTGGTCCTGGCGCAGCCCATCCGGCTGCTCGCCACCGCCACCGGAGAGAAGGGCGACCGGCGCGTGCGCGCGGTGCTCGGCAACCCCGTGATGCGGGTGTTCGCCAGCCCCATCGTCGGGCTGCCGCTGTACGCCGCGGTGCTGATCGGCACCCACCTCACGGGCTTCCAGGACCTGGCCCTGGAGACCCCCTGGCTGCGCAACGCCGAGTACACGGTGTACCTGTTCGCCGGCTGGCTGTTCATGCTGCCGCTGGTGGGCGACGAGCTGTGCGGCCCCACCAAGCTCTCGCATCCGCTGCGCTTCGCCTCGTTCCTGCTGGCCATGGGCCCGGACACCCTGGTGGGCGTCACGCTGATGATGACCTCCACCGAACTGGCGCCGGAATACGCGGCCTCCCGGGTCGGCTGGGGCCCCACCGGGCTCGAGGACCAGGCCGCCGCGGGCGCCATCATGTGGTTCGGCGGCGACGGCCTGATGATGCTGCTCCTGCTGATCGTCGCCTTCCAGTGGATCACCGCCGAAGCCACCGGCAAGCGCGGCGGCGGCATGGGCACCTGGCTCGACTCCGCCCGCCGGGGCACGCTGATCGGCGACGGTTCCGACGTGGACGTCGACGACGACGAGGCCGCGCTCGCCGCGTACAACGCGCGGCTCCGGGAGATGAATCAGCGCCACGGCTGATCAGTCGACGACGTACCTGCTGATACCCGGGTAGGTGCCGAACCGCACCGCGATCAGCGCCACCACGACGGCGGCGATCACCCCGGTGCACGCCCAGCCCACGGCCTGGATCTGCTTGGCGGTGCGCTTATCGCGGGGCAGCAGCTCGGGCACGTAGACCATCGCGGCCGCCACGGCGGCGCCGGCGACCAGCCCGCCGAGGTGTCCCATGAGCGAGATGCCGGGGATCATCATCGACGCGACCACGTTCGCGGCGATCACCACCACGAGCGAGGTGGGATTCATCCGCATCCGGAGCAGCAGCACCAGTTCGGCGCCCATCAGGCCGAAGATCGCCCCCGAGGCGCCCACGGTGATCGTGTCCTCCAGGCCGAACCACAGCACCGAGGCGCTGCCACCGAGCAGCGAGATCGCGTAGATCGCGCCGTAGTGCGCGCGGTCCATCACCTGCTCCACGCTGCGGCCCAGCACGTACAGCGAGTACATGTTCACCAGCAGGTGGATGGGTCCGAAGTGCAGGAAGCCCGAGGTGATGGCGGTCCACCACCAGCCGTTCGCGGTGGCCGCCTCCGACAACGCGAGCTCGCGGACCTCGGGTGCCGACATGTTGTACTGAATGCTGCCGGAGGCCTTCGCGCTGAACGCGAAGGCGATCACGTTGACGGCGATCAGCGAATAGGTCAGCACGGGCTGCCAGCTGCGGCTGGTCGAAACGGTGGTCACCGCTCTAGTTCACCACGACCGGCGGCGCGCTACCGACCACGGGTTACGGCACCATCGCGGGGAACACGCCCCCGAGCCCGTACGCCGCACCGAGCACCACGACCACCACGGCGAGCACCGCACCGTCGAGCCGCCGCGGTCCGCGGTCGGGCCGGGCGACCACACCCAGACCGCCCCGGGAGGTGATGGCATCGGCCAACTCCCCCGCCCGGCGGCACGACTGGACGGTGGCCAGCAGGAGCAGTTCCAGGATCGCCTCGATCGTGAGGCCGCGCGGTGTGCCGTTGCGGCGCAGCGGCCGTCGCTGCCGCGCGAGGCCCCACATGGTGCGCACCTCGGCGAGCGCGAGCGGCGCCAACCGGATGGCGAGGGCGAGCGCCGAGGCGAAGGCCACGCCGCGCGAGCCCAGTGCACCGAGGCGGTTGAGGCAGGTCTGGAGGAAGCCCGGGACGTCGCCGAGCGGCGTGGTCCAACAGAACAGCAGGGCCGCGAACAGCGAGACCATCACCGAGACCAGGCCGCGGAAGAAGACGTCCACACCCGAGAGATTGATCTCCATCCCGAACAGCGATCCCGTGGTCGCTCCGCTGCCGAGGCCGGTGAGCACGAGGCTGACCAGACCGAACAACAGGAAGAAGGGCGGCAGCTTCGGCACCGCCCGCCAGGGCGCGCCGGCCAGCAGGAACCAGCCGAAGACCAGCAGCGCGGAGGCGCCGATGGTCCACCAGTCGGTGCGCACCGCCATCACGGCGCCCATCGCGAGGAGCGCGACCAGCTTGGTGCCTGCCCACACCTCACGGGCGGTGTTCGCCTGCGGCAGTGGCCGTCCCACCACATCGCCGAACTGCGGCAGATGCGCCCGCGCCCGGCCGGGCCGGGGTTCCTCGGTGGACGCGGTCACGTGATGCACATCGTCGACCACACCGCGCAGCGGCTCCATATCGTGCGTGACGATCACCAGCGTGGTGCCCGACGCCTTCGCGGCCGCGAGCGCCGCCGTCATCCGCACGGTGGCATCGTCGTCGAGGCCGGCCAGCGGCTCGTCCAGCACCAGTACGCGGGGCTTCGATGCGAGCAGCCCGGCCAGCACCACGCGCCGCTGCTCGCCGCCGGACAGCTCGTCGGCGCGGCGCTCGGCGAACTCGTCCGGGTCCAGCCCCACCAGCGCCAGCGCGGACCGCACTCCGCGTTCGTCGGCACCGGAGGCGTCCTCCACATCGTCGAAGACGGTGTCGCGCAGCACCTGCAGGCGCGCGTGTTGCACGCCGATCACCACCTGGCCGCGGCCGTTGACCACGGGCCGACCGTCGACGGTGACGGTGCCCGAGGTGGGTTCCAGCAGCCCGCCGATGAGCCACGCCAGCGTGGACTTGCCGGCGCCGTTGTCGCCGGTGATCGCCAGCGCGGTACCGCCCGGCACGGTGAGATCGAGATCGGTGAGAACCGGCCGGTCCCACGGGGTCCCGCCGTCGCGGATGAGCGAGACACCCCGCAGTTCCACGGTGCCGCGGGCACGGGAACGTGCCGATCCGGCGCGCACGGTCCGAGTGGACGCGGCGGCGTCGGTGCGCGGCGGACCCAGCCGCACCTCCCGGTCGGCCGCGGCGGCCTCGGACTCGTGATGGGTCACGTGCACCACGGTGGTTCCCGACGCCGCGACGTCCCGCATGAGGCCGAGCACCGAGGTGCGGCCCTCGGCGTCGAGCATCGCGGTGGACTCGTCGCTGATCAGCAGGCCAGGGTCGCGGGCGAGCGCCGCAGACACGGCGAGCCGCTGCAACTGGCCGCCGGACAGTGTGGCGGTCTCGCGTTCGGCCATCCCGCCGAGCCCGACGCGGTCCAGCAGCGCCTCCACATCGGTGCCCTCGGGGAGGTCGCGGCCGAATCGCACATCGTCGCCCACGCGCACGCCGAGCACCTGGGATTCGGGGCGCTGGAAGACCACCGCCGTGCCGCCCGGGTCGCCGAGCCCCGGATCGCCCGGCCGCTCGATGGCGCCCGAGGTGGGCTCGGCGCCCGCCAGGATGCGGGTCAGCGTCGACTTACCGGTGCCGTTGCGGCCCGTGACGGCGAGGAACTCCCCCGGTTCGACGGTGAGCTCGGGAACGGTGAGCGCCGTGCGGTCGCCGTACCGCACGGTGACGTCCCGCATCCGGATCGGCACCGGTCCCACGGTGCGATCACCCGCATCGTCGTCCACCAGATCGGCGAGATGCCCGGTGGCGCGCGGCAGTACCCGATCGGCCCGCGTGAGGAGCGCACCGAAGATGACCCGGGCGAACCAGACCACCACGAGCACGGCGACGATCAGCACGGCCGGCACCGTGAGCACCCACCACCGCAGCGCCCACTCCCACAGCGCCACCATCGCGTCGCCGAGGAAGCCGAGGTGGATGTTGCGCAGGATCCGCGCGAAGCCGGTGATGGTGGAGCCGGTGATCTTGAAGATCAGATCCCGCGCACCGGGGAAGATCACGAGCAGCAGGACCGCGAACATCGACGACGGGATCGCCAGCAGCGGCAACGAATTGAGCACCAGCCGCCCCGTCGACCAGCCGCGCCGGATGGACGCACCCAGGAGCAGTCCCACCAGGCCCGTCTCGATGGTGAGCGCCACCGGGGCGATGCCGCCGAGCAGGAAGGCCATCGACACCCCCACCACCAGCGCGAGCGCGCAGGTACGGAGGGTGTGCCGCAGGCCCACCACGCCGAACGGTAGGCAGGCCGCGAAGGCGAGACCCACCAGCAGCGGGAAGACCTGGGAGATCAGGACGAGTGCCGCCGCCACATCCGCGAGCGCGGCCGCCTCGGTGATCTGCCGTGCGCCGAGCCGCGGACGGGTGCGGCGCACGGCGGTATCGGTGCAGCCGGTCAGCGCGGCGCCACGTACACGACGACGGTGTTGCCGCTCATCAGCTCGTCACCGCTGACGGGCGTGCCGCGGACACCGCCGACGGTGACCGAGTAGGTGCGGCTGGTGGACGAGTCCACAGTCGAGAGGTTGAACGGCACCTGGCAGCGGCCTTGCTTGAGCGTGCCCGGGCCGAGCTGGGCGTCGAACTGGGTGTCGCCGTCCTGGAAGGAGATCGTGCCGCCCTCCTCGACCCCGCTCGCGACACCCTCGCCGGAGCAGCCGCGCTGGGTGGCCGAGAACTGCGACGGATCGAGAACGACCACGCCCTTCGCGGTGAACGCGGAGGACACCGATCCGATGCCCACTGCGAACAGCGAGGCCACGCCGAGGATCACCAGGGCGATCACGGTGACGGCCACGACCCAACCGCGGTTGCCCGGCCCGAGCCGGCGCCACGGCTGCTGAGCGCCGGGAGGCTGCGCGGTGGGCAGGCCGGCACGCCAGTCGTGGCCCGGGGTGCCCTGCGGAACCGAAGGGATCGGGCTCGACTGCGACTGCGTCTCCGACTCGGTGGTCTCGGGGGTGGTCATTTCGCGCTCCTTGCCGGGAAGTACTTGAGGACGCCTTCTTGGGTGGTGCTGGCTACCAGTACACCCTCACGATCGAAGAATTGCCCGTTGGACATGCCGCGGCCGCCGTCGGCCACCGTCGAATGCGAGGCGTACAGGTTGTACTCGTCGAACCGCACCCGGCGGTGGAACCACAGCGACTGGTTCAGGGTGACCGCCATGATCCGGTCGAAACCCCAGGACAGGCCGTGCCGGGTGATGATCGAGTCGAGGATCGTGGTGTCCGAGGCGTACGCCAGGGCGGCGTCGTGGATCACCTGATCGTCGGGCAGATCACCCGCCGCGCGGATCCACACCCGGTTGTCCTCCTGGACGAGCCCCTTGCCCTTGGCGATCCAGGCGGGATCGTTGGTGAACCGCATGTCCATGGGCTGCGGGGCCTCGACGAACATCGTGACGACGTCCTCGTAGCCCTTGAGGGTGTCCTGGATGTTCGGCAGCCCCTCGGGCGCGGGCACCTGCGGCGCCGGGTCGCCGTGCACCAGCGGATTGCGGGCATCGGTCTGGTACGCGAGCTGCATCAGCGCCAGCACCGTGCCGTTCTGCTCCACGGACACCATCCGGTTGGCCACGTTGCGGGTATCGCGCAGCCGGGTCACCCGGTACTCGATGTCCTGGGTGACGTCGCCGCCGTTGATGAAGTGCGTGTGGGCGGCGTGCAGGAACAGCGAGTCCCGGGATCCGGGCACCGTGGAGCCGGACGCGACGATCGCCTGGGACAGGATCTGCCCGCCGAAGGTGCGCGGCGCCACCTTCACCGGGTGCCGCCCGGCGAAGGTGTCGTCGCCGAGATCGGCCAGTTCCAGGGTGCCCAGGAACGCGTCGAAGTCGGTGAGCGTGTCGGTCATACAGTTGAGCGTACTGGTCGTGGTTAGTGGTCGTCCTCGCCGATCCGGTGCACCTGGATCAGGTTGGTCGAGCCGATGGTCCCGGGGGGTGCACCGGCCACGATCACGACCTGGTCGCCCTTGGAGTAGCGGCCGATGCCCTCCAGCGACTGGTCCACCTGGTGGATCATCGCGTCGGTGCTGTCGGCGCCCGCGACCAAGAAGGTCTCCGTGCCCCAGGACAGCGCGAGCTGGCTGCGCACCTCGGGCAACGGGGTGAAGGCCAACAGCGGCAGCCGGGTGTGCAGCCGCGCGAGGCGGCGCACCGTGTCGCCCGACTGGGTGAAGGCGACGAGGGCCTTGGCATTGAGCCGCTCGCCGATGTCACGGGCCGCGTAGGAGATGATGCCGCGCTTGGTGCGGGGCACGTGGTTGAGTGGCGGCACCGACGGTCCGCCCTCCTCCACCGCGCGCACGATGCGAGCCATGGTCTGCACCGTCTCGATCGGGTACTTGCCCACGGACACCTCGCCGGAGAGCATCACGGCATCGGCACCGTCGAGCACCGCGTTGGCCACATCGGACGCCTCGGCGCGGGTGGGGCGGCTGTTCTCGATCATCGACTCGAGCATCTGCGTGGCCACGATCACCGGCTTGGCGTTCTCCCGGGCGATCTGGATGGCCCGCTTCTGCACCAGCGGCACCTCCTCCAGCGGAAGCTCCACGCCCAGGTCGCCACGGGCAACCATCACCGCGTCGAAGGCGAGGATCACGGCCTCAAGGTTCTCGATGGCCTCGGGCTTCTCCAGCTTGGCGATCACGGGCACGCGGCGGTTCACCCGGTCCATCACGGCGTGCACGCGCTCGATGTCGGCCGGCGAGCGGACGAAGGAGAGCGCGATGAAATCGACGCCCAGCTGCAGCGCGAATTCGAGGTCCTCGATGTCCTTCTCGCTGAGCGCGGGCACCGAGACGTTCATGCCGGGCAGCGAGACGCCCTTGTTGTTCGACACGGGGCCGCCCTCGGTGACCTCGCAGACCACGTCGTTGCCCTCGACGGTGACGACCTTCAGGCCCACCTTGCCGTCGTCGACCAGCAGCCGATCGCCCGGGCGGGCGTCCTGCGCCAGTTCCTTGTAGGTGGTCGACACGCGGTCGTGCGTGCCCACCACGTCGTCGACGGTGATCCGGACCGTCTCGCCGGTCTCCCAGACGGTGCGGCCGTCGCCGGCGAACCGGCCCAGGCGGATCTTCGGCCCCTGGAGGTCGGCGAGGATGCCGACGGCGCGGCCGGTGGAATCGGAGGCGGCACGCACGCGGTTGTAGTTCACCTCGTGGTCGGCGTGTTCGCCGTGGCTGAAGTTGAGCCGCGCGACGTCCATGCCCTCCGTGACGAGAGCAAGGACCTTCTCATCGGTGGCGACGGCGGGTCCGAGGGTGCAGACGATCTTGGTTCGACGAGTCACTACAGACACTTTAGTCCTCCGATTTCCGCTCGACGGGTTCACTGGTTAACCCGTCAGTAGAAATCTCCGCAACGTTCACTCCGGGATCATCCGGAGAATCCTCCGCGCCGTCCGCCACGGCCTTCTCCGGCTCGGTGCCGCTCGCGGAATCAGCCGCCTCACCAGCGGTGACCGCCGCCTCGGTGGCGGTCTCGGGGCCGTCGACGAAGACCGAGTCCTCCCGGCCCTTCGGGGCCGTCACGAAGTAGGCGAGGGCGCACGCGAAGACGATGGCCGCGGTGAAGACGTTGATCCGGATGCCGAAGATCTGCGTGGCGTGATCGTCGCGCATCATCTCGATGAAGAAGCGGCCCAGGCAGTACCCGGCCACGTACAGGGCGAACAAGCGCCCGTGGCCGATCCGGTACCGGCGGTCGACGATCACGAGGAAGGCCGCCACCAACAGGTTCCAGATCAGCTCGTACAGGAAAGTGGGCTGGACGACGGCGAGCACGATGCCGTCGCTGCGGCCGTCGAGCACATCGGGCCCGCGGTCACCCACGTCGTTGACCCGCTCGAAGATCTCCAGGCCCCACGGCAGGTTCGTCGGTGCGCCGTAGAGCTCCTGGTTGAACCAGTTGCCGAGGCGACCGATGGCCTGCGCCACGATGATCGCCGGCGCGATGGCGTCGCCGAAGGGGCCGAGTTTGATCCCCATCTGCCTGCAGCCGATCCAGGCGCCGACGCCGCCGAGGGCCACCGCGCCCCAGATGCCGAGGCCGCCGTCCCAGATCCGGAACACCGCCCAGAAGCCCCGGCCGTTGGGACCGAAGTACGTCGAGAAGTCGGTGATCACGTGGTAGAGCCGACCGCCGATCAGGCCGAAGGGCACGGCCCAGACGGCCACGTCGACCACCTGGCCGGGCTTGCCGCCGCGCGCCACCCACCGCCGGTCGCCCCACCAACAGGCCACGATGATGCCGGCGATGATGCACAGTGCGTAGGCGCGGATGGGGACGGGCCCCAGGTGCCATACGCCCTGCGCCGGGCTGGGGATGCTCGCGAGAATCACACTGGACACCCTACTGACCGGCCGGTCACGGCGTCACTGTGCGCGCAGCGCTTCCCACAGGGTGGCCCACGGCTGAGTGCGGCCGGTGTACAGCTGGGCGACCGGATCGCCCTCGGCGCCGGGCGGTTGCACGGCCCGGCGGTGCGTGAACGCCCCGTCGAGCACGGAGGACGGGTCGCCGATCCACAGCACGGCAGCCGTGTCGTCGGCCGGGCGCCCGAAGTAGTAGTACGCGCGATGGCCGCTGTAGGCGCGGGGCAGCCCGGCATCGCGTCCGTAGAAGTCGACCGCCGCGGCGAACGGGTAACTCTCCGCGACGATCGCGAGGTTCTGCCGCTCCTGCGGGGACAGGCTGCGATAGGCGTCGATCACGGTGTGGCCGAGTTCCTGGAGCATCGTGTCACCGTCGATCACCATGCTCGCCGGGGCGCGGAAGGGGGCGGCGGGGAGCCGCTGCGCCACCTGCTGCGGCCACACCGGTGAGGACCACACCCAGGACGCGGCCGAGGCGATCAGCACGAGCGCCGCGACCGCGGCGGTCACTCGGCGGCGCACCGTCCGTCCGGCGATCCGGTTCGCGGCCCACCGCTGCACCGCGACCGCACCGGCCGCCATCGGCAGTGCGTACACCGAGGCCAGGTAGTAGGCGCGGCCGTGGGTGAGCACGATCGCGGCCACCACCAGCACCACCGCCACGCCGAGGTAGCGGTACCGCCCCGACCGGAGGAGCGAGACCACCCCGGCCAGCAGCAGCGGCAGCCCGATCAGCAGGCCGGCGCCGAACAATCCCACCAGGGCGAAACCCGCGCCGCCGGGCCATTCGGCGCGGACCACGGCGCCCATCCGGGTGTACGCCCAGTCGTGCCCCGCCTGCCACCACAGTGTGGGCACGACGGCGACCACGGCGATCGCCGCTCCTCCCCAGAGCGCGGGCCGGGTGAGCAGGCGCCGTGGGCCACAGGCCAGCGCCCCGACCGCGACCGCGATCCACAGCGCGGGCACCAGGAACTTGGTGAGCAGCGACAACGCGGTCACCGCACCGGCGAGCAGCAGCAACCGGTCGTCGCGGGTACGGGTCCAGCGCACCAGCAGGTAGAACAGGATCGTCCACCACAGCGGGTCGAGCGAATAGGTGGCCAGCCAATGCCCCACGGAGCTCACGAGCGACATCGCGACCGCGGCGGCGGCGAACACCTGGGCCCACCCGCGGCCGCCGAGTTCGCGGGCGATCAGGCCGGAGAGCAGCGTGATCGCGGTGACCGCGAGGGTGGCGGGCAGACGGAGCACCACAAGGTTCCCGTGGGCCAGCGAGTCGAGCGCGCCCGCGAGCAGCGGGACCAGGGGCGGCTGGTCGAAGTAGCCGGCGGCGGGGTGGTCGCGGCCGGCCACCACGAAATAGGCCTCATCGAAGAAGTAGCCGTAGTTGCGGCTGCCGATCACCATCACCGCGAACACGGCGACGGTGACCACGGCCAGTGGGGTGCGGGCGACGGCGGGCGGATTCATGTCACTCAGCGTTTCCCGGCGGCGGTCCGGCCGGTAGCGCCGGAGGGCGGCGGTAGGACCGACGAAAGTAGGTGCCGCGGGCCCGTGCCGGCTCCCTACGATGGGCACATGTCCTCGTCCGCCTCGCGCCTGACGCACGGGATCCTGTTGGCGACCACCGCGGTCGGCACCACGGCGTTCGTGTGGGTGCTGTTCCCGCAGCTGCGGGGCGCGGGACTGTGGCTGGGAGTCGCCGCCATGCTGGCGGCCTCGGCGGTCACCGGCGCCGTGCGGCCCCCGTACGCCGCGCCGGTCGCGGCCGCGACCGCCTGCTATCTGGTGCTCGGACCGTGGGCGGAGGCGACGGCGAGCGGCGCCGCCGTCTGGGTGGCGGTGGCGGTCTCGCTGCTGTCGGCCGCTGCGGCGCAGTCCGTGGTGGACCGCCGCGAGGCGGCACTCACCTTCGCGCCGTTCGCGGCCTTCGCGGTGGCGGTCGCCGTCTCGTCGCAGTCCCTGCTCGGAGCGCTGGGCGCGCTCGCCCCGGTGCTGGGCGGCACGACCGCCGGGCTGTGGGTGCGGCTGCGGACGGCGCAGCGGGAGCGCCGGGCGCTGGCGGTACGGCAGGCCCGCGCCGATGAGCGACTCGCGCTCGCCGCGCAGCTCCACGATCTGGCGACGGCTCGGCTGACCCGGATCGTGCTCGCGGCGCGTGCCGCGCAGGCACCGGGGATCGAGGCGGATGCGCAGGCCGCACTGGCCGATCTGCGCCGGGTGGTCGTGGGCCTGCAGACCTCCGATGCACCTGCCGCATCGCTGGCCGTCGAGGGCGTCACGGAGGCGGGGGAACTCGACGATGCGATCTCCGAGGCCGTGCGCCGCGCCCGCGAGGCGGGCCAGCGGGTCGATCTGACGGGCGCGGTCGCGACCACGCTCCCCCGTGCGACGGCCGACTGCCTGACGCGGGTGCTCGAGGAGGGGCTGGCGAATGCCCGCAAGCACGCCGCGGGCGCGCCGGTCGAGGTCGAGGTGAGCGATCACGGTGTCCGCGTGCGCAACCCCGCCGCCGCGGCCGATGCACCGCTCGCCGCCACCGGCAGCGGCACAGGCCTGCGCGGGCTCGCCGCGCGGACCGCGCTGGTGGGCGGCACGCTGGTGCACGGCCGCTCGCCCGACGGTGGCTGGACCCTGACGGCCGAGTTCCCGGTGCCGGCCCGATGACGGTGCGCGTGCTGGTGGCGGACGACGATCCGATCGTGCGCGAGTACCTGCGGTCGGTGCTGTCCGCGGAGCCGGACCTGGAGGTGGTGGCCGCGGTGGCCGACGGCGCGGCGGCGGTGGAGGCGGGGATCGCGCAGTCGCCGCAGGTGGCGCTGCTGGACGTGCGAATGCCGGGTGTCGACGGCATCGTGGCCACCCGCGCGCTGCGGGAGTTGGATCCGCCGGTCGCGGTGGTGCTGATCACCACGCTGGACACCGACGCCGTGCTGGTGGACGGATTGGCCGCGGGCGCCGCGGGATTCGTGGTCAAGACCGCCGAGCCCGCGCTGCTGGCGTCCGCAGTGCGGACGGCTGCGGCGGGCGGTTCCCTGCTCTCCCCCGATGCGTTGGCCCGGCTGGTGCGCCTGGCGGACGACCGGCCGCGGCGCGATCCCCGGCTCGACGCCCTGGGCGCGCGAGAGCGGGATGTCTTGCGGGAGTTGGCCCGCGGAGCCTCGAACGCCGAGATCGCGGCCGGCCTGTTCTTGGCGGAATCCACGGTGAAGGGCTATGTCTCGGCGCTGATGACGCGGTTGGACTGTGCGAACCGCACCCAGCTCGCGCTGCTGGGGGCGACGCTGTGACCGATCTCGTGGTGCTCGGCCTCGGCCCGGCGGGAAGGGCGGTGGCGCACCGCGCGGCCGCGGCGGGAATGACGGTGCGCGCCTACGATCCCGCACCGGATGCCCGGTGGCGCCGCACGTTCGGGATGTGGTCGGACGAGGCGCCCCGGTGGTTACCGGACGCGGTGATCGCCGCGCGCTCGTACCCCGCGGTGGTCGCGGGTTCGCGCCGGGAACTGGGCCGGGAGTACGCGGTGCTCGACACCGATCGGCTGCAGGACGCGTTACCGCTCGACGGTGTGCGAGTGCACGCCGAGCCGGCCGACCGTCGCGGGCACGGCGGCGCCTTCGTGGTGGACGCACGCGGCCCCGGTCCCGGCGCGGACGGTCCGCGGCAGACGGCCGCGGGTGTTCTGGTGCCCGCGGGCGAGTACGACGAGGTGTGGATGGACTGGCGGCCGGCGCCGGGCGTCGGCGCGGGTGAGCCGGCGTCGTTCCTGTACGCGGTGCGGGTGACGCCCGATGCGGTGCTGGTGGAGGAGACCTGCCTGGCCGGTGCGCCCGCGCTCACCGTCGACGCGCTGGAGGCGCGGTTGCGTGCCCGGCTCGCGGAGCGCGGACTCGCCGCGGCGGACGTGCACGAGCGGGTGGACTTCCCGCTCCTGGAGCGGGGACCGCGCCGCGGATCGTCGTGGTGCGGCGTCGGGGTGCGGGGTACCACGCTGCACCCGGCCACGGGCTACTCGGTGGCGGCCTCATTGGCCTTCGCGGACGATGCGGTCGACGCCGTTGCGTCGGGACGCTCCCCTGTGGGGGTCTCGGATCTGGCCGCGCACCGCCTGCGTGCGGCGGCGCTCGGAGCGCTGCTCGGGATGCAGCCCGCGGAGCAGCGGGCGTTCTTCGAGGTCTTCTTCGGGCTGCCGGACCGGCACGTGCGGGCATTCCTGTCCGCACGTTCGGGACCGGCCGCGACCGCCGCTGCCATGGGGGCGGCGTTCGCGGCGGCGCCGTGGAATCTACGACGGCGCCTGGCCGGGGCGATTACTCCGCGGGCGTATCCGACGCGCCGCTGAAGTCCGCCTGCTCGATGTCGAGCGCCTTCGCCTGGGCGATGAGGTCCTCGAGGGCGGCGGGCGGGAGCGCGCCGGCCTCGTTGTAGACGAGGTTGCCCTTCTTGAAGACCATCAGGGTGGGGATGGAGCGGATGTTCGCGGCGGCTGCGAGGCCCTGCTCCGCCTCGGTGTCGACCTTCGCGAAAACCACATCGGGGTGGGTCTCGGATGCCTTCTCAAAGGTGGGCGCGAAGGCGCGGCAGGGGCCGCACCACGAGGCCCAGAAGTCAACGAGCACGATGTCGTTGCCGGTCACGGTCTGGTCGAACTGCTCTGCAGTCAATTCTGTGGTCGCCATGACCCCTCCAACAAATTTTCCGACTGCATGATTCCCATTCGCTGAATTGTCGCCGAAGATCGCTATCCTCTAGTCGTGCGCGCATCCGCGGGCATCGATGTACACCAAGTACAACTAAGGGGATTTACATGACCGACGTGCTTCGCGCAGGTAACCAGCTCGGCCTCGGGGAGACCCTGGACTCCCTCAACGGCGGCTACACGCTGACCCTGCAGAGCGATGGCAACCTCGTGCTCACCGAGGGCGCCGGCACCGTGGTGTGGGCCAGCGGGACCGACGGCAAGGGCGTCGAGCGGGCCAACTTCCAGACCGACGGTAACTTCGTGCTCTACAACGGTGCCGGCGAGGGCGTCTGGTCCACCCAGACCGAGGGCTCCGGCGCCGACCGTCTCGTCCTGCAGGACGACCGCAACCTCGTGGTGTACGCGGGCGACGCCGACAAGTGGGCCTCCAACACCGCCACCGACCAGCCGGCGCCGGCTCGCCAGGCCGCTCCGGAGCCCGAGCCCGTCGCCGCCGAGGCGCCGGCCCCGGCCGCTCCCCCGGCCCCGCGCACCCACACCGTCGCCTCGGGCGACACCCTGTGGGCCATCGCCGAGCAGTACCTGGGCGACGGCAACCGCTACACCGAGATCGCGCAGATCAACGGCATCGCGAACCCGGATCTGATCAACGTGGGCCAGGTCATCACCATTCCCTGATCGCCCCTGATCGTGCGTTGACGACAATGGCCGGCCTTCGAGTCTCGAAGGCCGGCCGTTCCGTTGCCGCTCAGGCGCCGTAGCTGCGCGGGTGCGCGCCGAGCGAGGCCGAGATGACGGCGAGCGGCGTGCTGGCGAGGCGCAGGTTGTGCCGCTCCTGGGGCGTCATGGTCCAGCGGGCGTGGACGCGACGTGCGAATGCGAACATGATGGTTTCACCTTTCGTGAAGACCCCGCGGACGCATCAACTACACGAGCGATGCGTGGTGGGGTGGAACAGGATTCGATGGACCGGGCGTTGCCCCGGTCTGGAATACGGACTATCGCCGGACGGCATCCGTCCTCACCTCCTTCGTCGCATCGTCGATGTGCTGCGCCCGCACCTGCGACGACGAAGAAGCCAAGAACCCGTCGACGGCGCGTCGACCGGTCTCGCACCCCTCTCGTCGGGCTTCGGCACTACGCGACGTGATCCCGTGTCCGGGAAGCCACTTCGGATCAACCCTTAATCCGGGAAGATCTGTCCTAACCCTGGGCGTCTCTCGACGTCGTCGGATCAGTGGCCTGTGTTCGCGCAGGAGCCTCACCTAGCGAGGTACTGACTGAATCCAGTATCACCGCGGACCATCGACCGATGCAACCGTTTTCGCGTCAAGGAAACGTCATCGTCGCGCTACCGGCACTCCATCTGCCGTTCACTCGCCGCGCAGCAATCCCTTGGCGACATGGGTCACCTGGATCTCGTTGCTGCCGGCGTAGATCATCAGCGATTTCGCATCACGAGCGAGCTGCTCGACCCGGTACTCGGCCATGTAGCCGTTGCCCCCGAAGAGCTGCACCGCCTCCATCGCCACCTCCGTGGCCGCGCGGGAACTGTAGAGCTTCATGGCCGACGCCTGCGCCAGCGTGGGCGGTTTGCCCGCGCGGGACGCCTCGATCGCGGTGAACAGCATGTTCTGCACGTTGATCCGCGCGATCTCCATCTCGGCCAGCTTGAGCTGGATCAGCTGGAACGTGCCGATCTCCTGACCCCACAGCGTGCGGGTGCGGGCGTAGTCGATGGACAGCCGCTGCGCCTCGTTGATGATGCCCAGGCTGAGCGCGGCGATGCCGATCCGTTCGGCGGTGAAGCCCGCCTTGGCGGACGCGCCGCCACCGCCGGGCGTCTCCTCGGTCTCGCCGAGCAGGCGGTCGGGCCCGAGCTTGACCCGGTCGAAGAACAGCTCGCCGGTGGGCGAGCTCATCATGCCCATCTTCTTGAAGGCCTTGCCCTGGGTGAGCCCCTCCATACCCGCGTCCAGCACGAAGGTGAGCACCTTGCGGTCCCGGATCGGCGTACCGTCACCCTCGTCCAGCTTGGCGAAGACCACGATCGTGTCGGCGTGCGGACCGTTGGTGATGAAGGTCTTCTGCCCGGACAGGATGTAGCCGCCCTCGCCGTCGCGGCGCACCGTGGTCTTCATACCGCCCAGCGCATCGGAGCCGCTGTCCGGTTCGGTGATCGCCCAGGCACCCACCTTCTCCATCGTGACCAGCTCGGGGAGCCAACGCTTCTTCTGCGCGAGCGTGCCGCGGGACTTGATGGTCGAGACGGTGAGCCCCATGCTCACGCCCATCGATCCGATCAGCCCCAGGCTGACCCCGGCCATCTCCACGTTGAGGATGAGGAACATCGACGAGCTCAGCGTGCTGGAGCCGCCCGCCTTGGGCTTCTCCCCCGCCTCCTCGGCGGCCAGTTCCGCCTCGAGGTCCTCCCGATTGACCTGATCGATACCGAAGGTCTTGAGCATCTTGCGGGTGATGTCGTACGGCGGCAGCGCCCCGGTCTCGAGCTCGTCGACGTGCGGGCGCACCTCCTTATCGATGAACGCGCGCAAGGCGTCCCGCACCATCAGGTCTTCCTCGGACCACTCGAACATCGGCAACCCCTTCGGTGAAACGTGTTCTATTTCTCCCCAGTGTCGCACACCGCGGGCGTCGGCCGGACGGGTTCCTCGGTGGCTCCGCGTCGCCTCAGGCGTTCGGGGTCATACCCGAGGCGTAGTCCTCCTTCACGATCTTCAGGTGCGTCCAGCTCTCCACCGCCCGCACCCCCGGCAGGCCCCGCACAGCATCGAGCGCGTCCAGCAGTTGCGTGGTCGAGAACGTCCGGACGGTGGCCACCAGGTCGTACCGGCCCAACGCGCGGGCGAGGAAGATCACCGCGGGCATCTCCGCGAGGGCCGCCGTCACGCCGTCGTCTCCGCCGGCCAGCCGCACGCCGATCCCCATGGCGCTCTGCCGGTCCCGCCCCGACTGCCGGACGACCGCGCCCACCCGCACGACCCCCGTCTCGGTCAGCGCGAGGACCCGCCGGCGGGCACCCGCGGAGGTCAGTCCGACCGCCGCGCCGAGATCGACGTAGGAGGCCCGGCCGTCGTTCTGCAGCTCGACCAGGAGCGCCCGGTCGATGTCGTCCACGCGCGCCCGCACCTCGCCCACCGGGCCGATCACATCGCGGATCACCTCCGTGTAGCTGACCGTGTCCGCACTCGCCACCCCGGGCAGCCCGCGCAGTACGGCGATCGCCGCGGCGATGTCGTGACTCGTCGGGGCGCGCAGCTCGGCGACGAGGCCGAACGGTCCGCTGACGAGAGAGAGGAAGGGGACGTCATCGCGCGCGGAGATCGCGGACACGGCCGCCTCCATCGGGCCGTTCAGAACCATGCTCACGTGGGCCTGCACACCACGCCCGAGGACCGCCGGATGGACCGCGCCGCGAACGATCACCTGCCCCGACGAGATCAGGCGCTGCACCCCGGACCGCCACGGCGGACCGGGACAGTCCGACCCCCTGGGCGATCGCCCGGTGCGAGAGCCGGCCGTCCACCTCGAGCAGTTCGACGATCGCCTCATCGATCTCGTCCATCCGGATCGCCTCCATCCCGGAAATCGTGCCGAAGATCTTTCAGCACGGCTGCGCAGGAGAATCGAAATCGAAGCGTACGCATCGAAACAATTTTGACACGCGCGTCCTGTCCAACAGGCAGATCATGACCGGAAATCTGGACGTTACGCGCGAAGTGCTTGCGGTGCACGGTGCCCGACCTTAAGTTGATCCGAAATTCGCGGCGTGAGGAGCAGGGATCGTGAAGAGCCGCAATGGAGGCGATGTCGTGGTCGAGACATTGGCCGCGCTCGGGGCGTCGAAGATCTTCGGCATTCCCGGACAGCACGCACTGGGGCTGTTCGACTCGATCCGTCGGAGCGACCTGGAGTTCGTCAGCTCGCGAGTGGAGAACAACTCCGCCTTCGGCGCCGACGGATACGCCCGGGCGACCGGGGAGGTCGGGGTGCTGTTCCTGTCGACGGGCCCAGGAGCGCTCACCGCCCTCGGCGCGCTGCAGGAGGCGTACGCGACCGGCGTGCCGCTGCTCGTCATCACCAGCCAGGTGCCCCGCGCCGGCCTGGGGCTGCGGCGCGGCATGCTGCACCAGCTCGACGACCAGCAGCGCAGCGCGATCAACGTCACCAAGAGCACGGCGGTGGCGCGGCGCGCCTCCGAGATCCCCAGCCTGCTCGGCGAGGCCTGGTCTCTCGCCCGGTCTGCGCCCACCGGCCCCACCTGGGTCGAGATCCCCGAGGACGTGCTCCTCGAAGCGACCGACGTTCCGCCGGTGACATCGGTCATCGCGGTGGAGACCGAACGGCCGCCGCGGGCCGAGCTCGTCGCGGCCGCGGCCGCACTGCTCGATACCGCAGAGCGCCCGGTGATCCTGGCCGGAGGCGGAGTGCGACGGTCCGCGGGCGGACCGGAGGCCCTGGTCGCACTCGCGGAAGCACTGGACGCCCCCGTGGTCTCGACGGTGGGCGGCAAGGGGGCCATCTCCTTCGACCACCCGCTGTCGGCCGCTTCGTGGATCGAGGACAGGCACACCACCGAACTCCTCGAGGACGCCGATGTGCTGGTGGCGGTCGGCACCGCGATCGGCGAGGTGACCAGCAACTACTTCACGTTCGCCCCGCGCGGGCGGTTGATCCACATCGACGCCGAACCGCGGGTGCTCGAAGCCAATCACCCGGCGCTCGCGATCCACGCCGACGCCGGGCAGGCCCTCGCCGCGATCGCCGAGCGCGTGACACGGCGCGGCACGTCGTCGGGGCCGGAGATCGCGAGTGGACTTCGCCGCGCGGTCGAGAACCGGCTGGCAAGCCAGGACCTCGCCGTCGAGCTCGGACTGATGAAGGATCTCCGGTTCGCCGTTCCCGCTGCAGCGCAGACCTTCTGGGACATGACGATCGCCGGGTACTGGGCGTGGTCGGCCTGGGACCCTCGCGCCGGCGGGTTCCATTCCGCGCAGGGATCGGGCGGCCTCGGCTTCGCCTTCCCCGCGGCGATCGGCGCGGCCGTCGGCACCGGCGAACGCACCCTCGCCGTGTCCGGCGACGGCGGTGCGATGTATTCGATCGCGGAGCTCGCGACGGCCCGTCAGCACAATGCCGATGTCACCTGGCTGATCATCGACGACGGCGGATACGGCATCCTGCGCGAATACATGACGGACACCTTCGGCCGTGCCACCGCCACCGAGCTCGCGCGGCCCGATTTCGTCGCCCTGGCACGCAGTTTCGGGGTACCGGCGCAGCTGACCTCGCTCGAGGACGTGGGCGCGGCCGTGGCGGCCAGCTTCCGCACCGACGGACCCGCCGTGATCGTCCTCCCCGCTCTGCTCTCCATGTTCGCCCCCACCCACCGCTAGGAGACCCCGATGGGCAAGCCGATCGACATCATCATCATCGTCGTCTACCTGGCCTCGATGCTCGCCTTCGGTTTCTGGGGAAGGTCCCGGACGAAGGACTCGACGGACTTCCTCGTGGCCGGGCGTCGGCTGGGCCCGGCGCTGTACACCGGCACGATGGCGGCGGTCGTCCTGGGCGGCGCCTCGACGGTGGGCGGCGTGGGCCTCGGCTACAAGTACGGGCTTTCGGGAATGTGGCTCGTGGTCGCCATCGCCGTCGGCGTGCTGGTACTGAGCCTGTTCTTCGCCGGCCACATTCAGCGGCTGCGGGTGTTCACCGTCTCGCAGATGCTCCAGTTGCGCTACGGACTCGATGCCACGGGCGCCTCGGGCGTGGTGATGTGCGCCTACACGCTGATGCTGGCTTCGACCTCGACGATCGCCTACGCCACCATCTTCACCGTCCTGTTCGACACCAGCCGCACCGTTTCCATCGTCATCGGCGGCGTCATCGTGCTGCTGTACTCCTCGATCGGCGGCATGTGGTCGATCACGCTGACGGACATGGTCCAGTTCGTGCTCAAGACCATCGGGGTGTTCTTCCTGCTGCTGCCCTTCTCCTGGCACCGGTCCGGAGGGTTCGACGGAATCCGGGAGCGCGCGGGCGACGCGGCCCTGAGCCTCGGCACCATCGGCACGTCGACGATCATCACCTTTTTCGTGGTCTACACGTTCGGACTCCTGATCGGGCAGGACATCTGGCAGCGCGTGTTCACCGCGCGCTCACCGGGTGTGGCCAAGTGGGGCGGCACCGCGGCGGGCATCTACTGCCTGCTGTACGGCGTCGCCGGTGCGGTGATCGGCGCCGCGGCATCGACGTTCCTCACCGATGTCGAGGTGAGCGATGACGTGTACGCCCAGATCGCCGAATCCATCCTCCCGGTGGGAATCAGCGGCATCGTCCTCGCCGCCGCGGTGGCCGCGATGATGTCCACGGCGTCCGGCGCACTCATCGCCACGGCGACCGTGGCGAAGACCGACGTGAAACCGCTGCTCCTGCGGCTGATCGGCCGACGGCCGGCCACGGAGGACCCGGAGTCCGAGCAGGAAGTGCACTCCGATCGGATGTACGTGCTGATCCTCGGGATCATCGTGATCGTCATCGCGGCATCGCTCAACGATGTGGTCGCGGCACTGACCGTCGCCTACGACATCCTCGTCGGCGGCCTGCTCGTGGCGATCCTCGGCGGATTCGTGTGGCGGCGCGGAAACGGCACCGGGGCGATCTGGTCGATGGCGGCGGGCACCGTCGTCACCCTGGCCACCATGGCGATCGTCGGGGACGTGCTCGCCAACGAGCCGATCTACTACGGCCTGGGCGCCAGCCTGATCGTGTATCTCGTCGCCAGCGCGTTCACCGCCCCGACGCCGCCCGAGACGATGCAGGAGTGGGACGACAGGCTGGCCGGCACCGATGCCACCGTCGCGAAGTAGGCGCGCGGGAGTGGGCGACGAGTTCCTCTGCGGTCACGCCGTCGGCGATTCGTGCATCCCGGAAGTTTCCTGACTATAGTCAGGTATATGGAGGAACAGGTCGCCGGGCTCCGGCGGTTCAATCGGGCGGTCACCCAGCGACTCGGCGTGCTGCAGGACCGCTATTTGGCACAGGACCGGCCACTGGGGCAGGCGCGGCTGCTCTGGGAGATCGGCCGCGCCGACGGTGTGGACGTCCGCGACCTGCGCACCCGTCTCGATCTCGACTCGGGGTATCTCAGCCGACTCCTGCGCGCCCTCGAATCCGATGGCCTGGTCACCGTGACCAACGACGACGGCGACGGGCGGGTGCGCACGGCCCGGATCACCGAGCGCGGAGCGGCCGAGTACCTCGAACTGGAGGCGCGCTCGGAGGACGCCGCCCGCGGACTGCTGGCTCCGCTCAGCGCAGGACAACGGACCCGGTTGATCGCGGCCATGGCAGAGGTCGAGCGCCTACTCCTGGCATCGCAGGTGCGCATCGACGAGGCCGATGCCGCCACTGCCCCGGCACAATTCGCCGCCCGGCAGTACTACACCGAGCTCGGCGAGCGACTGCGGGACGGCTTCGACCCAAGCGTCGGCGGCGCCATCCGCGACGCGGCGATCACACCGCCCGCCGGACTGCTCCTGGTGGCCACGCTGCACGGCGAGACCGTCGGCTGCGGCGCGCTCACCTTCCAGGAGAACGGTTTCGCGGAGGTCAAACGCGTGTGGGCCGCCCCGACGGTGCGCGGCATGGGCCTGGGTCGGCGGATCATGGCCGAGCTGGAATCACGCGCCCGCGACGCCGGTGTGCGCACCGTGCGGCTCGACACCAACGCCGGGCTCACCGAGGCGATCGCGCTGTACCGCGCGCTGGGGTACCGGGAGGTGGAGCGGTACAACGACAATCCGTACGCGCACCACTGGTTCGCGAAGGACCTGTGATCCCGTGCGGGACCGAGACCGTGGAACCTAGACCGTGAAGCCGAGGGCGCGCAGCTGCTCTCGGCCGTCGTCGGTGATCTTGTCCGGGCCCCACGGCGGCATCCAGACCCAGTTGATCTTGGCGTCGGTGGCCAGGCCGGAGGAGACCAGCGCGGCGCGGGTCTGGTCCTCGATGACGTCCGTGAGCGGGCAGGCCGCCGAGGTCAGCGTCATATCGATGATGACCGACGCATCGTCGTCGACCCGCAGGTCGTAGACCAGGCCGAGGTCGACCACGTTGATGCCCAGCTCAGGATCGACCACATCGCGCATGGCCTCCTCGACATCGTCGAGGGTGGGCAGGTTCAGCGGGTTGTCGGTACCCGGGCCGACCGCGGCGGGCGCAGCAGTCTCGGGCGCTGCCGCCGCAGCGGTCTCGGGGGCCGTCGTCTCGGGTGCGGTGTTCTCGGTCATGCCGACTTCTCCTCGGAGTCGATGATCTGCGCGGTGGCGTCCTTGAAGGCCATCCAGCCGAGCAGTGCGCACTTCACGCGCGCGGGATATTTCGACACACCGACGAAGGCGATACCGTCGCCGATCAGATCCTCGTCGCCCTCGATCTGGCCGCGGGACTGGAGCATCTCGGTGTACGACTGCACCATCTTCAGGGCCTCGCCCACCGACTGGCCGATCACCTGATCGGTGAGCACGGAGGTGGACGCCTGCGAGATCGAGCAGCCCTGGCCGTCGTACGAGACGTCGAGCACGGTCTCGCGGTCGTCGGAGAGCTGAACCCGCAGCGTCACTTCGTCGCCGCAGGTCGGGTTCACGTGGTGCACCTCGGCACCGAAGGGCTCGCGGAGACCGCGATGGTGCGGGTGTTTGTAGTGGTCCAGGATCACGTCCTGGTACATCTGCTCCATCCGCATCAGATCACCCCGAAGAACTTCTGCGCCTTGACGATGGCCTCGGCGAGCACATCGACCTCATCGACGGTGTTGTACACGGCGAACGAGGCACGAGCGGTGGCGGCCACGCCGAACCGGCGGTGCAGCGGCCACGCGCAGTGGTGTCCCACGCGGATCGCGACGCCCTCGTCGTCGAGCACCTGGCCGAGATCGTGGGCGTGGATCCCGTCGACCACGAAGGAGACGGCACTGCCGCGGTCGTGGTTGTCGGTGGGGCCGATGATCCGCAGGCCGTCGATCGCATCGAGACGATCGAGCGTCGCATCCACCAGCGCGTGCTCGTGCGCGGCCACCTGCGGCATGCCGAGGGCGCCGAGGTACTTCACCGCGGCCCCCAGGCCCACGGCCTGGGAGGTCATCGGCACGCCGGCCTCGAACCGCTGCGGCGGAGCCGCGTAGGTGGAGCCCTCCATGGTGACGGTCTCGATCATCGAGCCACCGGTGATGAACGGCGGGAGCTGCGCGAGGATGTCGCGCTTGCCGTACAGCACGCCCACACCGGAGGGGCCGTACATCTTGTGGCCGGAGAAGGCCGCGAAGTCCACATCGAGCGCCGCGAAATCGACCGGCGTGTGCGGGACCGACTGGCAGGCGTCGAGGACGACCAGCGCACCCGCCGCGCGGGCGCGGGCCACCAGCTCCGGGACCGGGGCGATCGCGCCGGTCACGTTGGAGGCGTGGGTGAACGCGACGATCTTCACCGAGGAGTCGAGCTCCAGCGAATCGAGGTCGATCCGGCCGTCGTCGGTGACGCCGTACCACTTGAGCGTGGCACCGGTGCGGCGGCAGAGTTCCTGCCAGGGCACGAGATTCGCGTGATGTTCCAGCTCGGTGACCACCACGGTGTCGCCCTCGCGCAGGCGGTGCCCGCCGAGCACGCCGGCCGCGCGATCGTCGCCGAGGGTGTAGGCCACCAGGTTCAGCGATTCGGTCGCGTTCTTGGTGAAGACCAGCTCGTCGGGCGAGACCCGCACGAAGTCCGCGATCGCGGCCCGCGCGTCCTCGTAGGCGTCGGTGGCCTCCTCGGCGAGCTGATGCGCGCCGCGGTGGACCGCCGCGTTACGGGTGGTGAGGAAGTCCCACTCGGCGTCGAGCACCTGCCGGGGCCGCTGCGACGTGGCGCCGGAATCGAGGTAGACCAGCGGCTTGTCGTCGCGGACCGTGCGGGACAGGATCGGGAAATCCGCCCGCACCGCCGTGACGTCGAAAGTCGCGGTGGCCGTCATGCTCCCACGGCCTGGGTGAACCGCACGTAGCCGTTCTCCTCCAGCTCGTCGGCCAGCTCCGGGCCGCCCGACTCCACGATGCGGCCGTTCACGAAGACGTGCACGTACTGCGGGTGGATGTAGCGCAGGATGCGGGTGTAGTGCGTGATGAGCAGGACGCCGCCGTTCTCCCGCTCGGCGTAGCGGTTGACGCCCTCGGAGACGACGCGCAGCGCGTCCACGTCGAGGCCGGAGTCGGTCTCGTCGAGGATGGCGAACTTCGGCTTGATCAGGCCCAGCTGCAGGATCTCGTGGCGCTTCTTCTCGCCGCCCGAGAAGCCCTCGTTCACGGAGCGCTCACCGAACTGGGAATCGATCTCCAGCTCGCTCATCGCCTCCTTGACCTCCTTGACCCAGTGCCGCAGCTTGGGGGCCTCGCCGCGGACCGCGGTGGCGGCCGAGCGCAGGAAGTTCGACATCGAGACGCCGGGCACCTCGACGGGGTACTGCATCGCCAGGAACAGGCCGGCGCGGGCGCGCTCGTCGACCGACATCGCGAGCACGTCCTCGCCGTCGAGCGTGATGCTGCCCTGGGTGACCTGGTACTTGGGATGGCCGGCGATGGCGTAGCTCAGCGTGGACTTGCCGGAACCGTTGGGGCCCATGATGGCGTGGGTCTCACCCGAGTTGATGGTGAGGTTCACGCCCTTGAGGATCTCGATCGGCTCGGCGTTCTCGTCCGACTGCACCACGTTGACGTGCAGATCGCGGATTTCCAGAGTAGACACAGTGATTCCTTCGTACGTATCAGACGCCGGCGGTGGCGAGTTCGTTTTCGATGGCCGCGGCGAGACGCTCGCGCAGCTCGGGGACGGAGATCCGGTCGATCAGCTCTTGGAAGAAGCCGCGCACCACCAGGCGGCGGGCCTCGGCCTCTTCGATACCGCGCGAACGCAGGTAGAACAGCTGCTCATCGTCGAACCGGCCGGTGGCGCTGGCATGGCCGGCGCCCTCGATCTCGCCGGTCTCGATCTCCAGGTTCGGCACCGAATCGGCGCGCGCACCGTCGGTGAGGACCAGGTTGCGGTTCAGCTCGAAGGTGTCGGTGCCCTCGGCCGCGGCGCGGATCAGCACATCGCCCACCCAGACGGTGTGCGCATCGGGCAGCTTCGAGGCCGGATCGCCCTGCAGCGCGCCCTTGTAGATCACGTTCGACTTGCAGTTCGGCACCGAGTGATCCACCAGCAGGCGCTGCTCGAGGTGCTGGCCGGCGTCGGCGAAGTACAGGCCGAACAGCTCCGCGTTACCGCCGGGGCCGTCGAACTGCACGCGCGGGGTCATCCGGACCAGCTCGCCGCCGAGCTGCACCGCGAAGTGCCGCACGTGCGCGTCGCGCCCCAGGCGCACATGGTGCTGGGTGACCCACACCGCATCGTCGGCGAAGTCCTGCGCGTCGATGATCTGCAGCGACGCACCGTCGCCCAGGATCACCTCGACGTTCTCGGCGGCAGTGCCCGAGCCCGTGTGATCGAGCACGACCACGGCCCGCGAGTGCCGCTCCAGGCGCACCTGGATGTGCGAGAACGCGGTCTTGCCCTCACCGGGGCCCGCAAGGCGCACGATGATCGGCTCGGCGACCTCCGCCTCCTTGGCGATGGTGAGCACAGTGGCCTCGGTCATCGAGGTGAAGGCCTGCGCGGCAACACGATCGAAGGGCACGCCGGCCTCACCGAGGCGGGGATCACCCTTGGCCACGGTCTCGACGGTGAGCCCCTCGGGCACCGCGTCGACGGACACCGTGACGGCACCGTCGGCCTGCGCGGAACCGTCGTGCAGCCCGCGCAGACGACGCAGCGGGGTGAAGCGCCAGGCCTCGTCCCGGTGGCTGGGCACCTCGAAGGCATCCGCGTCGAACGAGGTGAACAGCTCGCCCTTGTTGGCGACGGGATGCGCCTCGACGGCCTCGTTGAGCTGGGAACTCACTAGCCCACCGACCCTTCCATCTGCAGTTCGATCAGTCGGTTCAGCTCGAGGGCGTACTCCATCGGCAGCTCCTTGGCGATGGGCTCGACGAAGCCGCGCACCACCATGGCCATGGCCTCGTCCTCGGTGAGGCCGCGGCTCATCAGGTAGAACAGCTGATCGTCGGAGACCTTCGAGACGGTGGCCTCGTGGCCCATGGTCACGTCGTCCTCGCGGATGTCGACGTACGGGTAGGTGTCCGAGCGGGAGATCGTATCCACCAGCAGCGCATCGCACTTCACCGTGGAACGGCTGCCGTGCGCGCCCTTGTTGATCTGGATCAGGCCGCGGTAGCTGGCCCGGCCACCGCCACGCGCCACCGACTTGCTGACGATGTTGCTCGAGGTGTTCGGCGCGAAGTGCACCATCTTCGAGCCGGTGTCCTGGTGCTGGCCCTCGCCGGCGAAGGCCACGGAGAGCACCTCGCCCTTGGCGTGCTCGCCCATCATCCACACGGCCGGGTACTTCATGGTGACCTTGGAACCGATGTTGCCGTCGATCCACTCCATGGTGGCGCCGGCCTCGGCCTTGGCGCGCTTGGTGACCAGGTTGTAGACGTTGTTCGACCAGTTCTGGATCGTGGTGTAGCGGCAGCGGCCGCCCTTCTTCACGATGATCTCGACCACCGCGGAGTGCAGCGAGTCCGACTTGTAGATCGGCGCGGTGCAGCCCTCGACGTAGTGCACGTAGGCGTCCTCGTCGACGATGATCAGGGTGCGCTCGAACTGGCCCATGTTCTCGGTGTTGATCCGGAAGTAGGCCTGCAGCGGGATGTCCACGTGGACGCCCTTGGGCACGTAGATGAACGAGCCACCCGACCACACGGCGGTGTTCAGCGCGGAGAACTTGTTGTCGCCCGCGGGGATCACCGAGCCGAAGTACTCCTCGAAGAGCTCCGGGTGCTCACGCAGACCGGTGTCGGTGTCCATGAAGATGACACCCTTCTCCTCCAGGTCCTCGCGGATGGAGTGGTACACCACCTCGGACTCGTACTGGGCGGCCACACCGGCCACGAGGCGCTGCTTCTCCGCCTCGGGGATGCCCAGCTTGTCGTAGGTGTTCTTGATGTCCTCGGGCAGGTCTTCCCAGCTCTCGGCCTGCTTCTCCGAGGAGCGCACGAAGTACTTGATGTTGTCGAAGTCGATGCCGTCGAGGTTGCTGCCCCACGAGGGCATGGGCTTCTTCTCGAAGATGCTCAGGGCCTTGAGGCGCTGCTGGAGCATCCACTCCGACTCGTTCTTCTTGGCCGAGATGTCCGTGACCACGGCCTCGGAGAGTCCGCGCTGGGCCGACGCGCCGGCGGCGTCGGAGTCGTGCCAGCCGTAGCCGTAGGTGCCCAGGGAGGCGATCGTCTCCTCCTGGGACAGCGGGCCGTTGTCGACCGTTGTCATCGAAGCTCCTTAGCGGGTGTTGCTCTTCGGTCCCACGTGCTCGAGGGGCACATGGGTCGTGCAAGCGCGGTCACCGTTGGCGATGGTGGCCAAACGCTGTACATGAGTTCCCAACGCCTGTTCGATCGCCGAAATTTCGGCCTCGCACAGTTCGGGGAACTCGGCTGCGACCTCCGACACCGGGCAGTGGTGTTGGCAGATCTGGACGCCGCTGCCCACTTCGCGGGCGTCGGCGGAGAATCCGGCGTCCGAGAGGGCCGCCGCGATCCTACGGGCACCGTCGACCGGGTCCGAGGACTCGGTCGGGCTGACGGTGGCGGTGCTGATGGCCTGTTCGGCCCGACGGCGCGCGAAGGCACGCACCGCCTCATCGCCGCCGACCTCGCGCAGCGCGCGGAGGGCGTCGACCGCCAGGGCGTCGTAACCCTGACCGAGGCGACGCCGCCCGGACTGCGTGAGCAGGAACTCCTTGGCCGGGCGACCGCGCCCGCGCCCTCCGAGTCCCGACGGTGGCGCCACCGTCACGTCGCCCGCCTCGAGCAGATTGTCGAGGTGACGCCGCACGGCGGTGGTCGTGATCCCCAGGGCCTCGCCGATATCGGCCGCGGTGGCCTGGCCCCGGTTCATGAGCAGCGCGACCACGGCGTCGCGGGTGTCCCCGTCACGCGTGGTGATCTCCTGCTCGTATTTCACAACACGATTGTTTCTTAAATCGGACGGGCTTTCCAGCAAGGCCAGGCTAAGCTTCGAGTTCCGAAGGCCCTGCGCACCGCGCGATGGCGCGACCGAGCCGGTGTGATCCGGCGCACCGTCTACGCTTGCGATCGTGTCCGCAACCCCCACGCTCCCCGATCGTGCGCGCGCGGTCGCGGACTTCCTCGGACTGAGCAAGCCGCCGGGGTCGTCCGGCGACCAGCACGGTTCGGTGACGCGGCTGCACGCCAACGAGAAGGATCGCTACCCCGATCTGACCGCCGCCGAGAAGTCCTCGGTGCGCCGCATCGCGACCTTCGGCGGCGTCGGCGCCGTGCTCATCGCCTTCGGCGCGCTCGGCGTGGGCGCCTTCCCCGTGGTGCAGAACCCGATCGCCGGCCGACGCGTGCTGGGCCTGATGTTCCGGATGCAGTCCACGGCGCTCACCGTGACGATGGTGGGCACCGCGATGCTGATGATCGCGTGGGTACTACTGCGCCGCTACACCGTCGGCTACCTGGTCCCCGGCGCGCACCGCGATCCCGCACCCACCCGCCGGCTCACCCGGCCCGCCTTCGACCGCATCCTCGCACTGTGGGTGCTCCCCTTCCTGTTCGCGCCCCCGATGTTCAGCAAGGACGTGTACTCGTACCTGGCGCAGTCGGAGATCACGGCACGCGGCCTGGACCCGTACAAGATCGGCCCCGCAGCGGCCCTGGGCATCGACCACGTCTTCACCCGGTCGGTCCCCAACATCTGGCGCGACACCCCCGCGCCGTACGGGCCGCTGTTCCTCTACCTCGGCCGCGGCATCACATACCTGACCGGTGAGAACATCGTCGCCGGTGTGGTGCTGCACCGCATGCTCGCGCTGGCCGGCGTCGCCATGATCGTGTGGGCGCTCCCCCGCCTGGCCCGCCGCTGCGGCGTCAGCGAGGTCGCGGCGCTCTGGCTCGGTGCGGCGAATCCACTGGTGATCTTCCACCTCATCGCGGGCATCCACAACGAAGCGCTCATGCTCGGCATGATGCTCGTCGGCATGGAGTGGGCGCTGCGCGCGATCTCCTCCGGGCTGCAGTTCATGGACGGTGTCAAACCCTCGTCCACCGGCTGGCTGCTCACCGCCGGTGCCGCGACGATCGCCGCTTCGGGCCTGATCAAGATCACCTCGGTGCTGGCTCTGGGCTTCATCGGCATGGCGCTCACCCGCCGGCTGGGCGGCAGCTTCCCCGATATCGGCGGCCGGCTCGGCGGGTGGCGGCAGGCGCTCGCCGACTTCCGTCCCCACGCCAAACGCACCTTCGGCGCGCTCGCCGTGTCCGCGGTGTACCTCGGCGTGATCCTGGTGATCGTGGTGGTCGTGGTGTGCCAATCCACCGGACTCGGCTACGGCTGGCTCGACGCGGGCACCCTGGGCACCGCCAACAAGGTCCGGTCGTGGATGTCGATCCCCACCGTGCTCGGCCTCGGCACCGGGCAGGTGGGCGTGCTGCTCGGGCTCGGCGATCACACCACCGCGATCCTCGCGATCACGCGGCCGATCGCCGCCGCGGTGGGCGCCCTCATCGTGCTGCGGATGCTGATCGCCACACTGTCCGGCCGAATCCTCCCGGTGGGCGCACTGGGCATCTCGATGGGCGCGCTCGTCCTGCTGTTCCCCGTGGTGCAGCCCTGGTACCTGCTGTGGGCCATCGTCCCGCTGGCCGCCTGGGCCACCGCACCGGGATTCCGCCTCGCGGCGGTCATCGTCTCGAGTGTGATCTCCGTGATGCTCATGCCCAACGGCGGCGAGATCGAGCCCTACGTGATCGCCAAGGCTGGTATGACCACCGTGGTCGTGGTGGCGCTCGCGGTCTATCTGACCTTCGAACTGCCCCGCGACCGCGCGCGGCGCCGGGCCGCCCGTCCAGTACGCTGACCTTCCGTGCCAGCACTGTCCGCGATCGACGTCACCAAGCGCTTCGGCGACGTCGTCGCCGTCGACGGACTCAGCCTGACCCTCGATGAGGGCAGCGTCCTCGCCCTGCTCGGACCGAACGGCGCCGGCAAGACCACGACGGTCGAGATGTGCGAGGGCTTCGGCTCCCCCGACTCCGGCACGATCCGGGTCCTCGGCCTCGACCCCGTCGCCGACGCCGACCGCCTCAAGCCCCGGATCGGCGTGATGCTCCAGGGCGGCGGCGCCTACCCCGGCGCCAAAGCCGGCGAGATGCTGCGCCTCGTGGCCGCCTACTCGGCGAACCCGCTCGACCCCGACTGGCTGCTGTCCACCCTCGGGCTCTCCGACGTGGTCGGCGTCAGCTACCGCCGGCTGTCCGGGGGCCAGCAGCAGCGCCTCGCCCTCGCCTGCGCCCTCGTCGGCCGCCCCGAACTCGTCTTCCTCGACGAGCCCACCGCGGGCCTCGACGCCCAGGCCCGGCTGCTGGTCTGGGACCTCATCGCCGCGCTGCGCCGCGACGGGGTCTCGGTGCTGCTCACCACCCACCTGCTCGACGAGGCCGAGGCCCTCGCCGACCGGGTCGTCATCGTCGACCGCGGCCGCGCGGTGGCCGACGGTACGCCGGAGGAACTGACCCGGGCCGGGGCCGAACACGAACTGCGAGTCACGGCACCGTCGGGCCTGAGCGCCGACGGACTGGCCGCCCGGCTGGGCACGGACTTCGCGGTGACCGTGGACGACGGTGAGCCGAACGATCGCGCGGTGTACGTGGTGCGCGGCGCCGAGGTGACGCCGGCCGTGATCGCCGCCGCCACGGCCTTCTGCGCCGACCACGACGCCCTCATCTCCGATCTACGGGTGGGTACCCGGAGCCTGCAGGACGTCTTCCTCGATCTCACCGGCCGCGACCTGAGGGGATGACGTGACCTCGACCGACTCCCGGTTCACCCCCGGAACCTTCGCCCCGGCCCCGCGGCCCGCCGCACCGGCCGCGATGATCGCCGCGCAGACGCGGATGGAGCTCACGCTGCTGCTCCGCAACGGCGAGCAGCTGCTGCTCACGATGTTCATCCCGATCGCGCTGCTCGTGGGTCTGACGGTGCTGCCCATCGGCGACGACGTGCTCACCATCGACACGCTGGTCCCGGCGATCATGGCCGTGGCCGTGATGTCGACGGCGTTCACCGGGCAGGCCATCGCCGTGGGCTTCGATCGGCGCTACGGCGCCCTCAAGCGACTCGGCGCCACCCCGCTGCCCACCTGGGGCGTGATCGCCGGCAAGACGCTGGCCGTGGTGATCGTGGTCGGTCTGCAGGCGGCGATCCTGGGCGCGATCGGTTTCGCCCTCGGCTGGCGGCCCGACCCGCTCGGCCTGGTGATCGGCGCCGGCGCGATGGCCGTCGGCGTCTTCGCCTTCGCCTCGCTCGGCTTGCTCCTGGGCGGCACGCTCAAGGCCGAAGTGGTCCTCGCCCTGGCGAATCTGCTGTGGTTCGTGGGATCGGCGATCGGATCGCTCGTGGTGGTCGACCGGCACCTGCCGGACGTCGTCGTCCTGCTCGCGCGACTGTCCCCGTCGGGCGCATTGACCGAGGCACTGATCCGCGCCACCACCGGCGGCGGCTTCGATCTCTTCGGGATCGCCGTACTGCTGGTATGGGGCGTGCTGGGCGCGACCGCCGCGGTCCGGCTGTTCCGGTTCACGGGATAGGCCCCACCGTGCCCGCCTGGCTGTTCGTCCTGTTCGGCGCCGGGTTCGTGCTGTACACCGACGATTACGTGATCGCCGGCATCCTCCCGGAGATCGCCACGGACCTCGGGGTCTCCGAGGGCCAAGCCGGGCAGCTCATCACCGCCTTCTCCCTCACCGTGGCCGTGGCCGCACCGATCGCGGCGATCACCTTCGCCCGCCTACCCCGGCGGCGCCTGTTCGCCGGTGGCCTGCTCGTCTTCCTCGCGGCGAACGCGGCGGCCTCGTTCGCGACCACCTTCCCTCTTCTCCTGGGCTTGCGGATCGTCGCGGCACTGGCCGCGGCATCGGTGACGCCGGCGCTGTTCGCCTTCGCCGCGCAGCACGCCCCGCCGGACAGGTCCGGCCGCTACCTCGCCGTGGTCTCGCTCGGCGTGACCGGCTCGATCGCGGCGGGCGTCCCGATCGGCACCTGGATCGGCGGCACCGTCGGCTGGCAGGCGACCTTCGCCACGATGGCCGCCGCGGGCGCCGTCGTCCTGGTCGCGATGCTGGCCGTGCTGCCCCGGGACGAGGGCGGCTCGACACCGCCGCCCTTGGCCGAACAGTTCGCGACCCTGCGGAGCCGCCCGGTGGCGCTCGGCCTGGCCGCGAACTGGGCCCTGATGACCGGTTCGATGATGCTGTACACGTATCTGGCCCCGTACCTGGCGGCGACCACGTCCGCCGGACTCGACGCCAGGACCCTGACCTTCGCGCTCTCGGGGATCGCCGGCGCGGTGGGGATCTGGCTCGGCGGATCGGCGGCCGACCGCTGGGGAGCGGACCGCGCCCTCGTGGTGGGCATCGGCGCGGTGGCCGCCTGCATGATCGCGCTGTGGTTGCTGTGGCTGGCGCGGCCGATGCCGTTCCCGCTGGTCCTGGTGGTGGCCACGGCCTGGGCCGGGTTCGCGTTCTGGAACACCCCGGTGATCCAGGCCCGGCTGTTCGCGCTCGCCGGGCCGGTGGCACCGCAGGCCCTCGCCCTCAACACCTCCGGCACCCATCTGGGCGTCGCCGCCGGTGGCGCCCTCGGCGGCACCCTGCTCGGCACCCTGGGCATCGGCGCGCTGCCGCTCGCCGCAGCGGTGGCGGCTCTGCTCTCCCTCGCGTTGATCGCCCGCGCCGACAGCACCTCCGACACTTTGTAGTAGACAGTGCGGCTCCCAGTACGATGAACGGCGTGTATCAGCTGTTCCTGCGCCTCGTCGACCGCCTGCCGATGCCCAGCATGCGGACGCAGCGGCGTCTCGCGCTCGCGGCACTGCTGTCCCAGGCGCTGATCGCCGTCACCGGGTCCGTGGTCCGGGTGACCGGCTCCGGCCTCGGCTGCCCCACCTGGCCCAAGTGCTTCGACGATTCCCTGCTGCCCATCCCGCAGCAGGACGTTCCGTGGTGGCATCAGGCGATCGAGTTCGGCAACCGGCAGATCGCGGTGTGGATCGTGGTCACCACGTCGATCGCGATCGTGCTGGCGGTGACCAGGGCGCGGCGGCGCAAGGAGATCCTGGTCTACGCGTGGATCCTGCCCTTCTCCACCTTCGCGCAGGGCATTCTCGGCGGTATCACCGTGCTCACCGGGCTGCGCTGGTGGGTGGTCGGCGCGCACATGCTGGTCTCCTGCGCCATGGTGTGGATCGCGGCCACGCTGTACGCCAAGGTCGCCGAGCCCGACGACGGCTCCGAGATCGAGGCCGCCCCCGCGGGCGCCCGCCGGCTGATCGCCGTCTCCGCCGTGGTGATGGCCTTCGTGCTGGCCGCGGGCGTGGTGGTCACCGCCGCCGGACCGCACGCGGGCGACCGCACCAATCCCAAGGCGATCGATCGGCTCGACGCGTCGATCCCCCTGCTGTCCCTGACGCACGGCCTGCTGGTCGCGCTGTACGTGGCGATCCTGATCGGCGCCGCGGTGCTCATCGCGCGCGGCCCGTCGTCGGAGGCGGTGCGCCGACGGCTGAAGATCGTCTTCGCGGTGGTCGCCGCGCAGTCGCTGATCGGTGTGGTCCAGTACTTCACCGGTGTTCCCGCGCTGCTGGTGGTGCTGCACGTCGCGGGCGCGATGTCGGTGATCGCCGAGACCGCGATCCTGTACCGCCTGATGTCGCCGCGGGTGGTGCGGGGCTCCGACCGCACGGGCGATATGCTGCCGGTATGAGCGATCAGGCCCCGTCGAACGTCGTCTCCCGCCTGAAGGCCTTCTCCGGCCGGCACGGCGGCGCCAAGGCCGTGCTGCAGAACATGGGCGAGGAGGGCGTGCGGATCACCCTCGTCGGCGAGGACGGCATCATGGGCGATCAGATCGTCGCCAACGAGGCCCAGGCGAAAGACGCCGCCGAGAAGGCCGGCATCGACACCTCGGAGTGGGACCGCGAGCTGGTCTCGAAGGCGACCACCGAGCAGGGCCACCACGCCCGGATGGCCGGCTACCGCGCTCTGGGCACCAGATAGCGCACTAGCTTCGGGCGCGGTCGTACTGCGCCAGAATCACCCCGATGTCGAACACCCGGTGGTCGGTCAGCGTCCACTGCCGCGGCGCGAAGCCGCCCTGGAGAAGCGGGATGCCGTCGCCGGCGGTCACCGGGTAGATCTTCGTCACCAGGCGGTCGATCTGATCGGCCAGCGTGCCCGCGAGCTTCGCGCCGCCGCACAGCCAGATGTCGCCGCCCTCCTCCGCTTTCAGTGCGCGCATGTGCGCCACGGGGTCGTCGGCCACGATCTCCACGGCGGGATGGTCGGCCTGATTCAGCGTCGAGGAGTAGACGATCGTGCGCAGGTGCGCGTAGGGGTCGGCGATGCCCATGTCGATCGCGGGCTGGAAGGTTCCGCGGCCCATCACCACGGTGTCCCACTTGGTGCGCGGCGGGGTGATCCCGAGCGCCTCGTGCAGCCCGGTGGGCAGCCCGTCGGACCACTCCTCGTTCATCTGCCGCGAGTACTCGTCGTCGACGGGGTAGAAGTCGTATTCCCCTCGGGGACCTGCGATTCGGCCGTCCAGGCTGACGGCGACGTAGTACACCAGTGAGCGCATGCGTCTCACTCTACGGGCGGCCCGGGAATAGCTCGGCGGGTTCGGGGTTGAAAGTCACATGCGTGCGATCACTGTGAGCGAACACGGCGGCCCCGAGGTCCTGCACTACGGCGAGGCGCCGGATCCGGCGCCCGGTCCGGGACAGGTGCTGGTGCGCACGTCCGCCATCGGCGTCAACTTCATCGACACCTACTTCCGCGAGGGCATGTATCCCACTGCCCTGCCGTACATCCCGGGCAGCGAGGGCTCCGGCACCGTGGTGGCGGTGGGCGAGGGCGTCGTGGACCGCGCGGTCGGTGATGTGGTCGCCTGGAGCGACGCGCCGGGCTCGTACGCCGAACTGGTGACGGTTGCTGCCGAGCGCACCGTGGTGGTGCCCGACGGGGTCGCACCCGAGGTCGCGGCGTCGGTCCTGTTGCAGGGCATGACGGCGCACTACCTGACCCACGACTCCTACCCCGTGCAGGCGGGCGACACCGTGCTGGTGCATGCGGGTGCCGGCGGTACCGGCCTGCTGGTGACCCAGTTCGCGGCCGCGCGCGGTGCCCGCGTGATCACCACCGTCTCGACCGACGAGAAGGAGCGGCTCTCGCGGGACGCCGGGGCGTGGCAGGTGCTGCGGTACGACGAGGACATCGCCGCACGGGCGCGCGAGCTCACGGGCGGCGAGGGCGTCGCCGCGGTGTACGACGGTGTCGGCAAAGACACCTTCGAGGCCTCGCTCGCGGCAGTGCGGCGGCGCGGCATCGTGGTGCTGTTCGGTGCCGCGAGCGGCCCGGTGCCACCCTTCGACCTGCAGCGCCTGAACCCGCTCGGTTCGCTCTACGTGCAGCGGCCGAGCCTGGGCGCGTACGTGGCCACGCCGGAGGAGTTCGCGCGGCGCAGCCGCGCCGTGCTCGACGGCCTGCACGACGGTTCGCTGCGGTTCCGCGTGGGCGCCACCTACCCGCTGGCCGAGGCGTCGCGGGCGCACATCGATCTGCAGGCGCGCCGCACCACGGGTTCGGTGGCGCTGCTGCCCTGACACGATATGTAAGCGGCGCAAACACTGAGGTAGATTGTCTCCATGACCACGACGGGCACCTATCACCACGGCGACCTTCCCGGCGCGCTCGTCAACGCCGCCGTCGAGCTCCTCGACGAGGAGGGCGGCGCGAACGACCTGTCGCTGCGGGCGGTGGCCCGGCGTGCCGGGGTCTCCACCGCCGCCCCCTATCGCCACTTCCCCGACCGCAACGCCCTGATCTCAGCGGTCGCCGCCGTCGGCTATCGGGAACTGGCCGCGACGCTCGCTGCGGCGTCCCCGGAACCGTCGACGCCCGAGGACCTCGCCGATATCGCGGTGGCGTACGTGAACTTCGCCCTGCACCGCACCGGCCTGTTCCGGGCGATGTTCGCCGAGCCCTGCGGCACCGATCCCGATCGGGTCGAGGCGGTCGAGATGATCACCGCGTACCTCAATCACATCGTCTCGCAGACGCTTCCCTCCGAGGACGCCGATAACACCGCCACCGCCGTTTGGGCGCTCGTGCACGGTCTGGCCTTCCTGCACCTGGACGGCAAGCTCGACTCCTCCAACCCCGCGGAGGTCGACCGCCGCGTCCGCGCGACGGTGCGCGCCGCCCTGCAGCCGCATTCCTGAGGACGCGTCGACAGTCGCTCCGGGTGACTTGTCACACCCCTCGGCCATGCTCGGTCACATGACAACGACGGGACCGCACGCGAATCTTCTGGACGGCTGGACCGACCTGTGGAACGGGCAGCTGGATAGTGCGGCGGTGATCTGCGCGGACCATGTGTCCATCCGTTTCGGCGGCGCCGCGATCGGAACCGTCGGGGATCGCGTGGATTCCCCACAGGCGCTGGCCGACCTGATCGGGGCGTTCCGCGAACCACGGCCGGGTCTGACCTATTCCATCGTGGAAGCGCACACCACCGATTCCTGGGGGCACTGCGTGTGGGATGCGCGCGTGGGCGACCGCCACGTCGGCGGGGTCGATACCTTCGACTTCGTCGCGGGTCGGATCGTGCGGGTGCGCTCGGTGACCGGCGAACGGCCGATGTCCGGGTGATACGGCGGCGCCGTCAGCGCGCGGCGAACTCCGGCAGGCCCGGACCGTCGAGCTCGGCGAGGTAGGCGTCCCTGCCGGTGAGCGCCATGATCAGCGCGATCGTCGGACCGCTCACCTCGGGTCCGTCACCGACGGCGAAGTCGGTGTCGGTCGCGCGCAGCCGCAGGCCATTCGCCCGGGTCGCGGACGGCAGCATCAGATCGGAGCCCGCGTAGAAGCGTGCGACCCGGTCGAGGGCCTCGGCGGGGTAGGCGCGGACGATCCCGAGCGGGCGACGGATGTCCTCGCCGTGCACGATCGACTCCCCCAGCATCGCGACCACCGGTATCGGCGCCTTGGTGCGGCTGGTCTCGACGGCGCGGAACTGCCGCAGGGTGTCGGCGGGGTCGTCGCCGAGCCGCTTCGCCAGCCGTTGCGCGACATTGGCGTCGAAGTCGAACCGGTTCCGCAGCACGCCCGCGAACCAGACGACCGGATTGTCGGACGCGCCGGCGGTGATGTGGGCGAGCACCTCGCGCACCGTCAGGCCCGCGCACAGCGACGGGGTGTCCCACTGGTCGTCGGTCAGTCCGGCGAGATCGGCGGCGAGTGCCGCCCGTTCGGCGAAGATCAGCGGCCACACGGCGCGATCGGCGGCGGCCACGGCGACCTACAGGCCCAGCAGGTGGCCGACGGTCGGGAAGTTGAGGATCGAGTCCACCGACAGCGCGCAGAACAGCACGGCGAGGTAGTTGTTCGACTGCAGGAACACCTTGAGCGGCTTGATCTCCTGGCCTGCCTTGGTCTGCTTGTACAGCTTGTGCACCGCGTACAGGAACCAGGCACCGCACAGTGCGGCGGCCACGGCGTACACGACACCGGCGGCGGGGATCAGCACCAGCGTGGTGATCACAGTGGCCCAGGTGTACCAGACCATCTGCCGCGCGACGGTGGTCTCCGGCGCCACCACCGGCAGCATCGGGACGCCCGCGGCCTTGTAATCCTCGCGGTAGCGCATGGCCAGCGCCCAGGTGTGCGGCGGCGTCCAGAAGAAGATCACCATGAACAGCACGATCGCGGGCCACTGGATCGTGCCCGTCGCCGCGGCCCAGCCCACCAGGGTGGGCATGCAGCCGGCTGCGCCGCCCCACACCACGTTCTGGCTGGTGCGCCGCTTGAGCAGCATGGTGTAGACGAAGAGGTAGAAGGCGATGGTGGCCAGCACCAGCCACGCGGCCAGCGGGTTGGCCATCACGCTCAGCCAGGCGAACGAGGCCGCGGCCAGCGCCAGGCCGAAGATCAGTGCGTGCCGGGTGGGCACCGCCTGGCGCGCGAGCGGCCGCCGCTCGGTGCGCTTCATCTTCTTGTCGATATCGGCGTCGGCCACCATGTTCAGGGTGTTGGCCGATGCGGCGCCCAGCCATCCGCCGAACAGGGTCGACAGGATGAGCGGCAGGTTCACGTGGCCGCGATCGGCGAGCAGCATCACCGGGATGGTGGCCACGAGCAGCAGCTCGATCACCTTGGGCTTGGTGAGGGCGATGTAGGCCAGCACCGTCTGCACGACCCGGCCGAAGATGGTCTTGGGCACGCCCACGGCCTCGGCGCGAGCGCTGGGGGTGTTGGTCCCGTGCCCGCCCTTGAAAACCATCGGCACCCGATCTCTCCTGACACGCCCGGGGCTGAACCGAGCTCGCTGCGCGCTGCGCGCGCCTTCCATACCGATCACGACGATCGCCGGATCGACTACTACAGGCCATGGTAGTCCTCCGCGCCGGACTGACCGAATCCAGGCGGGGAGAGGAGCCGTTTCCGCAGACCGTGCAGCACCGCCGAGTAGGGTTCACACTGAGGGTGCCTCGACCGGTGCGAGGAACTGCGCGGTGCCGTGCAGTGTCGAAAGCCACCGTGCGATCAGCACCCCGTGCACGTACGCCCACGACCAGGAGAACCCGCCCGCCGTGACCAGCACCGCCGAGATCCAAGCCCTCACCACCCCGCATCACCCCGCCGACTGGACCGATCTCGACACCCGCGCGGTCGACACCGCCCGAGTGCTCGCCGCCGACGCCGTGCAGAAGGTGGGCAATGGCCACCCCGGCACCGCGATGAGCCTCGCTCCCCTGGCGTACACCCTGTTCCAGAAGGTGATGGTGCACGACCCGTCGGACACCCACTGGATCGGTCGCGACCGGTTCGTCCTGTCCTGCGGCCACTCCAGCCTCACCCTGTACCTGCAGCTCTACTTGGGCGGCTTCGGCCTGGAGCTCAGCGACATCGAGGCGCTGCGCACCGAGGGCTCGCTCACCCCGGGCCACCCGGAGTACCGGCACACCAAGGGCGTCGAGATCACGACCGGCCCGCTGGGCCAGGGCCTCGCCTCCGCGGTCGGCATGGCGATGGCCTCGCGCTACGAGCGCGGCCTGTTCGACCCCGAGACCGCGCCGGGCCAGAGCCCCTTCGATCACTTCATCTACGTGATCGCCTCCGACGGCGACATCGAGGAGGGCGTCACCTCCGAGGCCAGCTCGCTCGCCGGCACCCAGCAGCTGGGCAACCTGATCCTGTTCTACGACGACAACAAGATCTCGATCGAGCACAACACGGACATCGCGCTGTCCGAGGACGTCGCGAAGCGCTACGAGGCGTACGGCTGGCACGTGCAGTACGTCGAGGGCGGCGAGAACGTCACGGCGATCGAAGAGGCCACCGCGGCCGCCAAGGCGGTCACGGACAAGCCCTCGATCATCATCGTGCGCACCGTCATCGGCTTCCCCGCGCCGAACAAGATGAACACCGGCGGCGTGCACGGCTCGGCCCTGGGCGCCGACGAGGTGGCCGCGGTCAAGGAGATCCTGGGCTTCGACCCGGCGAAGAGCTTCGACGTGGCCCCCGAGGTGATCGCGCACTCGCGGGAGCTGGTGGGGCGCGGCCAGGCCGAGCACGAGGCGTGGAACGCGAAGTTCGGCGCGTGGGCGACCGCCAACCCCGAGCGCAAGGCCCTGCTGGACCGGCTTGAGGCCAAGGCCCTGCCCGCCGGTTGGGACGCCGAGCTGCCGACCTGGTCCGTGGGCGATAAGGACGTGGCGACCCGCGCCGCGTCCGGCGCCTTCCTCGCGGCCGCCGGCCAGACGCTGCCCGAGCTGTGGGGCGGCTCGGCCGACCTCGCGGGCTCGAACAACACCACGATCAAGGGCGCCGACTCCTTCGGCCCCACATCGATCTCGACCGAGGACTGGAACGCGCAGCCCTACGGCCGCACCCTGCACTTCGGTATCCGCGAGCACGCGATGGGGTCGATCCTCAACGGCATCGTGCTGCACGGCCCGACGCGTCCCTACGCGGGCACGTTCCTGCAGTTCGCCGACTACATGCGTCCCGCGGTGCGCCTCGCGGCCCTGATGGACATCGACCCGATCTACGTCTGGACGCACGACTCGATCGGCCTCGGCGAGGACGGCCCCACGCACCAGCCGGTCGAGCACCTCGCCGCGCTGCGCGCCATCCCGGGCCTCAACGTGGTCCGCCCGGCCGATGCGAACGAGACCGTCGCCGCGTGGAAGGCCACCCTGGAGCGCACGGGCGGCAACGGTCCCACCGGCCTCATCCTGACCCGGCAGAACGTGCCGATCCTCGCGGGCACGTCCGCCGAGGGCGTCGCCCGCGGCGGCTACGTCCTGCAGGACACCGAGGGCACCCCCGATGTGCTGCTCATCGGCACCGGCTCGGAGGTTCAGTTGGCGGTGCGGGGCGCGGAGTTGCTGGCCGCGAAGGGCATCAAGGCCCGCGTCGTGTCGATGCCCTCGGTGGAGTGGTTCCACGCCCAGGACCAGGCCTACCAGGACAGCGTGCTGCCGCCCTCGGTGAAGGCTCGCGTCGCGGTCGAGGCGGGCATCGCGCAGTCGTGGTGGCGCATCGTCGGCGGCTTCGGCGAGGTCGTCTCGCTCGAGCACTTCGGCGAGTCGGCGTCCGACAAGGTCCTGTTCACCAAGTACGGATTCACCGGCGAGAACGTGGCCCAGAAGGCCGAGCAGTCCCTCGCCAACCTGAAGGGATAAGCACACATGGCTCAGAACCCGAATCTCGCCGCGCTCTACGAGGCCGGCGTCTCCGTCTGGCTCGACGACCTGTCGCGGAGCCTCATCGGCAGCGGAAAGCTCAAGGAGCTCACCGAGACCGACTCCGTCACCGGCGTCACCACCAACCCGGCCATCTTCCAGGCCGCGCTGTCGAAGGGCACCGAGTACGCGGCGCAGGTGGCCGAGCTCGCGGCCCGCGGTGCCGATGTCGACCAGACGATCCGCACGGTGACCACCGACGACGTGCGCGCGGCGTGCGATGTGCTGGCCCCCGTCTTCGAGAAGACCGGCGGCGTCGACGGCCGGGTGTCGATCGAGGTCGACCCGCGGCTGGCGCACGACACCGACGGCACGGTGGCCCAGGCCATCGAGCTGTGGAAGATCGTCGACCGGCCGAACACGCTGATCAAGATCCCCGCCACCATGGAGGGCCTGCCCGCGATCAGTCGCGTTCTCGCCGAGGGCATCTCGGTGAACGTGACCCTGATCTTCTCCGTCGAGCGGCACCGCCAGGTGATGGACGCCTACCTCGACGGCATCGAGGCCGCCGCCAAGAACGGCCACGACGTATCGAAGATCTACAGCGTCGCCTCGTTCTTCGTCTCGCGCGTGGACAGTGAGATCGACAAGCGGCTGGACGGCATCGGCACCGACGAGGCGCTGGCGCTGCGCGGGCAGGCCGGTCTGGCGAACGCCCGGCTCGCGTACGCGGCCTACGAGGAGGTGTTCGGCGGCGCACGGTTCGCGAACATCGAGGGCGGCAACGTGCAGCGCCCGCTGTGGGCGTCGACCGGCGTGAAGAACCCGGACTACCCGGACACCCTGTACGTGGCCGGCCTGATCGCGCCGAACACCGTGAACACCATGCCCGGTGCCACGATGGCGGCCTTCGCCGATCACGGCGAGGTGGTCGACGGCACGATCATCGGGCAGGCGGAGGATTCGCTCCAGGTCTTCGAGAACCTGCAGGGCGTGGGCGTCGATCTCTCCGACGTCTTCGACCAGCTGGAGTCCGAGGGCGTGGAGAAGTTCGAGCAGGCCTGGCAGCAGTTGCTCGATGCGACGGCGGAGCAGCTCAAGGCCGAGGCCTAGCCACCGGATGACCTGGACGAACCCGCTCCGCGATCCGCGCGACCGTCGTCTGCCGCGGATCGCGGGGCCGTCCGCGCTGGTGATCTTCGGTGTGACCGGAGATCTGGCGCGCCGCAAGCTGATGCCCGCGGTGTACGACCTCGCCAACCGCGGGCTCCTGCCCCCGGGGTTCGCTCTCGTCGGCTTCGCCCGGCGGTCGTGGAGTCACGAGGACTTCAGCGAGATCGTGCGCGATGCGGTGAAGCAGAACTCCCGCACCGGGTTCCGGCAGGAGGTCTGGGACCGCCTCGCCGAGGGGATCCGGTTCGTCCAGGGCGAGTTCGGCGACGATGCGGCCTTCGACCGGCTGGCGGGGACTCTGCGCGATCTCGACGAGACCCGTGGCACCGCCGGCAATCACGCCTTCTACCTGTCGGTCCCGCCCGACGCCTTCCCCACTGTCTGCGAGCAGCTCAAGCGGTCCGGCCTGGCCGACGGTGCGGGACCGGACAATCCGGAGGACGGCTGGCGGCGGGTGGTGATCGAGAAGCCCTTCGGGCACGATCTCGAATCCGCCAAGCAGCTCAACGCCGTGGTCAACGAGGTCTTCCCCGAGCAGTCGGTGTTCCGCATCGACCACTACCTCGGCAAGGAGACTGTGCAGAACATCCTGGCGCTGCGCTTCGCCAACCAGTTGTTCGAGCCGATGTGGAACAGCCACTACGTGGACCACGTGCAGATCACGATGGCCGAGGACATCGGCTTGGGCGGCCGCGCAGGCTATTACGACGGCATCGGCGCCGCCCGCGACGTGATCCAGAACCATCTGCTGCAGTTGATGGCGCTGGTCGCGATGGAGGAGCCCACCAGCTTCCGGCCCACCGAGCTGCAGTCGGAGAAGATCAAGGTCCTCTCGGCGACCTCGCTCGTGGAGCCGCTCGATGAGACCACCGCCCGCGGCCAGTACGGTCCCGGCTGGCAGGGCAGCGAGAAGGTCGTCGGCCTACTGCAGGAGGAGGGTTTCAGTCACACCTCCACCACGGAGACCTTCGCCGCCATCACGGTGGAGATCGCCTCCCGGCGGTGGGCGGGTGTGCCCTTCTACCTGCGCACCGGCAAGCGCCTGGGGCGCCGCGTCACCGAGATCGCGCTCGTCTTCAAGCGCGCGCCGCATCTCCCGTTCGACGACACGATGACCGAGGAGTTGGGCCACAACGCCCTGGTGATCCGGGTGCAGCCCGACGAGGGCGTCACGCTGCGGTTCGGCTCCAAGGTGCCGGGCGCCTCCATGGAGGTGCGCGATGTGAACATGGACTTCAGCTACGGCGAGGCCTTCACCGTGGCCTCCCCCGAGGCCTACGAGCGGCTCATCCTCGACGTCCTGCTGGGCGAGCCCTCCCTGTTCCCGGTCAACGACGAGGTCGAACTATCCTGGCGCATCCTCGATCCCGCGCTGGCGCACTGGGCCGCGAACGGCAGCCCCGAGGAGTACGAGTCGGGAACCTGGGGTCCCGCGTCGGCGGACGCCATGCTGGCCCGCACCGGAAGGACGTGGCGCCGACCATGATTCTCGATCTCCCCGACACCTCCACGCAGGAGGTCTCCAAGAGCCTGGTGCGACTGCGCGAATCGGGCGGCGCGATCGCTCTGGGGCGCGTTCTCACGCTGATCATCTCGGCCGAGGAGGGCGAGTCCACGGAGAGTGCGATCGAGGCCACGAACGCCGCCTCGCGGGAGCATCCGTGCCGTGTGATCGTGCTCGCCCGCGGCTCCCGGGCCGAGGCCACTCGGCTCGATGCGCAGATCCGCGTCGGCGGCGATGCCGGCGCCTCCGAGGTGGTCCTACTGCGCCTGTACGGCGAGATGGCCGATCACGGTGCCTCGGTGGTGGTTCCGTTCCTGCTTCCCGATACGCCGGTGGTGGCGTGGTGGCCGGGCGCGGCGCCGGCGGTCCCGGCGGAGGACCGGCTCGGGCGCCTCGCCTCGCGCCGGATCACCGACGCCACCTCGGCCGACGACGGCGTGGACGCGCTCCGTGCGCGGCTCGCGGGCTATCGGCCGGGCGATTCCGATCTCACCTGGTCGCGGATCACCCCGTGGCGTGCCCTGCTCGCCTCGGCGCTCGATCAGCCCCCGTACGAGGACGTGACCTCGGCCGAGGTCACGGGCCCGGCATCGAGTGCGGCCACCGATCTGTTGGCGGGCTGGCTGCACGCGCAGTTGGGCGTGCCGGTCTCCCGCCGGGTGGGCGGGTTCGGGGTGCGCCTCATCCGCCCCGGCGGCCCGTTGGCCCTGGAGTTCGACCAGAATTCGACGGCGGTGCTCACCCGCACGGGGCAGCCCGACGGGCGGGTCGCGGTGCGGCGGCGCGATGTGGCCGCGTGCCTGGCCGAGGAACTGCGTCGTCTCGACGACGACGTGATCTACGAGAAGGCGCTGGCCGGTGTGGCCGGCGTCGACCGAACGGAGGTGTCCGGGTGAGCGATTCCACCACCACGGTGCGCAGGTTCGACGATGCGGCAGCGCTCGTCGCGGCCGCCGCCGACGATGTGGCCGCCGTGATCGCGCAGGCGCAGGCCGATCGCGGTTTCGCGTCGATCGTGCTGACCGGCGGCAGCAACGGCAACGGCGTCGCCGCGGCCCTGCGGGACCGGCCGATCGACTGGTCGACCGTGGACGTCTTCTTCGGCGACGAGCGATTCGTTGCCGACCGCAGCGCCGACCGCAACGAACTGCAGACCCGAGGCCTGCTGCTGGACCATGTGCCGGTCGATCCGGACAACGTGTACCGCTTCCCCGCCGCCGACGAGTTCAGCGGCGATGCCACGCTGGCCGCCCAGGTCTACGCGCAGCGCTTGGCGCAGAACGCGACCCGTCGTGGCAACGCGGTTCCGGCGGGTGACGGCATCGTGCCGCAGTTCGACGTGCACCTGTTGGGCATGGGCGGCGAGGGCCACATCAACTCCCTCTTCCCGCACACGGACGCGGTCCGCGAGCGGAAGCTCCCGGTGGTTCCGGTGCACGATTCGCCGAAGCCGCCGCCGAACCGGCTCACGCTCACGCTGCCCGCGGTCGGCGCTGCGCGCCGGGTGTGGCTGCTGGTGTCCGGCGCTGAGAAGGCCGAGGCCGTGGCGGCCGGGGTCGGCGGCGCGAATCCCGACGACTGGCCGTGTGCCGGTGCGCACGGGTCCGAGGAGACGGTCTGGTATCTCGATCCGGCCGCTGCCTCGCAGCTCCCCTGATCAGCGCGCTGGAGCAGCCGGGGTGAGTGTCACCGCTGTTCGAGCACGATGGTCGGGACGCCCAGCGCGGGGTCCTTGATCGTGGCGACGCGGGTGCCGGGTTTGGCCCCGCGGCGCACCTCGCTCACGGTGATGCCCTGATCGGTGAGTCGGCGGTGCGTCGCATCGGCGTCCGCGGTGCGCCAGGCGACGCCCCACAGCGCGTCGGGGCCGGACGGGTCGACATCGTCGCCCTCGGCGAGCACCACTTCCACGAGCAGGTCGCCCCGCCGGAAGAACAGCTGATGCACGCCCCAGCTCTGCACGCGATCGAGGCGGAGGTCGAAATCGAGTCTCCCGCACAGTGTCGCGATGATGCGGTCGCGGTTCGGGGACGACAGCACGAGGTGGTCCATGCCGGTGATCTCGGCGCCGGGGACGGCGGGGTACGGCATTGTCGGGCCGACGAGTCCGAGGGTGAGTCCGTCGACGACGGCGGCTGCCCGGTCACCGTCCGGCTGGACGGGGAGACCACGGCGGTCGGCGAGACGCACGGCGCCGTCGAGCACGTCGGCGGCCACGAGCACTCCCGAGGGTGTCCCGTCGGCGGAGAGGACGACGTCGAGACCGCCGATGGTGACGGCGTCGGCGTCGGTCGACGCCAGCAGTCGCGCGTGTGCGGCCCGGCTCTCCACGGGGACGTCGAGGATCAGCAGGTCGCGGGACTCCGGTGTGCTCACCTCACCATCGTGCCGTATCCGCTACTTCGCCTGGACCTCGCGGTTGGTCACCCAGGTGTCACCCGCCGCTTTGACCTCGGCGATGCCGAGGTCGACCGCGGCTGCTCCGATGTTGAAGGTGGGCTTGTCGCCGGCGAGCCTGAATGCCGTGTTGATCACGGCTCCGTTGTCGAGTGCGGTCGTCGCTCTCGCCGCGACTCCGTCGATCCCCGCGCTCACGCGGCGGAGCGCCTGGGTGGCGTTGCCCAGCGAGCTGAGCTTGCCCGCCAGAGTCTCGAGCTTGCTCGTGAGCTTCTGCAGCATGCGCGCGAACTTCTGCCCGAGCATGGCCCCCTGCAGCAGAACCGAATTGGTGGCGGCGACCACTGAGGAGCCGGCCGTGGGGACGGACGCGGCTGCGGCTGCCGCCATCTTGGCGAGGGTCCATGCCAGGAACTTCGACAACTCGTCCCGGATCCAGTTCCGCACTTCGATGACCATCGCACCCGCGAAGCTGATCCCGGTCGCGGCGGACTTCGCCGAGTACGCCAGCGCGCTGGTCTCGACGGCGAGCTTGGCCGTCGAGGTCCGATAGGCGTCGGCATCGACGCCGGTGAAGCCCGATGCGGTGGCGGCGCCCGCCTCCTTCACCGACTTCGACACTTCGTCGAGCGGGAGTGCCACCTTCTGCTCCCACACCGTCTTCACCGCATTGATCGCCTCCTCGTCTCCCGAGACGGCGTCCAAGGCCTCCTTCAGGACGGGGATGTGCTCGATGACCCAGCCGACGCCGGCGGCGGCGAAGGACCCGATGGGATCGGTGACGACACCGTCGATCTTGAGCACGGTGTCGACGGCGCCGCCCACTGCGCCCAACCCGTTTCCGTCCACGACGGCCGAGCCCGCATCGAACACCGCTTCGGCGAGCGGCACTCCCGAGATCGATTCCTCGATCGATTCAGTGGTGCTCACTTCGAGCCCGCCTTCGTGACATCGGCGGCTCCCGTCCGGTCCGCGTCCACATCGGCCTCGATGTTCTTCACGAAGTCCCTCCGATGTTCCGCGTAGGACTCGCGGTACCGGGTGACACTCTCAGCGGTCTGCTGGAGCGTCTGGTTGACCATGGGTACGAGCCACGGGGCGAACAGTGCTCCGAAGTCCATGGCGCCGATCCTCGCTCCTGCGGCTGTCCCGGCCGCGTCGACCTTGTCCGCAGCGGCGGCGAGGGCCTTGGTGTGTGCGGCGGTCACCGCGGGATCGATGCAGCTCTCCGTCATGACTCCCCCAGAAGCGGTTTCCACGCGTCGATGTCCGGGTAGTAGGTCGACGCGATCGAGTGGACCTCCCTGGCCGCGATCTTTTCGGCCAGGGAGGCCGCGGTCATGATCTCCGCGCTCAGAGCCTCCCCCGAGAGCTCTGTGGCACGCCCCCCGATCACCACCCCCGTGAGACGTCCCCCCATCCCGACGGTCACACGCACGTCGCCGCGCGCCGCCGTCCCGGTGCCCGATACCCGGGCCAATCGCTCACGAACCTCGTCCGCCTGCTCGTACGCCGCATCCGCTTGCGCGACGTACGAACCGACCTGCGGTACGTCTGCCAACTCGTCCCCCCGATCTCGTTGGATTTCCTCCCGCATCAATTGGACGCACCATCACGGCGATCGGTTCCCCTCCGACTTCACAATTTCGAAAGACCTCTGTTTTCGCAGGTCAGACCCATGCGCGCCACGCGCGGTGTCGCGCGATGGCCGCACCGATCAGCACGCAGATCAGCCAGATCGTGAGGGCGGCGACCACGGCGCCGAGCGCCTGGTGCAGGTGGTCCATCCCTTGCGCGCCGGGAGTGCGACGGTGCACCGCACCCAGGCCCGGCAGCCGTCGACGCCCCTCGTCGGCGGGGAGCAGCACCCACAGCACCAGGTAGGGAACGCCCATCGATGCGAGCCGCAGCACCGTGGTGCGCACCTCACGGCGGCCGTTCCACAGGCCGCGCGGTCCGACCCGGGCCACGGGGAAGGCGGTCGCGAGGATCGAACAGACACCGAGCCATACCAGGACCTGCACGCTGACGGAGGCCATGGCGAACGGGACGAGGGCGGGGCGGTCGCTCAGGATCACCAGAACGGCGGTCGCGATCAGCAGCGGCGCACCGAGAGCGACGAAGAGCGTCACGTTCCGCACGACCACCAGGGCGACGCACTTCCCGTAGCGATGCGGTTCGCCGGCCTGACGCCGCGCCTGGTCGGCGAACATGTTGGTGGTTGCGGAATCGGCGAGCACGAAGGTCACGAAGTAGACGATGATCACCGAGATCTTGTTGCGATCGGTGTACTCCAGCGGCGAGAACAGGATCCAGCCGAAGGCCAGCAGAAGGTTCACCGCGAGACCGGTACCGATCCGCGGCAACGCCCTCAACTCGCGCCGCGACACCCGGCGAAGGGCGGCGCGGCCGCTCGCGACCGTCTGCACTCCTCGATGATAGGCGCGGATGGAATGCCTCTCACCTGGAGCTTCATCAGGAACATGCACCCGTGCTTGTTTCCGCTCGCGGCGGTCTGCTTAGGTGTAGGACAGCAACCCTCCGCAGATCCGACTGCAGAAAGGTGGTCTTCCATGGCCGCACGCCGCCGCTCGAGCTGGATGAACGACGAGCTCGACGCCCTCCGCGACCTCGCGGACAAGTTCCTCGCCAAGGAGCTCACCCCCAACATCGAGAAGTTCGCCGAACAGCACCACGTCGATCGCGACCTCTGGAACAAGGCCGGCGAGCTGGGCCTGCTATGCCTGTCGATCCCCGAGGAGTACGGCGGCGGTGGCGGCGACTTCCGGCACGAGGCCGTGCTCATCGCGGCGCAGGCGCAGGCCGTCGACACCAGCTGGGGCGTCTCGCTGCACAACGGCATCGTGGCGCACTACATCCTCGCGTACGGCACCGAGGAGCAGAAGCAGACGTGGCTGCCCAAGATGGCCTCCGGCGAGGCCGTCGGCGCCATCGCGATGACCGAGCCCGGCACCGGCTCGGATCTGCAGAGCGTGAAGACCCGCGCCATCAAGACCGGCGACGAGTACGTGATCAACGGCAGCAAGACCTTCATCACCAACGGCCAGCAGGCCGACATCGTGGTGCTGGTCTGCAAGACCAACCCCGACGAGGGCGCCGCGGGTATCTCGCTGATCCTGGTGGAGGCCGACCGCGAGGGCTTCCGCAAGGGCAACATCCTCAACAAGATCGGCCAGAAGGGCCAGGACACCTCGGAGCTCTTCTTCGACGACGTCCACGTGCCCGTCGCGAATCTGCTCGGCACCGAAGAGGGCCAGGGCTTCTACCAGCTCATGCAGCAGTTGCCGCAGGAGCGCCTGATCATCGGCCAGGCCTGCGTGTCCGGCATGGAGGTCATCTTCGAAGAGACGTTGCGCTACACCAAGGAGCGGGAAGCCTTCGGCCGCCCCGTCTTCGGCTTCCAGAACACCAAGTTCAAGCTCGCCGAGGTGCACACCGAGACCACGATCGCCCGCATCTTCGTGGACGACTGCATCTCCAAGCACATCAAGGGTGAGCTCGACATCCCGACGGTCGCGATGGCGAAGTGGTGGACCTCGGACCGCGCCCAGCACGCGGCCAGCGAGATGATGCAGCTGTTCGGCGGCTACGGCTACATGGCCGAGTACCCCGCCGCGCGCTTCTTCGTGGACAACCGCGTGAACATGATCTACGCCGGCACCAACGAGATCATGAAGGAGATCATCGCCCGCACTCTCTGACCGGGCTGATCTGCGCACGAAGGCGCCGCGACGGAACCGTCGCGGCGCCTTCGTCGTCCGGTTAGGATCGTCGCGAGAGCCGGGGATGCAGGGGGACCATGAGCGGTAGGGGTACACGCAGCGGCACCACCCTGGGGCCGTATTCGATAGGGCCGCTTCTGGGGAGCGGTGGGATGGGCGAGGTCTATCTCGCGCACGACGCGCGTCGTGACCGCGATGTCGCGCTCAAGCTGCTGCACGTCTCCGCTTCCGAAGACCCTCAGTTCCGCGAGCGCTTCACCCGCGAATCGCAGACGGTCGCCAGACTCGCGGATCCGCACGTCATCCCGATCCACGACTTCGGCGAGATCGACGGGGTGCTCTACATCGACATGCGGCTGGTCGAGGGGCGCAACCTCTCCGAGGTCCTACGAGAGGGTCCGCTTCCGCCCGACCGCGCCGTGTCACTCGTGGAGCAGATGGCCGGGGCCCTCGACGACGCGCACGCGAAGGGGCTCGTGCACCGTGATGTGAAACCCGCGAACATAGAGCTGACCGAGTCCGGCTTCCCATACCTGCTGGATTTCGGTCTGGCCGTGACGGATACGCAATCGCGGATGACATCGGCGGGCATCTTCGTCGGATCGCAGGCCTACGCTGCGCCGGAGAGGTTCGACGGCGACTCCGCCACGGTCGCGACCGATGTGTACTCGCTGACGTGCGTTCTGTACGAGGCGCTCACCGGCCATCCCCCGTACCGCGGCGACAGCCTCGGCGCCATGCTGAAACAGCATCTCACGTCACCGATCCCACGCCCCTCCGCCGAAGCGCCGGTCCCTCCCGCCATGGACGCGGTGATTGCCCGCGGAATGGCCAAGGATCCCGCGGGACGATTCGCGTCGTGCGGCGAGCTCGCGGCGGCGGCCCGTCGAGCGCTGGACGGTCACAGCGTCGATGTCGCGGTCGCAGGTCCCGACGCGGACGCCACGCTGATCCGGCCCGTCCCCGACCTGTCGGACCCCACGGTCATCTCGACTCCCCAGCCACAGCCCGCCTCCTATCCCCCGGCACCGCCGCCCAGCTATTCGCAGGCCCCGTCGTATCCCCCTGCCGGCTACTCGCATCCCTCGGCGACGTACTCCCAGCCCGCGGCGACCGCACCGCGCAATCGCCTCGTGCCGATCCTTGCGGTAATAGCGGCGGTGCTGGTCGGCGCGACCGCAGTCCTCGGCTACCTGGCACTCACCGACCGGAACACGTCGCCCACCGCGAGCACGGCGACTGTGACGGCCACCGCGTCCTCCCCGCCCACGACCGCGACGACACCGTCGGCCACGGCCGCGATCCCCGCGGACCCCCGCGTCGCCTTGCAATCGCGTGCCGCGACCGATCTGCCTGTCGCACGCGCCACACTGAACAACCGGTGGGTCGCGCAGCTGGCATCGAAGTTCGCCGGTGCCACCGACGACGGGAAGACGTGGTACGAAGCGGACATCCTGGGCGAGGTCGGCTACTTCGATCAACGTTTCGGCGACGTCCGCCTGTTGTACAGCCCGGACTGGACCGTGTTCAGCACCAACAAGGTGTTCTGGGTTCCGGTGTTCGCCGGGCAGAGCTGGGACACACCCGATCCCGCCAACGCATGGTGCCGCTCGCAGGGGCTGGACAACGCGCACTGCTTCGCGAAGCTGATTTCCGATACCCGCGGCCCCGAGGGCACCACCAAGCGGTGATCGAACGGTCAGCGGGTGATGGGCGTCATCGGCCGCTGCACCGCGGGGATCGCGAGGGCGAGGACACCCCGGACGATGCCCTTGAAGACATCGACATTGTCGAAGTAGTCGCGCCACAAGATGATCCGGCCGTCGACGATGTCGAACCGGCCGCACACCCAGAACCGCACATGCAATGGGCCGACGCGCAGTTCGTCGATCCGCTCGGTGAGCACCGTGCCGCCCTCCGCGGCGCTGGAGGTGAGTTCGACGCCGAAGCCCAGGCCGGGTTTCGCGAGCAGTTTCACCACGCGCCCCGCCTGATTCCGGCCGCGCAAGGTGGGCAGGCCGACATTCGTGTAGACCACGTTCTCGTCGAAGGCGGCGAGCGCATCGTCGACGCGCGCATCCGCGAGGTCGGCGAGGAACTTGCGCACCGTCGCCTGATCGTCCAGGACAGCAACCTCAGTCATGGTTCGACGGTACCCCGCCGATCAGCGGCCGTCCTCCTCCCGGAGGAGGAGAAAGAAGAACGGGTTCTGCAGGCCGCGCAGGTCCATCACTCCCAGCAGGGTGCGCTCGTCCACCCGCCGGAAGTGATCGTTGATGGGCAACGCGTCGTACGACATGGTGGCGGTGGGCACGCCGCGGTACTCGATCATCCGCAGCCGCGCCTTCGGTGAACGAGTGCGCCGCAATGCGATCGCCGCCCTCCCGAGCGCCGCGACCGGGCCCAGCCGCAGCAGCGGGCTCGCCCGCACCATGGCCCCGAGCGGCAGGCCCGCGGGATTGGTGCTGAACAGGCCTCGGCGACCGCCGAAGACGAGCGGATGGGCCTCGTCGGGCGAGTCGAATCGCTTGCCCTGCCAGCCGTACACCTCGAGCAGGCCGTCCATCGGGTTGCCGGTGGGCAGCCCGGCGCCGCGCCAGCTCCCGATCATCTCCTCGACCCGGACCGGTGGCAGCGAATCGTAGAGGGCCAAGGCCTCGTCGAGGGTGGCGCCGGCCTGCAACCGGCGCAGGACGGCGGGCGCGTCGTTCTCGGTCACGCGGGTTCCCTTCGCCTCTCGCCTAACCCGAGTTGCGCAGGGCGGTCGCGAGGCCGTTCATGGTGAGCAGGATTCCCCGCTGCACCTGCGGATCGGTGTCCCCCGCACGGTACCGCCGCAGCAGCTCCACCTGCAGGTGGTTGAGGGGTTCGAGGTACGGGAAGCGGTTGAACACCGAGCGCTTGAGCGCCGGGTTGTCGGCCAGCAGATCGTCGGTCTCGGTGATCGCGTAGTACATCTCGATGGTGCGGCGGTGCTCGTCGGCGATCTTGCCGAAGACCCGCTCGCGCAGGGCCTCGTCGGGCACCAGCTCCGCGTACCGCGCGGCCAGGCCGAGATCGGACTTGGCCATCACCTGCGCCATGTTCGAGAGCACGGTCTGGAAGAAGGGCCAGCGCCGGTACAGCTCTCGCAGGCGCTCCAATCGGGCCGGATCCCCGTCGATCCACTTCTCGATCGCGGTGCCGGTGCCGTAGAAACCGGGCAGCATCACGCGGGAGAGCGACCACGCCATCACCCACGGGATCGCCCGCAGGTCCGAGATCTTCGAGGTCTGCTTGCGCGAGCTGGGCCGCGAGCCGATGTTGAGCGAGCCGATCTCCTCCACCGGCGTCGACGTGGTGAAGTACTCCACGAAGCCGTCGGTGCGGTGCACCAGATCGCCGTAGGCCTCACGCGCCAGGGCGGCGAGTTCGTCGAGCACGGCGTAGGCCTCCTCGGCGTCGTCCCCGAGGCCCTCCACGTCGAGCAGCGTCGATTCGAGCGTGGCGGCGAGCAGCGATTCCAGGTTGCGGGTCGCCAGCGCGGGCTCGGCGTACTTCGCGGCGATGATCTCGCCCTGCTCGGTGAGCCGCAGCGTGCCGCGAACGGCGCCCGGCGGCTGCGCGAGGATCGCGTCGTAGCTGGGGCCGCCGCCGCGGCCCACCGTGCCGCCGCGGCCGTGGAACAGACGCAGCGTGACGCCCGCGTCGCGGGCCATCGCCACCAGATCCAGCTCGGCGCGGTACAGGGCCCAGTTCGCGGCGAGGTAGCCGCCGTCCTTGTTGGAATCGCTGTAGCCCAGCATGATCTCCTGCAGGCCGCCCTTGCCGTCCACCAGGGAGCGGTACACGGGCACCTCGAACGCGGCGCGCATCGTGGCCGCGCCCTGCTGCAGGTCTTCGATGGTCTCGAACAGCGGCACGATGTTCACCGAGCAGGTCGCGGTGGCGTCAGCGGCGGACCCGTCGCCCGGGCGCAGCAGGCCCGCCTCCTTGAGCAGCACCGCCGCCTCCAGGAGATCGGACACCGAGGTGCACATGGAGATGATGTAGTTCGGGACGGCGCCGGGCCCGAGGTTGGCGACCGCGTCGGCGGCGGCGCGCAGCACGCCGAGTTCCTTCGCGGTCTGCTCACTGAACTCGGCGCCCGGCCCCACCAGCGGCCGGCGCAGCCGTAGCTCGTCGGTGAGCAAGCGCACGCGCTCCGCCTCGTCCAACGAGGCGTAGTCGGGATGCACACCGGCCCAGGCGAAGAGCTCGGCGATGGTCTCCTCGTGCACATCGGAGTTCTGCCGCATGTCGAGCCCGGACAGGTGGAACCCGAAGGTGTTCACCGCCTCCCGCAGGTCCTGGAGGCGGGCGTCGGCGATCAGGCCGTCGCCGGCGGTGCGCAGTGAGGCGTCCACGGCGCCGAGGTCGGCCAGTAGTTCCGACGGTGCGCCGTAGCGCGGCGCGTCGATGTCGATCCGGGCGTCGAGGGGCTCGTCGAGCAGAGCTGCGGCGGTCGCGGACAGGCGTCCCCGGATCCAGCGCAGTGCGCGCCGGTAGGGCTCGTCGGCTTGCTTGGGTGATTCGTCCCAGGCGGCGAGGGCGAGCAGGTCGTCGGAGACGGTGGTCAGCCGCAGGCTGAGCGCGAGCTCCTTCTCCAGTTCCAGGAGCTGGCGCAGGTAGTGCTCGATCGCGGTGGCGGCGGCGCGGCGCGAGGCCATGGTGACCACCTCGCCGGTCACGAACGGGTTGCCGTCGCGGTCGCCACCGATCCACGATCCGGGCCGCAGGATCGGCTCGGACAGCAGGTCAGTGTCCGGGTACAGCTCGCGCAGCCGGGTGCGGATCTCGTGGTTGATCTGGGGCATCACCTCGAGGAAGGCGGAATCGAAGTAGCGCAGGCCGTTGACCACTTCGTCCTGGATGCGCAGCCGCTCCAGGCGCACCAGCGCCGTGTCCCACAGGGTGAGGATCTGGCGGCGCAGATTCACCTGCACCTGCTCCTCCTCGCGGGGATCGAGCTGCGTGCGGTCGCGGTAGCGCATGAGCTCGGTGATGCGGTGCTGGGTGTCGAAGACGGTGCGCCGCCGGGTCTCGGTGGGATGCGCGGTGATCACCGGCACGACCAGCGCGTGCCGGAGTGCTGCCTGCACCGCGGCACCGTCGAGCCCGGCCTCCTCCAGGAGGGAGTAGGTGTGCGCGAGCGAGGAGGCCTGCGGGGGCTCCCCTGCGCGCACGTGGATCGCGCGCCGCCGCTCGCGGTGCAAATCCTCGGCGAGGTTGGCGAGCAGCGCGAAGTGCGAGAAGGCGCGGATCACGGGAACCGCTTCCGCGGTCGGCAGATCGGTGAACATCGCGGCCAGCTGCTCGCGGTCGATCTCGGAGCGGCGTACTCGGAAGGACTCCTGCCGGGCGTTCTCGACGAGATCGAAGATGCGATCACCGGCCTGCTCGCGGATGGTGTCGCCCAGGATCCCGCCCAGCAGCCGGATGTCGTCGCGGAGGGGTTCTGTTGCGGCGCGTGCGGGCTCACTGGTCATGACAACAAGTATGAAGGACGGGCTCCGAGCGTGCCCACTGTGGTCCGCATCACCCGCCGCTGGGTGACCCCGCACAAAGCGAAGGCGCCGTGAACCCGATCGGATTCACGGCGCCTTCGAGGTCGCGGACGTCAGGAACTGAGCTTGATGCTCAGGGTGACGCCGATGATGCACACGGTCCACACGATGCCCACGAAGATCGTCACGCGGTCGAGGTTCTTCTCCACCACCGACGAGCCCGACAGGGACGACTGGACGCCGCCGCCGAACAGCGACGAGAGGCCGCCGCCCTTGCCGCGGTGGAGCAGAACGAGCACCACCAGCAGCACGCTCAGCACGATGATGGCGATCTTCAGCACCAGCTGCAAAGTTTCCACGAGGATCCAGTCTACATAGTGGGGACGGGTCGCCGGCGCACCGGCGATTCGGCCCGGTCGGTCAGAGCGGTCCGCCGGCGGCGATCGCGCTCAGGGCCGCGAACTCGTCGGGCTTGAGCGACGCGCCGCCCACGAGGCCGCCGTCCACATCGGGCTGAGCGACGAGCTCGCCGACGTTCTTGCTGCTCACGGAGCCGCCGTACAGGACGCGGATACCCGCGGCCACCTCGGCGGAGCCGATCTCGGCGACAGTGGCGCGCACCGCGGCACACACCTCCTGTGCGTCGGCGGGGGTCGCGACCTTGCCGGTCCCGATGGCCCACACCGGCTCGTAGGCGATCACGATCTTCGACAGCTCGTCGGTGGTCAGGCCGGCGAGCGAGCCCTTGAGCTGCTCGACGTTGTAGGCCACCTGCTCGCCGCGCTCGCGCACGTCGAGACCCTCGCCGATGCACACGATCGGGGTCAGGCCGTGACGCAGCGCGGCCTTCGTCTTCTCGAGCACGATCTCGTTGGTCTCGCCGTGGATGGTGCGCCGCTCGCTGTGCCCGACGACGACGTAGGTGCAACCCAGCTTCGCCAGGAAGGCACCTGAGATGTCGCCGGTGTACGCGCCGGAGTCGTGCGGCGACAGGTCCTGCGCGCCGTACGTGATGAGCAGGCCGTCGCCGTCCACCGCGGTCTGCACCGAGCGGAGGTCGGTGAACGGCGGGATCACCGTCACGTCGACCTTGGCGAAGTACTTCTCCGGCAGCGCGAAGGCGAGCTTCTGTACCACCGCGATCGCCTCGAGGTGGTTGAGGTTCATCTTCCAGTTGCCGGCGATCAGCGGCTTGCGGCTCATGCGTCACTCCTCTGCAGCACCTGCAGGCCCGGGAGCTCCTTGCCCTCGAGGTACTCCAGCGAGGCGCCGCCACCGGTGGAGATGTGGCTGAAGCCGTCCTCGTCGAGGCCGAGCGTGCGCACGGCCGCGGCCGAGTCGCCGCCGCCCACAACGGTGAAGGCACCGTTGCTGGTGGCCTTGATGACGGCCTCGGCGACGGCCTTGGTGCCCGCGGCGAACGCCGGGAACTCGAAGACGCCCATGGGGCCGTTCCAGAACACCGTCTTGGCCTCGGTCAGCACGGCGCCGAAGCGCTGGGCCGACTCGGGACCGATGTCCAGGCCCATCCAGCCGTCCTCGATCGCGTCGGAGGCGACCGTCTTGGAGGCGGCATCGGCGGCGAACTTGTCGGCCACCACCACGTCGATCGGCAGGTGCAGCACGTCGCCGAACTCCTGCAGCAGCTGCTTGCAGGTGTCGATCTGGTCCTCCTGCAGCAGCGAGGTACCCACCGAATATCCCTGCGCCGCAAGGAAGGTGAACGCCATACCGCCGCCGATCACCAGGGTGTCGACCTTCGGCGCGAGCGCGCGGATCACGCCCAGCTTGTCGGAGACCTTCGAGCCGCCGAGCACCACCGCGTAGGGACGCGACGGGTTCTCGGTGAGCTGCGCGAGCACCCGGACCTCGGCGTCCACGAGCTGGCCGGCGTAGGCCGGGAGCAGCTTGGCGACGTCGTAGACCGATGCCTGCTTACGGTGCACCACACCGAAACCGTCGGAGACGAAGGCGCCCGGGCCGGCGTGCGAGGAGACGTCGACGAGCTCGGCGAGATCACGCGCGAGCGCCTCCCGCTCGGCATCGTCCTTGCTGGTCTCGCGCGCGTCGAAACGCACGTTCTCGAGCAGCAGCACATCACCGTCGGTGAGGCCCTCGGCGCGCGCGAGCGCGTCCTGGCCCACCACGTCGCCCGCGAGCTGGACGTTGCGGCCGAGCCGCTCGCCCAGCTCCTTCGCCACGGGGGCGAGGGAGAACGCCGGGTCGGGTTCGCCCTTGGGACGGCCCAGGTGCGCGGTGACGATCACCTTGGCGCCCGCCTCGGCGAGGGCCTTGATGGTCGGCACGGACGCGACGATGCGGCCGGCGTCGGTGATGCGGTCACCGTCGAGGGGCACGTTCAGATCGCTACGGACCAGAACCGTGCGTCCCTCGACGCCCTCGGCGAGGAGGTCGGAGAGCGTGGAGACGGAACTCACGCCGCGGACCGCTTAGAGCGACTTGCCGACGAGGCCGGCGAGGTCGACGAGGCGGTTGCTGTAGCCCCACTCGTTGTCGTACCAGGACACGACCTTGGCCTGATCGTCGATGACCTTGGTGAGGCCGGCGTCGAAGATCGAGCTGTGCGGGTCGGTGACGATGTCCGAGGAGACGATCGGCGCGTCGTAGTACTTGAGGATGCCCTTGAGCTTGCCCTCGGAGGCGGCCTTGAGGGCGCCGTTGATGTCCTCGACGCTGGCCGACTTGGCGAGCTGCGCGGTGAGGTCGGTGACCGAACCCGTGGGGATCGGCACGCGCAGCGCGTAACCGTCGAGCTTGCCCTTGAGCTCGGGCAGCACCAGGCCGATGGCCTTCGCGGCGCCGGTCGAGGTGGGAACGATGTTGATCGCGGCGGCGCGGGCACGACGCAGGTCCTTGTGCGGCGCGTCCTGCAGGTTCTGATCCTGGGTGTAGGCGTGGATCGTGGTCATCAGGCCCTTGACGATGCCGAACTCATCGTTGAGCACCTTGGCCAGCGGGCCGAGGCAGTTCGTGGTGCACGAGGCGTTGGAGATGATGTTCTGGCTGCCGTCGTACTGGTCGTCGTTGACGCCCATCACGATGGTGATGTCCTCGCCCGAGGCGGGAGCGGAGATGATGACCTTCTTCGCGCCGGCGTCCAGGTGGCCCTGAGCCTTGTCGCGGGCGGTGAAGATGCCGGTGGACTCGACCACGATGTCGACGCCGAGGTCGCCCCACGGCAGGGCGGCGGGGCCCTCGCGGACCTCGAGCGCCTTGATCACCTGGTCGCCGATGCGGATCTCGTCACCGGTGGCGGAGACGTCCGCGTCCAGGCGACCGAGGATCGAGTCGAACTTCAGCAGGTGGGCCAGAGTGGCATTGTCGGTCAGGTCGTTGACCGCCACGATCTCGATATCAGTGGTGCCCAGCGCCTTCTGGGCCGCCACCGCGCGGAAGAAGTTACGGCCGATCCGACCGAAACCATTAATGCCAACGCGAACCGTCACTTAACTGCTCCTTCGACTGGATGTGCCTGTCACCACACCCTATCGCGTGGCCCGTACGCACCGGCAGGGAGCTGGGGGTTCGCGCTCGTCACACTTTCTTCGCCTGGCTTCGGACATTTCCGGCGAACTCCACCGCCCGCTCCCGGCGGGGAGCCGGCCTCCCCTCGTCGGCGTGGCCTCCCATCGACAACTGGCAAGGGGACACCGAGGAATCAGGGGGACACGCGCTCCAGGCGGGGAACCGATCAGTCGGCGCGGGCGTGACGAGTCGCGGAGTCCGGATCGTCGTCGGGGCGCAGCGCGTGCTTGCCGAGGGTGGGCGATTCGAAGACGCTTGGCGCCCGGTCGTCACTGAGGACGACGAGCGCCAGGATCACGAAGGAGAACATGCCGATCGGCGGATCCGCGAGGTCGGCGCCCATGTCCACCCAAGCGCCGATCGCGCCGGCAAAACCGAGGAGAAAGAGGCCGCGCCCCAACCACGCCGGGGTTCGCGCTTTCCACAGACGCTTGATCGATTGCTTCGTCGGGGCGTTGGTCCCCGCTCGGAGCGCCGCCCATCGCCGGACGGGACCGATTCCCGCCGCCCGGGCTATTCGCCGCCACCGTTTGACGGCCTTGCGGCGGTGGGCGCACCAGTACAGGCGCCGCACCGATGCCATGACGGCGTAGCCGTAGGCCGTCGCCAGGATGAGCAGCTGAATCGCGGCGAACGCCCCCGTCGCCACTGCCAACCACCGGTCGGCCGCCGAGTCGCCAGCGCGGAACCTGCCGTACAGGTCGGGACTGAACACGACGAGTACGCACAACAGAAGTGCCGCCACTACTGCGACGACGGCCCCGAGGCAGCCGCGACGGCTGGCGCTGCCGGTCTCGGGTTCGCTCACACGTCGACTATATCCACATCAGTGGATATCAAATGCGTTGAACTTACTCGCCGTCGTCGAGCATGTCGGCGGTGACGGCGGACTCGGTGTCGGGGACACCGTCGGCCGCGGCACGCTTGTCCGCCATCGACAGCAGGCGGCGGATGCGGCCGGCCACGGCGTCCTTCGTCATCGGCGGATCGGCGAGCTGACCGAGCTCCTCGAGCGAGGCCTGACGGTGCTGCACGCGCAACGAACCCGCCTGGGCGAGATGATCGGGAACGTCGGGGCCGAGGATCTCCAGCGCGCGCTCGACGCGGGCGGCGGCCGCCACCGCGGCACGGGCGGACCGTCGGAGGTTGGCATCGTCGAAGTTCGCCAGACGGTTCGCCGTCGCCCGGACCTCGCGGCGCATGCGCCGCTCCTCCCACACCAGGCGGGTGTCGTTGGCACCCATCCGAGTGAGGAGGGCACCGATGGCTTCGCCGTCGCGGACCACGACCCGGTCGGCGCCGCGCACCTCCCGCGCCTTCGCCGTCACACCGAGCCGCCGGGCGCAACCGACGAGCGCGAGCGCGACCTCGGGGCCGGGGCACGAGACCTCGAGCGCGCTCGACCGTCCGGGTTCGGTGAGCGAGCCGTGGGCGAGGAAGGCTCCGCGCCACGCCGCCTCCGAATCGCCGACCGATCCGCCGACGATCTGCGAGGGCAGTCCGACGACCGGCCGGCCGCGCATATCGAGCAGGCCCGTCTGCCGGGCGAGGGCCTCGCCGTCCTTGACCACGCGCACGATGTACCGGGCCGCCTTGCGGAGCCCGCCCGCGCTGAGCACGTGCACATCGGAGTTGTAACCGTAGAGATCGAGGATCTCCTTGCGCAGGCGCCGGGCGATGATGCCCATGTCCACCTCGGCCTCGACGATCACCCTGCCACCCTGGATGTGCAGGCCGCCGGCGAAGCGCAGCAGGGAGGCCACTTCGGCGCGGCGGCAGCTCACCTGCGTGATGGAGAGCCTGCTCAGCTCATCCTTGACCTGGGATGTCAACGCCACAGCGGGACTCCTCCTAGGGGACGTGATCGGGTGAGCGGACAAAGACTCAAAAGTTTAACTATTGAGTGCCTGGGGATTCACTGTAGGCCACATCACCGATCGCGGCTGCCAGAGCCGTGGGGTCGTGCTGATGCGTACCGGGAACGCCGACGGTGACGAAATGGGGCCGGGCCCCGAGGTGCGCGGTGGCCCGCACGAGGTGCTCGCGCTCCGGGCCCGGGGGCACGGTCTCGGCGTCCACGATCACGTCGTCGAATCGCAGTCCCTCGGCATGCGCGGCGAGCACGTGCAGATGCCGCTCGGGCGAATAGCCGACCGTCTCCCCCGGCTCGGGCGCCAGGTTCAGGATCAACACCCGCCTGGCCGAGGTCCGCTTCAGCGCGTCCAGCTGCTCGGGAACCAGCACGTGCGGGATCACCGAGCTGAACCACGATCCTGGGCCGAGGGTCACCACATCGGCGCCGAGGATCGCCTCGACCGCGTCGACGCACGCCTCCGGGTGCGCCGGCAGCAGCCGTACCCGGCGCACCTGGCCGGGTGTGACCGCGACGGCGACCTGTCCTCGGATCACGCGCGAGAGCCGCGGATCTTCTTCCAGCCCTGTGACATCCGCCTCGATCCGCAGGGGTCCCGGCACCATCGGCAGCACGCGTCCCTCGATGCCGAATCGATCGGCGAGGGCGTCGAGCGCATCGACCGGATCCCCGAGCACCTCGCACAGCCCGGCGAGCAGCAGGTTCCCCACGGGGTGACCGGCCATCGCACCGCCGCCGCCGAAGCGGTGCTGCAGGATTCCGGCCCAGAACTCGCCGCGCTCGTCGTCGGGCATGAGGGCGGCGAGCGCCATCCGCAGATCGCCCGGCGGGATGATGCCGAGCTCGGTCCGCAGCCGTCCCGACGATCCGCCGTCGTCGGCCACGGTGACGATGGCGGTGATATCGGCATCCAGCGCCCGCATGGCCCGCAACGTGGCGAACAGTCCATGCCCGCCGCCGAGCGCGGCGACCTTCAAACCACTCATTCGAGCCCCAGATCCCGGTGTGCGGCACGCACTTCGATGCCCGGACTACCCGCGAGCCGACGCACCAGCTCCTCGGTCATCGCCACGCTGCGATGCTTGCCGCCGGTGCAGCCGACACCGATCGTGAGGTAGGTCTTCCCCTCGCGGCGGTAACCGTCGAGAACGGGCTGGATCAGGTCGATGTAGGTGTCGAGGAAGTCCGAGGCGCCCGGCTGCCCCAGAACGTAACCGGAGACATCATCGGTGAGCCCGTTGAGCGGGCGCAGTTCGGGAATCCAGAAGGGGTTGGGCAGGAATCGCACGTCCATCACCATGTCGGCATCGAGCAGGATGCCGTTCTTGAAGCCGAACGATTCGACCGTCACGGTGATGGTGCCCGAACGCAGCGTGCGGAAGGCGCTCTCGATGTTCTCCCGCAGCCGCGCCACCGACAGGTTCGAGGTGTCGACGACCAGATCCGCGGTCGACCGGATCGGCTGCAGGATGTGCCGTTCCGCAGCGATCCCCTCGGCGAGGGTTCCACTGCCCTGCAACGGATGCTTGCGGCGCACCTGCTCGAAGCGCCGGATCAGCGTCTGATCCGATGCGTCCAGGAACAGCACACGCGGTTCGATCTCCTTCTCCGCGAGTTCACGCCGCAGATCGGCGAAGTCGCCCGTGAAGGTGCGACTGCGCACATCGGTCACGATGCAGAGCCGGTGGATGCGGGATTCGTCGGCGAGCGAGATGTCGACCATCTTCCCGATCAACGCGGGCGGCAGGTTGTCGGCGACGTACCACCCGAGGTCCTCGAGCACCTTCGCGGCGGTACCGCGCCCTGCGCCGGACAGGCCGGTCACGAGCAGCACGTCCATCGGTCCGTCGCTGCGGTGTTCCCCCACCGTCCGCTCTCCGGCGTCGGTGTCCTGGTGCCCGGTTGGGCGCACGGTCGATCCCTCTCGTCGCGCGGCGGAAGCTGTCGGATCCAAGACTAGCGATCGCGGCGCGCGGACGGGAGGTGTCCGAGGTCCGGGGCCCGGCACCGTCGACGAGCGGCGGTTAGAGTCGTCGGGTGCCCACCCCTCGTCGCGTCGTCGCCTCCCTCACTCTGGGGATCGTGGCGGCGCTGGCACCGGCGCCCGTGGTCACCGCGGAGACGCTCCCCGGGACCAGCGGCCTCGCGCCGGACCTCGCGGACGCCTACACCACCGCCGTCGCGCAGGCGTCCGCCGAGGGCGTGACACTGTCCATCACCTCCGGGAAGCGGACGTGGGCCCAACAGGAGTGGCTCTGGCGCGACGGCCTCGCGCGGTACGGATCGCCCGCGGCGGCGCGACGCTGGGTCCTGCCGCCCGATGAGTCGACGCACGTGACCGGCCGAGCGATCGACGTGGGCCCGGTCGCGGGCGCAGCCTGGTTGCAGGCCAACGGGTATCGCTGGGGTCTGTGCCGCGCCTTCGACAACGAGTGGTGGCACTTCGAGGTCGCCACGTCTCCGGGCGCCCCGTGCCCGCCCACGGTGCCGGACGCCTCGCTGCGCTGATCGGAAACCCTTCGCGGGACTTACGGCGGTGCTACGTTGACCAGCATCGTCGAGCGCCTGGAGGCATCCATGACCGGTCCGCGTCCCCGTCTGAAGTCCGCTGCGGCGGCCGTCTTCGCGGTGCCACTGGTGATCGCCGGCTGCGGCTCGTCCGGCTCGGGCGGATCCGCCTCGTCGTCGGTCGCCGTGGCCGCCGAGGGCTGCGCCGCCACCGGAGCCCAGGGCACGATGTTCACCCCATCGGCCACGGCCTCGCCCACCGGCCCGAAGGACATCAGCACCACGCCGGAGGGCGCATCGGGGTACCGCTCCGGCCTCCCGGTGACGTACACCAAGGACTACTCCGTGGCGACGGCGAATCCGATCGCCACCCGCGCCGCCTGCGAGGTTCTCGCGGCGGGCGGCACCGCGGCGGATGCCCTCGTCACCGCGCAGACGGTGCTCGGCCTGGTGGAGCCGCAGTCCTCCGGCATCGCAGGCGGTGCCTTCCTGCTGTACTACGACGCCAAGTCGAAGAAGGTGCAGGCCTACGACGGTCGCGAGACCGCACCGGCCAGCGCCACCGAGAACTACCTGCGATGGGTATCGCCCGAGGATCCGACCGCCCCCAAGCCCGACGCGCGCTCGTCGGGCCGCGCGATCGGTGTTCCCGGCGCCCTGCGACTGCTCGAGGCGGTCCAGGGTGAGCACGGCCAGAAGTCGTGGCGCGAGCTGTTCGACCCGGCGGTGCGGATCGCCGACGACGGATTCGACATCAGCGACCGCCTGGCCGGCGCGATCGCCGACGAGGCGAAGAACTTCGCCAACGACGCCGATCTCAAGGGGTACCTCCTCGAACCCGACGGTGCGCCGAAGAAGGCCGGCACCAAGCTCGTCAATCCCGCGTACGCGAAGACCCTGGGCGCCATCGCCTCCGAGGGCGCCAAGGCCTTCTACACCGGCGCGATCGCCGAATCGATCGTCGAGTCCGTCAACGACACGACGAACGGTCGCACCGCCGGCACGATGACCCTGGAGGACCTCGCGAACTACAAGGTTCAGGTCCGCGAGCCCGTGTGCACGCCGTACCGGGACCGCGAACTGTGCGGTATGCCCGCACCGTCGTCGGGCGGCATCACCGTGGCGCAGGCGCTCGGCATCCTCAACTCCTTCGACCTGGCGGGGCTGGGCCCGGCGGCGCAGCAGGGCTCCGATCCCGGACCCGACGGGGGCCTGCCGACGGCGAAAGCGATCCACCTGATCTCGGAGGCCGAGCGACTCGCGTACGCCGACCGCGACAAGTACATCGCCGATCCCGCGTTCATCCCGTTGCCCGGCGGATCACCCGCCGCGATGGTCGATCCCGCGTACCTGCAGGGCCGCGCGAAGCTCATCGACCCGAACAAGTCGATGGGGACGGCGAAGGCCGGCGATCTGCCCACCGCGACCCCCGGAGTGACCACCACACCGGAGCACGGCACCAGCCACATCACGGTGCTCGACAAGTACGGCAACGTGGCATCGATGACCACCACCATCGAGTCCGCCTTCGGGTCGTACCACATGACCAACGGCTTCCTGCTCAACAACCAGCTCACCGACTTCTCCACGGAGCCCGTCGATTCCGCGGGTGCTCCGGTGGCGAACCGAGTGGAGGCGAACAAGCGGCCGCGCAGCTCGATGTCGCCCACGCTGCTCTTCACCCGCGGCGCCGACGGCGGCCGCGGCGAGGTGATGGGCGCGCTCGGCTCCCCCGGCGGAGCGGTGATCATCCAGTACGTGATCAAGTCGATCATCGGCATCACCGACTGGAAGCTGAACCCGCAGCAGGCGGTGTCGATGGCCAATTTCGGTGCCGCGAACTCGCCGAAGACGAACCTGGGCACCGAGCACCCCGCGGTGTCCGGTCCGGCGGGCGCGAAGGTCGCGGACGAGCTGCGCGGGCTCGGGCATCAGCTCAACATGGTGCCGCAGGTCTCCGGACTGTCGGCCATCGTCAAACAGGACGGTGTGTATGCGGGCGGTGTGGACCCGCGGCGCGAGGGCATCGTGCTCGGCGGGGGCTAGCGCTCTCCGCGTCGGTGCCTGGCCGACACCAAGTGACTCATAAGCATCGACTCCTACCTTCGGGGCATGGGTATGAAGTGCAGCTTCCTCGTCGCGTCGACATCCGATCCCGCGGCCCAGCTCAAGGCACTACCGCAGCTGGACATCGCGGCCTCGGACGCCTTGGCCACGAAGATCCTGGGCAAGCGTTCCTGGGGCCGTTCCCGCCGGGCGCACCGTTCGGGTGATCTGGCCAACGATGTGTACCCGCGGTTCGACGAGGTCGCCGTCGGCGTCTACGGCGACGTGACGATCGTCGCCTACGAGGACGCCGCCGACTGGGTCTCCTCGGCGGTGCCGGCATGGGGAGCCCCCCTGCTCGAGCGCGGCGATGTGGATGTCTTCATCCTGCACTCGGTCGTGGACATGGGGGTGTTCACGTTCTGGCGCAATCGGGAGGTGATCCGGTCCTTCGGTGGGGCCGAACAGGAGGTGATCGTCGACGACGGTGCGCGGCTGCCCTTCGAACAGCACGTGGTCGAGGACGACACCTTCGAGTGGGTCACCGAGCTCGCGATCCTCGATCGCCTGGGCTACTGCTACGAGGGACCGCGCACCCCTGACGCGATCGATCCCGCGACCGTGCCGCTGCTGGTGTACCGCTGACGATCACAGGACGAGTACCGCGACCACGGTGGCCGGGACCGCGAGGACGAGGCCCTCGGCGGCGAACCTGCGGGCGGAGACGTGCACACCCGCCCGTGCGCAGCGCTGCCGCCACAGGAGCGTGGCCAGCGATGCCCACAGTGTGACGATCGGAGCGACACCCACGCCGATCAGGAGCGCCATCAGCCGCACCGGCTCCCCTGTCGCTGCCGGCTCCAGCGCCAGGTACGCGGGCAGGTTGTTGACGGTGTTGGCGCCGAGGGCGCCCGTTCCGGCGAGCCGCAGCAGGTCCGACGGTGCGGTGCCCGTGCCCGCAACGTGGCGCAGCACGTCCTCCAGGCCGACAGCGAGGGCGAGCTGCACCGCGGCGAACACCGCGGCCAGGATCACCACCATGCGCCAGGGCACTTCGATGCGGCGGAGGCGATCCGGCGCCCGCACCGCGAGGGCTACCAGGAGGATCACGGCTGCGGCCACGGCGGCGTAGGCCGGTGGCACGCCGAGCGCGAAGGCCGGGCCGAGCGCGAGGCAGACGAGCGCCGCGGTCCGGAACAGGACCGGGTCCGCGGGAGCAGCGAACTCGGGGATCGCGTACCGGCCCCGCAGATCCCGCCGATGCAGCAGCCAGAGGACCGCCACGGTCACGGCGATCGCCGCGAGCGCGGGACGCCAGGACAGCGCCAGATAGGCGTGCACTCCTCCGGGCAGGTGGTAGACGGCGAGCAGGTTGGTGAGGTTCGACACCGGGAGCAGTAGAGACGCCGTGTTCGCCAGCCACACGGTGGTCATCGCGAAGGGCAGCGGCGCGATGTCCAGTCGCTTCGCCATCGCGAGCGCCACAGGGGTCAGGAGCACCGCCGTGGTGTCGAGGCTGAGGGTGATGGTGGCCAGGCACGCCGCAGCGACCACCCACAGCCACATCAGCGCGACCCTCCCCCGCCCCAGCCGGGCGGCCAGCGTTCCCGCGGCCTCGAAGACACCTGCGGTCTCGGCGATCTCGGCGACCACGGTGATCGCCAGCAGGAACACCAGGACGGGCGCGACCTGCGCCACGACGTCGGAGACGTTCACGCGCCGTCGTCGACGCGCAGCGCGTCGAGCACCGTGCGGGCCGTGGTGAGCCCGATCCCGGGAACCTCGGTGATCTCCTCCAGGCTCGCGGTCCGGAGCTTGGCCACGGAACCGAAGTGCCGGATCAGCGCCGTCTTGCGGGTGTCGCCCAGCCCGGGGATCGAATCCAGTGCGCTGCTGGTCATCCGCTTCGACCGCTTGCTGCGATGGAAGGAGATCGCGAATCGGTGGGCCTCGTCGCGCACCCGCTGCAGCAGGAACAGCGCGTCGGAGCTGCGGGGCAGGATCACCGGATCGTCGTCGCCGGGTACCCACACCTCTTCGAGCCGCTTCGCGAGACCGACCACGGCGACATCGGTCACGCCCAGTTCGTCGAGAACGGCCTGGGCGGCGGCGGCCTGCGGCGGCCCACCGTCGACCACGTAGAGGTTCGGCGGATACGCGAAGCGCCGCGGGCGGCCGGTCTGCGGGTCGATCGCGGCTTCCGGAGCCAGGTCGCCACCGTTGTCCGCGGCGGCAGTACCGCCCCCGCTGTCTGCAGCGAGGCCGCCTTCGTTGCCACCGGCGGCGAGATCGCTGCCCGTGTCGGAGGCGGCGACATCGGCTGCGTGCTGGTGCACGTCGGCGCGGTGCCGGAGGAACCGGCGGCGGGTGACCTCGGCGATCGAGGCCACGTCGTCGCTGTGACCGTCGCCCGCGGCCTCCTTGATCGAGTAGTGCCGGTAGTCGGACTTCTTCGCCAGGCCGTCCTCGAAGACCACGAGCGAAGCGACCACATCGGAGCCCTGGATGTGGCTGATGTCCACACACTCGATGCGCAGCGGTGCCTCGTCCAGATCGAGCGCGTCCTGCAGGCCCTGCAGCGCCGCGGACCGCGCGGTCAGATCGCCGGACCGCTTGAGCTTGTGCTGGTGCAGTGCCTCGGCGGCGTTGCGCTCCACCGTCTCCATCAGGGTGCGCTTATCGCCGCGCTGCGGGATGCGCAGGGAGACACGCGATCCGCGCAGCTCGGTGAGGAGCTCCTGCACCTCGTCGGCGTCGTCCGGCAGGACCGGCACCAGGACCTCGCGCGGGACGGGGTTGACCGCACCGTCGCCCGATTGCTTCGCCCGGTCGGCCTCCTCGCCGTAGAACTGGGCCAGGAACTGTTCGACGAGTTCGGCGTTCTCGTTGCCCTCCGCATCGCCCGGCTTCTCGACCACCCAGCCGCGCTGGCCGCGCACGCGCCCGCCGCGCACGTGGAAGATCTGCACGGCGGCTTCGAGATCGTCGGTGGCGAAGGCGATGACATCGGCGTCGGTACCGTCGCCGAGCACCACGGCCTGCTTCTCGACGGCCTTGCGGAGCGCGGAGACGTCGTCACGAAGGCGGGCGGCGCGCTCGAAGTCGAGGTCCTCCGAGGCGGCCAACATGTCGTTCTCGAGCTGTTTGATGAGGTTGTCGGTCTTCCCGGCGAGGAAGTCGCAGAAGTCCTCGACGATCTGCCGGTGCTCGGCGGCGGTGACGCGGCCGACGCACGGCGCGGAGCACTTGTCGATGTAGCCGAGGAGGCAGGGGCGGCCCATCTGATTGTGCCGCCTGAAGACCCCCGCCGAGCAGGTGCGGGCCGGGAAGACCCGCAACAACAGGTCGAGGGTCTCGCGGATGGCCCAGGCGTGGCTGTACGGCCCGAAGTAGCGCACGCCCTTCTTCCGCGGACCGCGGTAGACGGACAGGCGCGGGTATTCCTCGTTGAGGGTGACCGCGAGCATCGGGTAGGTCTTGTCGTCCCGGTAGCGGACGTTGAACTGGGGGTCGAACTCCTTGATCCAGTTGTATTCGAGTTGGAGGGCCTCGACCTCGGTGCTCACCACGGTCCACTCGACCGAGGCCGCGGTGGTCACCATCTGATAGGTGCGCGGGTGCAGGCCGTAGACATCGGCGAAGTACGAGTTGAGGCGGCTGCGCAAGGACTTGGCCTTGCCCACGTAGATCACGCGGCCGTGCTTGTCCCGGAACTTGTACACACCGGGCTGGGTGGGGATCGTCCCCGGTGCGGGACGGTAACTCTGCGGGTCGGCCACCCGTCCAGCGTAGGACGGGTGGCCGACAGTTTCGGTCGCGGGCGGGTCAGCCGACGGGAATCCAGGCCGGTCCGAGCCAGAATCCCCAGTGGTTCTTCTTCGCATCCCAGATCGGCGTGCGCCAGGCGCTCTGGTGGAAGACGGGGCCGGGCCGCCAGTTCGGGTTGCCGCCGTTGTTCTGCGGCATAGCCCGCGCCGGGACCTGGCCGGGCCTCGGCTGGGCCGCGGCGTTCGCTGCGGGCTTACCGGGTTGGGTGACGCCCACGCCCGGTTGACTGGGCGCGGCGGATGCCATGCCAGCGGCGACGGAGCCGGCGCCGCCGATCACCGTGACGCCGAGGAGGGTGGAACCGATCATCTTCTTCATCGTGGTCATGGGACTCAGCCTGTCCGGCGCTGCTGGACACAGGCCCCGGGCGACCTGAGGATCGGCTGGACGCGTCAGTCGGTGAGCACGTCGAGGTCGCCGTCGGCGTGCTGGGCGCGCAGCACCTTCTTGTCGAACTTGCCCACCGAGGTCTTGGGAACTTCCGTGATGAACGACCAGTTGTCCGGGATCTGCCACTTGGCGAACTTGCCGGCGAGGTGCTCGCGGAGCTCGGCCACCGTCACCGTCGCGCCCGGTTGGAGGACGACGGCCACGAGGGGACGTTCGTCCCACTTGGGGTCGGGCACACCGATCGCGACGGCCTCGAGCACGGACGGGTGCGCCATCACCTCGTTCTCCAGCTCGACGGAGCTGATCCATTCGCCGCCGGACTTGATCACGTCCTTCGAGCGGTCCACCAGGGTCACGTAGCCGTCGGCGGAGAGCTTGCCGATGTCGCCGGTGCGGAGCCAGCCGTTCTCGAACTTCTCGGGTCCCACGGGATCGGCGCCCTCGGGGCTGTAGTACCGGCCCGTGACCCAGGGGCCGCGCACCTGGACCTCGCCGAGCGACTCACCGTCGTTCGGGACCGGTTCGCCGAGCTCGTCGACGAGGCGGCCCTCGACACCGGGAAGGAAGCGGCCCTGCGTGTTCCGGTACTTCCAGGCGTCGTCGCCGGTGACGCCCACGGGCGGCCAGGCGATCGAGGCGAGCGGCGAGGTCTCGGTCATGCCCCACGCCTGCACCATCTGCACGCCGTAGGTGTCCTGGAGTTCCTTCGCCAGGCTGAGCGGCACCGCGGAACCGCCGCAGGCGATGTGGCGAAGGTGGCTAATGTCCTGCGGGTGCGAGGCGAGGTGGTTGACGATGCCGATCCACACCGCGGGCACCGCCGCGGAGATGGTGGGCTTCTCCTCGGCGAGTAGGCGCGCCATCGGCTCGGGTTGCAGGTACCGGTCGGGCAGGATCAGCGAGGCGCCGGACATGAGCGCACCGAAGGGCGTTCCCCAGCTCATGGCGTGGAACATCGGCACGATGGGCAGCACGGTGTCGGTGGCACCCATACCGAGTCCGTAGGTGGCGCACACCGTGGTGGAGTGCAGCCAGATGCTGCGGTGGCTGTACATGACGCCCTTGGGGTCCCCGGTGGTGCCGGAGGTGTAACAGGCTGCGGCGGCGGCGCGTTCGTCGATGTCCGGCCAGTCGTAGCTATCGGCCTGGGCGGCGAGCAGGTCGCGGTAGGCGTGCACCTGGACACCCGCCGGAGCCTCGATCGCGCCGGTGTCTCCGTCGACCACGATGATGTGCTCGATCGTGGTCATACCGCCGAGTGCGGCGTTGAGCTGCGGGATCAGGCTGCCGTCGGTGATGATCACCCGGTCTTCCGCGTGGTTGGCGATGTAGGTGATCTGATTCGGGAACAACCGGATGTTCACGGTGTGCAGCACCGCGCCCATGGCGGGGATCGCGACGTAGGCGGTCATGTGCTCGTTGTTGTTCCATTGGAAGGTGCCCACCCGGTCGCCCGGCCGCACGCCGAGGGCGGCCAGCGCGTTCGCGAGCCGCGCCGCCTCCCGGCCGAGCTCGCCGAAGCTCATCCGGGTGGTCTTCTCCGGGGTCCAGGTGGCCACCTCGGAGGTGTCCGCGTACCAGGTGGTGGCGTGTCTGAGCAGCGTCGCCAGCGACAGTTGCTCGTCTTGCATGGTGGACATCAGGGGCAGGATCCGCTCGGCCATGCGACATGCGTACCGCATGCCCGACGGTCCGCGGCCCGGATTCGGTCATGCGGCACGAAATCCGCGCGAGGCGTCAGTCGCCGAGAAGGCGAAAGTCCTCGAAGTCGAAACCGGGTGCGACGACGCAGCTGACCAGAACGGGACCGTCCACCGGTTGGGCGCTCTGCCAAGTGCCCGCGGGAACGAGGACGGTCAGGGCCTGCCCGGCGTCGATGTCCGGCCCGAGTAGTACCGACTCGGGAGAGGTCGACGGGGTGGCGCCGCTACCACCCAAGCGGAGGTCGATGGTCCCACCGCCCTGCCACAGCCAGAGCTCGTCCGACCGGACGGTGTGCCACTGCGATCTGTCGTCGCCGCCGAGCAGGAAGTGGATCGCGGTGGCCACGGACCGCGTGGCGCCGTCCGTGCGGGAGACCGTCTGGTCGCTGCGCCAGTACTCCCGGAATCGGCCGCCCTCCGGGTGGGGCTGCAGGCCCAGCTGCGTTGCGATCCGGTCGGCGTCGAAGGTCACCCTGGTCTCCTCGAGGTTTCGAGCCGGACACTCCTCGACTGGTCCGACGCTCGTCGACTGTAAGCACAGTCGCCTCACCACCGCATCGCGTGCGCGGCGCACCGGGGCCGGAAGTCTCGGTACATTTGCAGTAGGTACAAGGAGGGGGTTGCGATGGCGGAGACGGTTCCACAGGAGATCGCCGCCCGCGTCACGTCGGCGGCGGACGCGGTGATGGTCGGTCGCGAGCTGGCACAGGTGGCGGCGCGCGATGCATCGTCCTACCTCGACGGCATCCGCCCCGCAGCGGTCGACGACGCCTACCGGCGCTACACCGCCACCAACAACCCGGCCTACCTGGCATCGTTCCAGCGCAGCGCGATGAATCCGCCGAACCGCCGGACCGGACTCTGGGTCACCCTGATCGTCGCCGTCTTCATCATGGGTGGTGTCGTCACCGCGTCGGCGGCCGGTGCCTTCCTCTTCCTGCTGCTGGCCTGCGCGGGTGTGGTCGGATTCAACATCTGGCGCAGTGCGCAGCAAAAGCATCGGCTCGAGGAGCGCGAACGGGCCCGTCTGGCGGCGAACCCGTGGCCCTTCCAGGCCGACCGCGTGCCGGCGTACAACCCGGGAGCGGAACCGGGGAACACCCGGGTCGAGACCCGGCTGCTGGGGCTGGCGGTGCTGCTCACCGAGGAGATCCGTCGCTCCCCCGCGTGGAACAACCCGATCCTCGACCAGCACCGGGTGCGCATCAATCTCGACGCCACGCTGCAGGACATCAGCCACCGCGCCTACCGGGTGTGGAAGCTGCGCACCGACACACCGCGACCGTCGGGCGAATCCACCGTGACCCCGGTCCTCGCGGAACACCTCGACGAGTACACGACCGCCGCCCGGATGGCCGAGAACGCGTTGCGCGACCACGTGGCCGCGCTCGCCGAGTACCTGGGTGAGCTGCGCCCCGTCGAACGGCTCCTGCACGATCTGCAGCTGCTCGACCGGACCAACACCAGCGCGCACCGCGAGCTGCTCGATCAGCTGTACCGCGATGCCGTCGGCAACGAGGCCGATGCGCGCCGATTCCAGCAGCACGCCAACGAACTCCGCGATCTGCAGGCGAGCCTGGACACCCAGTTCCACTTCCTCCGGGAACAGGTCGCACGCACCAACCTGCTCCGCTGAGCACACGCCGACCGCCGGTTCGTGATTTCATCTTCCGATGACCACGACCCCCGGTTACAAACACGACACCAGGTTCTTCGGGCACCCCTGGCCCCTGGTGAATCTGTTCAGCGTCGAGATGTGGGAGCGCTTCTCGTTCTACGGGATGCAGGCGATCCTGGCGTACTACCTCTACTACTCGGCCGGCGACGGCGGCCTCGGCTACGACCAGGGCACCGCGCTCGGCATCGTGGGTGCCTACAGCGGTTTCGTCTACCTCTCCACGATCGCCGGCGCGTGGGTCTCGGATCGCCTGCTCGGCGCTGAGCGCACGCTGTTCTACTCGGCGATCCTGGTGATGGCCGGCCACATCGCGCTGGCGGTGCTCCCCGGCTCGTCCGGTGTGATCGTCGGCCTGGTGTGCGTGGCCATCGGCTCCGGCGGCGTGAAGGGCAATGCCACCAAGGTGGTCGGCGACCTCTACGAGCCCGGCGACACCCGCCGCGACGCCGGCTTCTCCGTCTATTACATGGGCGTCAACCTGGGCGCCTTCATCGGGCCCCTGCTCACCGGCTATCTGCAGGACACGGCGGGCTTCCACTGGGGCTTCGGCCTGGCCGCGGTCGGTATGGCGCTCGGCCTCGGGCAGTACGCGCTCACCCGCACGATGCTCCCCCGGATCAGCCGCATCGTGCCGAACCCCGCTTCCACCAAGGACATCCAGTTGGTGGCGGGTGTCCTCGTCGCCGCGATCGTCCTGGTCGCGGTCCTCATCGCCACCGGTGTGATCCGGGCCGACAACCTCGTCGACGCGGTGATCATCGCCGTTGCCGTCATCTCGATCGGCTACTTCGCCTTCCTGCTCCGCAGCAGCCGGGTCACCCCGGACGAGCGGAACGGGGTGCTCGCCTTCATCCCGCTGTTCCTGTCCCAGGTGGCCTTCTGGGCGCTGTTCCAGCAGCTGTTCTCCTTCGTCGCGGTGTACGCCGACGATCGCCTGAACCGGAACATCCTGGGCTGGGAGTTCCCCGCCTCGTGGATCCAGTCCGTCGACCCGGTCTACGTGCTGCTCTTCGCGCCGGTCTTCGCCGCGCTGTGGACCAAGCTCGGTTCGAACCAGCCCAGCACGCCGATCAAGTTCGCGATCGGCACCGTCGGGATCGGCGTCGCCTTCCTGGCCTTCCTGCTGATGCCGCCCGGTGCGAACACCGTGCCGCTGATCGGACTGCTCGGCATCATGCTGATCTTCGCGCTGTCCGAGCTGTGCATCTCACCGGTGGGATTGAGCGTGTCCACCAAGCTGGCGCCGCACGCCTTCCCCGCCCAGATGGTGGCGCTGAACTTCCTGTCGATCAGCCTCGGCTCCGCCCTCGCCGGCCGGCTGGCCACGTTCTACGACGAGACCAACGAGGCGCCCTACTTCATCGTCCTGGGCGGCGTCGCGATCGCCATCGGCCTGGGCGTGGTGGCCCTGACGCCGCTGATCAAGCGCCTCGCGCCCGCCGTGGCCTGACCGCACCGTCGGGGCGCTGAGAACCTCGCCGATTCGCCCGGACCGACCCCGTCCGGGCGGGTACGTTCGGGGCAGACGACCTGAACGAGGCGAGGAGCGCAGGTGCCTTCGGACGAATACGACTACATCGTGGTGGGAGCGGGCAGCGCGGGGGCCGTGATGGCCGCGCGGCTCACCGAGGATCCCGGTACGAGCGTGCTACTCCTGGAGGCCGGCGGGGAGGCGGATGCGGACGAGATCCAGATCCCGCTGGCCTTCGCCTCGCTGTTCAAGACGAAGTGGGACTGGAACTACACCACCACCCCGCAGAAGCACCTCGACGACCGGACGACCTACTGGCCCCGGATGAAGGCGCTCGGTGGGTGCTCGTCCATGAACGCGATGATCTACATCCGGGGCAACCACGGCGATTACGACGCCTGGGCGAACGAGTACGGCGCCACCGGATGGTCGTACGACGAGGTGCTGCCGTACTTCACCAAGGCCGAGGGCAACACCAGCCTCGGCGATCGATACCACGGGACGACGGGGCCGCTCAACGTCGAGGACCGGGTGTACACCCATCCGCTGGTGCACGACTGGGTGGACAGCGCGGCGGCCTTCGGCATGGAGCGCAACGGCGACTTCAACGGTGCCGGCCAGGACGGCGCCGGCCTGTACCAGGTCACCTGCAAGGGCGGGCGGCGCTGGTCCACCGATAAGGCCTACATCGAGCCCGCCCGGACGCGGCCGAATCTCACTGTGGCGCTGGGTGCCACGGCGCGGCGCATCGACTTCGACGGTGACCGGGCCACCGGGATCACCTTCGCCCAGGGGGGCGGCGAGCATTCCGCGCGGGCCCGCAAGGAGGTCATCCTGTCGGGCGGTGCGGTGAATACGCCGCAGCTGCTGATGCTCTCGGGTATCGGCCCGGCCGAGCACCTCGCCGAACACGGCATCGACGTGCGGGTCGCATCCCCCGGCGTGGGCGATAACCTGCACGATCACCCGATCGTCCCGGTGATCTTCGATACCCACGGCAGCACCGACCTGATGGAGGCGCAGACGCTCGGAAACCTGGTGCGCTGGAAGGTGCGCGGCACGGGACCGCTTGCGTCCAACGCGGGTGAGGCGGGCGGATTCTTCCGCTCCCGCGACGATCTGGACCTGCCCGATCTGCAGTACCACGTGATGGCATCGGGCTTCTACGACAACATGCTGCACGAACCCACCGAGCGCGGATTCGTCTGCGGTCCGACGCTGGTGAACGTGGCCAGCCGCGGGCGGCTGCGGCTGCGGTCGAAGAATCCGGACTGGCACCCGTCGATCGAGCCGAACTACTTCGAGGCCCCGGAAGATCTGGAGGCGATGCTCGTGGGCACGCGCTCCGCCTTCGAACTGTGCCGGCAGGGACCACTCGCCCGGCACCTCGGCAAGCCCTGGCACCTCCCCGAATCCCCCACCGAGGACGACTATCTCGCACACATCAGGCAGTACGCGCAGACGCTGTTCCACCCCGTCGGCACCTGCGCCATGGGCTCCGGCGAGGACTCCGTGGTCGACCCGCAGCTGCGGGTGCGCGGCACCGAGGGACTGCGTGTGGTCGATGCCTCGGTGATGCCGATGATCACCCGCGGCAATACGAACGCCCCCACCATCATGATCGCCGAGAAGGCGGCCGACGAGATCAGGAAGTCAGCATGACCGCAGCAGAGACCAAGACCTTCGATTCCCTCAACCCACGCACCGGCGACGTGGTGGCGAGTTACCCCGTCCACTCCCCCGATCACGTGCATGCGGTGGTCGCCCGCGCCCGGGAACAGGCCGACTGGTGGCAGGAGCTGGGTTTCGAGGGCCGCAAGCACCAGCTCAACAAGTGGAAGGGCGTGATCACCCGCCGGATCAACCAGCTCGCCCAGATCGTCCACGACGAGACCGGTAAGCCGCACGGCGACGCGCTGCTGGAGGCCGCCCTCGGCATCGATCACCTGGGCTACGCCGCCTCGCACGCCAAGAAGGTCCTCGGCCCCAAGCGGGTGTCGTCGGGCCTGGTGATGGCGAACCAAGCGGCGACGGTGCGCTACCACCCGCTCGGTGTGGTCGGCGTGATCGGACCGTGGAACTACCCCGTCTTCACCCCGATGGGCTCGATCGCCTACGCGCTGGCCGCGGGCAACGCCGTCGTCTTCAAGCCCTCCGAGTACACCCCCGGTGTCGGGGTGTGGCTCGCCCGCACCTTCGAGGAGGCCGTGGGCCGTCCGGTCCTGCAGACCGTGACCGGCTTCGGCGAGACCGGCAACGCGCTGTGCACCTCGGGCGTGAACAAGCTGGCCTTCACCGGTTCCACGAACACCGGCAAGAAGGTCATGGCCGCGTGCGCGCAGACCCTCACGCCCGTGGTCATCGAGGCCGGCGGCAAGGACGCCTTCCTGGTGGACCGGGACGCCGATCTCGACGCCGCGGCGGACGCCGCGGCGTGGGGCGCCTTCGCCAACGCCGGCCAGACCTGCGTGGGTGTCGAACGCGTCTACGTGCACAAGGACGTCTACGACCCGTTCCTGGAGAAGCTGGTCGCGAAGGCCCGCGAGGTCACGGCGAACTCCTCGGAGGACTCCAAGATCGGCCCGATCACGATGCCGAGCCAGCTGCCGATCATCAAATCGCACATCGACGACGCTCTGGCCCGCGGTGGCCGCGCGCTCGTCGGTGGCGCGGACGCGGTCGGCGAGCGGTTCGTGCAGCCGACGGTGCTCGTGGACGTCCCGGAGGATTCCCTCGCCGTGACCGAGGAGACCTTCGGCCCCACGGTGACGGTCGCCAAGGTCGACACCATGGACGAGGCCGTCGAGAAGGCGAACGCCACCCGCTACGGCCTGGCCGCGACGGTCTTCTCCAAGGCCCGCGGCATGGAGTTGGCCGACAGGATCCGCTCGGGCATGGCGTCGGTGAACGGCATCATCACCTTCGCCGGCGTGCCGAACCTGCCCTTCGGCGGCGTCGGCGACTCGGGGTTCGGCCGCATCCACGGCGCCGATGGACTCCGCGAGTTCAGCTACGCCAAGGGCATCGCGCGCAAGCGCTTCACTCCGCTGCTCAACCTGACCAGCTTCGCGCGCACGAAGGCGCAGGAGGGGCAGCTCGCGCAGATCGTGACGCTGCTGCACGGCCGGCAGGGCACGATCGAGAAGAAGTAGGTCAGCGGCCCTTGTAGTGATCGACGAGTTCGCGGGCGCGGGCGCTCGACTGCACCGCGTACTCGCCGTCACGGGCCTGGATCGCCCAGATGGCGACGAACTCGTCCTGCGGCAGCTCGACGCGGGCGAACGCCGACCCCGGCGGGAAGCTGATGCCCTGCACCACGTCCCACGGGTAGGTGTTGTCGTTGAGCAGGTTCCGCACGGACACCCCGTCGGGACCGATCCGCAGCCGCGGCCGCGTGAACAGCAACGCGCCTCCGGCCAGGATGAGGCCGATCAGCGCCATGCCCACCTTGTCGTCGGGCCGGAACAGCGGCCCCGTGTCCCCGCCCGTGGTGAGCAGCAGACCGACGGTGCCGTGCCCGATGATCAGCACGATCGCGATCGTCCAGGCGTACACCTTGATCTTGCGGGGGCGCGCCTCGAACGTGGGCTGCGTGGTCGCGTCGGTCATCACGCGTCCGATTCTACGGAATCGGGCTACGCGGACCGCAGCCTGCGCAGGGTGAGGGCGGTGTCGAGGGCCGCGGAGGCGGCCTGTTCGCCCTTGTCCTCGGCCGAATCGGGCAGGCCCGCGCGGTCGAGGGCCTCGGCCTCGGTGTTCGTGGTGAGCACGCCGTTGCCCACGGGGACACCGGCGTCGAGCGAGACCCGCAGCAGGCCCGCGGTGAGCGCGTCGCAGACGTACTCGAAGTGCGGGGTACCGCCCCGGATGACCACGCCGAGCGCCACCACGGCGTCGTGGGTCTTGGTCAGCTCCTGCGCCACGACGGGCAGCTCGACGGCCCCGGCCACCCGCTCCACGGTGATCTGCCGGACGCCCGCGGCCTCGGCGGTGCGCCGGGCACCGGCGAGCAGGGCCTCGCACACGGTGTCGTGCCAGCGCGAGGCGACGATCGCGAGCTTGAGGTCCTGCGCACCGTCGAGGGTGATGTCCGGGATGCCAGCGCCGCTCACGCGGTACCTCCCTGGTGATCGAAGTGGTCGAGGTCGCGCATGTCGTGACCCATCCGGTCACGCTTGGTGCGCAGGTAGTGGATGTTCTCCGCGTTCGCCCGCAACGGCATGGGGACCCGCTCGGTGATCTGCAGGCCGTAGCCGTCCAGCCCCACCCGCTTGGCCGGGTTGTTGGTCAGCAGCCGCATCGAGGTGATGCCGAGATCCACGAGGATCTGTGCGCCCAGCCCGTAGTCGCGGGCGTCCGCGGGCAGCCCGAGCTGCAGGTTCGCATCCACGGTGTCGGCGCCGCCGTCCTGCAGCTGGTAGGCCTGCAGCTTGTGCATCAGGCCGATGCCGCGGCCCTCGTGGCCGCGCATGTACAGCACCACGCCGCGACCCTCCTGCGCCACCATCTCCATCGCGGCGTCCAGCTGCGGTCCGCAGTCGCAGCGCAGCGAGCCGAAGACGTCGCCGGTCAGGCACTCGCTGTGCACGCGCACCAGCACGTCGGCGCCGCCGTCGGAGGTGATGTCGCCCTTGACCAGCGCGACGTGCTCGACGTCGTCGTGGATCGAGGTGTAGCCCACGGCCTGGAAGTCGCCGTGCGCCGTCGGGATCCGGGCGGACGCCACCTGCACGACGTGCTTCTCGTGCTTGCGCCGCCACGCGATGAGATCGGCGATCGAGATCAGGGCGAGGTCGTGCTCGTCGGCGAACACCCGCAGCTCGTCGGTCTGCGCCATGCCGCCCGGGTCCTTCTCCGAGACGATCTCGCAGATGACGCCGGCGGGGGCGAGCCCGGCCATCGTGGCCAGGTCGACGGCGGCCTCGGTGTGGCCGGGGCGGCGCAGCACGCCGCCCTCCTTGGCGCGCAAGGGCACCACGTGGCCGGGGCGGGTGAAGTCGTCGACCGTGGAGCTCGGGTCGGCCAGCTTGAGCATGGTGGTGGCGCGGTCGGCCGCCGAGATGCCGGTGCCCACGCCCGCCTTGGCGTCCACGGTCACGGTGTAGGCGGTGCCGTGCTTGTCCTGGTTGGTGGCGTACATCGGCGGCAGGCCGAGCTTGTCGCAGGTGGCGCCGTCGAGCGGCACGCAGAGGTAGCCCGAGGTGTAGCGCACCATGAAGGCCACCAGCTCGGGCGTCGCCTTCTCAGCGGCGAAGATGAGGTCGCCCTCGTTCTCCCGGTCCTCGTCGTCGACCACGACGACGGCCTTGCCCGCGGCGATGTCGGCGATGGCGCGTTCGATGGAATCCAACCTGGCCATGGTTACTTCTCCTCCTTGAGCGTCACGAGACGCTCGACGTACTTCGCGACGATGTCCACTTCGAGGTTGACGACGGTGCCCGGTTCGGCCCCGCCGAGGTTGGTGAGGTCCAGCGTGGTGGGGATCAGCGAGACCTCGAACCAGTGCTGAGCGTCGTCGCCGGGTACGCCCCGGCCGAGCGCGGAGACGGTGAGCGAGACGCCGTCGATGGTGATGGAGCCCTTCTCGACCACGTAACGCGCCAGGGACGTGGGCAGCGCGAGGCGCACCACGGTCCAGTGCTCGGACGGGGAGAGGCTGATCACGTGGCCGGTGCCGTCGACGTGGCCCTGCACGATGTGGCCGCCGAGCCGCGAGTTCACGGCGGCGGCGCGTTCGAGGTTGACCCGGTCGCCGGGGCCCAGCTTGCTCAGCGAGCTGCGGCGCAGCGATTCCTCCATGACATCGGCGGTGAACGCACCGTCGGCCACCGTGACCACGGTGAGGCACACGCCGTTGACGGCGATCGAATCGCCGTGTTTGGCGTCGGAGGTCACGAGGTCGCCACGCACCGTGAATCGGGCTGCGTCGGGGAGGTCGTCGCGGGCGGTGATCACGCCCAGTTCTTCGACGATGCCGGTGAACATCCGCCGCTCCTGCCACTTCGGCCCAGGGCGGCACGAAAAACGCGGGAACGGCCCGCGTAGTTCTCTTTCATCCGGACTATGACCGTCGGCTCCGGAATCGCACCGGAATCTGCTGACCCCCACCTCACGGTGGGGCGCTCGCGGGCTCGGCGACCGGAACTGTCCGGTCGCGATTACCGCCGGTGGGGAATTGCACCCCGCCCTGAGAACTTCCGCTTTCGACGGTAGCACTCGTTCATCGCCACCCCAAGTGTTGGGTTCACGGCGCACGAAAGGGAAGGGTCCCAGGTCAGCGCAGCAGTGTGAGCAGGACGTCGTCGCCGATGCGCTCGACGGCGTGCAGCCGCAGCCGCAGCGCGTCGTCGAGGGTGCCGATGCCGGGGACGGTGAGCGCGGACAGTCCGGCGCCGAGCAGGACCGGGGCGATGTAGGCCTGCACTCGGTCCACGAGACCCGCGGCGAGGAAGGCGCCGATCACGGTGGAGCCGCCCTCCACCTGGACGTGCGCGGCGTCGGCCACCGCATCCAGCGCCGCGTGCGGATCGTGACCGTGCACGTGAACCACGTCGCCGGGCCCGTCGAAGATGCGTGCTCCGGAAGGGATTTCGCGGTCGCCGACCACGATGCGGGCGGGCTGATGCGGATACAGCGAGCCGTCGGGGCGGCGCGCGGTGAGCGCGGGATCGTCGGCGAGCACGGTGCCGGTACCCACGACGATCGCGTCCAATCCGGCGCGTTCGGCGTGCACGCGCTCGCGCGCGAGCGGGCCGGTGATCCACCGACTCGTGCCGTCCGGAGCCGCGATCCGGCCGTCGACGGTGGCGGCGAGCTTGACGGTGACCATCGGTCGCCCGTGGCGTTGGCGGAACAGCCATTCGGTGAGCGGCCAGGGCTCCGTGTCGAGGTGGATCACCTCGACACCGGCGGCGCGGAGGGTCTGCGCTCCCCCGGCGGCGGCCGGGTTGGGGTCGGCGGCGGCGTAGGCCACGCGGGCGATGCCCGCGGCGAGCAGGGCCTGCGTGCACGGGCCCGTCCGGCCAGTGTGATCGCAGGGTTCGAGGGTGACCACGGCGGTGCCGCCGCGCGCGGCGGCCCCCGCCTCCGCAAGGGCGACCACCTCGGCGTGCGGCCCACCCGCGGGGGCGGTGCGGCCCCGTCCGGCGACGGCGCCGTCCGCCGCCAGGATCACGGCACCGACCGGCGGGTTCGGCGTGCTCACGCCGCGCGAGGCCACCGATTCCTCGACGGCGAGCGCGAGCGCGGTATCCAGGTCGACCGGAGTCACGGGGCGCCGCTACGCCCGCGGTGTCGCCGCGGCCTGCGCGCGCAGCTTGCGCACGGCCTCGGCGGGGTCGGCCGCGTTGTAGACGGCGGAACCGGCCACGAAGCAGTCGACACCGGCCGCGGCGGCCTGCTCGATGGTGTCGGCGTTGATGCCGCCATCGATCTCGACCAGGAGCTTCAGCTCGCCGGAATCGACGAGCCGGCGGGCGGCGCGCGCCTTGTCGAGCACGTCGGCGATGAAGGACTGGCCGCCGAATCCCGGCTCCACGCTCATGACGAGCAGTGTGTCGAACTCCTTGAGGATCTCGATGTAGGGATCGAAGTCGGTCCCCGGCTTGATCGCGAGGCCCGCCTTGGCGCCGGCGGCGCGAATGTCCTTGGCCACGGCGATCGGATCGTCGGTGGCCTCGGCGTGGAAGGTCACGTTGTACGCGCCCGCCTCGGCGTAGGGCGGCGCCCAGCGACCCGGATCGTCGATCATCAGGTGGCAGTCCATCGGGATGGTGGTGGCCTTGAGCAGGCTCTGCACCACCGGGAGTCCGAGGGTCAGGTTCGGCACGAAGTGGTTGTCCATGACGTCCACGTGCACCCAGTCCGCACCCTCGGGGCCGCCGACGGCGTCCACCTCGGCGCCCAATCGGGCGAAGTCGGCGGACAGGATGGACGGCGCGATCATCGGCGAAGACATGCGTCGCATTCTATGGCCCGCGGGCGGCCGGACTCCCGCCCGTCCGACGCGCGATGGGCGACACATTGATCTAACAACGCCACTTTAGTAACATCAGCAACATTAGTCACACGGGTAACGCCCGTGCCGTCGATTGTTGAGAGGTCGTCATGCGGATCGCACGCACCTTCGCCACCATCACCGCGATGGCGGCGGCCACGGTCATCGCCGCGGGCCCCGCCCTCGACGAGCCCACCGCCGCGCCGGTCCCGGCGGTCCCCGTCGCCGCGGCCCCCGCCGCACCTGCGGCCCCCGCTGCCGCTCCCGCCGCACCCGCCGTTCCCGCGGCCGCCGCACCCGGCACCGCCCCGGGTCTGGTGTCGACCGCGAATGCGATCCCGGCGAGCGCGCAGCCGGCGCTGGCCGAGCTCACCAAGATCCCCGGGGTGCAGCAGATCCTGGCCACCGGACAGCTCCCGACCACCGACGTGGCGACGCTGGTGAAGATGTTCGGCAGTGATCCCAACGCGCAGAAGCTGATCGCGCAGGTCCTCGCCGGACAGACCGCCACCGCGACCACCCCGAGCACGCCCGACGAGCCGCTGAAGTTCCCGGTGACCGGCGCGATCAACGAGGCCTTCACCAAGGACGGCGGCCAGAAGAAGTACGGTCAGCCGCTCGGCGTCGAGAAGGACATCCCCGGCGGCGGCAAGGTCCAGGAGTTCGCCAACGGCGCCATCTACTGGAACCCGAAGGTCGCCAACGGCAAGGCCGCCGGCGTGGTCGGCGCGATCCGCGATGCCTACATCAAGGAGGGCGGCCCCGCCGGCAAGCTGGGCTACCCCCTGATGAGTGAGCTCAGTGTGGGTGGCGCGACGCCGGGGTCGATCGCCGGTGCGTACAACGATTTCGAGAAGGGCTCGATCGTCTGGTCGCCCGAGGGCGGTGCCCAGGTGGTCTCCGGGAAGATCAAGGAGCAGTGGGTCAAGGGCGGCGGCGCCTTCGGCGTCGGCTACCCGAAGGGCCCGGCCAAGCCCGGTGCCGGCGGCGCGCTGACCCAGGAGTTCACCAAGGGCGGCGTCCTCAAGGCCTGACCCCGCCCCATCTGCCGATTGAACACCGTTACGGAGAACGAAACCGCAGGTCGGCTTCCTCCGTAACGGTGTTCAATCGATTCAGGACTTGCGGAAGGCCTGGAAGAACATCGCATCGGTGCCGTGCAGGTGCGGCCACAGCTGCACGTGCGGCCCGTCGCCCAGCGGCAGGTCGGTCTCAGGGACGAGCGGGCGGGTGTCGATCGGTTCCAGCCCGGCTGCGGCCAGCAGCTTCTCGTCGGTGACCACGTCGATGGTCTCCGCGACGTGCGGCGAACAGGTCGCGTACAGCACCACGCCACCCGGGCGCGTGAGTTCGGCCGCGGCGGTGAGCAGTTCGCGTTGCAGCACGGTCAGCTGCGCGACATCGTCCGGTTGCTTGCGCCACCGGGCCTCGGGTCGCCGGCGCAGCGCCCCCAGCCCGGAACAGGGCGCGTCCACGAGCACGCGGTCGTATCCCGGCTCCAGTCCGGACGCGCGTCCATCGGTCACGTGGACGTCCACCGGAAGGCCCTTGGTCGTCTTGCGGACCAGCTCCGCCCGGTGCTCCGCGGGCTCGATCGCATCGACCCGCGCCCCGTCGATCGAGGCGAGCGAGCCGAGCAGTGCGGCCTTGCCGCCCGGCCCCGCGCACAGGTCGAGCCACCGTCCGCCGTCCTCGCCCTCGAGCGGCGCCACCGCGAGCGCCCGTGCGATCAGCTGGCTGCCCTCGTCCTGCACACCGGCCAGCCCGTCCCGGACCGGTTCCAGCGCACCGGGATCGCCGCCGGGCAGGTACACCGCGTAGGGCGAGAGCCGACCCGTCTCGCCGCCCACGATGAGCGCGAGCTCCTCGGCCGAGATCTCCCCCGGCCGCGCCACCAGATGCACCGGTGGGCGGGCGTCGTCGTCGGCGAGCAAGGCCTGGAGCTGCCCCATCGAACGGATACCGTTGGCGCGAAGTGAGTCCCAGAACGCATCCGCGATCCACCGGGGATGGGCGTACTGCACCGCGAGGTGCCCGACGAGATCCTCGGCGGCCGACGGCGCGAGCTTGGCGACCCAGGCGTCCTCGTCGGCCTTGGACACCTTGCGCAGCACCGCGTTCGCGAATCCGCCGGCGCCGCGACCGGACGAGGCCTTCACGGCTTCGACGGTCTCGTCGACGGCCGCGTGGGCACCCACGCGGGTCCGCAGCAGCTGATAGACGCCGAGGCGCAGCGCATCCAGGACCGGACCGTCGATCTCGTCGACGGTCCGGCCCGAGGCGTCCTCGATCACCGCGTCCAGGAGCCCCTGCGCGCGGCACGCGCCGTACGTGAGCTCCGTCGCGAACGCGGCATCGCGCCCCTTCAGGCGCGCGGAACGCAACAATCCGGGCAGCACCAGGTTCGCGTAGGCACCGCGCTCCCGGACGGCGGCCAAGGTCTCGAGCGCGGCTTTGCGCGCGGGGTCCGTCACTGGTCCACTCCGATCACGAGGCCGCTCTCCAGGCGGGCGCCGCGCGCCCAGTCGGCTGCGGGCATGGGCTTCTTGCCGGGCGGCTGCACGGTGCCCAGCCGGACCGGTGCGGTCGCGGTGCCCGCGAACACCTCCCGCTTGGTGACGCGGAGCTCGCCGGGGGCGAGCGGCTCACCGTCGACCTCGACGGTGACCGGCCCCAGCTTGAGCCGCGTATCGCCGTGCTGGACCCACGCCCCCGGGGCGTCGGTCATGGCACGGATGTGCCGGTCCACGGCGCCGGCGGGCAGGTCGAATCGGACCCGGGCGCCCTCGACGGTGACCTTGGGGGCGTGCGTGACGCCGTCGGTCGCCTGCGGGACCGCGGACACCGCTCCGGCCTCGACCCCGTCGACAGTGCGGCGCAGCAGCTCGGCGCCGTGCTCGGCGAGGCGGGCGAGCAGCACCGTCGCCGTGTCGTCGGGCCGGATGCGCTCGGTGAGGACACCGAACACCGGACCGGTGTCGAGCCCCTCCTCGATGCGGAAGGTGGATGCGCCGGTGAGCTCGTCCCCGGCCTCGAGGGAGGCCTGGACGGGCGCGGCTCCGCGCCACGCCGGGAGCAGCGAGAAGTGCAGGTTGATCCAGCCGTGGACGGGCACGTCCAGCAGGTCGGGCGGGATCATGCCGCCGTAGGCCACCACCGGGCAGCAGTCCGGTGCCAGAGCGACGATGGCGTCCCTCGCCTCGGGGGCGCGCAGGGTGGCGGGCGTGAGGACGGGGATCCCCGCCTCGTCGGCGACCTGCCCCACGGGGGAACGACGGACGCCGCGCCCCCGGCCCGATCGCGCATCGGGACGGGTGAGCACACCCACGACCTCGTGCTCGGAGTCGAGGAGCGCACGCAGTGCCGGGACCGCCGGCTCGGGGGTTCCCGCGAACAGCAGCCGCATCAGGAGCGTCCGCCGATGGCGGCGCCCTCGCCGAGCGTGGTGGCGGGGTCGGTGAACCAGGGCGCGGTGCGGATCGCCTTCATCGCGCGCTTGCGGTCCTCCGGCTCGAGCCGGGACAGGAAGAGCACCCCGTCGAGGTGGTCGGTCTCGTGCTGGATGCACCGGGCCAGGATCTCGGTGCCCTCGATCGTGATCGGCTCGCCGTGCACATCGACGCCCTCGGCGATCACGTTCAGGTGCCGCGTACAGGGCTCGAGGATCTCCGGGATCGACAGGCATCCCTCGGGGCCGGTCTGCGTCTCCTCGCCGACGGCCCGCCACACCGGGTTGATGATGTGGCCCTCGCGGCCGCCGCAACCGAACACGAAGACGCGCTTGCTCACGCCCACCTGGGGCGCCGCCAGGCCCGCTCCGTTGTGATGGTGCATGGTCTCGATCATGTCCTCGACGAAGCGCGCGAGGTCGTCGTCGAAGACCGTCACCTCGTCCGCGCGGGTGCGCAGCACCGGGTCGGGATAGATGCGGATGGGTAGAACGCTCATTCCTCCATTATCCAGCCTCGACGCCGCGCCCCGCCCCCGGTCCGCGACGCCGTGCCGCGCCGTGCGTCACAGGGCTTGTGACTTCCACACAGGGTTGCCTTAGAATTCGGACGAAGCGCCATGAGACCGCCCCGCCGGGCGAGAGAGGGACGACGTGCATTTCGCGCGCGCCCGGCGGCCGATGATCGGTGCCGCCGCCTGCATTGCCGTGCTGTTGAGCGCGGGTTGCACCACGACCGATGAGACGGGTCGCGGTGCGCCTTCGTCGTCCCCGTCCGCCGCTCCCGTCTCGTACCCGCCGGTCAGCCCGGCGGCGATCGTCGGCAAGTACCCGGTCACGCAGCCGCAGCGCATCGTCTACACCGTTCCCGACGGTTGGTCCGATCCGGTGCAGAACTACGGCGAGCTGTACCTGCCCGTGGCCCCCGCGGTCGCACCGAATCCCTCGGGCGGCCCCCTGGGCGCACGCGGATCGTCCCCGGCGTTGCCGGAGCAGATCCCGGTGGTCGTCCTGCTGCACGGCGGCGGCTGGCGCACCCCGTCGGTGGCCGCATCGATGTCGGAGATGGCCCGGTCGCTGGTCACCCACGGCGTCGCCGTCTGGAACGTGGAGTACCGCCGGATCGGAGCGGGCGGCGGTTACCCGATCACCCTCACCGACACCGCGGCGGCGATCGACTACCTGCAGACGGTGAAGTCCCAGTACGCGCCGAATCTCGACCTGAAGAACGTGGTCGTCGCCGGACATTCCGCGGGCGGTCAGCTCGCCGTGTGGGCATCCGCGCGATCGATGCTCACACCCGGTGCCATGGGCAGCGTGCCGGCGGTGACGCCCGCCGCCGTGGTGTCCATGGGCGGTGTCCTCGACATGCGCCGCGCCGTGGCGGACGGCAACGTGAACACCCGACTGTTCCTCGGCCTGCCCGATGAGTTCCCGCAGCAGTTCGCGGTGGCCGATCCGATCCAGAACATCAACCCGAAGGTGCCGGTCACCTGCTACAACGGCACCGCCGACCGGATCGTGCGCCCCGAGGGCTGCGAGGCCTTCATCTCGGCCCTGCGCGCGAAGAACGGCCGTGGCGAGGCAGTCCTCCTCCCGGGCGCCGGACACAACGTCTACCTCCCCTCGCAGTCCCAGAACCGCTACTGGCCCGTGGTCCAGCAGGCGATTCTCGGGTACACCGACGAGTTCCGTCCGCGCGGGGGGCGGTGACCGCGCAGCGGTGACCCGGCGAGCGGGTCGACCGGCGCGACGTGATGGCGAGCCGGTGACCGGCTCGCGGAAGGGAGTGCGCCATGGCGCATGTCGAGGGTCGTCTGGGGTTGCTGTACGAGGAGGTACTGCGACGCAATCCGGGTGAGGCCGAATTCCACCAGGCCGTGCGAGAGGTGCTCGAGAGCCTCGCCCCGGTGGTGGTCAAGCACCCGGAGTACGCCGACGCCGCGGTGATCCACCGCATCTGCGAGCCCGAGCGACAGATCATCTTCCGTGTTCCGTGGCAGGACGATTCGGGCACGGTGCGACTCAATCGCGGCTTCCGGGTGGAGTTCAACTCGGCGCTCGGCCCGTACAAGGGCGGTCTGCGTTTCCATCCCTCGGTGTACCTGGGCATCGTGAAGTTCCTGGGCTTCGAGCAGATCTTCAAGAACTCGCTCACCGGCATGCCCATCGGTGGCGGCAAGGGCGGCTCCGATTTCGATCCGAAGGGGCTCTCCGACAACGAGATCATGCGCTTCTGCCAGTCCTTCATGACCGAGCTGTACCGGCACATCGGCGAGTACACCGACGTCCCGGCAGGCGACATCGGTGTGGGCGGGCGCGAGATCGGGTACCTGTTCGGGCAGTACAAGCGCATCACCAACCGCTACGAGTCCGGCGTGCTCACGGGTAAGGGACTCACCTGGGGCGGTTCCCGGGTGCGCACCGAAGCCACCGGCTACGGCGCAGTCTTCTTCCTGAACGAGATGCTCACCGCCCGCGGCCAGTCCTTCGAGGGCAAGCGCGTGGTGGTGTCGGGCTCGGGCAACGTGGCCGTGTACGCCGCCGAGAAGGTCGAGCAGCTCGGCGGCGTCGTGGTCGCCTGCTCCGACTCCTCCGGTTACGTGGTCGACGAGAAGGGCATCGACCTGGACCTGCTCAAGGATGTCAAAGAGGTTCGCCGCGAACGGATCTCGGTGTACGCGCAGGAGCGCGGCGCCCTCTTCGTGCCGGGCGGATCGGTGTGGGACGTGCCGTGCGATATCGCGCTGCCGTGCGCCACGCAGAACGAGCTCGACGGTGACGCCGCCGATCGCCTGATCAAGAACGGGACGGCCTACGTGGCGGAGGGCGCGAACATGCCGTGCACCCCCGAGGCCGTGCGCCTGTTCGCGGAGGCCGGGGTGGCCTTCGCGCCCGGTAAGGCGGCCAACGCCGGTGGCGTGGCCACCAGCGCCCTGGAGATGCAGCAGAACGCCTCCCGCGATTCCTGGTCCTTCGAGTACACCGAGGACCGGCTCGCCTCCATCATGCGGGGCATCCACGATCGCTGCCTCGAGACGGCCGACGAGTACGGCAGCCCCGGCGACTACGTGACCGGCGCGAACATCGCCGGCTTCATCCGCGTCGCCAACGCCATGCTCGCGCAGGGCGTCATCTAGCCCGCTCCGCGCACCGTCACCGGCCCGGACCACACGTAGTGGCCGGGCCGGTGGTGCGTGTACCCCACGCGGTAGACCCCGTCGTCGAGATCGCGGACGCGCACCGTCGCCCGGAATCCGGACCGTCCTCGCGTCCAGTCGATCTCGGTCTGCGGCGAATCATCGCCGGCGATGTGCTCCCATGTCTCGCGCACGCGCCGCTCCACCCGGGCGTAGTCGGCCGGGATCGTGCGGTTCGGGTGACCGCAGGCGAACTCGACGGTCAGCACCGGGTCCGACGGCGCCGGGCTCCGTACCGCGGTCACCCGGACCGGGCGCGGCCGGCTCAGCAGGGTGCTCCCGGCTGGCGAGCCCAGCCGCGCCGCAGCGCGCCGGGCGGGCGGCGTACCGGGAGCGCCGACGCGGCCGGCGACCAGGTCGCTCGCGAGCCGAACCGCGGCCTCGGTGAACGCCGCCAATTGATTCCGGCCGAAGATGGTGCTGCCCGCCTCGTACCGCTGCGCGTCGTACTCCTCGGGCGTGGTGAGGTAGTGCGCGTAGCCGTTCGCGTATCCCTGTATCAGCACCGCGGTCTCGGCGACGCCGAGCTCCGCCGCAACCGCGGCCCGCAGTCGCGCACCGGCGGTCACCGTGACCTCCACGGGCAGGCACACCAGGTACAGGTCTCCGATCCGGATGAGCTGCACCGGAAGCCGCTCCTGCACCCATCCCATCACCCCGACCGGAAGCAGCATCTCCTTCGGCGATTGGCTCGCGGCCAGGCCGGGCAGCCGCCGGTACAGCGCCCGACTGATCACGCCCACCCGGTTGCCCAGGCCCTGCCGGAAGGCGGTCGACCCGATGCCGTCCGTGGTGCCCGCGGCGAAGGCGGCACCGAGCACGGCGCGCCCCGTGGGACCGTCTGCTGTGATCGCCGCTCCGAAATCGACGTAGGCGAGCCGGTGGTCGAGTACTGCGGGCTGCGGCTCCCCGGGACCGTCGGCGAGTGCCTGCGCGGCGAACAACTGGCGGCGACCGATCTCCGCGGTGTTGCTGCGCTCGTCGTCGGTGGGACCCTGTCCGGCGGCACCGTCGAGATTGGGCGAGATGTCGCCGGAGTTGCTCTGCGCGAACGCCGCGACGAATCCCGGCACAGGCGAGCGGCGCTCCCATTCGGCGGCGGCCCAGCCCTTGTTGTCCGAGCTGATCAGGCGGTTCCCGTTGGTCATCGAGGTGCAGTGCACCGCGAACCAGTCGACCGCCGCCGCGAGCTCACCGTCCCGTTCGAGGCGCAGGAGCGTGACCGCCGGGTCGATCCGGCCGGGCAGCGCCGCACGATCGGGATTGCGGTCGAACGAGGTGGGGCTGCGATTGACGGAGGCGTTGCGGAGTTCGCCGCGGGAGAGCGAGAGCGCGACCGGGGCCAGAGCCGCCTCGGCGTCGAGCACCGCGCGCACCACGCCGTCGACGAGCCGCGCGAAGGTCCGGCGGTGCTGTCCCAGCGTAGTCACGTTGTACAGCGCGTGACGGCCGTGTCCGCCAGGGCCGCAATGGGTATGGGTCGCCGTGAGCACGGTGTTGGCGGCGGTGAGCCGCCCGGATGTGGCGGCGGCGAGCCGGTCGGCGATCTCGTCGACCGCGGCTTGGAAGAACATGCCGATATCCGCCACCACGTACGCGACGCGCCGCTCAGCACCGTCGGGCCCGGGGGCCGCGAAGACGAAGGCCCGCGCCCACTGCCGGGTGAGCAGGCCGCGACTGCGCTGCCCGGGCATGCCGTAGCCCATCATGCCGACGCCCCACGGTTCCCCCGTGACATCGATCTTCGACCACCCGGCCCGGAACACCGTTCGATCCACGCGCCCGAGCGTACTCAGTCGTCGAGCGCCGGCGGGACGGTCCGCGACAGTCGCGGATCGGGCGCTCCCCCGCTCACCCGCACTGCGCCGAGCAGCACCCGGCCCAGCTTCAGAAGTCCGCGCGGACTGCGGGGATTCAGACCGCCGATGAGCTGCCGCAGGATGGTCAGCTGGTCGAAGTAGATCCGCTCGGTCACGAGGTTCTCCGCCTCGTCGAAGACGAAGTAGGCGGTCATCCGGGTGCGGTGCCGCGACCCCGTGGGCGGAATGGCGCCGAGCGGTCCCCGGTGGGTGCCGAGCAACCAGAACTCGACGACGACGGCGTCGATGCTGTGCCGCAGGGCGATGATCTCGTGATCCTGGTCCGGGAAGGCGGTGCGGGTGTCGGCGTAGTAGTCGCGCACCTCCCGGTCACCGTCGTGCACCGTCATCTGCGCGATGAGCTCGTAGTGCGGATGCGGGAAGGTGGCGAGGGTGGCGTCCCAGTCCTGCCGGACCTCGTCGTGGAAGTGGTCGAGTACCAGTTTCTCCCGGGCGCGCAGTACGGGTTCGGGGGGTAGGACGAATCGCGATGCGGAGGACGGCATCACACCAGGATATCTCCACGGCGTGGAGATATCGAGTATGCGGCACAATGTCCGGCATGTCCTCCACCGCACCACGCCGCGGGCGCCCGACGAAGAACGAGGCGCACCTGTCTCGTTCCACGATCGTCACCGCCGCGCTGGCACTGATCGACAGCGAGGGCGTCGGTGCGGTCAGCATGCGCACCGTAGGACGCCGGCTCGGCGTGGATGCGAAGAGCCTGTACCACCACGTGGCGGGTAAGGAGCAGTTGCTCGACGCGGTCGCGGAGTCGATCCTCGCATCGATCGAGGTGCCGGTGCCCACGGGCGATCTGCGCACCGACCTGCGTGCTGCGGCGCACGCCTTCCGCGTCCAGGCCCTCTCCCATCCCCAGGCCGCGACGCTGGTACTCACGCGCCAGCTCAAGTCCGTGCGCTCGCTCGCTCCCGTCGAGGGTGTGCTGCACATCCTGTTGACCGCGGGCTTCGATGCCGACGAGGCCGTGAACATGCTCCGCACCATGCTCGCCGCTCTCATCGGCACCCTGCTGCGCGAGGTGAACGCGGGCCCCACCTACGGCACCACGGACACCGCCGGCATCGCCGCCCGCGCCGCCGATCTCACGGAGGCCGGGCTGCCGTCGATCCGCGCCGTGGCACCGCAGCTCGCCCGCTTCGATGCGGAGGCGGAGTTCGACTACATGATCGACGCGGTGGTCGACCTCATCGTCGCCCGACGCGCGTGACGCGCGGCCCGTCGCCCGGGAACCGGACGATGGAGTCGATCCGCCGGGCCGCGGCGGAGACCCGGACCACGAGGATCACGGCGCATCCCTCCTCCACCTCGACGCGCCGGGTGACCGCTCGGCGCGGCGTACTACCGGCCACGACAT
>NZ_BAAAII010000001.1:0-43386 GCF_039525985.1 Tsukamurella strandjordii | reverse complement strand
GACCACGTCGTGCGCACCGGGACGCACCGGTATCCGGACCCCGCCGTCGCCGTCGATGCGGATCACCCGCCCGTCGACGGCGAGCCGGATCGGCCGGCCCCGGACCCCGGGGATCCAGCGGGTCGCGCGCGGCCGGAAGGGGGTGGCGATCAACAGCGCCGTGCGCTCGTCGTCGGCGCCCGCCACGTCGGTGGCGTCGAGCTCCGCGTCCGCCTCTTCGAGCCTGCGGTAGGTGCGATTCCGCACGCCCAGGATCACCCCTGCCCCCACCGCGGCGGCCACCGATGCGCACAGGACCGCCAGCTTGGCGAACGCGAGTTGTTCGGCGGAGTCGGTGAAGCTGAGTTCGGCGATCAACAGCGAAACGGTGAATCCGATACCCGCGAGCAGCGATACGGCCAGCAGATCGATCCAGCGGACCGCGGGATCGAGCGTGCTCCGGGTGAGCCGGGTCACCAGCCAGGTGGCCGCCACGATGCCGATCGGCTTGCCGAGCACCAGTCCCGCGACGATGCCGATGAAGATCGGGTCCGCGACCGCGACCGCGCCGCTGCCGGTGAGCGTGACGCCGGCCGCCAGGAAGGCGAACACGGGGACCGCGAATCCGGCCGAGAGCGGGCGGAACCGGTGCTCGAACTCCTCGGCCAGTCCCCCGTCGGGGCCGCCCCGCAGAACCGGCACCGCGAACCCGAGCAGGACGCCGGCGATGGTGGCGTGGATTCCGGAGGCGTGCACGAGGACCCAGAAGAGGAAGCCCACGGGCAGCAGTACGAGCCACGCCGCCAGATGATGGCGCGAGAACGCGCCGGCGTAGCGATGCGCCAGGAAACCGAAGAGCGCGAGCGGGATGGTGCTCCACGCCAACGGCGTCCAATTGACCTGTTCGGTGTACGCGATGGCGATGATCGCGATGGCCAGGAGATCGTCGACCACGGCCAGGGTGAGCAGGAACAGACGCAGCGCAGCGGGCAGGTGCGAGCCGACCACGGCGAGGACGGCGACCGCGAAGGCGATGTCGGTGGCGGTCGGAATCGCCCACCCGGCACTTCCCGGGCCGCCCGCGTTGAGCACCAGGTAGATCAAGGCGGGCACGAGGGCACCGCCGATCGCCGCGACCACGGGGACGGCCGCCGTCCGGGGCGAGCGGAGCTCCCCGGCGACGATCTCGCGTTTGAGTTCGAGGCCGACGAGGAAGAAGAAGACCGCGAGCAGGCCGTCCGAGGCCCACTGCCCCAAAGTGAGATCGAGCTTGAACGGCGCGTATCCGACGACCGTGCCGCGCAGTGATTCGTACGCGGGGGCGAGGCCGCTGTTCGCGGCGATGAGCGCCGCGATCGCGGCACCGACGAGCAGGAATCCGCCGACCGCCTCTTTGCGGAGGATGGCGGTGATACGGGAAGTCTCCGTGGGTGATCCACGGCGGAACAGAGCGGAGGCACGCCGAGGCGCGATCGGTCGGGGCATGGTTGAACGATCCTTGATCAGGTCGGCGACGATTGACATGCCGACCAGACTTCCCGGCGCTCCGCCATTCACCTTACCAAACTTTTGCACATCTAGTTGGTCGAGATGAATGGCGTGAGTGGCGCGTCAGCCGATTCGCAAGGGGTCCATCTGGATTCGCACCGGTGCGCCCTCCCGACGCAGACTCCGTCCGACCTGCGCGCGAAACACGGCCTGCGCCAAGGCACGTCCGTCGCGGCGCGGGACGCGCACCAGCATCCGCATCGGCGGCGGACCGTCGTCCGGGGCACCCGGCACCCGCACCCCGGGCGGCAGATCCACGGGTCCCAGGATCTCGGCGCCGGGCGGTAGCTCCGCGGCCTCGGCGACCGCGACGACATCGGCCTCCGCACCATCGAGCGCGGCGAGGTGGGCGGCGGGCGGGAATCCGACCACGGCGCGCTCCGCGAGCTCGGTGGCGGCGAAGCCCGCGGCATCCCAGCGGATCAGCGCCTGCACCACCGGAACCGAGGCATCCGCACCGCAGACCACCGTGCCGTCGGCCGCCACGAGCGCTGCGGCGTTCATCCACCGCCGCAGCGTCTCCTCACCCGCACGCAGATCGGCCCGGCCCAGCATCAGCCAGCCGTCGAGCAGGAGCGCCGCGCCGTAGCCGCCCTCCACCACCGGTTCGGCACCGGGGGTGGCCACCACGAGGCGGCGGCCGCCCTGGGCCTGTGCGAGCACGTTCTCACCGCCCGACATGGTGACCGCCGCGCCGGGGAAGGCGCGCCCGAGCTCCTCCGCGGTGCGCGAGGCGCCGATGATCACGGCCCGCATCGTGGTGCCGCCACACGCCGGGCAGCGGTATCCGGGATCGGTCCGATCGCACCACCGGCACCGGAGCACACCGCCCGCGGCCTGTTCGAGCGGTCCGTGACACCGCCGGCACCGCGCCGGCGTGCGGCACCGCTCACAGGACATCGCCGGGGCGTAGCCGCGCCGCGGAACCTGCACCAGCACAGGACGATCCGCATCGAGCGCGGTGCGCGCCGCGGCGAAGGCCGCCGCCGGCAGCCGCGCCGACCGGGCCAGCGGATCGCGGGCGAGTTCGAAATCGGAGTCGGCCACGCCGATGATCCGCGGCGAGCGCTCGCGCACCCGCTCGCGGGGTGCGACCACCTCCGCGGCCCAGCCCGCGTCGAGAAGGGCCTGCGCCTCGGGGGTGCGGGCGAACCCCCCGATCAGCAACGCCGCGCCCTCCTGGTGGGCGCGCAGCGCGAGTACCTCGCGGGTGTGCGGATACGGCGCGCGGGGCTCGACGAAGGATTCGTCGCCGTCGTCCCACTGCACCAGAAGCCCGAGATCGGCCAGGGGCACGAAGGCGGCGCTGCGGGTTCCGATCACGAGCCGGGTGCGGCCGAGCAGTGCGGTGAGCCATCGCCGGTACCGAGCGGAGGGACCGAGACCCGCGGCCAGCACCGTCGGGGACAGCTCCGCGCAGGCCGCGGCCAGTCGGTCGAGGTCGGCCTGATCGGGAACCACCATCAGCACCGAGCGCCCGGAGGCGATCACCGCGGCGGCCAGTTCGGCCAGTCGCGCCGCCCAGTCCTCGCCGGGCAGTGCCTGCCAGACCGCGTGCGGCGCGCGGCCGGCCACGGCGGCGGCCGCGAACTGTTCCCCGTGGGTGTACTCGGCCAGCGGGTCGACCACCGCGGGCGGGGCGCCGGGCTCGGGCGGATCAGCCTTGAGCAGATCCTTCTCGACACGCGCGTGCCGCGGCGGGATCGCCAGCCGCAGTACATCCGCCCGGGTGCCCGCGTAGCGCGCCGCCACCTCGGTGATCAGGCGCAGGACCGGCGGTGTCAGCACCGGCAGCGGCGACACCACCCGGTCGAGCTTGGCGAGCTTGCCCTCGTGATCGGACCGCGGCAGCCGCTCGAGCAGGTACCCGTCCACCAGCCGACCCGAGAACCGCACGCGCACCCGGACCCCGGGCTGCGCATCGGCGTCGAGCTCCGGCGGAACCAGGTAGTCGAACTCGCGGTCCAGGTGGCTCACCTGGAGCAGCGGCAGCACCCGCGCGATGGGGAGCTCGCCGGGGTTCGACGCAGCGTCCACCGCCGTGGAGGTGTCGGTCAGAAGCCCGCCGCGGAGCGCAGCGCGTCCGCGCGGCCGGTGTGCTCCCAGGGCAGGTCGATGTCGGTACGACCGAAGTGGCCGTACGCGGCGGTGGGAGCGTAGATCGGGCGCAGCAGGTCGAGATCGTTGATGATCGCGCGCGGCCGCAGGTCGAAGACCTCGGTGATGGCCTGCTGGATCTTCGAGGGATCCACCTGCTCGGTGCCGAAGGTCTCGACGAACAGGCCGACCGGCGCCGCCTTGCCGATGGCGTACGCGACCTGCACTTCGATCCGCTCGGCGAGACCGGCGGCCACGGCGTTCTTGGCGACCCAGCGCATCGCGTAGGCGGCCGAGCGGTCCACCTTCGACGGGTCCTTGCCCGAAAAGGCGCCGCCGCCGTGGCGGGCCATGCCGCCGTAGGTGTCCACGATGATCTTGCGACCGGTGAGGCCCGCATCGCCCATCGGGCCGCCGAGCACGAACTTGCCGGTGGGGTTCACCAGCAGCCGCACGTTCGAGGTGTCCAGGCTGGGCAGGTTCAGATCGGCGATCACCGAGCCGAGCACGTGCTCGCGCAGATCGGGGGTGAGCATGCCGTCGATATCGATATCGGCGGCGTGCTGGCTGGAGATGACCACGGTGTCCAGGCGCACCGGCTGCTCGCCGGCGTACTCGATGGTGACCTGGGTCTTACCGTCCGGACGCAGGTAGGGCAGGGTGCCGTTCTTACGCACCTCGGTCAGGCGGCGCGAGAGCCGGTGCGCCAGCGAGATCGGCAGCGGCATCAGCTCGGGGGTGTCCGAGCAGGCGTAGCCGAACATCAGGCCCTGATCGCCCGCGCCCTGCGCGTCGATCTCGTCCTGCGCACCGTCGACGCGGTGCTCGTAGGCGTGGTCCACGCCCTGCGCGATCTCGGGGCTCTGCGCGCCGATGGCGATGTTCACACCACAGGAGTTGCCGTCGAAGCCCTTCGCGGAGCTGTCGTAGCCGATCTCCAGGACCTTCTCGCGCACGATCTTCGGGATGTCGGCCCACGCGCTCGTGGTCACTTCGCCCGCGACGTGCACCTGACCGGTGGTGACGAGCGTCTCCACGGCCACGCGGGAGGAGGGGTCCTCGGTCAGCAGCGCGTCGAGCACCGAATCCGAGATGGCATCACAGATCTTGTCCGGGTGCCCCTCGGTGACCGACTCGCTGGTGAACAGACGATGGGCGGAATTGGCGAACCCAGAAACCACGGCGCTATGTCCTCTCGACTTGGTGTGCGACTTTCCAACCTAGCGGGCGGAGCCGACGCGGGCCACGGCCGCGTCCAGTATGCGGGCGGCCATGGCCATCTTCGAGCCGAGCGGGAGCGCGGTCTCGTTGCCGTCCGCGCCCAGCAGCCACCCCGAGTTCTCGTCCACCTCGAAGGCTCGGCCATCGCCGACCGCATTGAGGACGAGCAGGTCACAGCCCTTGCGTTGCAACTTGGCCCGGCCGTAATCCAGGACGCTGCCCTGGGCGTCGCCGGTCTCGGCCGCGAACCCGACGATCACGGTTCCGGGGCGGAGCCCGCCGTCCCGGCGCGCCTGCACCAGGCCGGCGAGGACGTCGGGGTTTTCGATCATCGTGATCGTCTCGAGGGCGTCGCTGCGGCCGTCGGCGCCCTTCTTGAGTTTGGTATCGGCGACCTGCGCGGGCCGGTAGTCCGCCACGGCGGCGGCCATGATGACCAGATCCGCATCGGCGGCGTGGGCGGTCATCGCGGCCTGCAGATCCAGGGCGGAGGCGATCCGCACCACGTCGACCGCGGGCGGATCGGCGAGGCCGATGGTGTTGCCCGCCACCAGGGTCACCCGAGCGCCCCGCTGCGCCGCGATCCGGGCGAGCGCGTAGCCCTGCTTCCCGGAGCTGCGGTTGGTGAGGTAGCGGACGGGATCGAGCGCCTCCTTGGTGCCGCCCGCGGAGATCACCACGCGGCGCCCCTCGAGGTCGCGCTGCAAGCCGGCGGGATGCTCGAGCAGCAGATCGGCGAGCGCGCCGATCTGGTCGGGCTCGGGCAGGCGCCCGGCACCGGTGTCCTTACCCGTGAGGCGGCCGGAGGCCGGCTCGATCACGGTGGCGCCGCGCTCGCGCAGCGTGGCGACGTTGGCGCGGGTGGCGGCGTGCTCCCACATCTCCGTGTGCATCGCGGGCGCGAAGACCACGGGACAGCGGGCGGTGAGCAGCGTCGCGGTGAGCAGATCGTCGGCGCGGCCCTGGGCGGCACGGGCCATGAGATCGGCGGTGGCCGGCGCGATCACGACGAGCTCGGCCTCCTGGCCGAGCCGCACGTGCGGCACCTCGGGGATCGACTCGAAGACCCCGGTCTGCACCGAGTGCCCGGAGAGCGCCTCGAAGGTGGCGGCACCGACGAACTTCAGCGCCGATTCGGTGGGGATCACCCGCACCTCGTGCCCCGCCTCGGTGAAGTGGCGGATCAGGGCACACGCCTTGTACGCGGCGATTCCCCCGCCGACCCCGACGATGATCATGCTGGGGGCTTACTCGGGCGCACCCTCGGTGTGCTCCAGGAGATCCTCGTGGATCTCGCGCATCGCGATCGACAGCGGCTTCTCGTGCAGGCCGGGCTCGACGAGCGGGCCAACGTACTCGAGGATGCCGTCCGAGAGGCTGTTGTAGTAGTCGTTGATCTGCCGGGCGCGCTTGGCCGCGTAGATCACGAGCGCGTACTTCGACGAGGTGCGGTCGAGCAGCTCGTCGATCGGCGGGTTGGTGATGCCGAGCGGCTGGTCGTACACGGCCTCGGTGCGGGTGGTGCTCACGCGTCTCCTACGTCAAGTGGCGAAAAAAGTTCTCAAGTACAACCGAGTCTACGCGTCGCGCGCGGACGGGCCGACCAGTAAGGATACCAACTCGGCCACGGCTCGGTCCAGGTCGTCATTGACGACCACCGCGTCGTAGTCGTCACGGGTGGCCATTTCCGCCCGCGCGGTCTCCAGGCGGCGATCGATCACCTCGGGGCTCTCGGTGCCGCGGCCGCGCAGCCGGCGTTCGAGCTCGGCCCAGCTGGGCGGGCTCAGGAACACCGTGATCGCCTCGGGAAGGGCCGCCTTCACGCTGGCGCAACCGGCGAGATCGACCTCGATGAGCACGGGACGACCGGCGTCGAGCGCCTGGAAGACCGGCTTGGCCGGGGTTCCCGAGCGCTGCAGCCCGCCGTGGATCTCCGCCCACTCGAGCAGGTCGCCGTCGGCGATGAGCCGGTCGAAGCCGTGATCGCCCACGAAGTGGTAGTCCCGGCCGTCCACCTCACCGGGGCGCGGATCGCGCGTGGTGGCGGACACCGAGAAGAACATGTCGGGCACTTCCTGACGGAGCCGGCCGACGACGGATGACTTGCCAACGGCGGAGGGGCCGACCAGTACCACCAGTCGGCCCCTCCGGCCTGCAGAGATATCTCCGGACACTACGTGTCAGGCGGAGAACTTCTCGAGCAGCGCCTTGCGCTGCCGCTCGCCCAGACCACGCACGCGGCGGGTGGGGGCGATCTCCAGCTCGGTCATCAGCTCCTGAGCCTTGACCTTGCCAACCTTGGGCAGAGCCTCGAGCAGCGCCGAGACCTTCATCTTGCCGATGACCTCGTCGGCCTCCGCGTCCTTCAGCACCTGCTGCAGGGTGGTGGTGCCACCCTTGAGCCGGTTCTTCAGCTCTGCGCGGGCTCGGCGAGCGGCAGCTGCCTTCTCCAGAGCAGCGGCGCGCTGCTCGTCGGTCAACTGGGGAAGGGCCACGATTCCTCCGTCTTCGATGTACTTAGTCGTGCCGCGTACTGCGACTCCTGCGACGGTACCGAGGTTTGCCCGCGGGTGGGAACCCCACCCCCCTCCGACCTGCGGTTTGACAGTGCTGTAGAAGCTCGTGAGCGAACCGCACGGATCCGGCCGGCCGAGCGTCGCATTGCAATCGAAAACCCTTGACCGACAACGGATTCAGCCGAACGCGCGGCGCCGATCACGACGTTCCGCCTGTGACACGTGAAACACATGTGACCTGCGCAGATGCCTCAAAGTCGTGGAGCGCTCCGCGCGTGTCGCGGGCGTGTCGAGGCCCGTTCGGGCCGATCGACCCCGGTCAGCGGCCGCTCAGGGCCTGTTCGACCTCGTCGCGCACCGAGAGCGCCGCGTCCCGCAACGCGCCCGCATCGGGACCGGCGGAGAGCACCTGGCGCGACGAATTGGGCAGGACCGTGGCCTCCGGGCCGAAGATCGCCGCCAGATCGGCCGGAGTCGCGCCCTGCGCACCCAGGCCGGGCGCGAGGATCGGGCCGCCGAGCCCAGCGAGGTCGAGGCCGTGTTCCCGGGTCGCCCCGACCACCAGCCCGACGGTGCCGGCACCGTCGGCGTTATCGGCGCGGGCATCGTCGACGATCCGCTGCGCCACGCCGTCGGCCTGCACCTGCGCCCCCTCCGGGTTGGAGGTGCGGGACAGGACGAACACTCCCCTGCCCGCCGCCCGCGCGGCGTCGATGGCGGGCTTCAGCGAGCCGTAGCCGAGGTAGGGCGAGAGCGTGACGGCATCGGCCGCGAGCGGCGAATCGCCCAGCCAGGCGCGGGCGTAGCCGGCCATGGTGGAGCCGATGTCGCCGCGCTTGGCGTCGGCGATCACCACGGCGCCGGCCTCCCGGCACGCGGCGGTCACCTCCTCCAAGGCGGCGAGCCCGGCCGCGCCGAACTGCTCGAAGAAGGCCACCTGCGGCTTGATGAAGCCCACCTCACCCGCGAAGGCCTCGGCGCAGCGCAGGCCGAAGGCGCGCACGCCCTCGGCGTCATCGCTCAGGCCCCAGGCCGCGAGCAGCGGCGGATGCGGGTCGATCCCCACCACCAGGTGCCCGCGCGCCGCGCAGGCCTGCGCGACCCGCTGCGCGAAGGTCACTTGTTCACCAGCGCGGCGTGCATGTCCTGCAGGCTCTTGACCCCGATTCCGCCCCGCAGCGCGGCCTCGATGCCCTGCACCGCCGCCGAGGCGCCCTGCACCGTGGTCACGCACGGCACGGAGGCCTGCACCGCAGCGGTGCGGATCTCGTAGCCGTCCACGCGCGGCCCGGCGTTGCCGTACGGGGTGTTGATGATCAGGCCCACCTCCCCGGCCTTGATCTGATCGACGATGGTCCGCTCACCCTCGGCGATCACGTCCGAGTGCTTGTGCACCTGCTGCACCTGGACCCCGTTGCGGCGCAGCACATCCGCGGTGCCCTCGGTGGCCAGGATGGTGAACCCGAGATCGGCGAGCCGCTTGACCGGGAAGATCAGGGCGCGCTTGTCCTTGTTCGCCACGGAGACGAAGACGTTGCCGGTGGCCGGCAGGGAGCCGCTGACGGCGGTCTGCGACTTGGCGAAGGCGGTACCGAAGTCACGGTCCACACCCATCACCTCGCCGGTGGACTTCATCTCCGGCGAGAGCAGCGAGTCGACACCGGTGCCGTCGGCGCGGCGGAACCGGTTGAAGGGCAGCACCGCTTCCTTCACCGAGACCGGCGCCTCGATCGGCATCTGCGAGCCGTCGCCCTCGCGCGGCAGGATGCCCTGGTCGCGCAGCTCGGCGATGGTCTGGCCCAGCATCACCCGGGCACAGGCCTTGGCGAGCGGCACCGCGGTGGCCTTGGACACGAACGGGACGGTGCGCGAGGCCCGGGGGTTGGCCTCGAGCACGTAGAGGGTGTCGTCCTTGAGCGCGTACTGCACGTTCATCAGGCCGTGCACGCCGATACCGCGGGCGAGTGCCTCGGTCGCGACGCGCACGGCGTCGATGTCGGCGCGGCCCAGCGTGGTGGGCGGCAGGGTGCACGCCGAGTCACCGGAGTGGATACCGGCCTCCTCGATGTGCTCCATGATGCCGCCGATGAACACCGCACCGGTGGAGTCGCACAAGGCGTCCACGTCGATCTCCACGGCGTCCTCGAGGAACCGGTCCACCAGCACGGGCCGGTCGGGGGTCAGCTCGGTGGCGCGGGAGATGTAGTCGAGCAGCGCGCCCTCGTCGTAGACGATCTCCATGCCACGCCCGCCGAGCACGTAGGAGGGACGCACCAGCACCGGGTAGCCGATACCCGCGGCCACCTCGCGCGCACCCTCGGCGGTGGTGGCGGTGCCGAACTTCGGCGCCGGCAGTCCCGCCTCGGTGAGCACGCGGCCGAACTCGCCGCGGTCCTCGGCCAGGTCGATCGCCTCGGGCGAGGTGCCCACGATGGGCAGGCCCGCGGCCTTGAGCCGCGCCGCCAGACCGAGCGGCGTCTGCCCGCCGAGCTGCACGATCACGCCCACCACGCCCGGGCCGCCCGCACCGGAGGCCTGTTCCGAGTGGTAGACCTCCAGCACGTCCTCGAAGGTGAGCGGCTCGAAGTACAGCCGGTCGGCGGTGTCGTAGTCGGTGGAGACCGTCTCCGGGTTGCAGTTGATCATCACGGTCTCGTAGCCCGCCTCACTCAGCGTGAGCGCGGCGTGGACGCACGAGTAGTCGAACTCGATGCCCTGACCGATGCGGTTCGGACCCGAGCCCAGGATCAGCACCTTCGGCCGCTCCGTCTGCGGGGCCACCTCGCTGGTGGCCGCGGGATCGAGCTCGTAGCTGCTGTAGTGGTACGGCGTCTTCGCCTCGAACTCGGCGGCGCAGGTATCCACCGTCTTGTACACCGGGCGCACGCCGTTCTCGTGCCGGTAGGCACGCACCTCGTCCTCGGTGATGCCGCGCAGGTTCGCGATCTGCAGATCGGAGAAGCCGTGGGTCTTGGCCAGCCGCACCAGGTCCGGCGTGAGATCGGCGGTGCGCACGTGCTCACCCAGGTCGACGGTGGCCTTGATCTCCTCGAGGAACCACGGGTCGACCGCGGTGGACTCGAAGACCTGCTCCACGGTGGCACCCAGCTCGAAGGCGCGGCCGATCAGGTAGTAGCGGCCGTCGCGCGGGACCTTGATCTCCTCCAGCAGCTCCTCCAGCGTGCCCTCGACGGGCGCCCCCGTCCAGAAGCCATGCCGCTTGGTCTCCAGCGAGCGCATCACCTTACCGAAGGCCTCGGCAAAGCTACGGCCCAGGCTCATCGCCTCACCGACGGACTTCATGGTGGTGGTCAGCGTGTCGTCGGCGCCGGGGAACTTCTCGAAGGCGAACCGCGGCGCCTTGACCACCACGTAGTCGAGGGTCGGCTCGAAGCACGCGGGGGTCTCACCGGTGATGTCGTTGAGGATCTCGTCGAGCGTGTAGCCCACGGCCAGCTTGGCGGCGATCTTGGCGATCGGGAAGCCCGTGGCCTTGGACGCCAGCGCGGAGCTGCGCGAGACGCGCGGGTTCATCTCGATGGTCACCAGGCGGCCGTCGCGCGGGTCCTGCGCGAACTGGATGTTGCAGCCACCCGTGTCGACGCCCACCTCGCGGAGGATGGCGATCGACTGGTCGCGCATGATCTGGTACTCGCGGTCCGTGAGCGTCATCGCGGGCGCCACGGTGACCGAGTCACCGGTGTGCACGCCGACGGGGTCGACGTTCTCGATGGAGCAGACGACCACCACGTTGTCGCGGCCGTCGCGCATGAGCTCGAGCTCGTACTCCTTCCAGCCGAGGATCGACTCCTCGATGAGCACGTTCGCCGTGGGCGAGGCGGCGAGGCCCGCGCCGGCGATGCGGATCAGGTCGGCCTCGTCGTAGGCCATGCCCGAGCCGAGGCCGCCCATGGTAAACGAGGGCCGCACGACGACCGGGTAGCCGAGGTCGGCGACGGTCTCCTTGCACTCGTCCAGGGTGAAACAGACCTTGGAGCGCGCGGATTCGCCACCGATCTTGGCGACGATGTCCTTGAACTTCTGCCGGTCCTCACCGCGCTGGATGGCGTCGAAATCGGCGCCGATCAGTCGGATGCCGTACTTCTCCAGGATGCCCTGTTCATGCAGGCCGACAGCCGCGTTGAGCGCGGTCTGGCCGCCCAGGGTGGCGAGCACCGCGTCGATCGGGAAGCCCTTGTCGCGCTCGGCGATGATGACCTTCTCGATGTACTCCGGGTTGATCGGCTCGATGTAGGTCGAGTCGGCGAATTCCGGATCGGTCATGATCGTGGCGGGGTTCGAGTTCACCAGCGAGACGCGCAGCCCCTCGGCGCGCAGCACACGGCAGGCCTGGGTGCCGGAGTAGTCGAACTCGCAGGCCTGGCCGATCACGATCGGGCCCGAGCCGATCACCAGGACGTGCTGGATATCGGTGCGCCGTGGCATTACTTGTCTCCCATGATGGTTGCGAAGCGGTCGAAGAGGTAGGCGGCGTCGTGCGGGCCGGCCGCGGCCTCCGGGTGGTACTGCACCGAGAAGGCGCGGCCGTCGAGCAGCTCGACGCCCTCCACGGTCTCGTCGTTGGCGCACACGTGGCTCACGCGGGCCCGGCCGAAGGGGGTGTCGAACTCGGCGCCCCGCTCGCCCTCCAGGGCGAAGCCGTGGTTCTGCGCGGTGATCGAGATGCGGCCGGTGGTGTGCTCGACCACCGGGATGTTGATGCCGCGGTGGCCGAACTTCATCTTGTAGGTCTGCAGTCCGAAGGCGCGACCGAGCAACTGGTTGCCCAGGCAGATGCCGAACAGCGGCAGGCCAGAGTCGAGAACACCGCGGGTGAGTTCCACCTCGTGCTCCGCGGTCGACGGGTCGCCGGGGCCGTTGGAGAGGAAGAAGCCGTCCGGGTTCAGCGACTTCACCTCGTCGAGCGTGATGGTGGAGGGCACCACGTGCACCCGCATGCCGCGCTCGGCGAACATCCGCGGGGTGTTCGTCTTGATGCCGAGGTCGACGGCGACCACGGTGAACCGGGGCTCGGCCCCGCCCGAATTCACCGGCTCCACGGTGTAGGTCTCCTTCGTGGAGACCTCGCCGATCAGGTTGAGCCCCTTCATCGACGGCTGCGCGCGCACCCGGTCCAGCAGTTCGGCCTCGGGCGCGAGCGCCTCGCCGGAGAAGACTCCGGCGCGCATCGAGCCGTGATCGCGCAGACGGCGGACCACCGCGCGGGTATCGATGCCGCCGATGCCGACGACGCCCTGGTCCACCAGCTCGCCCTCCAGCGTGCCGCTGGCGCGCCAGTTGCTCACCCGGCGAGTGGGGTTGCGCACGGCGTACCCGGCCACCCAGATCTTGTCGCCGCGGCTCTCGTCGTCCTCGTCGTTCCAGCCGGTGTTGCCGATCTGCGGGGCCGTAGCCACCACGATCTGCCGGTCGTAGGACGGGTCGGTGAGGGTCTCCTGGTAGCCGGTCATCGCGGTGCAGAAGACGGCCTCGCCGAGGGTCTGGCCGACGGCGCCGAATTCGACGCCGCGGTGCACCGTGCCGTCCTCGAGGACCAGCAGTGCGGGCCCGTTCCCGAATTCCTGTGCAGCCATCTAGCTTTCCCTCACGTCCATCAGTTTTCGATACGTCGTCTTGTCGTCGGCCCGGAAGCCGGAGTCGATCACGGTGCCGGTGGGCAGCTCCCAGCGGATCACCAGCAGGCCGTCGCCGGGCATCACCTTGCCGGCCAGTTTCGCCGCTCGGCGCACCTCGACGATCGCGCCGTCGGCGATCCACATCGGATTGCCGCGGCCGCGCTCCATCAGGTAGCCGTCCTCGTAGCGGCTCAGGTTCACCGTGGCCCGGTAGCCCCAGTCGCCCACCGCCACCCGGTCCTGCCAGTGCGGCGCGATGGTCGAGCCCACGTAGACACCGGAGACCGGGCCGAAGACCAGGTCGGTGAGCTGCTCGGGGGTGCTCGGGATCTCGCCCACCGCGGCGGCCTGCCGCCGCCCGCGGCGGCGCCAGCCCAGTGCCATCAGCGAGAACAGTCCGGCGAGGACCACCAGCACCAGGAGCAGCGTGGCGAAATCGCTGAAGCTCACGCCCGCTCCCCCGTTCCCGGTGCGGCCGCGACGCCGTCGCGTGCGGTGATCCGGCCGCGCAGCACGGTGAGCACCGGCTTGGCGCGGAAGTCCAGATCGGCGAACGGGGTGTTGCGCGAGCGGCTGGCCAGATCGTCGGCGTGCACCGTCCACCCGAGGTCGGGGTCGACCAGCGTGAGGTTCGCGGGCTCGCCCACCTCGATCGGCCGGCCGTGGTCATCGAGCCGAGCGATCTCGGCCGGCTTCTCGCTCATCACGCGGGCCACATCACGCCAGGTGATATCGCCCGGCTCCACCGCGACCTGCGCCACGATCGCCAGTGCCGTCTCCAGGCCCAGCATGCCGGGACGGGCGGCGGCGAACTCGCAGCACTTGTCCTGGTCGGCGTGCGGTGCGTGGTCGGTGGCCACGCAGTCGATCACGCCGTCCCGCAGTGCCTTCCGCAGCGCGGCCACATCCGAGGCCTCGCGCAGCGGGGGGTTCACCCGGTTCACCGCGTCGTAGGTGGCCAACCGCGAATCGTCGAGCAGCAGATGGTGCGGGGTGACCTCGGCCGTGATCGACACGCCCTGTTCCTTGGCCCACTTCAGCAGCTCCACGGTTCCCGCCGTGGAGGCGTGGCAGATGTGCACACGCGCGCCGGCATCGCGGGCGAGCAGGGCGTCGCGGGCCACGATCGCCTCCTCGGCCGCGCGGGGCCAGCCGGTGAGGCCGAGGCGGGCGGCCTCGGGTCCCTCGTGGGCGACGGCCCCCTGAGTGAGCCGGGGCTCCTCGGCGTGCTGGGCGATCACGGCGCCGAGCGACGAGGCGTACTCCAGGGCGCGGCGCATGAGCAGCGGATCGGAGACGCACACGCCGTCGTCGGAGAAGACGCGGACCCGGCCGGGGCCGGCGGCCATCATTCCCATCTCGGCGAGCTTCTCGCCCTTCAGCCCCACGGTGACGGCGCCCACCGGGTGCACATCGACCAGGCCGACCTCGCGGCCGCGGCGGTACACGTGATCGGTGATCACGGCGGAGTCGGCGACCGGACTGGTGTTGGCCATCGCGAAGACGGCGGTGTAGCCGCCGAGTGCCGCGGCGGCGGAACCGGATTCGATGGTCTCCGTGTCCTCGCGGCCGGGTTCACGCAGGTGCGTGTGCAGATCGACGAAACCGGGCAGCAGCACTGCGCCGGCGCCGTCGATCACCTCGGCCCCCTCGGGGACCGGGAGACCGGCGCCGATCGCGGTGATCTCGCCGCCGTCGATCGCGACGTCCACCGGATCGCCCTCGCCGTAGGGACGGACGGATGTGAGCAGCAGGCTCATTCGGGACTCCCGTCTTTCCGAGGAGGTGGTGTGGCGCCGTGGCACGCGGCGATCATTCCGTGCCCCCGTCCTTGGCGAGCAGATGGAACAGCACCGCCATGCGCACGTGCACACCATTGTTGACCTGCTGCAGGATGGCGGCCTGGGCGGAATCGGCCACCGAGTAGCCGATCTCCATGCCGCGCAGCATCGGTCCGGGATGCAGCACCACGGCGTGCTCGGGGAGCAGGGCAGCGCGCTGGGCGTTGAGCCCGTAGCGCACCGAGTACTCGCGTTCGCTGGGGAAGAATCCGCCGTTCATGCGTTCGGCCTGCACCCGCAGCATCATCACCGCGTCGGCGCCGGGCAGCTCGGCCTCCAGGAACTCGCCGACCGTGACCGGCCAGGTCTCGATGCCCACCGGCAGCAGGGTGCGGGGCGCGACCAGGACCACCTCGGCGCCCAGGGTCGAGAGCAGCAGGGCATTCGACCGGGCGACCCGGCTGTGCAGCACATCGCCCACGATCACCACGCGGCGTCCTTCGATGCCGCCGAGGCGCTGTCGCAGGGTCAGTGCGTCCAGCAGGGCCTGGGTGGGGTGCTCGTGCATCCCGTCGCCCGCGTTGATCACCACCGGACCGGGCAGGCCGTCGTGCGCCGCAGCCGAGTTGGTCCACGCCGCGATCTGCTGCGCCGCACCGGAGGCCGGGTGCCGGACGATGAGCGCATCCGCACCGGCGGCGTGCAGGGTGAGGGCGGTGTCGCGCAGCGACTCCCCCTTGGCCACCGAGCTACCGGAGGCGGAGACGTTGATCACGTCGGCGCTCATCCATTTCCCGGCCACCTCGAAGGAGACGCGCGTGCGGGTGGAGTTCTCGTAGAAGACCGTCATCACGGTGCGGCCGCGCAGCGTGGGGAGCTTCTTGACCTCGCGGCCGAGCAGCGCCTGCTGCAGCCGGTCCGCCTCGTCGAGGATGGCCTCGGCGTCGTCGCGGTTCAGGTCGGCGGCGGAGAGCAGGTGTCGGATCACCGGTCCGCCTCCGCGCCCTCGTCACCGGCCACATCGGAGATCACCACGGCGTCTTCACCGTCTTTCTCCTGCAGGCGCACCTGCACGTCCTCGTGCCGCGAGGTGGGGATGTTCTTGCCCACGTAGTCGGCGCGGATCGGCAGCTGCCGGTGGCCGCGGTCGACGAGCACCGCGAGCTGCACGGCGGCCGGGCGGCCGAGGTCGCGCAGCGAGTCGAGCGCGGCGCGCACCGTGCGACCGGAGAACAGCACGTCGTCGACGAGGATGACGAGCGCACCGTCGACCCCCTGCGGCGGCACCGTGGTGCGTTCCAGGGGACGGTGCGGTTTGTGCCGCAGATCGTCGCGGTAGAGGGTGATGTCGAGGTGGCCGACGGGCACCGCCACGCCGGAGAACTCCTCGATATCGGCGGCCAGCCGCGCGGCGAGAACCGCACCGCGGGTGGGAATGCCGAAGATGACGACGCGGGGCGCTTCTTCGCCACCGGCGTCCAGGGCGGTCTTCTCGATGATCTGATGCGCGATCCGCGCCACCGTGCGGGTGACGTCCGCCGCGGACATGAGTTCCCGAGCCATGTGACCTCCTTCTCCGCCTCGCGGGACGGCTCGCTCCGCCTCACGGGACGGACTTAAAGGATGCCTTGATGCAGTGAGAAGCATACCAGTACGTTCGAGTCATGGATCTGTCCACCAGGCAGCGCGAGACGCTCTCGGCGATCGTCGACACGTTCGCCCCGGGTGACGGTGTGGCGATCCCCTCGGCGAGCGACCTGCACGTCGACGACCTCGCGGTTTCCTATGCCGCTCGCAGCCCGCGCGACAGCGATGGGATGTCGCTGTCGCAGTCGCTGTCACTGTTCGACAACCGGGTGTTCTGCGCCACCGTGCTGGGCACGCGGGGGCAGAAGTTCGCCGACCTGCCGTTCGCGGAGCGCGAGCGGATCCTGATCGACCTCTCGCGGTCGCGGTTCGGACAGAAGCGGATGCTGTTCAAGCGGCTGCGCAACATCGCGCTCCTGGCCTATTACGCCGCGGGCGGCGCCGACGACGGCCACGGTCCGGGGGCGGAGCTGATGGCCGCGATCGGCTACCCGCCGCAGACGCCGCACAAGAAACCACGCGGCCGGGCGATGCGCGCGCTGCGCCCGCTGACCCCCACCCGCTACGAGATCGACGCCACCACCAACTGCGATGTGGTGGTGATCGGATCGGGCGCCGGCGGCTCGGTGGTGGCGGCCCAACTGGCCGAGGCGGGCCTCGATGTGATCGTGCTGGAGCGGGGCGAGTACGTGGCCCCGTCCGATATGGGCGGGAGCGACCTCGACGGGCTGTCGAACCTGTTCGCGCCGAGCCCGTTCTGGACCGAGAACGCGCAGTCCTTCATCCTGTCCGGCAACTGTCTGGGCGGCGGCACCGTCGCCTCGCACGGCGGCTACTACCGGCCTTCGGAGAAGGTGCTGGCCGATTGGGCGGCTCGCGGTGTGGACACCGGTCCCGACCTGGGCGCCGCGCTGGACGCGGTGTGGCAGCGGGTGGGCGTCACATCCTCGATGAGCGCACCGTCGCCGCGGGACGAACTGCTGGAGAAGGGCTGCCTCGACCTGGGGCTGCCCGTGCACACCGTGCAGCGCGCCGTGGACAACAACTGCGATCAGGGCGTCGAATGCGGCCGGTGCGGCCTGGGCTGCCGGATCGGCGCCAAACACGACGCCGGGCGCACCTGGTTGCGGGATGCGGAGAAGCGCGGTGCCCGGATCGTGACCGGTGCGCAGGCGCGGTCCATCGAGGTTCAGGGCGATCGGGCGCGCAGCGTGGTGGCCCGCACCTCCGGCGGGTCGTGGCTGACGGTGCGGTGCAGCGCCGTGGTGCTCGCCGCCGGCGCCTTCGAATCCCCCGCTCTTCTGGCGCGTTCGGGCCTCGGCGGCCAGCATGTGGGCAAACATCTGCACCTGCACCCGACGGCCACCGCGCTCGGAGTGTTCAGCGATGTGGTGGCGCCCTGGTACGGCACCACCTCGGCGCGGTACAGCGATGCGCACGCCGATCTCGACGGCAACGGCTTCGGGGTGATCTACGAGACCGCGCCGCTGACCCCGGCGGTGGCATCGAGCTACGTGCCCTGGCGCAACGCCGGTGAGCATCTCAACGTGATGCGCCAGCTGCCGCACCTGTCCGTGCTGCGGGTGGTGATCCGCGACCGCGGGGCGGGCGAGGTGATGATGGACTCCTCGGGCGAGCCGTCGGTGCGCTACGACCTCGCCGAGGCCGACCGGGCCCACCTGCGCACGGGACTGGACACCGCGGTGCGGATCCTCGAGGCCTCCGGTGCGCGGCGGATCTTCACCGGCCAACAGCGGGGCGGCGACTACGTGCCCGGCGATCAGCCGCTGGAGGGATTCCTCGGGCGGTCGCACGCGGCGGGCTACGGCGTCGGCGAGATCGCGCTGGCCTCGTTCGAGGCGATGAGCACGCTCCGGATGGCCTCATCGTCCAAGCGCGGCGCCACGAATCCGGAGGGCCAGCTGTGGGACGTGCCCAATGTGGTCGTCGCGGATGCCTCGATGCTGCCCACCGCGAGCGGGGTGCACCCCACCGGAGTGATCCAGGCGCTGGCCCTGCGTAATGCGCGGGCCCTGGCGGCGCGGCTCACCTGAGCCGCGCCCGGCCTACTCGGAGCGGTCGACCGGCTGCGCCGCGGCCGCGGACCGAACCTGCGGAGCCAGCGTCGCGACCTTGCCCAGCACCCCGTTGAGGTACGCGGGCGACTCGTCGGTCGAGAGCTCCTTGGCGAGCTCGACGGCCTCGTCGACCACGACCGCGGGCGGCACGTCGGGGGCGTTGAAGAGCTCCCAGACGGCGACCCGCAGGATCGCCCGGTCCACCGCCGGCAGGCGCGTGAGCGTCCACCCGGTCAGGTGCGAGGTGATCACCGAATCGAGCTGCTCGCGATCGACGTCGACACCGGTCACCAACTGGGCGGTGTAATCGGACACCGGCGCGACCGACGCGTCGTCGGCCGCCAGGGTGCGGCGCTCCGCGAGCAGGCCGTCGACGTCGGTGACGCCACGGGCCTCGGCCTCGAAGAGCAGGTCGACGGCGCGCTTGCGGGCGCGATGCCGGGCGCCCGACTTCTTGGGGCGCTTGTTCTCAGACTGCTCGGGCACTTAGGAGTTCACGCGCCCCAGGTAGCTGCCGTCGCGGGTGTCGACCTTGAGCTTGTCGCCGGTGTTGATGAACAGCGGGACGTTGATCTCGGCGCCGGTCTCCAGGGTGGCGGGCTTGGTGCCGCCGGTGGAGCGGTCGCCCTGCAGGCCCGGATCGGTGTGCTGCACCACGTACTCGGCCGACAGCGGCAGCTCGACGAACAGGGCCTCACCGTCGTGCATCGAGATCTGCACGCGCATGCTCTCGAGCAGGAACTTCGCACCGTCGCCGACCTTGGCGTCGTCCAGGTTGATCTGGTCGTAGGTCTCGGCGTCCATGAAGACGTAGTCCGAGCCGTCGTGGTACAGGTAGTCGAAGTCGCGGCGGTCGACGGTGGCGACCTCCACCTTCACACCGGCGTTGAAGGTCTTGTCGACCGTCTTGCCGGAGACCACGTTCTTCAGCTTGGTCCGCACGAAGGCGGGGCCCTTGCCCGGCTTGACGTGCTGGAACTCGATGATCTGCCAGAGCTGGCCCTCCTGGTTGAGGACCAGTCCGTTCTTGAAGTCAGCAGTCGATGCCACGGTGTGTCGATTCTCCTAGAGTGCGATCAAGTCTTTGGTGGTGCGGGTCAGCAGTTCCGGTCCGTCGCCGCGGACCACGAGGGTGTCCTCGATGCGGACTCCACCACGGCCCGGGAGGTACACACCCGGCTCCACGGTGACCACAGCACCGTCGGACAGTGTACCGCTGCCGAGTTTGCCCAGCGTCGGGGCTTCATGGATCTCCACGCCGACGCCGTGCCCGAGGCCGTGCAGGAACTGCTCGCCGTAGCCCGCGGCCTCGATCACGGAGCGGGCGGCACCGTCGATCTCCCGGACGTCGGCGCCGGGCACGAGGGCCTCCCGTCCGGCGGCCTGGGCGGCGCGGACCAGGTCGTAGATCTCGCGCTGCCAGTCCGCGGGCTCGCCGAGGACGAAGGTGCGCGTCTCGTCGGCGTGGTAGCCCGCGTAGCGCGCGCCGAAGTCGATCTTCACGAAATCGCCCGCGGCGAGCACGGCGCCGGTGGGCCGGTGGTGCGGGATCGCGGAGTTCGCTCCGGCGGCCACGATGGTCTCGAAGGCGACGGCCTCCGCACCGAAGTCGTACATCAGGTTCTCCAGCCGCCGCGCCACCTGCGATTCGGTGGCCCCGGGCCGGATCGCGCCCTCCTCGACGAGGGCGGCCAGGGCCCGGTCGCTGATCGCACAGGCCGTGCGCAGTAGCTCGATCTCGCCCTCGTCCTTGACCTCACGGAGCCGCTCGACGAGCCGGGTGGTGGGCGCCAGACGCGCTCCCTGCGCCGCGAGCCGGGCGTGATCGGCGTAGCTCATGGCCGTCGCCTCGAAGCCGACGATGCCCGGCACCTCGGCCACCAGCGCCGCGGCCACATCGCGTTCGATGACGGCGCGCAGATCGCCCGACTGCTCTGCCACCTGGGTGAGGTACCGGCCGTCGGTGGCGATGGCGTCGCCCGCGGGGTCGGCGGTGATCAGCAGCCCGGCGTTGGAGCCGGTGAAGCCGGAGAGGTAGCGGACGTTGTCGAGGTTGGTCACCAGGAGCGCGTCGAGGCTCGGATCGTGGTCCGGGAGCAGGGCGCGCAGGGTGTCGCGCCGGCGGGCGTAGTCCAGCTGTGCGTGGGGCATGCCCGCCACGGTAGCGCGGGGCGCCCCGGATTCACGGGATCGCCTGCGCGAAGACGGTCACCTCGTCGGCGACCGACAGCGTGCCCATCATCAGCGAGAAGGGTTTGATGCCGAAGTCGGTCTGCCGGACCGGGACCACGGCGGTGAGCGCGGGCGCGGGCGCGCCGTCGTCGTAGTTCAGCGCGAAGTGGCACGGCCGGGTGGTGCCGCAGAGGGTGAGCTCGCCCTCGACGTGGAATCCGTCGTCGGTCCGGGCGATGGCGGTCGACCGGAACTCGATCGTGGGGTAGGTCTTGGTCTGGAGCGACTTCTGCGCATTGCTCCGGGCGACGGCGCGCTCGGGTGCGGCGAGCGGGGTGAGGCCGCCGTCGCCGCCGGTGACATCGAGCGAGGTGGCGTCGACGGTGACGGTGAGCGAGGTGGGCTCGCCGTCGTCCACCTGCGCCACCGCGCTCCAGCTGCCGGGTTCGAGTAGCAGTTTGTGGCCGAGCCGGGCCGATCGTCCGGCGACGCCGGTGCGCACCTGCAGGGTGCCGGAGTTCTGGTCGTAGTTCCGGGTTTCGCTCACGCCGTCCACGGTAGCTCGGTGCGGACCCTCGCGCCGGGGCCGATCAGAGCTGCTCGATCACGTCGAAATCGCAGCCCTCGGCGCGGGCGAGGTACATGGTCTGTTCGGCGTGCCGATTACTGAGGGCGATGTTGCCGCGGGCACCGTCGTAGCGGACCTGCGGCGCCCCGCTCAGCACCGCGCGGACATCGGCGGAGCCGGCGCTCCGCAGGAGCGATTCGAGCAGCATCATGCCCTCGAAGCAGGACTCCCCCATCGACGTCGGCGCGCACGCATCGGCGCCGAATCGGCTGAAGTAGTGCGCTCCGAAATCCATGGAAGCGGGGGTGACCATCGAGCCGAAGTAGCCCGCGGAGGCGAACAGGTCGTCGGTGGCCTCGGCGCCGGAGGCCATCAGCATGTGCTCGTCCATCAGCGGCGAGAACCGAGTCGCGACTGCGGCCAGTCCGGTCTCGGCGAAGGCACGGTTGAAGGCGACCGCGTCCTGCCCCAGCAGCAGCATCAACACCCCATTGGCGCCGGACCGGGCGATGTCGGTCATGACGTCCGCGAAGTCCTCCGTGCCCACGGGGACGAACCGCGTGCGGCGCACGCGCAGCCGCTGCTCGGCCGCGAACCGCAGGCATTCGTGGGCGCTGTTGCGGGCCCAGAGGTAGTCGCTGCCGATTACGTACCAGTCGGTGACGCCGCGCTCGCGGCGCAGCCAGTGCAGGGCCGGCTCGATCTGCTGATCGGGTGTCTCGCCGGTGAGGAATACCCCGTCGGTGGCCTCGCCACCTTCGTACAGGGCGGTGTAGACGTACGGCACCCGCAGATCGAGGCGCGATGAGATCGCTTGTCGGACATCGGAGGTGTGCCAGCCGACGATCGCGTCGATCTCCCCCGTGGCGATCAACTGGTCCACCTCGCCCGAGACGCGCCGGACTCCCGCTGCGGAGTCGATGGGGCGGAGCTTCAGTTCGCGGCCGAGGACACCGCCGCGGTCGTTGATCTCGTCCGCAGCCAGCGTGGAACAGGCCAGGCATGACGGGCCGAACAAGCCGGCGGAACCCCGTTGGGGGTACAGCAGCCCCACGGTGAACTCGCTCATCTGTGTCCACTCATCGGCGGTAGGGTCCAAACGCTGGTCGAGGTCGGCGACAGCACGCACACTACGCCGAGTCGGCCCCACGGGACGGCATGTTCGCGATACGGTAGTACCTGCGCGCAGCTGCAAAGAGAGCCGGAGGGGGACGACATGGACAGCGATACGACGGTCCGCGGGACCCTCGCCGCGATCGCCGCGGCCGACGATCTGATCCTGTCGACGCTGACCCCCGTGCTCGCCGAGCACGATCTCACGATCGAGCACTTCCGTGCCCTGCGCCTGCTGACCGAGGTCGACGGGGCCACCGTCGGCGAGATCGCCGCTCGGACCGGCACCACGCCGTCGTCCACCACCCGCCTCGTGGACCGGCTCGTCGAGCGCGGTCTGGCCTACCGGCGCACCGCGCCGACGGACCGTCGCAGCGTGCTGCTCACCATGTCCGACACCGGTCGGACCACCTGGGCGTCCGTCGTCGACGCCCTCGACTGACCTCGGTCACGTCGAAAAACACCATCCCACCACGCTTTTCCCCGAAACCGCGTACGGCATCGCGCCGGCCGCGTAACACTACCGATAAGAGATAGTCCCGGATCGGTAACAAAGGGGAACGACGATGACAACCATGGGCCTCCTGTTCGTCGGAGCCGTTCTCTTCGTGAACGGCGCGTGGTTCCTCGGCGCCGTCTCGGCGCGCGAGGCGGGCGTCTTCAACCTGTTCGTCGGGACCATGCAGGTGGTCCTGCCGACCTTCGCGATCATCGCCGCGGGCGGCGCCCTGGACACCATCTTCCAGGCGGGCGCCAGCTACCTCTTCGGCTTCACCTACCTCTACGTGGGCGTGAACAACCTCACCGGCAACGACGGCCGCGGCCTCGGCTGGTACTCCGCCTTCGTGGCCGGGATGGCCCTCGTCTACGGATCGCTGTCGCTGGGCTCCGACCCGGTGTTCGCCGTCATCTGGTTCACCTGGGCGGTGATGTGGACCCTGTTCTTCCTGATCCTCGCGCTCGGAATCACCTCGCTGACACCGTTCACCGGTTGGCTCATCCTGCTCGGATCCATCCCCACGTGCACCGTTCCGGCGTTGCTCACCTGGCGCGGCCACTGGCCCACCACCGCCGCCGCGGGCGGCTGGGCCGCCGTCTCCGCGATCGCACTGATCGCGGCGAGCGCCTTAGCCGCCCGGGTCTCGCCGACGCTGCCCACCCCCCGACCTGCGGTTCCCGCCACCACCTGAGATCGAAACCCACACCCACCCAACACCATCCGATACAGGAGCACATCATGCGTCACGGAGACATCTCGTCCAGCCCCGATACCGTCGGCGTCGCCGTCGTCAACTACAAGATGCCCCGCCTGCACAACCGCGAGGAAGTGATCGCCAACTGCCACAAGATCGCGGAGATGGTGGTGGGCATGAAGGCCGGCCTGCCGGGCATGGATCTCGTGGTGTTCCCGGAGTATTCGACGCAGGGCATCATGTACGACCCCGACGAGATGTACGCCACCGCCGCAGCCATTCCGGGCGAGGAGACGCAGATCTTCTCAGAGGCCTGCCGCAAAGCCGGTACCTGGGGCGTCTTCTCGATCACGGGCGAGCAGCACGAGGACCACCCGAACAAGCCGCCGTACAACACGCTGATCCTGATCAACGATCAGGGCGAGATCGTGCAGAAGTACCGCAAGATCATCCCGTGGGCGCCCATCGAGGGCTGGTACCCGGGTAGCTCGACCTACGTGGTGGACGGCCCCAAGGGCCTGAAGGTTTCGCTCATCGTGTGCGACGACGGCAACTACCCCGAGATCTGGCGCGATTGCGCGATGAAGGGGGCCGAGCTGATCGTCCGCTGCCAGGGCTACATGTACCCCGCGAAGGACCAGCAGGTACTCATCGCCAAGGCGATGGCGTGGGCGAACAACTGCTACGTCGCGGTGGCGAACGCGGCCGGATTCGACGGCGTGTACTCGTATTTCGGTCACTCCTCGATCATCGGCTTCGACGGTCGCACGCTCGGCGAGACCGGCGAGGAGGAGTACGGCATCCAGTACGCGCAGCTCTCGGTGTCGACGATCCGCGATGCGCGCAAGTACGACCAGTCGCAGAACCACCTGTTCAAGCTGCTCCATCGCGGTTACACCGGCATCCACGCCGCCGGTGAGGGCGACAAGGGCGTCGCCGATTGCCCGTTCGACTTCTACAAGCTGTGGGTGACCGACGCCGAGGCCGCCCGCGAGCAGGTGGAATCGTTCACACGCGAGACCATCGGCGTCGCCGAATGCCCGGTGGGAACGCTGCCGAACGAGCAGACGCGCGAGGCCTGAGCGCGTGCCGTACATCACCGACCGCATGGCGGCGGAGGGCCGCACGCCGGGTGACAACAACGGACGCGATCGCCCGTCCGAGGGCGGAGAGACCCGCCCGTCCGACGCCGAGTTCGCGAAGGCCGCAGTGGGCAACATCGACGCCGCCCGGATCGAGGCGCGGTTGCGCGCCAACATCTTCGGCCAGGATCACGCGATCGAGTCGATCTTCCGGACCTTGTCAGTCGTGCAAGCGGGGCTGAACGACCGCACCCGCCCGCTGGCGAGTCACCTGCTCGTGGGCCCGACCGGCACCGGCAAGACCGAGATCGTTCGTCAGCTCGCGTCGGCGCTGCGCACGGGACCCGACGACTTCTGCCAGGTGGACATGTCGGCCATGGCGCAGGAGCACTACGCGGCGTCGTTCGCCGGCGCGCCACCGGGTTACGCGGGATCGAAGGAGGGCCTGAGCGTCTTTGATCGGTCCCGCGTCGAGGGCACGGTCTCGATGCCGGGCATCGTGCTGTTCGACGAGGTGGAGAAGGCGCACACCACGGTGCTGCGATCGCTGTTGCACGTTCTGGACCGTGGCCTGCTGACACTGGCGAACGGCCAGGAGCGGTACGACTTCCGCAACTGCCTGGTGTTCATGACCTCCAACCTCGGCAGCCGGGACCTGCGGATCGAGCAGGAACGGCCGTGGCACCGGGCCGGCCGGTCGATCGCCCGGCTCGCGCCGGCCCCGGTGGGCGCGCGTCTCGACGGCCTCCTGGAAGGGCGGCTGGACCGCATCTCCGAGGGTGCGATCGCGCGGTTCTTCGATCCGGAGTTCCTCAACCGGATCGACGAGGTCACCCTGTTCGAGGAGCTCACCGACGACGTCGCGGTGACCGTCGCCCGGCACGAGCTGGAGCTGTTCGCCGCCCGGTCCGCCAAGCGCGGGGTCGAGCTCTCGGTCGACGACGCCGTGGCGCCGCACCTGGTTCAGCACGGCTTCGACCCGGTGTACGGCGCGCGGTCGGTGCGACGCGCGATCCGGCACGAGGTGTGGCCACTGGTCGCGAACGCGGTGATCGCCCATCGCGCCGAGCGGATGGCCGATACCACACGAACCGTGGGCGCGCGGCTCACCGTGGAGCAGGCCGACGGAGCCGGCCATCTGCGGTGCGCGGTGGGCTGAAAGAGGCTGCGCCGGCGCTGATCACGACCGCGAGAGCACGAACATCGGGTAGCGCCCGATGGCCGCGGCGAGCTCGGCGTCGGTGCTGTCCGCCGAGAGCCCAGGGAAGAACGCGCCGATCTCCCAGGCCCACTTGCGCAGGTAGGCGCGCAGCACCGTGATGGCGAGCGCCTCGTCGGTGATCTCGGTGGCGGCGAACGCCTCCGCGCGGCTCCCGAGCCGCAGCTCCCCGGCGCCGGCGACGCGCAGGTTCTTCACCCACTGCGTCTCGCCGCGCTTCTCTGCACTAGTCAAGAGCGCGCCAGGCGAGACCAGCTCAGGTTTGGTGAAACTGGGTGTAGATCCCGTGTGCTTTCAATGCCGCTGCGAGAACGGTTTTCGGGGTTTGGATCTTATTGGCGAGGGCCGTGAGGGGGTCGTCGGGATGAGTCTTGGTGGCCCAGGTTGCGGCGTCGAGGTAGTCGGCGAAGCCGGCCTTGGTGAGCCGTGCTGCCCAGGGGTCGGTCGCGATTCGGGCGGCTGCGGCCAGGGCGGTCGGGGATGCTGCGGTTTTGGCACTCGGCGCCTTCGCTGTCTTTCGTCGGCTCCGTCGTGGGCGAGCGGTTGATGTTGGCGTCTTCTTCCTTGCCTTCGCTGTCCGGATCCGCGGTTTCGTTGTGGCAGTTTGAGCGGCAGGTGCGGTTGGTGCGGGTGGTAGGAGGGTGTGGGCCGCGGTGTAGTGGACGGCTACGTCGATGAACCACAGGCGGCAGGCGGCAGGCGGCAGGCGGGGCAGGGTGCGTGGACTCCACGGCCGGGAAGTGCTTGCCGAGTTTCGTCCGGGATGGTACGGAGTGTGTCGGGGTGGTGAGCCCACCATGTTTGCAGCTGTTCGAGGATGTCGATCTTCTATGCGCCGAGGCGTTGGGCGATCGCGGCGAGCCCGGATTGTTGGGCTGCTGCCCAGTCGACGGCGTCGTTCCAGTTCTCCCAGCCGACCTCGGCAAGACGTCCGCTCCAGTTCGGATCGAGGATCCGCGGCGGCGAGGTGACTGCTGCCTGCGGCGGTGGGGCGGCAGCCTGCTCGGGCTCGGCGGTGGGGCGCCATGCGGGGTGCAGGTGGTCAAGCAGGTGGTTGATCCATCTGTCCGGAATCACCTCGCCACTGTCGGTGGTGGTGGTTTCGAGGTCATGGCGTCGGCGTAGCCAGGATTTCAGTTCGCCGGGGAGGCCGCCGACGGTCTGGTGGCGGTGTAGGTGGCCGGTGATGGTGGTTAGTTGGCGGCGGAAGCTGGCGCCGGACTTCGGCGGTCTGGGTAGCCCGTATCCCAGGGCTTTGAGCTGGGCGGAGACGCGGTCGGTGGGTAGGCCCATGGCTATGGCGATCGCGCTGACCGGCGCGTCGTGTTGATGGGCCCAGGCGACAGCGTCGTCGAGGCAGTTCCGTCCGACTCGCGTGAGCCCTGCCGTGTGCTCGGCCTGCATGGTGCGGGTGCGCTTGTGCACGTACGCCCTGCCAGTGGTAGCGGCGCGCTGAGCCGCCAGTGCTCGTCGATCTGATCGAGTTGCGCAGCGAAAACGGAGTCGCGGCGGAGGGTGCCGCGGACGGTATCGATCCAGGCCCGCATCTCCGGCGTCGGCGCGTCGGAGAGGTTCCCACCGGCCGCGACGTGCTGTTTTGCTTCGGCGATCATGCGGTCCCCGACGGTGGGGAACCGCAACCCAGCCGCCTTAAGCGCGCGGCTAAGCCGGGCGTACGGGACACCGAGATGCCGGGCCAGCTCCGGCGCGACCTTCCCCTGCTCCATCGCCCACGCCACCGCCGCGGCGAGATCCTCGAAGCCGTTGGTCGAGAGGACCGGATCCCAGTACTGGGGGCTGTCGGCTGGCGGTGCGGGGCGCCGCGGCCGGTACCCGGACATCCGCGCCTTCGGCGACAACCCGAACTGCTGTTTGTATTCGGTGCCGGTGAGCTGGTGCCCCGGTAGGTGTTGTCCGAGGGTGCCGAGCCAGAGCCCGCAGATCATGCACTGGATACGTTCGGTGTCCGTGGTGGTCCGCGCGAGGGCCGGGCTGTCGCTGCTGTGGTCGTCGCTGGTGACGGCGCCGGCGCAGCCGGCGGCAGGGGCGAGGATCAGTGCGGTGGTGACGGCGTGCGGATCCTCGCCGGCGTCGGCGAGGCGGTTCCAGTGCTGCTGCAGGGCCGTACTGACTTGGAGGTTCTCGGTGCCGAGACGGTCGGCGATCTCAGCGGGACCGCCGCCGGTGCGTGCCGCCCACACCACGGCGTCGGACCATGACACCCACCCCGCCCCGGTGAGACGCTCCTCCCACAACAGCCGGTGCCGGCGCGCAGTGGGGTGCTCGAACCGATCCCCCGCGGCGATCGAGCGGGCCACCCGCTCGGCGGCCGTGAGACGCCAGTTCGGATCCAACCCGTCGAGGGCGGTCGCGATCGCCGTGTGCCGCCCAGTGTTGCGCAGATACGCGCGGGCATTGGCCAGGTACTGGCCCAGTTCCCCGCCGGCGTAGTCGAGGTTGCCGTGCTCGTGCACGCAGGCTTCGGCGAGCTCGAAGAACCGCCAGGATCGATGCCGTAGCTGCGCCCCGGCACGCAGGCCCGCGGTGTGGGCCGACTGCCAGCTGATGCCCAGCCGCTCCCCGATACCTGCCCACCCGGCGCCCGTCGATTGGGCCCAGGCGGTGGCGTCGAACCAGAACCGCCACCCGGCCTCCGCGAGCCGTGCCGTCCAGTACTCGTCGGCTTGCTCGCGTTTGGCCTCCCGCAGCTTGGCCACCAGCTCCTCGCGCTCCGGTCCGGGGCGACGCCACACGTCGAGGTGATTTGTGCCGCGTTCGGCAGCACAGACACGAAAGACCTCGGAGATCTCACCGACCACCAAAGGAACCGACGCTGGCAGGCCGTGCTCCGCGCGGTAGTCCTGCGCGAGCAAGCCGTGGGCCATGAACACGTGCGTGGCCAATGCCGATACCAGCCCCCGCACTCGGCGCATTGCAGCCGCTCGCCGTCGAAGACCAGGCCAGCGACCCACGCGTCGTCGTCGCCGTGGCTAGGCGTAGGCGGCGGCACCGGTAGATCGTTCACACTGTTCACCGTGCCAGTACCACCCCGAACACCACCGCCGCTGCCAGCGTGTGGAACTTCCGCGCCGCGGAGACGCCTCGTCCGCCCCTTGCCGTAGGACGAGGGGCGGACGAGATCGTGATGGCCGTGCATTGACCTACGTCTGGGGCTTGGCCCCTGGCGCGGGCGTAGCGGCGGGCTTCGGTGCCGGTGCGGGCTTCGCTTCCGGCTTCGATGCGGAAGACGCAGGCTTGGCGTCAGGCTTAGGCACCGGCTTCGGCGCGGGAGCTGGTTGAGCGTCGGGCTTCGGCGCCGGGGCGGGTGCGGTGGCCGGCTTCTGCTCAGGCTTGGAGGCAGCCTGTCCGGGCTGGACGGGGGCTTCCTTGACCGGCGGCGGGGTCTTGGCATCACCCGGGTTGTCGCGCTCAATGAATAGGACCCGGCCATAGGTGGTGATGTTCGAGGTGCCAGCGTCGGTGACGACCGTGGCGGTGGCGTAAGAGCGGACCTGCGCGCCGCCGAGGCAGCCGTCCACGGAGACGCGGGTCTCCCGCGAAATCAGATACGCGGTCTGCCCGTTGAGGTCCTTCTTGGCGATCGGCAGGTCCCGGGTGGTGCCGGGGCCGAGGGTGCCGGTGATCGATCCGCCGAGGGTGACGGTGTTGCCGAGGGTGCCGGAGATGCCGGGGCTGATCGATCCGTTGACCGAGCCGCCGCCCTGTCCGCCGTTGGAGCCGCCGGAGCCGTTCGCCGACGCGCCCACGGTTCCGTTCAGGCTCGGAGTGACGCTAGTATTAATAGCGTCGCTGGCGTTACCGGCCAGCGCCAAGGACTTGGCCTCACTGGCACAGCCGAGCTGAAGTCCGATGGTCACGTTTCCGCCTTTGACACGGACCTTCGGCGGCTTCTTCGGGTCAGTGACGGAAAGCGTTGCGCTACCGGCCAATTGGCTAAACGCCTCGTACGAGTTGAGCGCACGACCAAGCGGCAGAACCGATCTCAGATTCTCACCGTACTTCCACACCCGGATCGTGTACCCCTCGGGGATCTCCAGCGCCCGTGAGGTGTCGGCATACATCCCACCCCGAATCCCGCCCGGAGTCGGCGCCTTATCCGCCGCCGGCGGAGCAGCGAACGCCACCCCCGACAGACCGGCGATCACCACACCACCCAAAGCCGCGAGGGCGCCCGCCTTGCGGACCCTCCGGCGAACGCCGCGGTCGAGCCGAGCCTGCTCGAGGTAGCCCCGCCGCACAGGCGCAGACGCCCCCGCGGTGGTCATCGATGTCTTGCTATTGCGTTTCGCGGACATTCCGCACTTCCCTCCATCCGAAGTCACTGTTGTCACAGCCGCACCATTGGTCACTTCTGTAACAAGTCATACGAACTGAAACAGGCCCCTGTAGCCAAAGTCAAGGTGTGAGATGTAAACGTGACCCACAATGGCCGTGCACCCTGACCGCCGCATTGGTGCGTCGCATGTGTGGTTGTCGATGCTGTAGACGGGCCCGTCTCTGTGAGGTACGGTGCACAACGAACCTTTTAACCTGCGCATACCTGCCCATAGCAGCTAGTCGGACTAGTGCCGTGAACGGAATGCCATGGTCTTCGAGTTCGGCATCGACGCACGAGCAGTGCAGCTCACTGGGAGGATCTACGAGATGACGCACACCGGACCACAGCCGGCGAGACGAAGGACCAGAGTCGCGAGAGCCATGGCCTCGCTCGCCACCGCGACTGCGCTCGTCGCAGGCGGGCTCATCTACAGCACAGCCGAAGTACCGGCTCCCGCCGCCGCGGAACCGTGCATCCCCGGCTCCTCGCCAACATGCCCGCCCGGACCACAACCCACCGGTCCCACCAGTGACCCCACCGGCGGACAGACGACGGCCCCGCAAGCGCCGACCACCACAGCAATCCCTGGGCAGCAGCCAACCGAAGCTCCATCCGAGCCCACCCCGAACCAGGGTGGCAACGGAATGAACGTCCAGACACCGAATCAGCCGGCGACGACGAACCCGAACGGCATTTTCGGACCCACGCAGAACCCTGCCCCCACCGGCCAGCCGCCGAACGGGCAGGCGCCGACGCAAGGTACTCAGCCCACCGAGACGCAGCCGCCCGGTGAACAGCCGTCGACGACTTCCCAGGAGAAGCGTCCCGGCACGCAGCAGCAGAAGTGCGCCCTGGCTCTTCGCCAACTCGGTGTCGCGAGCAGCGTGGGATCAGGTTGGACAGATGTCCAGCCCAGTGACCCTGACCCCAAGCTCGTAGCGACGATCTGCGATGGCAACTGCAATGTTCAGATCAAGGGCCCGGATCAAGGGAAGAAGAATAAGGACACCAAACAGTGCCCTGCCGGTTCCCATGCGGACGAGGATAGTGACAGTAAATGGAACCCTTGGGATGAGGACGATTGCAAGGCCAATTATGACCTTGAAATCACCCGAATTGTCCGAAAGAACTGTGATGTACCGCTCGGCACCCCCGCAATCGACTGGACTCAGGGGCCTCACAAGATCAAGCGTGGAATCAAGGTGGGGACGTCTTTGGCCGTGGAAAACTCGACCTCTCTAGCGGTCGCTCTCGGCGCCGAGGAAAGCGCGGGTGGCGGCGTCAAGCTGGCCGAGATCGGCGGCAAGCTAACCCAGCAGGTTACGGGAACGGTGAGCCGGACTACCACATCTACCAACTCCGCAGAAGAGAGCTTGGAGAGCGAGCTGGATGTTCCTGCCGGGGAGACCTGGGGAACGTTCCCCGTTACCTGCATGTACGATGTGTCAATCAAGTCCGTCCCCGCTAATGGCTTCAGTGGCCCGGAAAAGACGACGGTAATCGGCCTCAAGGGCCAGCCAGGAACTACGTGGGTCGGTAAGGCCAACCGAGGCGGCGGTTACGCCGGCCCTGCGGGCGTATCGGGCGGTCGAGGATGATAATGCACCACGCCAGTAAACTCCGTAGACTCACCGTGATGCTCGGTTCACTGTGCATTGCAGCGACCAGTACCGCGTGCTCTGACACCGAGCGAGAAGTAACCGTACAACCCAAGGTGGTTAGCGCTACTTCAGTAGATACCAGCGAACTAGAGAATTCAGAAATGGTTCCTTTGGCGGAACTCGTGGGTAAGACGGTAGATGAGGCAAAATATCGACTGGGCTTCCCGGACCGTCTTGCTGGCGACCTAGCGAAGTCCAAGAACGTAGTAGTCCTGACAGAGACCGACATCACCCTGCAAACGCAAGGTAGTTGGGTCGTCACTGGATGGTGTTATCGGAACTACACCCAGACCGTCACTGCAGAAGACACTCTCACCTTCTCAGCGGTTCCTCCTGGGGTATACTTCCCCGGCTATGTCAAGGGAAACAACGGGTACAATAACTTCCCTGATGAGTGGGCTAAAGATCGCGGATGCAATAGCAGTTCCGTTGGTATGACTCTCCCTGTCCTGAAGAAGGCGAGCAAATGACTAGACGGGCCTCAAGCCGAACCCGGTCAGCCGCACAATTGGTCATCACCGGGGCCGCTCTACTTCTGGTCTCCGGATGCTCCGGTGACGAGAATTCGCCATCATCCCCAGGGATGCAAGGGAATTTCGATTCAACGGCCTGGAGTACAGCACATCGCGCACCTACCTCCAAGCCGATCCAAGGAGCGCCGGCGGTCAACTCCTGCGGAAACATCGAAGCGCCGATCGACGGACCGAAGAAATTTGTCCCGTCCGATTGCAGCGAGGCAACTTATACCGTGAACTCCGTCCAGGAGTTGCCCGATGACTGCATTGCAGACTCGGATAATCGGTTCTACCGAAATAACGGCGAATCATCATACACCGCATGCCTGGATTACAACTGGGGTTCCGGTAAATGTATCGCAATGACCGCGTCAGCGGCAACGAGCATGCCCGATTGCAGGGTCCCCTCTGGCCATCGGACATTTAAGGCCTCGCTTCTCCGGACCGGAGTACCAGATGCATCGATTTGCCCGGAGGTAGGATTCTCCTACAAGGTGCGTAAGCTCGCTGTCTGCACCACGGAGCTCCGCTAGCCTCCGGCATTGACGCGCGTTTTGCGAATATCCACTAGGCGCGGGGTCGAACTCGGTATCGTTCTCATTCTGGTAGCGACCTTATGTGTATCAGACATCCGTAGCATAAGCTCACGCCCTAGAGCGCACGATCGGGTGCCTTGCGAGCAATTTGGAATTTCATCCTCAACTCGAATCGCAACGAGCTGCGGCTACGTTGCATTCCCCAATGGTGAAGGCGGGGAAGTTCGGGTGCCTTACCTACGCACCCTCCCGGCGCAAAGCGCAGAGACGCCCTCTACTTTAGAAACGATCGTAATTGAACCGGGTGGGCCTGGGGAATCAGGAATCGAGTTCTTATCCAACGCTCTGCGGAGCGGCGCCATTCCCCCTGAACTGGCGCAACGAGCGTCACTTCTATCGATTGATCATAGAGGGACGGGGCGGGCGACTCCGGACGCTGCCTGCCGGACATTCGACGACCGCGACTGGGAACGCCGCAATCTGACCCTTATAAACAGTTCACTCCGTGATGACGCGGATATTCAGCGTCGCGCCCTTCGGGAGCACCAGATTGCAGAACGCTGTAGGGCTGCCGCTCGTAGACTGTCTCCTCTGGGCGCAACGTCAGCCGCGGACGAGATCAATGCCGTAGTGGTCGCGACTGGCACCGAACGAGTATCCGTGGTAGGCGTGAGCTACGGTACTCGCGTTGCGATGCGTTTCGGCGCGAACTATTCCAGTAAGACTGGGCGGCTCGTGCTCGACGGAGTCGTCACTCCCACCTCAGATAGGGTCGCGGACTCGAGCCGTCAGCTACGTGCAGCCTACGACACCGTCGTTACACGTTCACCTGATGGTGATGAGATCCGCCAACTGTACTCTGCAGCAATTAGCTCCATTGTTGCAGAGTTGCGAGCCGGCGGCGAGCCTCGCCTGTCGATAGGCGATCTTCTTGCAGCGGTGCTGTTGTCGGCGACGCAATCAGACTCGATCGATCTGCTGAATGGGCTGCGTGAGCTATCGTTGAGCGGGAAATCAAACAGACTTACAGGAATGGCCGACATCTATTTCGGAAGGCTTCCTTCAGGAAGATATCAGAGCACCGCAGATGTGGCCGAGATGTATCAGTGTGCTGATTCTTCTCCTTCGACCAACGAGGCGCCTGATCTCACTCGCCAGATACCTGACTACGACATAGACGTTCTGGAGCTATCTGAGGGGCTGTGTACGCCAGAGCTGGCTGCCGCAATCAGGGGGCACGAGGGCGATTCCGTGATCGTCCCGACGAATCTGGACATCCTCTCGGCAGGTCACCAGGTGGACATTGTCGCGAGCCAGGCGAATTCGATAGACACCACTCTTGTTCAGCGAGGGAACCGTTTGCGTCGCATAGTTGTTCCCGGAATTGGGCACGGCACCTTGTTTCGTGGAAATCGGTGCGTGGACGCGCTAGTGGCTTCTTTCCTTCTTGAAGCTACACATGCTTCGAACGCCACTCGCTTAGCGGAGTGTCCCCGATAGTGGTGCGCGACGGTAGTGCGCTCCCGTCCACCGCTGCGTAGCATAATTCCGGGAGGCAGGTATCGCGTGGGGCATCCTCCCGTCGCGGCCAGTTTCGTCCCATCTTGACCTACCTTGGCGTACTACGCAGGTGTGGGAGTCCCAGTGCGGTGCCTCTGGTGGCGCGGTGCTGGGTGTCGTGGAGTTTGTCGCGGAGGTAGGTGAGGGTGAGGTCGATGCCTTCGATTTCGCCGAGCCAGCCCCGGTCGTGGGCGTGCTGGCGGCGGTATTGGAGATCGGCCTCGATCTCGGTGAGCCGGCTGATCATTTGGGGGTCGACGTGGAGCATGGGGCAGCGGATGCAGGCATGTTCGTGGCTGCACGGGGTGGCGTAGGAGCGCCCGCAGGAGCCTAGTTCGACTTTGCGTTTGTCGAAGTGTTCTTCGAATTCGGTCCACTCCCCTGCGGTGAGGGAGCGGTATTCCTCGGTGGGCCGGAGGGCGCGCCGTCGCTGGAGGTGGGCTTGGTAATGGCGGGTGGTGTCTTCTTCGAATACGGCAACGTAGCCGCGGGTGGTTTCCAGATCGAGGTGCCCGAGGAGGGCGGCGCCGATGTGGATGGGCAGGCCGTTGTTGACCAGATCTGTAGCGAAGAGCCTGCGGAAGTCGTGCGGCCGGAAGTGCAGCCCGGCCAATCTGGGGTCGGTCTCGGCGAGGGAGGTGCAGATTTTGCGGAGGCTGATGCCGATGGAACCAGCGGTCATGACCTCGCGACGCTGCCCGATACGGCGCTGGAACAGGAACGGTTGCGGGTCGCTGGTTGTGCGGTCGTTGTCGTCGTATCGGGTCGCGAGCGGCACAGTGCCGTCGGGGCCAGTGATGCGTCGCAGGATGCAGGCGACGACGTGGAACAGTTCGGTGGACATGGGGATGACGCGTTGACGATCGGACTTCGAGGGCGCGACGACGAGCAGGGCGATGACCTCCCCGTTGGGGCGTTGGTACTGGCGAACGCTGAGCTGGGACAGTCCGGTGAGCTCTTCAATGCGTAGGCCGCTGTGGCGCAGGGTCTCGGTGATGGCCCACATCCAGAATGCGGAGTCCTCGTAGACCGCAACGTTGGCGGTGGACGCGAAGCGCGCGGGTGGTCCAGGCGTTCGGGACGTCGTTCGCCCAGGTACAACAGAAAGTAGCAGCGAGCGTGAAGTCCGCTACCTCCGCTGCCTCTGTGCCAGCGACGACGACCACCAGACCCGCAACCGTCGCGACCCGGACGGACAAGCTGCTCCCCACTGCCGATTCAGTCTCGACACTCTCCGGATTGCAGCTCGCAACTCCCCGTCGAAGCTACGAGCGCGCACCGGACGTGGTTGTGGAACCGAGCGCCTGCCGTCCGACCGCGCAACCCGATTCTGAGACCACGTGGACCGGGGCGGTGTCGACGACTGTCGACAAGTACACAAAGCTGCAGTCGGGCGCGGAATCCCCGTTGGCCTTCGGTATCCGTGCAGCGGCGTTCGGTGACGCCGCAGCAGCCGACCGGTCCTACCGGACTACCGAGAACGCGATCGAACGATGCTCGTCGTACATGTTCGAGGGAGCGACCTGGCAGGCACGACGGATTCCGACCCCGGCCGCCAACCGCTTGAACTGGAGCATCAACGGTCCGAGTGCGTACTGCGTCACGTCGTACGCCTTGGTACGCAACGTGATCCTGATGGCGAAACAGTGCAGCGCTAAACCGTCGGACTCCGACGTGACGGGTCGAATCGTCGACGGGATGACGACGGAGGCTGAACGCTGATCGGCAGCTAGAGCAGGATGGCGCCGCCGGGCGCGGAGTCCTCTTTCGCCACGGCGGAATAGGCCGCCACCAGCAGCGACGGATCCGGCGCCTCCAGCCGGCCGGGCCGGGCCAGGCCGTCGAGCACCACGAATCGCAGCATGCCCGCGCGGTTCTTCTTGTCCTTGCCCATGTACTCGAGCAGCTGGCCGAAGGCGTCGGCGTCGTAACCGGTGGGCAGGCCCACGGATTCGAGCACCGTCCGGTGCCGGTCGGCGGTCGCATCGTCGAGCCGGCCCGCGAGACGGCCGAGCTCGGCCGCGTAGATCAGGCCCACGGAGACGGCGGCGCCGTGGCGCCAGCGGTACCTCTCGCGCCGCTCCACCGCGTGCCCGAGAGTGTGGCCGTAGTTGAGGATCTCGCGCAGCGAGGACTCCTTGAGATCGGCGGAGACCACCTTCGCCTTGACCTCGATGGAGCGGCGCACCAGCTCGGGCAACACCTCGCCGGTGGGATCGAGCGCGGCCTGCGGGTCCTTCTCGATCAGGTCCAGGATCACCGGATCGGCAATGAATCCGGTCTTGATGACCTCGGCCATGCCCGCGACGATCTCGTTGCGCGGCACCGTCTCCAGCGTCGCGAGATCGACGATCACGGTGCGCGGTTCGTGGAACGAGCCCACCAGGTTCTTGCCCGCATCGGTGTTGATGCCGGTCTTGCCGCCCACCGCCGCATCGACCATCGCCAGCAGCGTGGTGGGGATGTGCACCACGGGCACGCCCCGCATCCAGGTGGCGGCCACGAAGCCGGTGAGATCGGTGGCCGCGCCGCCGCCGAGGCTGTAGATCACGTCCTGGCGGCTGAGGCCGATGCGGCCCAGCACCTCCCAGCAGAAACCGGCGACCTGCAGGTCCTTCCCGGCCTCGGCGTCCGGGATCTCCACGCGATGCGCGTCGATCCCCTTGTCGGCCAGCGCCTTGCGCAGCGCCTCGGCGGTCTCGGCCAGCGTGGGCTGGTAGAAGATCGCCGCCTTGGTGGCTTCGCCCGCGGCCGCCACGGTCTCGTCCAGCAGGCCGCGGCCGATGATCACGTCGTACGGGCTACCGGCATCCACGCGGACCTTGACGGGGGAATCTTGCGACATCTTCTGCTACTCCGATCGATTCTTGGTGGACGTGCGCAGCACGGCGGGCAGCAGCGGCCACGGGCTGCGGCGCACCCGCGCGGGCGCGGTGTCTTTGAGGCGGCGCTGCACCTGCCGGACCACCGAACCGGGCGCGCGCCCGACGGTGGACACGCGGATGGTGGCCAGTTCGCGGTAGATGGGCGTGCGGCGCGCCATGAGCGCACGGTAGGCGGCGGCCGGATCGTCGCCCTTGAGGAGCGGGCGGGCCGTCCCGACGGTGCGCCGGATGCCCTCCTCCTCGGTGAGTTCGAGGTAGACCACCTGGTGAGAGCGGAGCAGCTCACGCGTGCGCTCGGCCAGCACGGCCCCACCACCGAGGGAGACCACACCGTTGTGTGCGGCCACCACATCGGCCACGACGCGCTCCTCGATGGCCCGGAAGGCGGGTTCTCCGTCGCCCGCGAAGATCTGCGGGATCGTGCGGCCCTCCCGGCGCTCGATCTCCTCGTCGATGTCGAGGAACTCCACGCGCAGCACCTTGGCCAGGCGCCGCCCGATGGTGGTCTTACCCGCCCCGGGCGGGCCGATCAAGATCGCGGCCGGCCCCTGCGGCGCTCGCTGGGGCGCGGTGCCCATCAGATCGCCTCGGGCGTCACCCGCTGCAACCGCGCCGCCACCTGCTCGGAGTACCGCTCGATGTTGCTGCGGGTCTCGCCCAGGCTGTCGCCGCCGAACTTCTCCAGGGCTGCCTGGGCCACGACCAGGGCGACCATCGCCTCGGCGACGACGCCCGCGGCCGGCACCGCGCAGACATCGCTGCGCTGGTGGATCGCGACGGCCTCGGCACCGGTCTGCATGTCGATGGTGCGCAAGGCGCGGGGAACCGTGGAGATCGGCTTCATCGCGACGCGAACGCGCAGTTCCTCGCCGTTGGTCATGCCACCCTCGATGCCGCCGGCACGGTTGGTCGAGCGGAGCACGCCGCCCCGATCGGGCAGCATCTCGTCGTGCGCGGCGCTACCGCGGCGGCGGGCGGTCTCGAAACCGTCGCCCACCTCGACGCCCTTGATCGCCTGGATACCCATGAGTGCGCCGGCGAGCCGCGCATCGAGCCGGGTATCGCCTGAGGTCACGGATCCGATGCCCACGGGCAGTCCGGTGACGACCACCTCGACGACGCCGCCCAGCGTGTCGCCGTCCTTCTTCGCGGCCTCGATCTCCGCGATCATCGACTGCTCCGCGGCCTCGTCGAAGGCCCGCACGGGCGAGGCGTCGATCCGGTCCAGATCGGCGGCCGACGGGGTGGGGCCCACGTAGGGCTCGGACGCCCCGATGGAGATGACGTGGCTGATCACCTCGGCGCCGAGGGCCTGGCGCAGGAAGTTCCGGGCCACGGTGCCCGCGGCCACCCGCGCCGCGGTCTCGCGGGCGCTCGCTCGCTCCAGCACGGGGCGGGCGTCCTCGAAGCCGTACTTGAGCATTCCCGAGTAGTCCGCGTGCCCGGGACGCGGCCTGGTCAGCGGCGCATTGCGAGCGACACCGTCGAGCTCGGCCGGATCGACCGGGTCGGCCGACATGACCTGCTCCCACTTCGGCCACTCGGTGTTCCCGATCTCGATGGCGATCGGACCCGCCAGGGTGAGCCCGTGACGGACGCCGCCGAGGATCGTGACCTTGTCGGCCTCGAACTTCATGCGCGCACCCCGGCCGTAGCCGAGACGGCGGCGCGCCAACTGCGCGCCGATGTCCGACGACGTGACCTCGACGCCCGCGACCATGCCCTCCACGAGGGCCACGAGGGCGGGGCCGTGCGATTCTCCTGCGGTGATCCAGCGCAACACGGGATTCATCTTCCCAGATGGACCCGCCCGAGCGTGAGTTCGGGTAGCCGAAACCTCAGTCACCGGCTACCATCAACATCATGACCGTGATCGCCGCATCCTCGACTTCCGCCCGCCGCTCCCCCGCGGACCGGCGCACCGTCGACGTCTTCGGTGTGCGCTGGCCCCTCTACAAGGCCGAGGCCGTGCTCGTGGCGATGGTCGTCCTCGCACTCGGCGTGGTGCTCACCGCGGCCACCGGCGGCGCGAATTTCGCCCCCGCGGTGCTGGTCGCCGCCGGCGCCGGCGTGGCGGTCTGGTGGGCCGCCCGCGCGGTGCACGCGCGCGCCTGACCGCGCTGACGAGAAACGCCGCTGAGGAGCTCCTCAGCGGCGTTCGTCGTTTCGGGTCCGGTCAGCCCCCGAACCACCTCAGCTGAGGCAGTTCGGGCCGAGCAGGGCCTTCAGGTCTCCCATCAGCGATGACGACTGATTCACCCGGAGCGTGTCGTCCAGCCGCAGGGTGGTGGCCTTGTCTCCACTGACCAGCTTGACGTGCACATCCGAGACGCCGGGGTGGCGCTGCAGCACCTGCTTGAGCGCGGAGACCTTGTCCTGCGTGCAGATCCGGGTGGGCATCGTGAGCGAGAGGGGCTTGGCCACACCGATCTGCGAGAGATCGATCGGCGCGATGTCGTTCGCGATCAGCGTCACCTTGTCGTCGCGGAAGTTCACCCGCGCCTTGATCAGCACCACCGCGTCTTCCACCACCTCGGCGCCGTACGCGGCGTAGGCCTGCGGGAAGAAGAAGACCTCGATACCACCGGAGAGGTCCTCGATCTGCGCGGAGGCGAACGGGGCACCGTTCTTGTTCACGCGCCGGTTCACCGACTGCAGGATGCCGCCCACGGTGACCTGGGTGCCGTCCTTCACATCGCCCTCGACGATGGCCGGGATCGGCGTATCGGTCTGGGCGGCGATCACGTGCTCCACGCCGTCGAGCGGATGCGCGGAGACGTACAGGCCCAGCATCTCGCGTTCGAGCGCGAGCTTGTGCTTGCCGTCCCACTCCTCCTCGGGCACCTTGATGGTGAAGACGTCGTCGATCGGCTCGGTGCCGCCGTCCTCGTCGCCCATCGAACCGAAGAGGTCGAACTGGCCCACGGCCTCGGCCTTCTTGGTGGACAGGACGGACTCGATCGCGTCGCTGTGCACCAGGAACAGTCCCTTGCGCGGGTGGTCCAGCGAATCGAAACCGCCTGCCTTGATGAGGGATTCGGTGACCTTCTTGGAACAGGCCGCCACCTCGATCTTCGCGAGGTAGTCGGAGAAGGAGGTGAAGTTCCCCTTCTCCTTGCGCGTGTTGACGATGGAGTTGACCACGCCCTCGCCCACGTTGCGGACCGAACCCATGCCGAACCGGATGTCCTCGCCGACCGACGTGAAGGCGTGGAAGGACTCGTTGACGTCCGGCGGGAGCACGGTGATGCCGAGACGGCGGCAGTCGCCGAGGTAGATGGCGGCCTTGTCTTTATCGTCTCCGACGGAGGTGAGCAGCGCGGCCATGTACTCGGCCGGGTAGTTCGCCTTGAGATACGCGGTCCAGTACGAGACCAGGCCGTAGGCGGCGGCGTGCGACTTGTTGAACGCGTAGCCGGCGAACGGGAGCACCGTCTCCCACAGCGCCGTGATGGCGGGCTGGGAGAAACCGTTGTCGAGCATGCCCTGCTGGAAACCGCCGTAGGCCTCGTCGAGGACTTCCTTCTTCTTCTTACCCATCGCGCGGCGCAGGATGTCGGCCTGGCCGAGGCTGTACCCGGCGACCTTCTGCGCGATGTGCATGATCTGCTCCTGGTACACGATCAGACCGAACGTGTCCGCCAGGATCTCCTTGAGCGGCTCTTCGAGCTCCGGGTGGATCGGCTTGACCTGCTGCCGCCCGTTCTTGCGATCCGCGTAGTCGTTGTGCGCGTTCATGCCCATCGGACCGGGGCGGTACAGGGCGCCCACGGCCACGATGTCCTCGAACTTGGTGGGCTGCATGCGGCGCAGCAGGTCTCGCATCGGGCCACCGTCCAGCTGGAAGACGCCGAGGGTGTTGCCCTTCTGCAGCAGCTGGTAGGTGGTCTCGTCGTCGAGCGGGAGCTGGTCCATGTCCAGCTCGATGCCGCGGTTGTGCTTGATGTTCGCCAGCGCGTCACCGATCACGGTGAGGTTGCGCAGGCCCAGGAAGTCCATCTTCAGCAGGCCGATGGCCTCGCACGACGGGTAGTCCCAGCCGGTGATGATGGCGCCGTCCTGCGCGCGCTTCCACACCGGGATGGCATCGGTGAGCGGATCGCAGGACATGATCACCGCGCAGGCGTGGACACCGGCGTTGCGGATCAGGCCCTCGAGCCCGAGCGCCATGTCGTAGATCTTCTTGACATCGGGATCGGTCTCGATGAGCTGGCGGACCTCGACGGCCTCCTTGTACCGCTCGTGCGCCGGGTCCGTGATGCCCTTGACCGAGATGTCCTTGGCCATGATGGGCGGCGGCAGCGCCTTGGTGATGCGGTCGGCGATGGAGTAGCCGGGCTGGCCGTAGATGACGCGGGCCGAGTCCTTGATGGCGGCCTTCGTCTTGATGGTGCCGAACGTGATGACCTGAGCCACCTTGTCCGAGCCCCACTTCTCCGAGGCGTACGTGATCATCTCGCCGCGGCGACGATCGTCGAAGTCGATATCGATATCGGGCATCGAGACGCGCTCGGGGTTGAGGAACCGCTCGAACAGCAGGCCGTGCGGGATGGGGTCGATGTTCGTGATGCCCAGCGCCCAGGCGACCAGGGAGCCGGCCGCCGAACCACGGCCCGGGCCCACCCGGATGCCCACCTCGTGGGCGTGGGCGATGAGGTCGCCGACCACGAGGAAGTACGCGGGGAAGCCCATCTCGTTGATCACCGAGAGCTCGTACTTGGCGCGCTCGACGTAGTCCGCCGGCGGGCCGTCGGGGAAGCGCCGGTTCAGGCCGTCGATGACCTCGGACTCGAGGAAGGACTCCTGGGTGTGGTTCTCGGGCACGGGGAACCGCGGCATGCGGTCCTTGTGCTCCCAGACCTCCTTGTAGGACTGGACCCGCTCGCCGATCTCGACCGTGGAATCGCAGGCACCGGGCACCTGCGAGTCCCACAGGTCTCGCATCTCCTGCGCGGACTTGAGGTAGTAGCCGTCGCCGTCGAACTGGAACCGGGTGGGGTCGGACAGGGTCTTGCCGGTCTGGATGCACAGCAGCGCGCCGTGCGATTCGGCCTTGTCCTTGGTGACGTAATGGCAGTCGTTGGTGGCCAGCGGCTTGATACCCAGCTGGCGGCCGATCTCCAGCAGGCCCTCGCGGACGCGGCGCTCGATGTCGATGCCGTGGTCCATCAGTTCGAGGTAGAAGTTCTCCTTGCCGAAGATCTCCTGCCACTTCGCGGCGGCCTCGAGGGCCTCCCGCTCGTGCCCGAGCCGCAGCCGCGTCTGCACCTCGCCCGACGGGCAGCCCGTGGTGGCGATGATGCCCTCGGCGTGCTCGGCGATGATCTCGGCGTCCATACGCGACCACTTGCCGAGCTGACCCTCGATCGAAGCGAGCGAGCTGAGTTTGAACAGGTTGCGCAGGCCGGTGGCGTTCTCGGCCACCATCGTCATGTGGGTGTACGCGCCCGAACCCGAGACGTCGTCACCCTTCTGCGAGGGATCGCCCCAGCGCACGCGCTTGGTGTTGAAGCGCGACTCCGGCGCGATGTACGCCTCGATCCCGATGATGGGCTTGATGTCGTACTTGACCGCGGTGTTGTAGAAGTCGGACGCGCCGAACATGTTGCCGTGGTCGGACATGCCGACCGCGGTCATTCCCAACCGCTTCGCCTCGGCGAAGAGCGGATCGACCTTGGCCGCACCGTCCAGCATCGAGTACTCGGTGTGGTTGTGCAGATGCACGAATGAATCTTGCGCGGGCACGCTCGGTCACCTCGACCCATCTTCGGTTGGAAATCTCATCGCTGCGATTCGAGTGTAGGCGCTCGCACCGACAGGTTCGGCGCGACGGGCCCGGCCGTGGCGGCCCGTCCGGCACCTCGGTTCACACCCGCCCCAGGGGCCACGCCGAAGGCCCGCGGGCTCAGCCGAAGGCGATGATCAGCACCAGGATCATCAACGCGAGCACGGCCACGCCGACCAGTGCGAGGACGCCCGGGGACACCGAGCCGTTCGGCCCGGGCGGACGCTGCACCGCGGGGCGGGCCTGCGGCGCCGGGGCGCGCTGCGGCGCGGGTGCGGACGGGCGCGGCATCGCCCCCGACGGGACGCCCGGCCG